>CAZJWA010000005.1:0-98419 GCA_964549585.1 uncultured Butyrivibrio sp. | reverse complement strand
AACTCAAATTTGGTAAATGAGTTTCTTACAGTATTTCAGAAATGATGTTAATATAGTGGAAACGAAAGCAGTAAAACAAGTTTCTTAAATTTCTGAAAGGAAATCTTATGAGGATAGGATTTAATAATGACTGGAAATTTACTACTAAATTTTCAGAGGAAATAGTTTGTAATGATTTTGATGACTCAAAAATGAAGTCTGTTAGAATTCCACATACTGTATGTGAAACACCACTTAATTATTTCGATGAAGATATATACAAAATGCTAAGTGGTTATAGAAAGAGCTTTTCATATAGTCCTATGTGGGCGGGCCAAAGAGTTATTTTGCATTTTGGAGCAGTTGCACATACATGCAAGGTATATATTAATGAACAGATGGCAGCACACCATGAATGCGGATATACTGCATTTGATATTGATATAACTGATTATTTGTACAAAGACAAAGAAAACGTGGTTGCTCTTGAAGTAGACAGCAGAGAGTCCCAAAATGTTCCTCCTTTTGGAAATGTAATAGATTATATGACCTATGGTGGCATATACAGAGAGGTGTACCTTGACATTAGATCATCTGCATATATAAGTGATATTTTTGCAAAACCTGTAATAACAGATGAAACATATGTATTTGACGATGTTAGAAATACCGCGTCTGCAAGATTAGCTTCTGATATTACAATTGATTTGACAAACAGTAGTCTTTGTTTAGAAGATATTACAGTATTGCAGGAGATTGTTTCAAAGGATCCATTAGAAGTAATATACAAAGAAACCACATTACTTGATAATGCAGATAATAAACAAAATGGAAAAGCTATTTTGTCACTTGAAGCGGATTTACCAAGAGTTAAAGTTTGGGATATAAATTCTCCTTTCCTTTATGAACTTCGCATTTCTCTTATTGTAAACAATGAGATTATTGATAGTACTTGTACTTCGTTTGGATTTAGAAAAGAGAATTTTAAGGCTGACGGATTTTATCTAAATGGAAGAAAGGTCAAGATTCTTGGACTTAACAGACATCAAAGTTATCCATATGTTGGATATGCTATGCCAAAGTCAATGCAGGAGCTTGATGCAGATATTCTAAAGAATGAGCTCCATGTAAATGCAGTTCGAACTTCTCACTATCCGCAGTCTCAGAGCTTTATAGACAGATGCGATGAAATTGGACTTTTGGTATTTACTGAAATGCCCGGTTGGCAGCATATAGGAGATGATGACTGGAAAAAGCAGGCTCTTAATAATCTTGAAGAGATGATTCTACAGTATAGAAACCATCCTTCAATCATTCTTTGGGGCGTTCGAATAAACGAATCGGTTGATGATGATTCTTTTTACAAAAAGACAAATGAACTTGCGCACAGACTTGATGATACCAGGCAGACCGGAGGCGTAAGAGTAATAGATAAGAGCCATCTGTTTGAGGATGTGTACACGTTTAATGACTTTTCTCATAATGGGAAAAGAAAAGGATGCAGAAATAAGGCATCTGTAACTTCAAATAACGATAAGGCATATTTCATTTCTGAGTATAATGGACACATGTTCCCTACAAAAGCCTTTGATAATGAAGATAGGCGCACAGAGCATGCAATAAGATATGCAAATGTAATCGACTGTGTAAATGAAAATTCTGATATTGCAGGAAGCTTTGGCTGGTGCATGTTCGATTATAATACGCACAAGGATTTTGGAAGCGGAGACCGCATATGCTATCATGGAGTTATGGACATGTTCAGAAATCCAAAGCTTGCATCTTTCGTTTTTAAGAGCCAATCAAATGATGAGGATGTTCTTGAAATAAGTTCAGGAATGGATATTGGAGAACATTCTGAATCAGTAAGAGGCGATGTATGGATATTTACTAATGCAGATAGCGTTAAAATGTTTATAAATGATTCTTTTATCAAAGAATACTATACAAAGGATTCACCATATAAGAATCTGGCGCATGGACCTATAAGAATAGATGATTATGTAGGCGATAGAATCATGGAAGGCGAGCATTTTGACAGTAAGAAGTCGAAGATAATTTCAGGCCTTATGAATGAGGTTGCAATAAGAGGCGTAGGTTCACTTCGAATAACGGATTATTTAAAAGCAGGTCTTTCATGCATAAGATATCACATGAGTATGGACGGATTTATTGATTTATATAATAGATACCTTGTTAGCTGGGGCGGCAAATCAAACACCTTTAGGTTTGAAGCTTATAAAGATGGAAAGCTTGTTAAAACGCTGGAAAAGAGTCCTGCAAAAAATCTAAAACTTTTTGTGAAGGCAAGCTCAGTTAATCTACATGAGACAAGTACTTATGACGTTTCTGAAATAAGGATGAATGCTTTGGATGAAAACGGTAATCCTGCACCATTTTTGTTTGAACCGGTAAAGCTTGTTACATCTGGTCCAATTGAAATTATCGGTCCGGATACAGTTTCCTTTATTGGTGGTATGACAGGAACATATATTAGAACTACAGGCGCAGAAGGAAGAGCATCACTTACAATCAGTACTTCTTTTGCAAAAGATATTACAATAGACTTTAGTGTTACTAAGGAGGGTTAAATGTTATCTACAAAAGAAAAAGTTTCGTATGGAATAGGCGCCTTCGGCAAAGATGTGGCTTATATGATTTCATCTGGGTATGTTCTTTATTATTATCAGGATCTTCTAGGTGTGAATGCAATTACTGTTGGAATTATTCTTCTTGCTGCAAGAATATTTGATGCTTTTAATGATCCGCTTATGGGTGTAGTAGTTGCCAAAACAAAGACAAGATGGGGGAAATTTAGACCCTGGCTCTTTATAGGTACGCTCCTTAATGCAGTTATTCTCATAATGCTCTTTAATGCACCGCCTGCATTAAATGGCGGCGGTCTTGTTGCCTATGCAGCAATTATTTATATCCTCTGGGGCGTGACATATACCATGATGGATATTCCTTTCTGGTCAATGATTCCTGCTTTTACAAGGACAGGATCAGAGAGAGAGAACCTAACGACTCTTGCAAGAAGCTGCGCAGGTGTTGGCGATGCTCTTATTACCATTATTACCGTAATGACAGTAGCCTTTCTTGGAGCGGGTGATGAGAGAAGAGGCTTTGGAATATTTGCGATAATAATTGCAGTAGTATTCTTTATTTGTACAGCAATTACCTGCTATTCAATAAAAGAGAAGTCTACAGTAAATGTGGATTCACCTTCAATTAAGCAGATGCTTTTATCACTTGTTCAAAATGACCAGGCAATGGTTGTTGTCATTTCAATCGTGCTTATCAATTTATCTCTTTACATTACTTCAGGACTTCTTATTTACTTTTTCAAATATGATTTTGGAGGAGAAGGCTGGAGGTCAGCATATACACTCTTTACTACATTTGGAGGCGGAATACAGATTCTTTCGATGATGATTCTTTATCCTCTTGTAAGAAAACTAATGTCTGCTATGAAAGTTTTTTATTTGAGCTTTATCATGGCAATAGCAGGTTACTTTATACTTCTTCTTATGATGATAACCGGAGAGATTAATCTATATCTTATGCTTGTTCCAGCGTTTCTAGTATTTGCAGCATTTGGTATGCTTACAATTCTTACAACTGTATTTCTTGCAAATACTGTTGACTATGGAGAACTTAAAAATAACAGAAGAGATGACAGCGTAATCTTTTCTATGCAGACATTTGTTGTAAAACTTGCATCTGGTCTTTCAAGCTTCTTGGTTTCGGTTTGTCTTGCTCTTTTCAAAATTGGAGAGGCATCTACGGAAGATACTTCGGCTATGCAGACTCAGATTTCCGGCGGTTCTATTATGGGACTTAGACTATTCATGACAATGATTCCAATTATTGGTTTATTTATTGCCGCAATATTATTTAAGAAAAAATATATTCTTTCTGATAAGAAACTTGAAGAAATAGGACTATCTCTTGAAGAGAGAAAGAACAAAATTACAAATAATTAAATGAAGTGAACAAATAACGATAAATAATATGAGACGACTAAGGGATTTTAATTGTATCCTTTAGTCGTTTTGTTGTAGAATTAGAAAGTGTATGGATATTTTTTTCTGTTTGAATAATTGGAGGCGGCATTTTGAGAATAGCAGTGATTACAGGAGCATCGAGCGGACTTGGAAGTGAATATGTAAAGCAGCTCGACAAAGATAACAGCATAGATAAATTTTGGCTTGTCGCAAGAAGGAGTGACAGACTTAGGAAACTTTCTGAAACTCTTTTTCATAAGGTTGTGATCTTTTCTTATGATCTTACAGACAGTAAAAGCTTTGAACTGTTTGCAGGGGAGCTGGAAAAAGAAAAGCCTGAGATTAAATACTTAATTAATTGCGCTGGTGCAGGTGTTATTGGAAGCTACAAGGATATTTCTTTGTCTGACTCAGATCGAATGATTGATTTAAACTGCAAGGCTGCAGTTAATATGACGACTCTTTGCATTCCTTATATGAAAAGAGGCAGCAGAATAATGGAAATTTCTTCTGCTTCAGCATATTTTCCAGTTACTTACCTTAATGTATATTCAGCTTCAAAGGTCTTTTTACTAAATTATTCAAGAGCACTTAGACGTGAGATTATGCATGAAGGAATATGCGTGACGGCTGTTTGTCCATATTGGATTAAGGATACTGAGTTTATTGGAAGGGCTTCCGAAAATGGTACAGGAAGCTATATAAAGAATTTTCTTTTTGCTTCTAAGGAAGCAGATGTAGTAAGAAAATCGCTTATCGATAGCAAATATAATTTGGCAATTTCTTCTCCGGGAGTCATTGCTAAAGCTCAGAGAATAGTTGGTAAGCTGCTCGAAACTGATGCAATGATTACTCTTTGGGAGTTTATTAGGAAAATTAGAGCATAGTTTTCCTTTAATAAAGCGGTCTTTTGGTGTAGACTATTCTGAGTAATGCTTTAAAGCGTTAAAGAATGAGTTACTTATCTTTTACAATAGGAGAGATATGAACTGTAAAGAAACTGAACAACTTATTCCTTATTTTCTTGAGGATGAGCTTGATAATGAAGAGCTTGGACAATTCCTTGAACATATTGAGAGCTGTGATGACTGCCTTGAAGAGCTGACGATTCATTTTCTTATTTCGATTGGTCTTAAAAGACTTGAGGACGGAAATGAATTCAATCTCAAGAAAGAATTTGCAGATATGATTATTGAAGCAAAGCACAGATTTGTTTATCGAAACAGACTTCTTATTACTGCTGATGTGCTTAAAATGGCGGTAATAATCATGTGCTTCATTACGGTTTCACTTGTAATAATAATATAAACAATAATAGTATCGGAGAATTAAATGGCAAAGAAACTGCTTCTTATAGATGGACACAGTATTTTAAATAGATCTTTTTATGGTCTTCCGGATCTTACAAATCCAGAAGGACTTCATACAAATGCGGTTCTTGGATTTTTGAATATTCTTTTTAAGCTTATTGAAAATGAAAAGCCCGATTTTCTTACAGTTGCATTTGATGTTCATGCACCAACTTTCAGACATGAGATTTATAAAGAGTACAAGGGTACGAGAAAACCTATGCCAGAAGAACTTAGGCAGCAGGTTCCTCTTATGAAGGAAGTTCTTGACTCAATGAATATCACAAGATATGAAGAAGCAGGACTTGAAGCAGATGATATTCTTGGAACTCTTGCCAAAAGAGCTGAGAATGAAGGCATGGTTGTTACTCTTGTTTCTGGTGATAGAGACCTTTTGCAGATAGCATCTGAGAAGATTATGATTGATATTCCAAAGACAAAAGCCGGAAAGACAGAGTATGAACATTATTATACTGATGATGTAATTGCCGCTTACGGTGTTAATCCTGCTCAGTTTATTGAGTTCAAGGCTCTTATGGGCGATACTGCCGATAATATTCCCGGTGTTCCAAAGGTTGGTGAGAAGACTGCCAAAGACCTTATGATGACTTACGGTTCAATAGAGGGTATTTATTCTCATATTGATGAAATTACTAAGAAAGCTATAAAAGAATCTCTTATTGCAAACAGAGACCTGTGCGACCTTAGCAAGGTACTTGCAACAATCAAGACAGATTGCGCTCTAAGTATTGATATAGATAAGGATGCGAAGATTCCTGAAGATATGTTTAATGCTTCTTCTTACGAGCAGTTTAAGCGTCTTGGATTTAAATCACTTCTAAAGAAATTTGATGATAATGTTTCTGTTTCTTCTGTCAGTTATTCATGTAATGTTATTACGGATCTTCTTGAGGCCGAGAATATTTTTGAAAGAGCTTTTTTAGCATTAACTCATGACGATTCATGCATAGGCGCTGCTGTTATTGAAGATAGCAATAAGGAAGCAGATTTTATCGGAGTTTCTATAGCGTTTAGTCAGGATGAGACTTTTTTTATCAAAAAGGAAGGAATGATTACCTGCGAATATCTTGGCAATAAGTTAAGCGAGATATCTAAAAAGGGTATGCTTTCTATTTTTGATATCAAATCTGCATACCATATTTTTAGGCCTAATTCTATTGACAGTGGAATATTTGATATCCTTATCGGGGCATATCTGATAAATCCGCTTAAGAACGATTATGCACCAGAAGATATTGCGGGTGAATATTTTGGACTTACTCTTCAAAGCAAAAAAGAGCGTTTTGAAAAGACAAAGCTTATTGATGCAGATGAAGATAAGCTGATTTCTTATGCATCTGACATGGCACATGTTTCTTATATGGCTTATAAGCCTATTAAAGATAAGCTTGTAGAAGAAGATATGCTAACACTTTTTAATACAATTGAAATGCCGCTTACATACGTTTTGTACGATATGGAGAAGACTGGTATTATTGTAAAAAGAGATGAGCTTAAAGAGTACGGTGATAAGCTTGGCGGAAGAATTCTTGAGCTGGAGAAGAGCATTCATGAGGCAGCAGGGTCTGACTTTAATATTAATTCACCAAAGCAGCTTTCAGTAGTTCTTTTTGAAGATTTAAAGCTTCCGGGAGGTAAGAAAACAAAGACTGGCTATTCCACATCAGCAGATGTACTTGAAAAGCTTGCTCCGGAAAATAAAATAGTTGCAGATATTCTGGAATACAGAGCTTTATCAAAGCTTAAATCAACATATGCAGATGGACTTGATACATATATTGAAGAGGATGGAAGAATTCATACGAATTACAACCAGACGATTACCGCGACAGGAAGAATAAGCTCAACTGAGCCTAATCTTCAAAATATTCCTATGAGAACAGAACTTGGAAGAATGATTAGAAAGGTATTTGTTCCTAAGGATGATTATTTGTTTACTGATGCCGATTATTCTCAGATTGAGCTTAGAATTCTTGCTCATATGTCAAAGGATCAGGGTCTTATAGATGCTTATCATGAAGGCAGGGATATTCATAGGATTACTGCTTCAAAGGTATTCCATACTCCATTTGAAGAAGTTACTGATATTCAGAGAAGAAATGCAAAAGCAGTAAATTTTGGAATTGTCTATGGAATAAGCTCATTTGGACTTGGACAGGATCTTGATATTCCGCGCAGCGAAGCAAAAGCGTATATGGAACAGTATATAGCCACGTATCCTGGAGTTAAGACTTATCAGGATGAGGCGGTAGAGTCTGCAAAGGAAAAGGGCTATGCAATAACTCTTTTTGGAAGAAGAAGACCAATGCCGGAGCTTAAGGCAGGAAACTTTATGCAGAGACAGTTTGGCGAACGTGTTGCAATGAATGCACCTATTCAGGGAACTGCAGCTGATATCATGAAGATAGCTATGATAAATGTATGGAAAGAGCTTGAAGAAGGCGGATATAAATCAAAGCTTATTCTTCAGATTCATGATGAACTTGTAATTGAAACTGCACCTGATGAAAAGGTAAAAGTTGAAGAGCTTCTTGAAAGAAATATGGAAGAGGCTGCAAAGCTTTCTGTAAAGCTTGAGGCAGATTGCCATAGTGGAAGCGACTGGTTTGAAGCAAAGGGCTGATTGGAGCGTAGTGGCTAGGGCTTTTTGGTAAAGTCTAAATGCATAACGAGATTTATGGAGATAGGATGAAAGTAATTGGAATTACCGGCGGCGTTGGCGCCGGGAAAAGTGAACTTCTTAAATATATTTCATTAAAATATAATGCAGGTGTAATATATTCTGATAATGTAGCCAATGAGATTAAGAATAAAGGGACTAAGTGTTATGAGAAAATAGTTTCTCTTCTTGGAAAGACAATAGTTGGCGAAGATGGAGAGATTGATAAAACAAAGATGGCTGCCATGATTTTTGCAAACGACGACCTTCTTTATAAGGTTAATGATATTCTTCATCCGGCAGTCGAAGAGTATATTGACGAAAAGGTGTCTTTTGAAAGCAAAGAAAATAAGCTTGATTTTCTATTTATAGAAGCTGCTCTTCTTATTGAGTCAGGCTATAAAGAAAAGGTCTATGAGATGTGGTACGTTAAGGCTTCAAAGGATGTTAGAAGGAAAAGACTTAAGGAGAGCCGTGGCTATTCAGATTCAAAGATAAGAGAAATTTTTGATTCACAGCTTTCGGACGAGGAATTTATAAAGGGCTCTGATTTCGTTATTGATAATGACAGAGATATTTCCTTTTCCGAAAAAGAAATTGATAACAGGCTGGAGGGGATACTAAGTGGCAAGTATTGAACAGAATTCACAAAACATTGTGTTTGGTCTCGATATTGGAACAAGAAGTGTTGTTGGAACGATTGGATATATGGAAGATGAGCGTTTCCATGTTGTTTCACAGAAGATAAAGATGCATGAAACACGTGCCATGCTAGATGGACAAATACATGATATTGGGAAAGTCGCTGCAACAATAAAGGCTGTTAAAGAGGAGCTTGAGACAGAAAGTGATGTCCATTTAACCAGCGCCTGTATTGCTGCTGCTGGTCGTGTCCTCAAAACTGTTCAGGTGGCATATGATTATGAATATCCTGAAGGACACGAGGTATCAAGTGAGGACATTTATAATCTTAATTCCAAGGCTGTAGAAAAGGCATATGGACAGTTTCTTTCAAATAATGAGTCGGGAACGAAATTTTATCTGGTTGGCTATTCAATAATGCATTATTATCTAAATGGCTATCAGATAGCAAATCTTGAAGGTCATAATGCCGGGAAGGTGTCTGTAGATGTTATTGCGACTTTTCTTCCGGATGATGTTGTCGATGGACTTTATAAAGCCGTTGAAAGAGCAGGTCTTAGCGTTTCTAATCTTACACTTGAGCCTATTGCAGCAATAATTGTTGCTATTCCTGAAAAATTTAGGATGCTCAACCTTGCACTTGTTGATGTGGGAGCGGGAACTAGTGATATCTGCGTAACTGATGATGGAACTATTACTGCATATGGCATGATACCTGTTGCAGGTGATCATCTGACCGAGACAATTGCTCAGCACTGCCTGGTTGATTTTAATACTGCAGATCAGATTAAGATTGATGCAAGTAATATGGACAAGGTTACATATACAGATATTATGGGTCTTAAGAAGACAATAAGTGCCAAAGAGGTTCAAAAAGCAATTAAACCGCTTACCGATAAAATGGCGGTCGATGTAAGTGCTCAGATAAAGAAGTTAAATGGAGATAAACCTGTCAGCGCTGTATTTGTTGTAGGAGGCGGCGGAAGAATTCCCGGATATACAAAGGCTATTGCCAAAGAGATGGGAATTGCTCCGGAAAGAGTAGCACTTCGAGGCGAAGAGGTTATGAAGGATATTGATTTCCTTCAAGATGATAATATTGAAAAAGATTCTCTAATCATTACACCTCTTGGAATATGCCTTAGCTATTATAAGGACTGTAATAATTTTGTATTTGTTTCATTTAACGGTCAGCAGACAAAGATTTATGATAACGGAAAGCTTGTGATTGCAGATGCTGCCATGCAGGCGCAGTTTCCTAATGAAGATCTTTTTCCAAAAAGAGGTACTGAGCTTAAGTTTACTATTAATGGAAAAGAAAGGGTTATTCATGGACAAAGCGGTGAACCTGCAGAAATATTTATTAATGGAACTCCCGCTGATATTCATACCAAGATTCGTGCAAATGACATTATAGAGGTAAAGAGTTCTACAATGGGCGAAGCTGCAAGTGCTGATGTTGAGTCCCTTCCTGAGTTTAAGAGTACTTTCCAGGTAAATGTAAATGGACAGATTGCAACATGCTCGCGCTTTGCTACAGTAAATGATGAGGCACAGACACCTCTGTATCAGATAAACAGTGGTGATGATATAAAGATTCTTGATTACGATACTGCTGAACAGATAGCACGCCTTTTAGATATAGAAATCACTGATGATACATTTATTACAGTTAATAATGAACCGGCCGAGCGTACAACTCCTGTTTATGAGAATTTTAAGATTGAATTTAAAAAATCTACGGATGATCTGATGCAGTATTATAAGGATATTCCGGATGCAGATGAGGAAATGATAAGGCAGGAGAATAGTGAATCTGCAGATTTCTCCGGAGATTTTGATGAAGCAGAGACTGCTTCTGCCAAAACAGATGATGCACCGCTTAGAAATATTCTGGCAAGAGATTTACATGTAAGTGTTAATGACAAGCCGGTCACTCTTCATGGCAAAAATGCATATATATTTGTTGATATATTTGATTATATTGATTTTGATCTGTCAAAACCTGATGGCAGAGCAATTGTAACTCTTCTAAATGGAGAAACACCTGACTATATGATGAACCTTAGTGAGGGAGATAAAATTGAAGTTTACTGGAAAGAGAATTAAAGAATGAGATTTGCTACAATAACCAGTGGGAGCAGTGGAAACTGTACCTATATTGGAACAGAAGATACACATATCCTTGTAGATGCAGGGTGCAGCAAAAAGAAAATAGAAGAGGGACTAAATAAATTAGATCTTTGCCTATCTGATCTTGATGCAGTCTTTGTTACTCATGAACATTCTGATCATATAGCTGCGCTTCATACTATGCTTAAAAAGGCTGATATACCTGTTTTTGCTACTGCCGGAACGATCGATGGCATTCATGAGAGCGACAAAAAAGGGGAAATGATAGACAAGACATTTATTCAGATTAGAGCTGATGAATGTGTTAAAGTAAAGGACCTGAGTATTAATCCAATAACGATTTCTCATGATGCACTAGAACCGGTTGCCTATAGAATCACTAATGGATATAATAATGTCGGTGTGGCGACAGATCTTGGTTGCTATGACGATTATATTATTGATAATCTTTCAAACCTTGATGTCCTTTTATTAGAGGCGAATCATGATATAAGAATGCTTCAGGCAGGGCCATATCCCTATGTGCTTAAACGAAGAATATTAAGTGATAAGGGTCATTTATCAAACGAAAAATCTGGAGAGCTTTTATGCAAACTCCTACATGATAATATGAAGGCAATTTTCCTTGGACACTTAAGCGAACAGAATAATTATCCCGAACTTGCTTATGAAACGGTGAGGGTTGAAATAGAAATGAATGATAATCTATATCACGGAAATGATTTCCCGCTTTTTGTTGCGGATAGAAAAGATATTTCCAGGATAATTGAATTCTAATAAAAAAGGATGGAAAACATTATGAAAAAAGCAATTATTACAGTAGTTGGTAAGGACACAGTCGGAATTATTGCAAAGACATGTACATATCTTGCAGAGAAAAAGATCAATATCCTCGATATATCACAGACAATTGTATCTGGTTATTTTAACATGATGATGGTTGTTGATATTACTGCAGCAGGAGACAATCTTTCAAACGTTGTTGACGAGCTTGATGAACTTGGAAATTCAATCGGAGTTTCAATCAAATGCCAAAAGGAAGAAATCTTTGATTCTATGCACCGTATCTAACTTATCCATTTTTTAAAATAAAAAAGCACTTTTTCGAGTGCAAAGATAATCCATATCATGGAGGAAATGATGATTAATATAAATATCAGCGAAGTTGAAGAAACAAACGATATGATTGAGAAGGAGAGTCTTGACGTAAGAACTATTACGCTCGGAATCAGCCTTCTTGACTGTATAGATTCAGATCTTGAGAAATTAAAGGATAATATTTATCGCAAAATTACAACAAAGGCTGCAAAGCTTGTTGAAACAGGTGAAGAGATATCAAAAGAGTATGGTATTCCGATAGTTAACAAGCGTATTTCTGTTACACCAATTGCTTTTATCGGTGGAAGTGCCTGCAAAACTTCAGATGATTTTGTAGAGCTCGCTGTTGTACTTGACAAAGCTGCACATGATGTTGGGGTTAACTTTATAGGTGGCTATTCAGCTATCGTATGTAAGGGTATGACTAATGCGGATAGACTTCTTATGGAGTCAATTCCAAAGGCGCTTGCAACGACAGATTATGTTTGTTCATCAATAAATGCCGGTTCTACCAAAACCGGAATAAATATGGACGCAGTTCGTCTTATGGGAGATGTTATCGTAAAGACGGCTGAGCTTACCAAAGAACGTGATTCAATTGGCTGCTCAAAGCTTGTTGTAATTTGTAATGCTCCTGATGATAATCCGTTTGTTGCAGGTGCTTTCCACGGCGTAACAGAAGCTGATGAAGTAATAAATGTTGGTGTCAGCGGCCCCGGAGTTGTTAAGACGGCACTTGAAAAAGCTCGCGGAAAGGACTTTGAATATCTTTGTGAAACAATTAAGAAAACTGCATTTAAGATAACAAGAGTTGGACAGCTTGTTGCCAGAGAAGCTTCAAAGAGACTTGGCGTTCCTTTTGGAATAATAGATCTTTCACTTGCTCCTACACCTGCAGTTGGAGATTCCATTGCAGATGTTCTTACTGAAATTGGAGTTGAATATCCGGGCGCACCTGGAACAACAGCAGCACTTGCTCTTTTAAATGATCAGGTAAAGAAGGGCGGCATTATGGCTTCTTCATATGTCGGTGGATTATCAGGTGCATTTATTCCTGTAAGTGAAGATCAGGGTATGATTAATGCTGTTAATGCCGGAGCAATAAATATTGAAAAGCTCGAGGCAATGACATGTGTCTGCTCAGTAGGACTTGATATGGTCGCAATTCCAGGAGATACAAAGCCTACAACTATTGCCGGAATTATTGCTGATGAAATGGCACTTGGAATGGTAAATCAGAAGACTACCGCTGCAAGACTTATCCCTGTAATAGGCAAAAAGGTAGGAGATACTGCTGAATTTGGCGGACTTCTTGGCTACGCACCTATTATGCCTGTTAATAACTTTTCATGTGACGCATTTGTAAACAGAAAGGGCAGAATTCCAGCACCTATTCATAGTTTTAAGAATTAAAAAATTAACTCTTTTGGGGCTTGGGAGATTCCAAAGAGAATAATATATTGGAGGGGCATGAAATGCCAATTACGGATTACCTTGAAAGAAATCATAAACTCTATGGAGATGAGACTGCTCTTGTAGAGCTTAATCCTGAACAGAAGGAAACACGTAGAATTACATGGAAAGATTATAGTCTTATTCAGCCGACACCGGATCAGCCATATAGAAGAGAAATTTCCTGGAAGGCTTTTGATGAAAAAGCTAACAGAATGGCTAATATGCTTATCAGCCGTGGAATTAAAAAGGGTGATAAGGTTGCAATTCTTATGATGAACTGTCTTGAATGGCTTCCAATATACTTTGGAATACTTAAGACAGGTGCAATAGCAGTTCCTTTTAACTTTAGATATTCAGCTGATGAGATTGAATACTGCGCAGAGCTTGCTGAAATAGATGTTCTTTTATTTGGACCACAATTTATTGGCAGGATTGAGATGATAGCAGATAAACTTTCAAAGGGAAGACTCCTTATTTACGTAGGCGAGGGCTGTCCTACATTTGCAGAGAGCTATAGAGATCTTGTTGCTGATTGCTCGAGTGAACCACCCCTTATTCGTATTGAAGATGAAGACCCTGCTGCAATTTATTTTTCATCAGGTACAACAGGATTTCCGAAGGCAATTCTTCATAAACACAAGTCACTTATGACAGCGGCAAAGGTTGAGCAGAAGCATCATTCAACTTCGAGACAGGACTGTTTTCTTTGCATACCACCGCTTTATCATACAGGTGCTAAGATGCACTGGATGGGAAGTCTTGTAGCAGGTTCTAAGGCAGTTCTTCTTAGAGGAACGAAGCCTGAATATATCTTTGATGCTGTATCCAAAGAAAAATGTACTATTGTATGGCTCCTTGTTCCATGGGCACAGGATATTCTTGATGCACTTGATAGAGGAGATTTAAAGATTAAAGACTATGAACTTTCTCAGTGGAGACTTATGCATATTGGCGCGCAGCCTGTGCCGCCTTCACTAATTAAGCATTGGATGGAATATTTCCCTAGTCATCAGTATGATACAAATTATGGACTTAGCGAATCAATTGGCCCTGGTTGTGTACATCTTGGAGTTGGTAATATTCGCAAAGTAGGAGCAATTGGAGTTCCAGGATATGGATGGCAGTGCAAAATTATTGACTCTGATGGACAACCTGTTAAAGATGGAGAGGCAGGAGAGCTTTGCGTTAAGGGCGATGGCGTTATGACCTGCTATTATAATAATGAAAAGGCAACTAAAGAGGTTTTGACATCTGACGGGTGGCTTCTTACCGGAGACGTTGCAAGACAGGATGATGAGGGTTTTTATTATCTTGTTGATCGCAAAAAGGATGTAATAGTTTCTGGAGGAGAGAATCTATACCCTGTTCAGATTGAAGATTTCCTTCGAAAGAATAACAAGATCAAAGATGTTGCTGTTATTGGCCTTCCTGATAAGAGACTTGGCGAAATTGCAGGAGCCATTATTGAAATAAAAGAGGGTATGAGTTGCACAGAGGAAGAAATAACAGATTTTTGTGAAGAGCTTCCAAGATATAAAAGACCTTCAAAGATAATTTTTGCTGAGGTTCCAAGAAATGCAACAGGCAAGATTGAAAAGCCTCTTCTTCGCAAAAGATATGGTAAAGAACACCTTGTGGATTATGAAAATCAGGAGTGATTTATCTGTTATCATTGACGATTTGAAGATAACAAAAAAATATTATTAAATACACTGGCACGTGTTGACATACATATGGACACGTGCTAGTATTTTCTTATAGGTGTATTACATGTAGTAATACACCTAGCATGGTCAACACAATATAACATGTACGAAAGGAGGCATAGTACATGAATCTGATAGATTATCAGGATCCAAGACCCATATATGAACAGATTGCCGGTAATATGAAGAAGCTGATATTAAAAGGCGTTCTATCCCCTGATGAACAGATTCCTTCAATTAGAAATATGGCAATGGAGCTTTCAACTAACCCTAATACGGTTCAGAAAGCATATACTCAGCTTGAAAGTGAAGGATTCATATATACGGTCAAAGGAAGAGGAAACTTTGTAAGTTCGGATAAAACTCTTATGGGGCAGCGAAGAGAAGAACTTGCAGATAAGATCATAGAAATAATCATTGAAGCAGAAGAAATTGGAATAAAAAGAAAGGAACTGCTAGATGCAGTTAATGGTAAATTGCAATTATGATAGAGACAATAAATGTCATTAAATCATATGATGATGTTAGAGCTGTCAATAATTGTTCACTTAAGATAAACGATCATGAGGTTTTTGGACTTGTTGGAACAAATGGAGCCGGTAAAAGTACTCTTATGAGGATGATTGCTGGTGTAATGAAGACTGACAGTGGTGAAATCCTTGTTGATAAGCAGAATGTTTATGACAATATTACAATTAAGGAAGATATCTTTTTTGTTCCGGATGAACTTTATTATTTCTTTAATAATTCAGCAGCCGATATGTTTGATTATTATGCTTTTTATTACAGAAAATCTGATAAAGAAAGATTTTTCAAACTTCTAGATGCATTTGGGCTTGATAAGAAAAGAAAAATCGGGACATATTCAAAAGGAATGAAGAAGCAGCTATCTATTATCATAGGTCTTTGCTCAGGAACCAGATATCTTTTGTGCGATGAAACTTTTGATGGACTTGATCCGGTTGTAAGACAGGGAGTTAAGAGCTTGTTTGCACAAGACATTGAGGATAGAGGTCTTACTCCTGTTATTACTTCTCATAATCTTCGTGAGCTTGAAGATATCTGTGATCATGTTGGACTTCTTCACAAGGGCGGGGTTATTCTTTCCCAGGACATTGTTGATATGAAGCTCAATATTCAGAAGATACAGTGCGTTTTTGCAAATGAAAGCGATCATGAAAAGGTTATGCAAGGCCTTGACGTAGTAATTGATACTCAAAGAGGTAAGCTTCATACATATACTATTAGGGGAACAAGAGAAGATGCAGAGAATGTTTTTAGAGGAATAGGTACAGTATTTTTTGAACTTCTTCCATTATCTCTTGAAGAGATATTTATAAGCGAAACGGAGGCTGTTGGATATGATGTCAGAAAAATTATTCTCGGTTGATTTTTGGAAAAATCAAAAAATTATGTGCAAAAAGAAAGGCTGGGCTGTAGGAATTACAGCTGCTATATTCTTTCTGTATTATGTAGTATATATAACGATTCAATTAACGAGTATGAGAGCATATCAGGTTATGCTTGGAGCTAAAGCAGAAAATGTTAGGCAGACTTTGATTAATAGTCTATCAAGTCTTGCAGGACTAAGACAAAGCGGATTTGTTTTAGTAATATGTGTTGCGATTTTGCTTGCATTTTTTGGATTCAAATATCTTTTTAAAAGAGAAGAGATAGATTTTTATGAGAGCCAGCCGGTTTCAAGAAAATATAGATTTATTTCTACAGTAATAAATGGGATTCTTGTATTTTGCGTTTTCTATTTTGGCTCACTTTTTATTACTATTTTAATTTCTTGCGGACTAGGTGCTATGAGCAAGGTACTTTTTGCAGAACTTGTTTGGGAAGCATTCAGAATGCTTTTCCTATTCCTTGCTGTATATTCAATAAGCATTTTTGCAATAATGGTTACAGGAAACCTTCCAATTGCGATGCTTCTTACTGCATTTTTACTTCTTATCGAATATGCTTATTCATATATGATAAATTTTTTTGAAATTGTATTTTTTAAGTCATTTAATTCTCTCTATAACCCGGTTAAATGCCTTCTGTCACCTGTTTTTTATGCAGAAAACGGAAAAACCCTTTGCAGCGGTATTTTTACCTATAGTAAAAATTTAAACTCAGATATATTAGGACAGATGGTGAGCGTAACTTTTCCTGGTGATATCGTTACATTTATTATCGGTATTGCTGTAATGATTATTTCATACTACTGCTATAAGAATAGAAAAGCAGAGTGGGCAGGTAAATCTATTATTTACAATAAGCTCAGCGGGGTAATTAAAATTGCCTTTTCAGTTTGTGTATCGTTAATTGGTGGTTATATAATTTACTCTCTTTATGAGACTGGTGACAGTAAGCTAGGTCTTAATATCATGCCAATCGCAATGACTTTAATTACTATAGTTGCCTGCGGTGGTTACGAAGCAATTATGAGATATAGCTTCAAGGCATTTGTAAAAAAATGGTATCACATGATAATTGCAGTTGTAATTATGTTGGCGTTCTTTATGGTATTTCGCTATGATCTCATTGGATATGATAGCTTTACACCTGATGTTACAAGACTTGACAGCTATACTCTTAATATGAATGTTAATTCGGATTATACTGATGATGATGGCAGTTATATTGATAATATGGTTTATTATGACAAGTATATGTTCCTGACTGATTTTGATGATATGTATAAGGTTGTTGACAGCAGCATTGAAGAATACAAGAACCTTCCTACTGATGGCTTTTACTATACTGCAACAATAATGTACAGAATGAAGAACGGCAAAAAGATTTACAGAAATCTTGTTATTCCATATGATATCGATAAGAAAGTAATGGACAACATTATTGGCAGCGATGAGTTCAAACAAGGCTACTTTGTTCAGTATAATGATGAAAAGATTAGAACCAAGGCAGAAAAGGGTGGAAAGCTCACTTACACAAATGATAATGGCACGACTACAATAGCTGGAAGCTTTTACTCAGAAATTGCTGATTGTTACCTTAAGGATCTTGCAAACTTTAACTTCTCACTTGTAAGCTCAAAACCATGCATTGGTAAAGTGGAATATAATAATTATTCAAATAACAGCTATGACTACATCTGCATGGAAATATATCCTGAGTATACAAATACTATCAAATCCCTTAAGGATAATGGACTTTACCTTGATGAGGGACTGGATGTTTCACAGATTTCCAGAATTGAAGTAAGTAATTACTATCCAGGCTACGCTTCATATGATGAAGTCCCAGATGATTATGATTATTCTCAGCAAAGCAGCATGGATTATACAGATGAAGCTCAGTTAAAAGAAATTCTTGATTCCTCTATATCTTACAGCCTGCTAACTGCATGGATGCCGAGTAACTTCCTTGATTCAAAGTATGGTATTTCAGCATTTACAACAGGAGATTATGCTAACTGGTCAAGAGGATTTTTAAGAGGCCAAGAACCACAGTTTGTTATAGATGATTTGGGGCAGTAAAACACTGAATTTAAATGGATTTTATACTTGAAATAAAAATTTAGATTTAGTAATATATAACAGTACTTCAAAAAAGTACTGTTATATATTTGCAGATGTAATTCATCGGTAGAATACCGGCTTCCCAAGCCGGATAGACGGGTTCGATTCCCGCCATCTGCTTAGAAAAGTTCGCCTAATGGCGAACTTTTTTAGTGCTTTTTAAGGAGAGCATAATGCTCGGAAATTTCAGGTGGAATTTCTTTGCCATATTTATTTATTTTAGTAATGATATTATCGAGCATTCTAAGAGTGGAGGTGTTTTTGGCGTTCTCTTTGTTGACCAAATCTGTGAAAGCAATATGTATGTGAAGCTTTTCACAAATTTTGGCTGAAAACGGGCAGAACTGAAACATGATAGACCTTGCAACCTTATTTAATCTTGGAGATCCTGATTTTTCAAAATTAATGTAGTCCAGGTAATCCCTAATAAAAACATTCTTAAAGTTATTGCCACTCTTTGAAAGCTCTGATTTTATTTTTTCTTTTTGCTCAAGCGATAATGCACGATTCTTTTTGTATGAATCCAGATAATCATAGTAAAGAGAAGTAAGCGATGGGACAGAGGGATTATTCCAGTGAATTCCCTGTGAAGATTTGCAAAGCTCCCAGCGATATTCAGCACATAATCTTGAAATAGAATCCTGCAGCTTATTCTGGTGAAGAATTGAAATGAGCATACGGGCAGGAGTCCCTTTGTGCTTTCCTTCTTCAACCTGCCAAAGAAGAGTATTTGAACCGGCATTTGGCATTAAAATAATTGTTGGCATAATCTCTTTTGACAAATACATAGGTCTAATTCCAAATTCGGGATTCGTATAATATACGTTATTGTAGAAGCAGGAATAATCAATAGAGCGTATATCCTGAATGATTATAGAGATATCTTCAGGCGAAATTAAACTATCATCGACGGATTTAATCATTGAGCTCTCGGTAAGAATAGGAATGAAACTTGTTGAACGACCATATGTCACTTTATTACCGGTTTTAAATAGATTCCCGATTTCAAATTTGATTCTTTTATTTCGATCGTGAAGAAGCTCACCTGCTTTTTCAACAGAAATATCGCCGTTTGAAATCTGAGCCTTTAGGTATGATGGGTAATCAAGTCCATGTTCACTGTTTGAAGGCTCTTTGTGCTCTACATAAATCTCTTTTAGAAAATCATACATTGTATAAACAATATTTTCGGGATCAGTATGAATAAATTTCATTGCTTTATATAATGCTTCAATCTTGGCACTGCTAACAATTTCTTCATCTACATACCCAAAATAGAAAAATAAATACATTACGTCTGGAATCTTTTCATCATCAAGACTCTTAATGAAAGCCTTATAGTAAACTGAATAAAAGGCTTCTGAAATATTTCTGCGAAGGTTCATGAAGTCTTCAGAGGAGCGAAGCGAGTCACTGACTTCACCTCCGGTGTTGGTAGAAAGCTTATAATTTTTGATTAAACGCTTGAATTCGTTTGCTTCATCGATATTTATTTCAGAGTAGTCAAGAATCTGTGAAAGAGAGTTGTTAAGGCTATCATAATCAAAGCTTTCCGTAGCATCCTTCTCCTTTGAAAGATCATTTTCCAGCATTTTAAAGGTTGAAGAAAAGGCTGCGGAATTCCTGTAGAAATTATTCCGGTAAGCAGTAATAAATTTATCTTTTTCGGATAGGCTTCGAAGGTAATCACACGCACCAAGAATGATTCCGGCAGTAATATCAGAGCTTGAAAGAAGAACTGAGTCCTTAAGCTCAATATCTTTATGCGATAAACCTTCAAAAAAATCTTTTTTCCATTTTGACGGTTCCGGAACATCTTTTATTGGCTCAATATCCTTTAGCTCTGGAAAATCTTCGGTTTCTTTCCCGAGAATAGCGCACAAAGTAGGATATTTACTGTAATTAGTTTTAAGCTTTAGAAAATCCTCCTGGATTTTAACGAGCTCGTTATCAAGCATAGAAGCAGTTGTTACCGCAGACTTGATTGACCCTTTTAAGAGGATAGAAGCGATTGACTTATTTTCGTCTAAAACCTTGCTAATATCTTCAGGGCCTTCATATTTGTATGAGTAAAGAGTAGTATCTTCAGTTACTTCATAATAAAATGAATATCTTTTGGAAAAGAGGTCAGAAAGACCGACAAAATCGCCATTTCCAAGTAAAATCTGACTGTAAGGACTTGATATTGCAATCTGTCCATTTGAAATAATCTCAATTGAATTTAGCTCTGATCCGGCTTCGTGAAGCGTTTCGCCTTTGCGTATTTTGATCGTATCCATTTTAGTCTGTCCCCTTCAAGCTTTTTGATACAAGATGAAATAAGAATTATTCTTATTAAACATATTATATCAAAAGATGTGTCAAATTACTGCTATTTATACTATAATTACGAGGTGTTTATACTTATTACAATTCTTTTGACAATTTATATAGAGGTGGCAAAGCATCATGAGTAATGATCAATATGAATTTCTTGAAAAAGTACATGAATCGAACCTTCGCATTTTAAAAGATGTAGACCGCGTTTGCAAAAAGCATCATATCCAGTATTTTCTTCACGGGGGAAGTTTTCTTGGTGCGCTTCGCCACAAAGATTTTATTCCATGGGATGATGACGTTGATATTACAATGAAAAGAGCTGATTATGAGCGCTTTTTGGAAGTTTATCCAAGTGAAAAGACATCAAAAATGAAGCTCCTTAGATTTGAAGATTATCCTCAGTTTTTTGATTTTATCTCAAAGGTGGCAGATGAGAGCGTCACCTACGAAAACACAGTCTATGGTGATGAAGATTACTATGAAGGAAGATATTCACATCCAACGCTTGATATTTTTGTTCTTGATGAAATCGGTACAAATCATAAAGCACAGCTTATGAAATTAAAACTAATCTATGCACTTGCCATGGGGCACCGGAAAGACATAGATTTTTCAAAGTTTAAGGGTATTATGTTTATTGCAAGCCATGTGCTTTCCTTTGTAGGAAGTAAAATGAGCTTTTGGTCAATTGCTCAAATGTACAAAAAAGCTCAGATTTTGGGCGATAGTGAAGAGTTTCTTGAATTTAAAGAAAGTGATTTTGAGCAAAGTAAAGAACTTGAAATAGAAGAAATTCATAGGGAGCCTATGACAAACGATCTCTTTTTATCAAATGAGCAGCCTGACCCGAGATATTGGGGACTGATTTATGACAAAGAAATGTATTATAGAGGACATAATGAGCTGATAAGAGATGAGAAATATCCTGCTCCGTATGAGAGCGATAAATGGATGAAAATGGTGTATGGCGACTACATGACTTTGCCCGAAGAATCCAAAAGAGTACCGCAGCATGTAAGAAAAATAGTCTAAAACGATTCAAATAATTTAACATAAGTACTACGGCATATTTGCCCACAAGGATATACTGCTAAAGGAGATTTTTAATGAAATTAAAAGCGCTTGTTACAGCAGAAGTAAATACAGATGTACTAATCAGAACAATACCTGAAATTGAATTTCATACAGCAGGATATAACGTTAATCATGTTGTCATGGAATCAGATGAGCTAAAAAATCTTATTTTTGATTATGATATTCTTATTTCTGAATTTGAAACTGTTACGGCAGATGTTCTAAGTAATGCAGTGAATCTAAAACTTATTGTATGTTGTAGAGGAGGCGTTAAATCTGTTGTAGACCTTGCTGAAGCATCAAGAAGACATATAACGGTAGTTCATAATGCAGGAAGAAATGCTTCTGCAGTATCTGAAATGGTTATGGGCTATATCCTTGATATGTGCCGAAATATTACTAAATCCAATAACCTGATTCATGACAAAATAATAACCTCAGATAATAGAAGTATTCCGGCAGAATACCGTGATACGATATGGGGCCTAGATGAAAAGAGTCCCTACGTTGCGCTTCGGGGAAGAAGTCCAAGACTTATGACACTTGGAATAGTAGGATATGGAAATGTCGGCAGAGAGGTTGCCGCAAAGGCTCTTGCGTTTGGAATGAATATCATCATCTATGACCCAATTGATCTTTCAATTTCAACTTCGGAAAATGTAAAGAGCGTTGATTTTGATACGCTTCTTCGTGAAGCTGACGTTGTAACACTTCATTGCCCATTAACATCAACGAATAATAAGATGATGAGCGATGAGCAGTTTAAAAAGATGAAGAACAATGCATACTTTATCAATGCAGCAAGAGGCGGCCTTGTTGATGAAGACGCACTTATTAGAGCTTTAAAAACAGGCGAAATTGCAGGAGCTGCTGTGGACGTTGTTACAAGAGAACCGGTCCCAAGCTATAGTCCGCTTCTGGATGTGCCTAATCTTATTATTACTCCTCATATAGCAGGAGCCTCTGATGAAGTGGTCAAGAAGGGGACAGAAATGGTAATTCATAAGCTTATTGACTTTATGGGCATGGATATTATCATGTAAAAATAATTATTAAGAAAGCAATGGGATATTAGTATGATAAAAAATGTCGGAGTTTTGCTTGCAGCTGGCCTTGGAAGCAGATTTAATCAGGATAAACCTAAGCAGTTTTTTGAAATTAATGGAAAAGAAGTAATTTCCTACGGAATAGACGCATTTAAGAAAACGAATAATCTTGATGCTTTTATTGTAATGCTTGGAAAAGATGAAATAGAAAGCGGTGAAGTGGAAAGCAAATTTGGTGTAACGACAGTAATGGGCGGAGCTTCCCGTGCAGAGTCTTTTCAAAAAGCACTTGATTATATTTATGAAAATTTCCCTGATTGTGAAAAAGTTATTTTCCATGAGGCGGCAAGACCTCTTATAAAACCAGTCGTATTTGAAAAGTATTTTGACCTTCTTGATACTTATGACTTCGTTGAAACATGTAGACATATCACGGATTCACTCGGAAGCTATAATGATGAAATACCAAAAAGAGAAGATTTCTTTCTTATTCAGGCTCCGGAAGCATATAAGCTTTCGATGCTAAAGAAATATTTCGATGTTAATTCCGAGATTTATTTTGCAGCATATCAGCTTCCAAAAAGCGCAAAAGGATACAAGTACTTTGACGCAGGAGTTAATATCAAACTTACATTTCCTGAGGATTATGAGCTCCTAAGCTATTACCTTAAGGAAAAATGATACATTTTTTGCCATAAGTCATAAATAATTCCATTCATCTTTCTATACTTAATCGCATTATCTTTTATATGATTTGGAGCGACTTTGCGTATTCATTTATTCGAGGATCGTTCTTGTTAATTGTTCCATAAAGCCTTGAAGCAGCAATATCTGCATTTAATAGAAATAATGCTTTTTCATCCAGAATATTTCCGGAATCGGCAAGCTTACTTACCAGTGGAAGAGATGCTTTTTCTTTTATTTTTGTAAAAAGATCTGCTGAATTTCTTCTAAAACCAAGTGGCCGCAGGTAAACGGGATAATTCTCTTCCTTGATTTTCTTCATTTCTTCATTTGTCATATTAAGAACAATATGAATGAGACTTCTAATGATACGGGAATATGTCATGTCTTTTGACTTCAAAATATCTGCAAAATCTGTAATTGTTTCAAAAATATCAGAGTACTTAATTATCTTATCTGATAGATCACTCGATACATCAGCATAAATACTAAAATCCTTTTCAAAATAAAGCTTTTGAGCAAGAATTTCTGAAAAGTCGTCAATACCTGGATATGAGATGGGTATTTCCTTATCACAAAAGCTCTTTTGACTAGAAGATATATAAGCTTTAAACTGCGCATCGCCTATCAAATACTCTAATGTGTTCTCTGGTACGTCGCGAAATACAGAACTTTTTGATGAAAACTCATTTAACTGTTTTCTGATTGATGATGCGCTTGAAAAACTATTGTCATCACTTAAGGCTCTATCTTCGTCGTTATAGCCCTGACCGATTCGCTTTATTGTATAAGGCTTCATCTTACTTTTGAAATGATTTAAAGCACATAGGTATTCTATTCCTAAAATATTATTTGGAGACATAAGTGCATTAGTGATTTCATCAAGGCTTGCCGGAGTTTTACCAAGGATGGTATTAATTGCAGCCATTCTTGCTGCAGGAAAGCTTTTGCCACAGGTAAGCTCCTTCATGATTATTTCATTATATTCAGTTGAATCACCTAGTATTATGTCAGACACTTTTTGAAGCAAAGACATATCAGCACATTCCGAGCCAAAAGCGATGCAGTCAATGACTCCAAGCTTATCAAGAATATTCACTGCGCCTCTGGCAAAATACTGAGCACTTGAAAGACTGTAATATGTTGGCAACTCAAAAACCATATCTGCGCCGTTTAAAAGAGCACATTTTGCTCGCTTTTCTTTTGAAATTATTGCTGGCATTCCTCGCTGAACGTAATCGCCGCTCATTACAACAATAACTCTATCGCACCCCGTTATCTCTTTTGCCTGATTAATGAAATATTCATGCCCTTTATGAAAAGGGTTAAATTCTGCTATTATTCCTAATGTTTTCATCATACACCTGCTAACTATACAAATAATAAATGTTAATCTATAGACATTGCCAAAACTGAAGTCTTTTTGGAATATTTTCAAATAATTCTTCGAAAACAACGATTTTATGCTACTTACATTAAACTTTCATTGTTAAAAAAATATCTTTTCTTGTAATCAAAATTTCAGACGCTATACTATAAAAGGACTTCATAATAATAATAGGTTAGGAATGAAAGAAAGGAAAGTAAAATGTCTTATATTGACGGTATTAAAGAAAAAGCAAAGGCAGATATCAAAACTATTGTACTTCCTGAAAGTGATGACGACAGAACAATGCTTGCCGCAGCTGATATTTTAAGAAACAAGATTGCAAATCTGATTCTTGTAGGAAATAAAGAATCAGTTCAGGCAAAGTGCGATGAGCTGCATATAAATCTTAGTAATGCAAAGGTTGTAGATCCTATGACAGATCCTGAATCTGATAACCTTGTAAATATGTTTTATGAACTTAGAAAAGCTAAAGGAATGACTCCTGAGAAGGCAAAAGAGACTATTACAGGAAACTACATTTACTATGGCGTAATGATGCTCAAAGCAGGAATGGCTGACGGACTTGTTGCAGGAGCTTGTCATGCAACAGCTGATACTCTTAGGCCTGCTCTTCAGATATTAAAGACAGCTCCCGGCGTTAAAATGGTATCAGGATTCTTTATCCTTGACGTTCCTGGATCAAAATATGGCTCAAACGGAACATTTCTGTTTGCAGATGCAGGTCTTAATCAGGATCCTACAGCAGAAGAGCTTGCAGTTATTGCAGGAAGCAGTGCAACAAGCTTTAGACAGCTCGTTGATGATGAGCCAAGAGTAGCATTTCTTTCTCACTCAACAAAGGGAAGCGCAAAGCATACTTTAGTTGATAAGGTTGTAGAGGCAGCACGCCTTGCCAAAGAGATGTACCCTGATGTTAAGTCTGATGGAGAACTACAGCTTGACGCAGCAATCGTTCCTGAAGTTGCAGCATCTAAGGCACCTGGAAGTGAAGTAGCAGGAAAAGCCAATGTCCTTATTTTCCCTAATCTTGATGCTGGAAATATCGGATACAAGCTTGTTCAGAGACTTGGCCTTGCAGACGCTTATGGACCAATGCTTCAGGGTATTGCAAAGCCTGTAAATGATTTATCACGTGGCTGTAGCTGGCAGGATATTGTCGGCGTTGTAGCTCTTACATGCGTACAGGCACAGATAGTATAACTGGATTTTCTTATGATAATATGTGAAATGGGAGACAACAGTTCACGGCTGATCTCTACGAATAGTAATATGGAGAAATAAAAATGAAAGTACTTGTAATTAATTGTGGTAGTTCATCTCTTAAATTTCAGCTTATAGATGCTGAGAAGGAAGAACTTCTTGCTAAAGGAATCTGCGAAAGAATTGGAATTGATAACAGCTCAATCAGCTTTACAAAAATTGGCGCAGATAAGATTGTTAAAAATATTGACATGCCTGATCATAAGGTTGCAATTGATTCTGTTATCAAAGCTCTTACAGATCCTTCAACCGGAGTTGTAAAGTCACTTGATGAGATAAGTGCAGTTGGACATAGAATTGTTCACGGCGGAGAAAAGTTTACAAAGTCTGTTCTTATTAATGATGAAGTAATAAGTGCAATTGAAGAAGTAAGCGATCTTGCACCTCTTCATAATCCTGCAAATCTTATTGGAATAAGAGCCTGCCAGGAGCTTATGCCACACACTCCTATGGTAGCTGTATTTGATACCGCTTTTCATCAGACAATGCCTGAGAAAGCTTATCTCTACGGCCTTCCATATGAGTATTATGCAAAATATAAGATTAGAAGATACGGTTTCCATGGTACAAGCCATTCATATGTTTCACATAAATGTGCTGAGCTTATGGGTAAGAATTATGAAGATCTTAAGATCATCGTATGCCATCTTGGAAACGGCGCAAGTATTTCAGCTGTAAAAAACGGCAAATGTGTTGATACTTCAATGGGTCTTACTCCGCTTGAAGGACTTATCATGGGCACAAGATGCGGCTCAATTGATCCTTCTGTAATTGAACTTGTTGAGCAGAAGACTAATATGACTACAAAGCAGGTTATGAATGTTCTAAATAAGGAATCTGGTGTTTATGGCCTTTCTGATGATATAAGCTCTGATTTCCGTGACCTTGAAGATGGATACCTTGACAATGTTCCTGGAGCGGTTCGTGCAATTGATACATTTGCTTATCATGTTCTTAAATATATCGGAAGCTACGCTGCTGTTATGGACGGCGTTGACGCAATTTGCTTTACTGCAGGAGTTGGAGAGAACAGTCCTCTTGTCAGAAAGCTTTGCCTTGAGAAGCTTTCATTCCTTGGAATTACACTTGATGAAGAAGCAAATGAGGTTCATGGTAAGGAAAAACTTATTTCAACACCTGAGAGCAAGACAAAATGCTACGTCATTCCTACAAATGAAGAGCTTGCTATCGCCAGAGATACATATGATATCTGCGGCAAACTCTGCAAATAATCATTAGATAAATGTTTTTTGCAGTGTGAAACATCAAATTTCAAAATATCTATTGACATTGTTTCACGGTGTGACTATAATATTCAAAGTGTGTTAACGAATTTATGCGTAATTATTATCAATGATTTTTGATAATTTAGATACGTTTGCAGTAAGGAGGTGTTACTGACATGTCAATCTGCCCTAAGAATAAATCATCAAAAGGCCACAGAGATCAGAGAAGAGCTAACTGGAAAATGAGTGCTCCTACACTTGTAAAGTGCAGCCATTGTGGTGCTCTGATGCAGCCTCATCAGGTTTGCAAGAGCTGTGGATATTATGGCAATAAGAGTGTTGTTGCTGTAAACGAGGACTAATCCAAGGTTATTACAAGACGAATTTTAAGGCTTTCCGATTTATGTCGGAAAGCCTTGATTTTTGTTATGGGGTTTAGTATTATTTTTCTTATATATTTTGTGCTTTTGGAGGCCAAAAATGTCTGAAATCGTTAAGGTTGCAGTTGATGCAATGGGCGGTGATAATGCACCGGGTGAAATAGTTAAAGGTGCTGTTGACGCTGTTTCTTGCAGTGACTCACTTAAAGTTTATCTTGTTGGAAGAGAAGATAAGGTAAATGGTGAGTTACAGAAATATACATATGATAAGAACCGTATTGAAGTAGTAAATGCTACGGAGGAAATTGAAATGGCTGAGCCGCCAGTTATGGCTATCAGAACCAAGAAGGATTCCTCAATTGTCAAGGCTCTATATATGGTAAAGCATGGCGAATGCGATGCTTATGTTTCTGCCGGAAGCACGGGTGCTAATCTTGTTGGAGGACAGGTTATTGTCGGAAAGATAAAGGGTATTGAGAGAGCTCCTCTTGCACCTCTTATTCCAACAGAGAAGGGTAATTCACTTCTTATTGATTGCGGCGCCAATGTTGATGCAAGGTCATCTCATCTTTTACAGTTTGCAAAGATGGGGTCTATCTATATGGAAAATGCAATGCATATTAAGAATCCTACTGTTGCGATTGTTAATATCGGAGCAGAAGAGGATAAAGGTGATGCGCTGGTAAAGGAAACATATCCGCTTTTAAAGGATTGTCCTGATATCAATTTTATCGGAAGCATTGAAGCAAGAGATATTCCTGCCGGTAAAGCAGATGTAATTGTTTGCGAGGCATTTACCGGAAATATTATTCTTAAAATGTATGAGGGCGTTTCAAAGTCCATGATGCATGTTATTAAAAAGGGTCTTATGTCTACTTTCCAAAGTAAAATGGGAGCACTCCTTATTAAGCCTGCGCTTAAGAGTGCACTTGCAGACTATGATATGAATAAGTATGGCGGAGCACCGCTTCTTGGCCTTAACGGTCTTGTTGTTAAGACTCATGGTAGTGCTGATGCTATAGCGGTGAAGAATTCAATTCTTCAGTGTGTTACATTTAAAGAAATGGATGTAAACAGTAAGATCAGGGAGAAGATTTGTCTTAATAACTAATATGAAAGGTGTGGTATTGTCATGGAATTTGAAAAGCTTAAAGAAGTTATAGTTGAGGTTCTTAATGTGGATCCTAATGAAATAAAGCCTGAAACAACATTTGTAGAAGATCTTGGAGCAGATTCACTTGATGTATTCCAGATTGTTATGGGTATTGAAGATGCTTTTGATGTAAAGATTCCACCTGAAAAGACTGAGAGTATCTCTACAGTCGGAGAAGCAATTGAACTTATCAAAGAGGCTGTTAAAGAGAAATAATCACAGAACATTAAGTCATTCTTAATTTGAGTTTTTGTGATGAAAGTTTTAAAATTGCGTATAAAAGGGGTATGAGGTATTTTCGCCTCATACCTCTTTTTTTAGGAGAATATATGATAAGTGATAAAGAAATAACTGTTTTAGAAGAACGAATAGGATATACATTTACAGACAAGAAACTCATAAAGGAAGCATTAACACATAGCTCTTTTTCAAATGAGCAGAGAATCAACAAACAGCCTGATTATGAGAGACTTGAGTTTCTTGGCGATTCCGTCCTTGAAATGGTATCAAGTGCCTTTTTATTTAAAACCTATCCTGACAAAAGAGAAGGCGAAATGACGAAGCTGCGTGCATCAATGGTATGCGAAGTAGCACTTGCATATTGTGCTTCTGATATTCATCTTGAAGAGTTCATGATGCTTGGAAAAGGCGAAGAAAATACAGGCGGAAGATACAGAGATTCTATAGTATCAGATGTTATGGAAGCGGTTATTGGCGCAATTTATATTGATTCTGGAATAGTTGAAGCAGAGAAGTATATTAATAAATTTATTTTGTCTGATTTGGAGGACAAACAGATTTTTTATGACAGCAAATCAATCTTACAGGAAATGATTCAAAGTAAGAACAGTGGGAAACTGCATTATGAATTAAGTGGCGAAAGTGGCCCGGAACATGATAAAATATTTGAGACTGTTGTCATGGTTGATGACAAAAAACTTGGAGAGGGATCAGGAAGAAGCAAGAAGGCATCCGAGCAAAAGGCTGCCTATGAAGCTATTCTTAAACTGAAAAAATAATAGATGTATTTAAAAAGTATTGAAATACAGGGATTTAAATCTTTTGCCAATAAAATAAAGTTTGAATTTCACAATGGAATTACAGCTATTGTTGGACCTAATGGAAGTGGAAAAAGTAACGTAGCAGATGCAGTAAGATGGGTTCTTGGTGAACAGAGAATCAAACAGCTTAGAGGAGCTAGCATGCAGGATGTCATTTTTGCAGGCACAGAACTTCGTAAGCCGCTTGGTTATGCTTTTGTTGCAATAACGCTTGATAACTCAGATCACGTTCTTGCAATTGATTATGATGAAGTTACTGTATCAAGAAGACTTTATCGATCAGGCGAAAGTGAATATATGATAAACGGTACATCAGTAAGGCTCAAGGATGTTAATGAGCTTTTTTATGATACCGGAATTGGTAAGGAAGGCTATTCCATTATTGGGCAGGGTCAGATTGAGCAGATCCTTAGCTCAAAGCCTGAAGATAGACGAAACCTTTTTGATGAAGCGGCAGGAATTGTGAAATTCAAGGCACGTAAAGATGCTGCAATAAAAAAGCTTGATGACGAAAAGGTTAATCTTACAAGACTAAAGGATATTTTATCTGAGCTTGAGAAACAGGTTGAACCTCTTGAAAAGCAGTCCGAGGTCGCAAAAATTTATTTAAAGAACAGAGAAAGACTTAAAACTCTTGATGTAAATATGTTCCTTCTTGATAATGAAAGAAATAAAAAGCTTTTTGATGAGACTATTGAAAAGCTTTCTGCAGCAAATGATGATTTTGAAGAAACTCAGAATAAGTATAGCGCCGCCAGAGAGGAATATGACTCTATAGCCAGCGAACTTGAACAGCTCGAAAAAGCAATAGAAGAAGAAAGACTTAAGATTACTGATAATAGTATCTTGAAAGAAAAGCTTGAGGGCCAGATTGGTATTCTTAATGAGCAGATTAAGGGTGCTTTATCAAGCGATGAACATTTTCAGAATAGAAAGAATACTGTTTCTAGTGAGATAGAAGAAAAAAATAAGGAAAGAGAAAAGGTTCTTGATGGCAAAAAGGTTATAGATGATAAGCTTTCGGAACTTTTAAATCAGCAAAAAGACGCTGAAAGTAAACTCTTAGAGGTTACTTCTAAAATCCATGAACTTAATGATAGCATTGAAGAACTTAAGAGTACCATTATTGATACTCTTAATACGCGTGCGAATATTAAGTCAAAACAGAGCTCTCTTGCAACAATGAGACAGCAGATAGGAATTCGTAAGGCAGAACTAACTTCAAAGCTTGTTCTTGCTCAGACTCAGGAGAACACTCAGGAAGAAGTAATTAAGAAATTCAAGGATGAATTTGAAAAAGTAAACGAAGAAATCCTTGGAATGAATAAAAGACAAAAAGAAATTGATGAAAAGCTTGTATCCATTAAGAAGGATTTAACTGACAAAGATACATCCCTTAGGGAAAACCAAAATCTTTATCATCAGGAAAAGTCCAGGCTTGAAGCTCTTTCTAATATTACCGAAAGATATGAAGGGTACGGACAGAGCGTTAAGCGAGTTATGGAAAACCGTGACAACGAAAAGGGCATAATCGGCGTTGTAGCTGATATTATTTCAACTAAAGCTAAGTATGAAACAGCTATCGAAATTGCTCTTGGCGGAAATATTCAAAATATTGTTACTGATAATGAAGATACTGCTAAGAAAATGATTGGCTTTCTTAAAACCCAAAAGGCCGGCCGAGCAACCTTCCTTCCGCTTACTAGCATTAAGAATCCTCAGGAATTTAAGACGCCCGAGGTGCTTAACGAAAAAGGTGTTATCGGAATGGCTGATGAACTCGTCGATACTGATCCGAAGTATAAAGACGTCGCAAAGGCTATGCTTGGAAGAATCGTTGTTGTAGATAACATTGATGACGCGGTTAAAATTTCAAGAAAATATCATTACGGAATTAGAATGTGTACCCTTGAAGGAGAATTATTCGTTCCAGGCGGAGCAATAAGCGGAGGAGCTTTTAAGAATAATTCTAATCTTCTTGGACGAAGACGTGAGATGTCTGAACTTGAAGCACATGTAAAAAAATACAGTGATGAAGTAAACAGTATTCAAAAAGAAATTGAAGATATAAGAAATAAGCGAAACGAGCTTAGAACAGAATCTGAGTCTGTTAGAACGAGCCTTCTCACTAAGTCTATTGAGCTTAATACTGCAAGACTTAATGTTGAGCAGGAAGAGGAAAAGAAAAAGACTGCTGCCGGAAATTACACTTCACTTAAAGAAGAGAATGAATCTATTGAAAGTAAGCTTTCTGAGATTCTTGAAGATGAGCAAAAAGCAGCTGATCAGTTAAGTGAATCCATTGAAGGAGAAAGAAAAGCATCTGAGCAGATTGCAGCTTACCAGGAAACGCTGCAGAGTCTTGTTGACAGTGAGAAACTTGAAAATGATAATTCCTCTAAAATAGAAATAGATGTTTCAAAGCTTCGCCAGAAACAGGAATTTGAGCAGACAAATGTAGATAGAATCACAGAGGAAATTGCAGGCAGGCAGTCTGATCTTGATGAAATCCTTGAAAATATGGCGTCGAATTCTAATGAGCTTGAAGCTAAGAAGAAGGATATAGAGGAAATCAGGCTTACTATTGAATCATCAGGCACAGTTCAGGCTAGTACTAAAAAGGACCTTGAAGATAAACAGATTCAAAAGGAAGCACTTTCTTCTAAGCAAAAGCAGTTTTTCTCTAAACAGGAGGAGCTTTCAGAGAAGAAATCCTCTCTTGATAAAGAGGTAACCAGACTTTCTGCACAGAAAGAGAAATTTGAGGCAGCAATTTCAGGACAGATAAATTACATGTGGGATGAGTATGAAATCACACTTTCTGATGCGGCAACGCTTAAAGATCCTGAGCTCAATGATTCTTTTGCCATGAAGAGAGAAATCAGCAATCTAAAAGATGCAATGAAAAAACTTGGAGATGTAAATGTAAACGCCATTGAGGAATACAAGACTTTGATGGAAAGATATACATTTATGAAGACACAGCATGATGACCTTATTGCAGCTGAAGAACAGCTTGCAAAGATTATTGAAGAACTTGATGATTCAATGAGAACGACCTTTGCTGAGCAGTTTGGTAAGATCAGCACAGAATTCAATAAAGTATTTGGTGAAATGTTTGGAGGCGGAAGAGGAAGCCTTGAACTGGTAGAAGATGAAGACATTCTTGAGGCAGGAATAAAGATAAGCGCTCAGCCGCCTGGCAAGAAACTTGTTAATATGATGCAGCTTTCCGGTGGAGAAAAGGCGCTTACTGCAATTGCACTTCTTTTTGCAATTCAGAATCTTAAGCCTTCACCGTTCTGTCTTCTTGATGAGATAGAGGCAGCTCTTGATGAGAATAACGTTGTAAGATTTGCCAAATATCTTCATAAGCTTAAGTCTACACAGTTTATTGTAATTACTCATCGTCGTGGTACAATGGAAAGTGCTGACAGACTCTATGGAATTACAATGCAGGAAAAGGGAGTTTCAGCTCTTGTAAGCGTTAATTTGATTGATAAGGAGTTAACAAACTAAGTGAGCGGATTTTTTTCTAAATTAAAGGGCGGTCTTACCAAAACAAGAGACAATATGGTTCATGGACTTGATAGTGTTTTTCATGGCTTTGGCAATATTGATGAGGATTTTTATGAGAGTCTTGAAGAGACTCTTATCATGGGCGATATTGGAGTTAATGCTACGAGTAGAATTATGGATGAGCTTCGCAGCCAGGTGAAGGAACAGAAGATTTCTGATACTTCAGCCTGCAGAGAACTCCTTGTAAGCGATATCCGTAATCAGATGCGCATGGATGAACATGCCTATGATTTTGAAAATGAAAAGGCTGTCATTTTTGTTATCGGCGTTAATGGAGTAGGAAAGACTACTTCCGTTGGTAAGCTTGCTTCAATTTATAAGAATAAGGGTAAGAAGGTGCTACTTGCAGCGGCTGATACATACAGAGCAGGAGCAACCGAGCAGCTTAAAGAATGGGCAACGAGAGCAGATGTCCCTATTATTACCGGGAAAGAAGGGGCAGATCCTGCAAGCGTTATTTATGACGCAGTGGATTCGGCAGCATCAAGAAATGTTGATATTCTTATTGTTGATACAGCAGGAAGACTTCATAACAAGAAAAATCTTATGGAAGAGCTTAAAAAGATGAATAGAATCATTAATGATAAGCTTCCTTCATATAAACGCGAGAATTTTATTGTTCTCGATGGAACAACAGGTCAAAACGCTCTTTCTCAGGCAAAAGAATTTGGCGGAGTTACTAATCTGACCGGAATTATTCTTACAAAGCTTGACGGAACAGCAAAGGGTGGAATTGCTGTAGCGATTGTTTCTGAACTAAATATTCCTGTTAAGTATATTGGTGTTGGCGAATCTATAGATGATCTTGAGCGTTTTGATCCTGACCAGTTTGTAGATGCACTTTTTGATATTGAAGAATAGTAATAATATGCAGTAAGGAGAGAAAAAATTATGGCACAGGAAAAAAAGCTATCATTAGAGAAATTTGAAGAGGCGTATGAAGCAGTTAAGAAGGTTACGCTTGAAACAAAGCTGGTTTATAGCGATTATTTCAGTGAAGTATGCGGCAATAAAGTATATTTAAAGCCGGAAAACATGCAAAGAACGGGCGCATATAAGGTTAGAGGCGCATATTATAAAATTTCAACAATGTCTCCAAGTGATAGAGAAAAGGGAATTATTACTGCTTCTGCAGGAAATCATGCACAAGGAGTTGCATATGCTGCTAAAAGCTATAATGTAAAAGCAATCGTAGTAATGCCAACTACAACCCCTCTTATCAAGGTTAATCGCACGAAGGCTCTTGGTGCTGAAGTGATTCTTTACGGAGATGTTTATGATGAATCCTGCGAATATGCACTTAAGCTTGCTGATGAAAAAGGCCTTACCTTTGTTCATCCATTTGACGATCTTGACGTAGCTACAGGTCAGGGCACTATCGCAATGGAAATATTCAAGGAGCTTCCTACCGTTGATATTATTCTCGTTCCAGTTGGAGGCGGCGGACTTGCTACAGGCGTTTCTACTCTTGCAAAGCTCTTAAATCCTAATATCAGAGTAATTGCAGTTGAACCAGAAGGTGCAAGCTGCCTTACAGCTTCTCTTAAAAACGGCAAGGTTACAACACTTCCTACAGTAAATACAATTGCAGATGGTACAGCTGTTAAAACTCCGGGAACCAAAATATTCCCTTATCTTCAGAAGAATATTGATGAAGTACTGACTGTTCCAGACGAAGATCTCGTAGTTGCATTTCTTGATATGGTAGAGAACCACAAGATGATAGTAGAGAATTCCGGTCTTCTTACAGTTGCAGCACTTAAGCAGCTTAAGGATAAGAATAAGAAGGTCGTTTCTGTTCTTTCCGGCGGAAATATGGATGTTATTACTATGTCATCTGTTGTTCAGCAGGGACTGATAAGACGAGACAGAATATTCTCATTGTCAGTTCAGCTTCCTGATAAGCCGGGTCAACTTGCAAACGTTGCAGGAATTATTGCAGGAGCTCATGGAAACGTAATAAAACTTGAGCATAACCAGTTTGTATCTATTAACAGAAATGCTGCAGTTGAACTTAGAATTACACTTGAAGCTTTTGGAACAGAGCACAAGAATGAGATTTTAAAGGCTCTTGAAGATAACGGATATCAGCCAAAGCTTATTGGAACAGTAATCTAAAGCCTCTGATGTTCAAAATCAAAACACTTACAATAATCTGATTTCACATGGAGAATCATGGAACAAAAAGATATAAATAAATTCGGAAGACCTGCAAACAGGAAAAACAGAAATGTACTTACCGTTATTTTCCTTTGCCTTGTTTCTCTCATGGCACTTTCATTTTGCATTGTAATTTTACTTAATAATGCACAGCTTAAACGTGAGAACGAAGCAATCAATAGTGAACTTTCAACCATCAAGGATCAGGAGTATTATACTCAAACTCAAGTAACTCAAATGGTCAATAATGCTCAGACTACAGCGACAGATGATGAGAAAAATCGTATTCTTAATCAAATTCAGACATCGCTCGAAGATGGTAATGGAACAAACCAGACGTTTAGAGATCTTTTTACAGATAAACTCGTTGTTACTGATTCAGGTCATTATTATTTTGTTGATATTAATGATGCTATCACAAAGAGCCCTTTTTTATCGACAGATTTTGCACTTGCAGAAGATGGCTTCATGAGATATGTGGGTACTAATGAGAATGTATCAGCGGTAGCTGCAAGAGGAATAGACGTTTCTAAGCATAATGGAGAAATTGATTGGAAAAAAGTTGCTGATTCAGGAATTACCTATGCGATAATCAGAGTTGGTGTTAGAGGTTATACTGAAGGGAAAATTGCTGCTGATGAGCAGTTCGAAAATAATATCAAGGGCGCAACGGCAAATGGAATTGCTGTAGGAGTATACTTTTATTCTCAGGCAATAAATGAGGATGAGGCATATGAAGAAGCAAAGTTTGTTTTGGATGCTATCGAACCTTATAATGTGACATATCCTGTTGTTTTTGATATAGAAAAGTCTGAGAGTAGTGATGCTAGAACCAAGGACCTTACAACTGCTGAGAATACTGCTATCGCAAGGAAATTTTGCGATACTGTTAGCGGCGCCGGATATACTCCAATGATTTATGGAAATATTTATACATTTGCTGTAATGCTTGATTTGACGCAGTTTTCTGACATTGATACATGGATTGCATATTATAACACGCCGCAGTATTATCCATATAATTTTTCTATCTGGCAGTATTCTTCAACAGGAACGGTCGATGGAATAAGTGATAAGGTTGATCTGAATATTAGCTTAAAGGATTGGACAGCTAAATGAATGAACCCGATTATGAGCAGCGAGGCTATCTGAATTGCAGTTTTAAATTTTTCCATATTTGTAATAAAGAAGCCCTTGATGTTCCATACCATTATCATGACTTTGATAAAATAATTCTTTTTCTTCATGGGAATACTAAGTACACAATTGAAGGAAAAGAATATGAGCTTAAGCCTTATGATTTCATACTTGTTAACAGGTATGATATTCATAAGGCTATTGTGTCTTCACAAACAAATTATGACAGGATGATATTGTATATTGATCATGATTTTCTTAATAGTTTTGATGAAAGCGGAGAAGATGGCTTTTCTTTGACCGAATGCTTTGATGAGGCAGCAAAGAGAAAGACATATGTAGTAAGATTTCCTGCAAATGTTAGCTCAAAGCTCTATGAGAATCTAAACGCTCTTGAAGAAGCAGTCACTTTGGAAAATGAAAGCTATGCAGGAAAACTCCTTTCTAAGACTGAAATGATTAAGTTTATGATAGGAATTAATAGAGCTGCAAAAGAAGAGCAGCTGGCATTTTTCCCTGAAGCCAGGTATAATCCCAAAATTGTTGAAATAATCGAATATATTGGTGAGCACTTAAGCGAAGATCTTTCAATTGATTCTATTGCAGATGAGTTTTTTATCAGCAAGTACCATATGATGAGAATGTTTAAGGCTGATACAGGCTATTCAATTCATAAATACATCTCTGAAAAAAGAATTCTTAATGCAAGGAGCCTTATTTTAAATGGCGAAACTGCATCTAATGCCTGCATAATGTGTGGCTTTATGGATTATTCTTCTTTTTGCAGAGCTTTTAGAGCGCAGCTTGGAATTTTACCATCTGAATTAACTATAAAATAATGGGTGTAAAGAAAAAATACTTGACAGCATCCTGCCAGTATTGTATATTACAATATGTTGTGAAATTTGATGGTTTTGAAAGCGGTAAGAAATGGAAAAGATTGTTGAACAGGGTCTCTTATATGACTTTTATGGAGAACTTCTTACTGATCATCAGAAAAAGATTTATGAGGATGCGGTCTATAACGATATGTCTCTTGCAGAGATAGCCGAGAAGAACGATGTAAGCAGGCAGGCTATCAGCGATATAATAAGGCGTTGTACGATAATTCTTAAATCATATGAAGACAGACTTCATATGATAAAGCGTTTTGACGAGCTTATGGAAACTGCAAAGGCTCTGAAAGCTTATGCGGGTGATACAAGTATCTCTTCTAATGAACTTAGTGCAAAGGTTACAGAATTATCTGATAAAATAATTGAGGAGCTTTCTTAATGGCTTTTGAAAGTTTAAGTGATAAACTACAAAATGTATTTAAAGGCCTTAGAAGAAAAGGTCGCCTGACTGAGGATGATGTAAAGAGTGCCATGAAAGAAGTAAAGATGGCGCTTCTCGAGGCGGATGTCAGTTTTAAGGTTGTTAAACAATTTGTTAATTCAGTTCAGGAAAGAGCTGTTGGTGAAGATGTACTAAACGGTCTTAATCCTGGACAGATGGTTATAAAGATAGTTAATGAAGAACTCACAAAGCTTATGGGTTCTGAAACAACTGAGCTTAACATTTTAACTGGTAAGAACATTACGGTTATAATGATGTGTGGTCTTCAGGGTGCAGGTAAGACAACTACTGCAGCAAAGATTGCCGGAAAGCTAAAGAGCAGAGGAAAGCTTCCACTTCTTGTTGCATGTGATATATACAGACCTGCTGCAATAGATCAGCTCAAGATAAATGCTGAGAAGCAGGGTGTTGAATTCTTTTCTCTCGGAACAGATGTAAATCCTGTTACAATTGCTACAAAGGGTATCGAGTATGCTAAAGATAAGAGCCTTAACGTGGTTATTATTGATACTGCAGGTCGTCTTCAGATAGATGAGAAGATGATGCAGGAGCTTGTCGATATTAAAGAGGCAGTTGATGTAACGCAGACAATTCTTGTCGTTGATGCTATGACCGGTCAGGATGCAGTTAATGTAGCCGGAGAATTTAACGAGAAGGTTGGAATAGATGGTATTGTTTTATCAAAGCTTGATGGCGATACTAGAGGCGGTGCAGCTTTATCAGTAAAAGCTATTACCGGAAAGCCTATATTATATGTTGGTATGGGCGAGAAGCTTTCTGATCTGGAGCAGTTCTATCCAGATAGAATGGCAAGTCGTATTCTTGGAATGGGCGATGTGCTAAGTCTTATAGACAAGGCCGTTCAATCGAATGAAGAGCGCGACGAAGAGAAAGACAAAGAAATGGCTGCCCGAATGAAAAAGGGCAAGTTTGACTTTGAAATGTACCTTGAAAGCATGAAGCAGATGCGAAATATGGGCGGACTTGCCGGGATAATGAATATGCTTCCCGGAATGGGAGGAAAGATCAGTGATGATCAGCTTCCCGATGAGAAAGAACTTGCTCATATGGAAGCAATTGTTCTTAGCATGACTACAAGGGAACGCAGAAATCCAAAGCTTTTAAATCCTCAGAGAAAGCACAGAATTGCAATCGGTTCAGGAAACAGTATTGATGATGTGAACAGATTTGTAAAGAAATTTGAGCAGGCTCAGAAGATGATGAAACAGATGCCAGGTCTTATGGGCAAAGGCAAAAAAGGCGGCTTTAACATGGGCGGTCTTGGCGGATTTGGCGGTAACAAATTTTTTTAATTGATATGTTCAGCATAAGCTGCATATTCGCGAACATTATTCAGAACTGATTAGTGACGCGGCACCGGATAAATGTCCGGTTGATATAGTTGTTTATTTTTAATTATTTTATGGAGGAAATTTAAAATGGCAGTAAAGATCAGATTAAGAAGAATTGGTAAGAAGAAGACTCCTTTCTACAGAATCATCGTTTCAGATTCTAAGTTCCCTGTAGCAGGAAGATTTATCGAGGAGATCGGAACTTATGATCCTAATACAGATCCTGGAACAGTAAAGGTTAATGAAGAGCTTGCAAAGAAGTGGCTTTCAAACGGAGCACAGCCTACAGAAGTTGTTAGCAAGATTTTCAGAATGGCTGGAATTTCAAAGTAATTTCGAAGTGAGTTGCTGGTATCATAATATTTTTTAGAATATTAGTTTCCGGAGGGTACAACATGAAAGAATTAGTTGAAGTTATTGCAAAAGCGCTTGTCGATAATCCGGACGAAGTAGTTGTGACAGAAAAAAATGATGGTCACAATGTAACTGTTGAGCTTCATGTCGCTCCTTCTGATATGGGTAAAGTTATTGGTAAGCAGGGACGTATAGCAAAAGCAATCCGCTCAGTTGTTAAAGCTGCATCGACTAGAGATAACCTGAAGGTAGATGTAGAAATTATTTAATTTCAAGAAGCAGACTTTTATCCTGCAGATTTCGTATCTGCAGGATTTTTGCGCATAAATAATATTTTTTTAGTATAGGATGGAATATGAGATTTCATGTTATGACTCTTTTCCCTGAAATGATTGAACAGGGACTAAATACGAGTATCCTTGCCAAAGCAGCAAAGAAATCGCTCATCAGCTTTGAAGCTATTAATATAAGAGATTATACTGATGACCTAAAACACAGAAAAGTTGACGATTATACATATGGCGGTGGTGCTGGAATGCTTATGAAGGCACAGCCAATTTATGACTGCTATCAGGCAATTAGTGATAGAATAGAAACAGAAAATAAAGGCGCGGTTAAGCGTGTTATTTATTGTACACCGCAGGGCAGGGTTTTTGACCAAAATCTTGCAAAAGAATTTTCAAAGGCAGATGACTTAATTTTCCTATGTGGACATTATGAAGGCGTCGACGAAAGAGTCCTTGAAGAAATTGTTACGGATTATGTTTCTATTGGAGACTATGTTCTTACGGGAGGTGAACTTCCTGCAATGGTAATGATAGATGCAGTTTCAAGGCTTGTTCCTGATGTACTTAATAATGATGAATCAGCTGAAACAGAATCATTTAATAATGATCTTCTTGAATATCCTCAGTATTCAAGGCCTGAGGTATGGAGAGATAAGAAGGTTCCTGAAATACTTCTTTCAGGAGATCATCAGAGAGTAGATATATGGAGACTGGAACAGTCAATTAAACGAACGAAAGAAAGAAGACCGGATTTATACAAAAAGTGGGAAGAAAAACATGGTGATGAACCGCTTCCCAAAGTGAAAAGGAGACCCGGAAGATGACAGAAAGATTTTTGGTAGGAGTAGTTGCATCAACACATGGACTTCAAGGAGAAGTTAATGTATATCCAACTACTGATGATCCGCAGAGATTTAAAAAGCTCAAAAAAATCACACTTGATACAGGGAGAAATGGCCTTGTAGAGCTTGAAATCGAGCATGTAAAATTTACTAAAAAATTCGTTATTTTGAAATTCAAAGGCTGGGATAAGATTGAGGATGTCGAGAGATACAGAGGCAAGGAACTGACAATAGACAGAGCAGATGCAGTAGAACTTGAAGATGGTGAATATTTCGCTGCTGACCTTATTGGGCTAAAGGTATTTTCTGAAGAAGGCGATGAGTTTGGAACAATTGTTGACGTAATGGCAACGGGTGCAAATGATGTTTATGAATTAAAGAGAAACATTGATGCTCCAAATGTAATGCTTCCGGCAATACATGAATGCATTAAAGAGATAAATCTTGATGAAGGTAAAATGGTCATTCATATCATGAACGGACTTCTTGACTGATTTTAGTTTCTTATGTCAGTTATTCTGGTTTATGGTTTTTTGAGGAGGCTTATATGGTCGATTATACAGAAGGCGCAGGAATACAGTATCACATTCATACAAGCAAGGATATGGTTGGAAGATATGTTATTATGCCTGGAGATCCTAAAAGATGCGTTAAAATTGCAGAATTTCTTGATGATGCAAAGCTTGTAGCTGATAATAGGGAATTTACAACTTATACCGGCTTTTTAGATGGAGTAAAGGTAAGTGTTACTTCTACCGGAATTGGTGGACCATCTGCTTCTATAGCTATGGAAGAACTCTATAGATGCGGAGCAGATACCTTTATTAGAATCGGAACCTGTGGTGGCATGCAGGAAGAAGTTATTGGAGGGGATTTGGTAATTGCAACCGGAGCAATCAGGATGGAGGGAACAAGTAAAGAGTATGTTCCAATTGAATTTCCTGCTGTTGCTGATCTTGACGTAGCCAATTCTCTTGTTAGGGCTGTAAGGAATAATAACTATTCATTTCATACCGGTGTCGTGCAATGTAAAGACTCTTTTTATGGGCAGCATGAACCTGAAAAGAAACCCATAGGATATGAACTTTTAAATAAGTGGGACGCATTTGTTAAATGCGGCGCACTTGCATCAGAGATGGAATCCGCAGCAATGTTTATTGTAGGAAGCGCACTTAAGGTAAGAGTAGGTACAGTTCTTCTTGCAGTTGCAAACCAGGAGAGAGCAAAGAAAGGATTATCAAATCCTCAGGCACATGATACAACTCCTGCAATAAAAACTGCTGTTGAGGCTGTTAGAATTCTAATTAAAGAGGATTCACATGAATGAACAAATGATTGATAAAGACTCCATTAAAAAGCTTATACAAATATCACTTGATATGAGAGCAAAATCTTATGCTCCCTATTCAAAGTTTAATGTAGGAGCTGCGCTTCTTTGCAGTGATGGTCTTATTTATACAGGCGCCAACATAGAGAATTCTTCATATGGAATGACGATGTGCGCTGAAAGAACGGCAGTATTTAAGGCTGTTTCTGAAAATCATAAAGATTTTGCAGCAATTGCAATTACAGGTGGAAAAAGCGGGGAAGAGAAGCTTGAGCTATGCCCTCCTTGCGGAGCTTGCAGACAGGTACTTTCGGAATTTTGCAAAAGTGATTTTCTGATTATCCTGGCAAGGTCAACTTCTGATTATGAAGTACATACTCTTGGAGAACTTTTACCACTTACTTTTGGCGCCGAAAGCCTTAATAACGCTTGACGCGTGAGAGTTAATCGTGGTATATTATTATAGTTGCAAAAAAGACGTTCCTCTGTTACAGGAAGATAAGTATTAAGAACGCCCATTATTAAGGAGAACAGAAATGACAATTATTGAAGAAATCGAAAAAGAGCAATTAAACGAGAACGTTCCTCAGTTCAATACCGGAGATACCGTTAAGGTTTATGGTAAGATCAAAGAGGGAACACGTGAAAGAGTACAGGTTTTCGAAGGAACAGTTAAGAAGATTCAGGGTGGAAGTAACAGAGCTACATTCACAGTTAGAAAAGAATCTTATGGCGTTGGAGTAGAGAAGACATGGCCATTACACTCACCTCTTGTTGAGAAGGTTGAAGTTGTTAGACGCGGCCGCGTTAGAAGAGCTAAGCTTAACTACCTTAAGGGTCTTACAGGAAAGAAAGCTAAGATCAAGGAACTTGTTAAATAATTTTTTGATTTTGTTGGGCAGTTACTTTTATAGTAATTGCCCTTTTCTTTTATAATGAAATAATTTTATAATTTGTATATTGGGATTAGAATTGTAAATGAGAATTCTGATTTTGAATATTGGTTTCAACTTTTTTTAATTAATTATGTGAGGCTTTTGTATGTTTAGAAGACGTAAGAAATATCAGCTAACATTTGCAAATGACAAAAAGAAGATTACTCCTGCTTTGATAAAGGAGATTCTTTCATGGGTTTTTTATACAGCTGTCGTGATATTTGCTGCGGCAATTGTTGTTATAGCATTTGGAACCAGAATTAGTGTAATCGGAGACTCTATGGAGCCTTCGCTATCAAGTGGACAGTATATCTTAGTAAATAAGGTTGACTATATCCTTTTTTCTCCGGCAAAGGATGATATTATAGCTTTTTTGCCTAATGGAAATAAGAATTCTCATGAGTATATTAAGAGAATAGTAGCTATTCCAGGGGATACAGTTCAGATTGTTGACGGAGAGCTTTACATAAATGGTGCGCTAGAAGATACATCAAATGAGGACTTTGATAAGATGGAGGATGCAGGAATTGCATCTGATCTTATTACGCTTGGCGATGATGAATACTTCGTACTTGGCGATAACAGAAACAGTTCTGAAGACTCTAGAAGCGCTAACATAGGTGTTGTAAAGAAGTCGACCATTATTGGAAAAGCATGGTACTGCTATGGACAAGGAAGCAATTCGGGCTTTATAAATTAACTTACTTTAGGAATATTAAAGCTAAACGATAGAACGGACATTATTTACCTGTTAAAGAGTAAAAAGGAGATATAATATGAATTATCAGTGGTATCCGGGTCATATGACAAAAGCTATTCGAATGATGCAGGAGAATTTGAAGCTTGTAGATATGATAATTGAGATTACAGATGCACGTATACCGATTTCAGGTAGAAATCCGGATATTGATGAGCTTGGAAAGAACAAATTTAGATTGATAATACTAAATAAAGCGGATCTTGGGGATCCTAAGGTAAATCGCCTGTGGACAGATTATTATTCTAAAAAGGGAATTCAAATTATTGAAATGGATTCCAGATCGAAAGCATCTGTCAAAGAGGTTAAGAATAAAGTTCAGATTGCCTGCGCTGCTAAGATAGAGCGTGATAAGAGAAAGGGAATTATTAATCGACCTGTAAGAGCAATGGTTGCTGGTATTCCTAATGTTGGTAAATCTACTTTTATTAATATTATGTCAGGAAAAGCATCGGCCAAAACAGGAAATAAGCCGGGTGTTACCAGAGGCAAACAATGGATTGCACTTGGTGATCAGATTCAGATGCTTGATACTCCTGGAATTTTATGGCCAAAGTTTGATGATGAAATTACCGGACTTCGCATAGCACTTATCGGATCAATGAATGATGAGAATTTTGATACAGATGATCTTGCTGTTTCCTTAATTCGTGAACTTAACAAAAATTACCCAAGTGTAATAACCAGTTACTATAATATCAGCGAGAATCAGCTCGATGAGCTTCTTGATTCAGGTGAATATATTGCCAGAGAGGGAGCAATTCTAGGAATGATTGCCAAGAACAGAAATCTTCTTGCACAGGGTGCAAGACTTGACTATTCAAGAGCTGCTGCAATGCTTTTAGATGATTTTAGAAATGGAAGACTTGGAAGAATTTCCTTAGAAAGACCAGAAGATAATGAGTGATAATGTTAGCATTTCTATAATAAAAAAAGAACTTGATAATGCGGCTGCCTGCATCCATGATACAGATTCTTATGTAGATAAGCTCTTAGCTTTCTGCAAAGCATATTCTTCAGATGATAGATCAGGCGTACAAAAGCTCGTTCAATCGGCTTCTAAGAAAATTGATCAAATTTCTGCCGAGAGAGATCGTCTTATTACAATGACAGAATATGAGAGAAGCCTCGCAGATGCAGAATATATATGTGGTATCGACGAGGTAGGGCGAGGCCCGCTTGCAGGCCCTGTTTATGCCGGGGCTGTTGTTCTTCCTAAAGATTGTGAAATTTTATACCTTAATGATTCAAAGAAACTCTCCGAAAAGAAAAGAGAGGAGCTTTATGATGAAATAATGGAGAAGGCAGTTTCTGTTTCCTGCGGCTTTGCTACGCCAAAAAGAATTGATGAGATAAATATTCTTCAGGCTGACTATGAGGCAATGGCAGATGCGGTTAGAGGTCTTAGCGTAAAGCCTGATGTTCTTCTTATTGATGCTGTTCATATTCCTCAGCTTGAGAGCTTTAAACAGGTTTCAATTATAAAGGGTGATGCTAAGAGCATTTCGATTGCAGCTGCAAGCATTGTGGCAAAAGTTACAAGAGACAGGCTCATGAAAGAATATGCATTAAAGTATCCTGAATATGAATTTGACAAAAATAAAGGCTATGGATCGGCTGAGCATATTGCTGCACTTAAGAAATTTGGTCCATGTGAAATTCATAGAAGATCTTTTATAGGTCATTTCGTTGGCTGATAACTGACATATTACTATTTTAACAGGTGGGCGTTTGATGATTGGACAGATAAATTACAGTAATGTTAATTCAAAAGGTAACGTTGTTGTTCAAAGCCCTTCAGATAATTTACGGGCGTCTCAGAAATTATCTACGCTTTCATCGGGCGATACCATAAATGCCAAAGTAACCGGGACGGCTACAGATGAAAATGGTGGTAAGATAGCAACGATAGACCTTGGTAATAACACGTATGTTACCGCAAGACTTCAAAATGGTATGACCTTATCTGATGGGCAGAGCATAGCGTTTCAGGTTAAAAGTACTTCTGATGGAAGCATTACATTAACACCGCTTTTTACAAATACGGCGTCTTTTTCAAGTGCTGAAAAGGCACTTTCTGCAGCAGGGCTTGAAACAAATGCTGCGAATCTTCAAATGGTTCATGAAATGATGGAGCAGGGCATGTCTATTGATACTACTTCTGTAATGAAAATGTATTCTAATATTTCCGGTTATTCTACTAATGATATTTCAAACATTGTAACAATGTCAAAGCTTGGAATCCCCATTTCACAGCAAAATCTTGAACAGATTACAAATTATCAAAACTATGAACATCAAATCATTGATGGAGTTAATGAGGTAATAAACAATATTCCTAATGCCTATAGTGAACTTGCAGCAGATAACCAATTTGCTGCAAATAATATGTATGGAGATTTAATGAAGCTTTTTGCGCAGCCCTTTGAATCGCTTAATGGTTCCTTTAGCAGCACAGTAGATAACTTAGCAACGATGATTAATGGCAATATGTTTGAAGCAAATAGCTTTAGCATGGAAAACCTTAAAAACATTTTTTCAAGTCTTGGAACTCAGGAGCTTAACACATTAATTGATAAACTTTCGCCGGAAGCAAAGAATGCGTTGATTGAAGGCGGTATTCTTGATGATAATGGTCAGATTCTGTCTGTTAATAAAGATTTATCTAATAATAAAGATGCCTCGATAAATTTAAATGATGATACTTTTGGCAAATCGGACATTCAAAATAGCACAAATAGCAATTTGATTTTAAACAATACTGTTTTTAGTAAGAATTTTGTTTCATTATTAAAAAATATTGGCATACCTGATTCGATGATACTAGGTGCTGTTATTGGAGATAGCGAAGGAACTCTTTCAGATCTTGGAGCCTTATCGAAGAATAATATTTTAAGCACACTTTCTGATATTTATGAGAACGCTGATGCGCAAACCAAAAACTCTGAGGCTTTTTCAAAATTATTTTCTTCATCTGATTTTACTAATCTTTTGAAGGATATTATTTCAAATGGATGGACTTTAAAACCTGAAGAGATTTTTGAGAAAAGAAATATTGAAGAGCTATATTCAAAACTTGGCGAACAGACAAAGGCTTTATCACAGCTTCTTGAAGCAAACGGACTTTCAACTTCTAAAGCTTCAGTTGGAGCGAATAATCTTTCTTCCAATGTTGATTTTATGAACCAACTAAATAACATGTACGCATATGTTCAGCTTCCATTAAAGCTTAGTAAGAGTGAAGCCCATGGTGATTTATATGTGTATTCAAATAAGAAAAATCTATCCAAAAAGGACGGAGAAATCAGTGCAATAATGCATCTTGATATGCAAAACCTGGGCCCTGTAGATGTATATGTTAAAATGAATGATATGAAGGTCAATACACGCTTTGTTCTTTCAAATGAGGCTGCAATAGATCTTTTTGCATCTCATATTGACGAGCTGGATAAGAGACTTGAAGATAGAGGTTATAGTATGCAGTCCACTATAACAAGTGCTGATGAAGAAAATGATAAAAATCCTGTACTTGATGCTATGCTTGGAGATTCTAAAAAGCAGATACTGTTATCAGATATATCTTTTGACGCAAAGGCATAATCTTAGAGCATCCTTTTAGGGAGTAATAAATGGAAGAGAAAAAGAAGAAAAAACAAGCCATTGCGCTTTCATATGATCCTAAAGAAAACTCGGCGCCTACAGTAGTTGCAACCGGAATGGGAGCACTTGCTGATAGAATTATTGAAAAAGCAAAGGAAGAGGCGGTTCCTGTACATGAAGACGATAAACTTGCAGAAACTCTTTCAAGACTTGATATTGGCGAAGCAATCCCGCCAGAGCTTTATGAGGTTGTTGCTGAAATACTGGTTTTCGTAGATGCTATGGATAAGATTCGCGCAAAGGATGATAGCTTTGGAAAATAAAAGAGCAACTGGTGATATTTTTGAAACAAAAGCATGCAAATATATTGAAGAGCATAATGGCAAAGTAATAATGCGAAATTTCAGATGCAGGCAGGGAGAAATTGATATTATTGCAATTGACGAGGGCTATAGGGCCTTCATTGAAGTAAAGTATAGAACGAGTAATAAATATGGTGAAGCAGCCATAGCGGTAGACAGTCATAAGCAAAATAAAATTTGCAGGGTATCAGATTTTTATAGAAAAAGATATGGAATTGATGAATATACACCAATTCGATTTGATGTTGTTACAATTGATACAGATGCTTTTGGAGCAGAGATTATTTCATGGCACAAGAACGCATTTGAGTATATTTATTAGCGGCATGATGGAGACGATATATGTATAAAATAATTAGACATGGAACTGACATAAAACTAAAGCAAAATACTAAAGATGGCATAGAATACCTTACATTTCCTAAAATCGAAGAATGCGGTATTGTAAGCCATCTTTTTTCAACCAGAATCGGAGGAGTAAGTAAAGGCTGCTATTCTGAAATGAATTTTAGCTATACAAGAGGGGATGAAAAGGAAGATGTTGACGAGAACTTTAAGCGAATCCAGAAAATAATGGGTTACGAAAGAGGTCTTGAAAGATTTGTATGCACCTACCAGACACACACGACTAATGTAAGATTAGTTACTAAAGACGATATGGGGAAGGGTACAATCGTTCAAAGAGATTACACGGATATCGATGGTCTTATTTGTAACGATCCAGGTGTAATTCTCACAATATATTATGCGGACTGTACGCCGCTTATGTTTGTTGACCCGGTAAATAAGGCAATTGGACTTTCTCATTCAGGATGGAGAGGAACCGTGAACCGTATGGGCGCAAAGACTCTTAAAGCGATGAATGATAACTTTGGAACAAAGGCTGAAGACGTGATTTGCGGTATTGGTCCATCTATCTGCGGAGACTGTTATGAAGTTGGAAACGACGTAAAGGCTGAATTTATCAGCTCTTTTGGCGAGAAAAAAGTCTTTGATGAAAAGATTATGACTCCGGAAGAAGGAAAGCCTGGCAAGTATCTTCTTGATATTTGGAATGCGAACCGCTTTGTTCTTGAAGAAGCAGGAGTAAAAAGAGATAACATAGAAATGACGGATATCTGTACATTTGAAAACAGTGATTATCTCTTTTCGCATAGAAAAACAGGAGAAAAGAGAGGCAATCTGGCAGCTTTTCTGGCATTAAGATAGAAAAGAAAATCATGATAATAAAATCTTAATAAAGTAGAAGGATGCATCTTAATATTTATGTGGTGTAATAATTATAGTAGTTTGGAGAGGAAGAGGAAAAAGTAATGGCAAATATACTTGTTTGTGATGACGATCGGGAAATCGTAGACGCAATTGAAATTTATCTTCAGCAGGAAGAATATAAAGTATTTAAAGCATATGATGGAATACAGGCACTTCGAATAATTAAAGAGAACGATATTCAGCTTGCCATAATTGATGTGATGATGCCCAATATGGACGGAATTCATTGCACTATGAAGATTAGGGAGACGAGTGGAATTCCGATTATTATTTTATCCGCAAAGAGTGAGGATACAGATAAGATCCTTGGGCTTAATATTGGCGCTGATGATTATCTTGCAAAGCCCTTTAATCCGCTTGAACTCGTTGCAAGAGTTAAGTCGAATCTTCGAAGATATACAAAGCTTGGAAGCATGAAGGAAGAAGAAAATGAGAAGATTTATGGTGTTGGCGACTTATTGATTAATGATGAATCAAAGGAAGTCACTGTTGATGGTGAAAGCGTTAAGCTGACTCCGATGGAATATAATATTCTTCTTTTCCTTGTAAAGAATAAAGGTAAGGTTTATTCAATTAATCAGATTTATGAGAATATTTGGAATGAAACGGCTGTTGGTGCTGATAACACCGTTGCAGTTCATATCAGACATATTCGTGAAAAGATAGAGATTGATCCTAAAGAACCAAGATATCTTAAGGTTGTTTGGGGCGTTGGATATAAGATAGAACCTGAGCAGTAATTTTATAGTTAAGGAGAGAAGCCTTGAAAAAGCTAACAACACTTAAAGCTAGAACGATATTAAGAATAATACAGCATCTCATGCTTGGCATAGTTGTGTTTGTAATCGTATATACGGTTATGGGATCGAATGTCGTTATTTCCGGCGTTGATGATGATTATTCATATGAACTTCATGAATCCGATAAACACCGAAGCTATGATGATACTTTTCTTTTTAATAATATTCTCGGAAATAATATTTCAAATGTTGTCAGGCTTACTGCAATCAGGTCGCAGATTGAAACAAATGGGGCCTATGACGGTAATAAACTTATTGATGTTACGGCCTATTGTAATAGGTATACAATTCTTCCCGGAGATTATTGCACGGCAGTATACACTGTTTCTGACCTCTTAAAATGGGCGCAGAACGATATTGAATATGAGAGCAGGCAGTTCACAGCAGATGAAGCAGATTCATTTCTTAGTGATTCTACGACATATACACATCTTCTTAATAATGTAGTTTCCGGCGGTATGAATAGTTATTTAAGTTCACAGCTTGAGAATAACATGGTTACGAATTCTGTTTCTGAAAATTCAGTTTCTGATAAATCAGGAACACACACAGTTCTGGTTTCAAGATATAAAACCGTTGATGGGAAAAATCCAGAAGACCTTGTATCAAACTGGAATGAATATCAGGATCTTTGCTCAAATATTTCCGAAGCAGCAAATGATCTTGAAACGAATTATGAAGAGTATCTTGATTATATTAACTATTATGATTTTCAAAATACGAATCTTCGATATTTTATTACTCGAAGCATAGGTGGCAAGACCGATACTTTTACCAATGTTGAAGATCTTCAGGGTGAAACAACCGGTATAGACATAATGGACTATTTCAAAAGCTATGGAAAGTACATCTATTATTGTCCATATGAGCTATCCTATGATACGAATACAAGAATCACTGAAGATACACTAAGATCAATACTTAAGAATTATAATTATGCTTATCCGGATCAAATAAGAGTTTATTTAGCGGTTGATACAAGCTATGCATGTAAGGATGATTTCTCTCAGGGAAAAGATGTTTTCTCTAAATATATTCCTAATTTTGTACAGGTTAGAGGGGCAGGCATTGTAGCCGGAGCAATTTATCTGATCATTCTGATATATTTGTCCATCATGGAAGGCCATTTCTCAGTGGGCAAAGAATATATTGAAGATTCAGAAAATAAAGAAATCCGTTTGGAAAGAATTGATAATAGGATTTATTCTGAGATACTTGTGCTTTTAATATTTATTTTTATTTTCTGTTATGCAGGGTGCGTTTCCTCTACGTTTTATGATAATCAGGGTATTTCACAAAATGACTATTTTCCTTGGATTATGGGTGCAACCGGAGTCGTATTTGACTTATTTACAGTCGATCTATATTACAGCCTTGTAAGAAAAATTAAAGCCGGACATTTTTGGAAGGATACAATGATTTATCACATTATCAGCTGGTTCAAACGCAGCCTTGTGAAATCTTTTGATAATTCGAACGTTGTAATAAGATCATGGCTTTCATATGCACTTTTTCTAACAATCAATTTTGCTCTTATATGCTGCGGCGGAGTGCTTGGCGGATTTATAGTTTTAATATTTGATGTTTTTGTTGGAATATTTATATACAGAACGAACGTTGACAGACAAAATATCATAAACGGAATCAAAAAAATACAAAATGGAGACGTAAACTTTAAACTTAACACTCAGGAACTTCACGGAGATAATATTATTCTTGCAAGTGCAGTAAATTCAATTGGAGATGGCATTGAAAAGGCTGTAAATATCAGCATGAAGGATGAGAAAATGAAAGCGGATCTCATCACAAATGTTTCGCATGATATTAAGACACCTCTGACATCAATAATAAATTATGTGGATCTGTTAAAGAGAGAAAATATTGCTGATCCAAAGATAAAAGGCTACATAACAGTTCTTGATGAGAAGTCACAAAGACTAAAGCAGCTTACTGAAGATCTTGTTGAGGCATCTAAGATTTCCTCTGGGAATATTTCTCTTGATTTTCAGAAAATCAATTTTGTAGAACTAATTAATCAGACAATTGGAGAATTCTATGAAAAGTTTGAATCTAAGAATCTGACTATCATTTTTAAACCTGAAGAAGCAGAAATGTATATTATGGCTGATAGCAGGCATTTGTGGAGAGTAATAGAAAATCTTCTTAATAACGTATACAAATATGCGCTTGCAAATACAAGAGTGTATCTTGATATGAAGAATGTTACTGATGAAGCAGGTGTAAATAGAATTGCCTTCTCGATAAAGAATATTTCTGAGAATCAGCTTAATATTAATGCTGATGAACTTACAGAGAGATTTATACGAGGAGATGTTTCTAGAAGCTCAGAAGGAAGCGGACTTGGCCTTTCAATAGCAAAGAATCTAACGAGTGCGCTCAATGGTCAACTTGATATTGACCTAGATGGAGACCTGTTTAAGGTAATTGTTACACTTGAAAGAGCAGGAGATAAGTAGAAAGATAATTTTTTTAGAAGTACTCGGCAAAAAACGGCAGCCCAGTTTAATGGGCTACCGTTTTGCAATTAATTGATGAAACAAAAATTAGTATGTCATAACGTCCTGAGCCTTAGCTCCTTCATTGTATTTCTTTAGTATTTCATGAATCTTCTCAGTAGGAGCAATTACATTTGATAAAGAAGCATCATGGTTTACGAAATCAATGAGCATAGCAAGGAACTTACTCATATCAGCGATATAATAGTAAGGTCTCTTTGCTGCTTCAGGAGACTGATATGTAAGATTCGTAGAAATTACATAGTCAAAATATTTCTTCTCATAGGCTTCGTCAAAAGCTTCGAATCCATCAGTAAAGAGTCCGAAAGTTGTACAGATAAATACGCGCTTTGCATTCATACTCTTAAGCTGCTTGGCTGTATCAATCATACTTCCACCAGATGAAATCATATCATCGACAACTATTACGTCTTTGCCTTCAATATTTGAACCAAGGAATTCATGTGCAACGATAGGATTCTTTCCATTTACAATGTGAGCATAGTCCCTTCTCTTATAGAACATTCCGGTATCAGCACCAAGGATGTTGGCAAAATAAACAGCTCTGTCAAGAGCACCTTCATCAGGACTGATAACAGTAAGATGATCCTTATCTACAATAAGATCATCAATGTTAAATAAAAGCTCCTTAAGGAACTGGTAGGTCGGCATAAAGTTATCAAAACCCTTAATTGGTACGGCATTAGATATTCTTGGATCATGTGCATCAAAAGTGATAAAGTTTGAAATGCCCATATCATAAAGTTCAGCAAACATAGTAGCTGCGTCGAGAGATTCTCCCGGAGCTTTCTTATGCTGACGACCTTCATATAAAAATGGCATGATTACGTTAATTCTTTTGGCTTTGCCATTTGCGGCAGCAATTATTCTCTTGAGATCCTGGAAATGATCATCAGGAGATTTGTAATTGGTAAAGCCGTTCATTTTATATGAAATGCTGTGGTTGGTAACATCTGTTATGATAAAGAGATCCTTTCCACGTACGGTTTCATTAATCACAGCCTTTCCTTCACCGCTTCCAAAACGGCAGGTGCCGGCGTTTAGAAGATAGGATGGTTCTACATAACCCTTAAATGCCGGGTCATCAGATGATAATCTGTGCACGTCATGACGAAGCGTTACAAGATATTTATCAACGCTCTCGCAAAGAGGAATAGCTGAATCCATTGCCATTATTTTAAGAGGAGCAACGGGAATTGATGCTTCAAGTTTGTGGAAATCAGGCATATTAACTCCATTCTAATATAGAAAATGTTGGATTTGCGCAGAGAAATTCATGCGCTTACATAAATGTTTTATCATTATGGTAGTGACACGTCAAGAAATTTCATGTAAAATAGTGCAGTTGATGTGATAAAATAAGAATATATGGAATTTCGCATTTTTATTATTTTTGTTGTTGTTTTTGTATGATCAGGATATCAATGATCATGTCTGGAGAGATAGATATAATATGAAAAGAAAAAACATTGTAGCAGTAGTAGGTCGTCCTAATGTCGGAAAATCAACGTTATTTAATGCACTTGCCGGCAAGAATATTTCTATAGTAAAGGACACACCGGGAATTACAAGAGACAGAATTTATCAGGATGTTGAATGGCTTAATCAGACATTTACACTTGTTGATACAGGCGGAATTGAGCCGGATTCAACAGATGTTATTTTGTCGCAGATGAGAGATCAGGCGCAGATAGCAATTGATACGGCTGATGTTATTCTATTTATGGTTGATGGAAAGAGCGGAGTTATCGATTCTGATGCCAAAGTAGCAGATATGCTTAGGCGTTCAGGAAAGCCTGTTATTCTTGTCGTTAATAAGATTGATAATTTCAAAAAGGATAATCTTAATATTTATGAATTCTATAATCTTGGAATCGGTGATCCTATTGGAATAAGCGCAGCTAATCAGCAGGGAATAGGAGAACTTCTTGAAGAGATAGTTAGCCACTTTGACGAGCATGCAGAAGAGGAAGAAGATGATGACTCCATTAAGGTTGCAATTATCGGAAAGCCAAATGTTGGTAAGAGTTCGATAATAAACAGACTTATTGGAGAGAACAGACTTATTGTATCTGATATCGCAGGAACAACGAGAGATGCAATTGATACTGAGGTTGTTCATGATGGCAAGAAATATGTCTTTATAGATACAGCAGGACTTCGCCGTAAGAATAAGATTAAAGAAGATCTCGAGCAGTTCATGATAGTAAGAACTCTTAGTGCCGTTGAAAGATCTGATATAGCGATTCTTGTTATAAATGCTGATGAGGGCGTTACAGAGCAGGATGCGAAGATAGCAGGTATTGCTCATGATAGTGGCAAAGCTATTATTGTAGCAGTTAACAAGTGGGATTTAATAGAGAAGGATAATGACAGCGTTAAAGAGTTTACATTAAAGGTTCGTCAGACTCTTTCGTTTATGCCTTATGCTGAAATAATATTTATCTCTGCTGTTACAGGCCAGAGACTTACCAAGCTTTATGATATGATTGATACTGTTAATCAGAATCATGCTATGAGAATTGGTACAGGAGTTCTTAATGAAATCCTTATGAGAGCGGTTGTTATGCAGCAGCCTCCAACTGACAAGGGCAAGGTACTCAAGGTCTACTATATTACTGAGGTTTCGGTTAGACCACCGACATTTGTTATTTTTGTAAATTCTAAAAAGCTTATGCATTTCTCATATACCAGGTATATCGAGAATCAGATAAGAGGTTCCTTTGGGTTTAAAGGCACACCGCTTAAATTTATTATCCGTGAGAGGAAGGAAAATAAATAGTTTATGATACGTCTCGTTTGTTTACTTATTGGTTATGCTTTTGGAATGATTCAGACAGCTTTTATTTTTGGAAAGATTAAGGGAATCGACATAAGAACACATGGTAGTGGAAATGCAGGAACTACCAATACACTTAGAGTATTTGGAACAAAGGCGGCCGCTGCAGTTCTTGCAGGAGATATGATTAAATGCGTTCTTGCTATTCTTCTTGTAGAGGCTCTTTTTGGAAAATCGCATCCGGATATGATATATCTTTTGAAAATTTACACAGCTCTAGGAACAGTAATAGGTCATGATTATCCATTCTATATGCATTTTAAGGGCGGAAAGGGAATTGCTGCTTCCTGCGGAATGATGATTGCATTTCACTGGTCATTTATTCCTATGTTCCTTGCTGCTTTCCTTATTCCATTTAATATTACACATTATGTATCGCTTGGTTCACTTACAATTTATGTTTGCTTCTTTATTGAACTGGTTGTTGAAGGTCAGCTTGGAGTATATGGACTAAGTCAGATGATGCTTTGCGAAATGTACGTAGTTGCTCTTATCATGACGCTTCTTGCTTTTTATCAGCATAGAGGAAATATCAAAAAGCTTCTTACACATACTGAGAGAAAGACATATCTTTTTAAGAAGAATAAAGATGAATAATTGATTTACTAAGCTTTGGAATAATTGCGATTGCGGTTATTTCAGAGCTTTTTTAAAAAATTCAATGGTTTGAAATTTAATAATAATTATGCGATAATAGGGCTGTATCGTTAAGCATTATGTAACCTTATGCTTAATAGTAATTATTGGGAGGCAAATCTTGATACAAAATATTGGAATAATTGGTGCCGGAAGCTGGGGAATAGCCCTGGCATTTGTGCTTTCAAAGAACGGTCATAATGTGAGCGTTTATACAAGACATAGTGATACTGCAGCAGAACTAAATAATACTCATGAGAACAAAGATAAGCTTCCGGGAGTAATTCTTCCTGCTTCCGTCAGATTTACTTCGGACTTAAGTGAAGCAGTTCTTGGAAAAAGTATGATAGTTTTGGTTCTTCCTTCTGCTCATATAAGAGAAACTGCAAAGCAGATTAAGCCAATAATTGATGAAATTCCAGCGGTTAATAAGCCAATAATTGTCAATTGCGCAAAGGGCTTTGAAGACGGAAGTCTTGAAGTAATGTCTGATGTAATAAAGGATGAACTTACAGACCTTCATGTAACCGCTTTGTCCGGACCATCTCATGCGGAAGAAGTTGGAAAGAACCTTCCAACAACAATCGTTGTTGGCGCAGATACAAAGGCGGATGCAGTTTTCGTTCAAAATACATTTATGAATGATGCATTCAGGGTATATATAAGCCCTGATATGAAGGGAATAGAGATTGGTGCTGCGCTTAAAAACGTTGTAGCTCTTGCATCCGGAATTGCTGATGGCCTTGGCTATGGCGATAATACGAAGGCTGCTCTTATTACAAGAGGAATAGCAGAGATAAAGAGACTTGGAATTGCAATGGGAGGAAATCCTGATACATTTAATGGCCTTTCCGGAATAGGCGACCTTATTGTAACCTGCGCTTCTATGCATTCTCGTAACAGAAGAGCCGGAATACTTATCGGAAAAGGATACTCAATGCAGGAAGCAATGGATGAAGTAAAGATGGTTGTCGAAGGTGTTTACAGTGCCAAAGCAGCTCTGGCACTTGCTAAAAAGTATAATGTTGATATGCCTATCATTATGGAAGTCAATGAAGTTTTATTTGATGGTAAGAATCCGGCTGATGCGGTATCTGATCTGATGCTTAGGGATAAAAAAGCTGAAAGCAGCCAAATAAACTGGTAATAACGAATTAGAAACGTTTATAATTTTACTTTTTTGACTATAAAATTTCTATTGTATAATTATTCAATGTATAGTATTGTGTTATTTGTTACTAATAATTTTTTTAGCAGAGTAGGAAACGGTGCGTGAAGTGCTTTCTGTACAGGGAGTTGACAGAAAGACGAAGAGCGAAAGCTTGCGGTACCGGATTCGCATCCCGCTGCGACAATTAAGTCGATAGCAGAATTATCATAGGTTTATTCCAGGGCCCGGGACAAGCCAGTTTACAGATAATACTTACATCTTCTTATGTTGTAGTTTTAGGGAACTACTGCAAAGGAGGTGTATTTTTATGTCTGAAAACAGTTCTTCAATTACAGCAGACAAATTAGTGCACGAGAGCCTTTGGGTCAGTTCGTTTAATGAGTTCAAATCTCTTCGTGTAGTGATTTTCTGTGGAATGATGTGCTCGGTTGCTGTCATTCTTAGTTACGTTGCTTCTTTTAATATAGGAAACTACATTAAAATAGGTATTTCGGGAATTCCAAACCAGATAGTTGCTTATTTATTTGGACCTGCAATTGGTGGAATTTTTGGAGGAGTCCTCGATATCGTTAAATTTATCGTTAAGCCGGATGGAGCTTTTTTTCCTGGATTTACGATAAGCGCGATTCTTGGAGGAGTAATATATGGGCGTTTATTATATAAGAAGCCTGTAAGCTTTTTGCGAATATTCCTTACAATGCTTCTTATAAAAGTAGTTGTAAATATCGGGCTTAACACTCTTTGGCTAATGATGCTGTATGGTTATGGATTATTTGCGATTCTGCCTGCACGAATAATATCCAATGCAGTTATGCTGCCTATCGATTCCACGATTTGCTTTATTATTCTTAAAGCAGCAGAGAAATCAATAAAGCCACTATTTATGAATAAGTAATGAATGTTACCAATTAAATAAAGCAAACAAATAATCAAAATCTCCTTACCCAGGAAAGTATAGCGGGTAAGGAGATTTTTTACTTTATTGTTCTTTAAGTCTTTTTGCAATCTTTTGACCTGTTATAGTTGCTGCGAGCCCTCCCTCACCTGTTTCTCTAAGAGCGGGCGACATCATTTTGCCAACCGATTTCATTGCATCAACTACTTCATCTGGCGGAATCTGACTTTCAATGCCGCAAATAGCCATATCGCTGGCGGTAATGGCATTTACTGCGCCAATTACATTTCTTTTGACACAAGGAACTTCTACAAGTCCTGCAACAGGGTCGCAGACAAGACCAAGAAGACCTTTAAGCGCAATTCCGGAAGCCTGGAATATTTGATGTGGATTCCCGCCTCGAAGGAAAGTCAGTGCACCTGCTGCCATAGCTGATGCGGAACCAATTTCTGCCTGGCAACCTCCTTCTGCGCCTGAGAGAGAAGCCTTCGCTGCTATCACGCCGCCTATGCCTGCAGCGACATACAATGCTTTTGCGAGTGTGTCATCTGACTCATCCTTTTCGTTTTGATAAGAGATGAGAACTGCTGGTACTACGCCGCATGAGCCCGCAGTAGGAGAGGCAACAATTCTTTTCATACAGGCATTCGACTCAGCTACCATAAGTGCTTTCTCAATGACATTTGCGATAAACGTGCCAGACACGAGATTATTCTGCTCGATTCCTAAATGAATTTTGTATGCATCAGTCCCGGAAAGACCGCTCATAGACTTTAGATTCTTATCGTAATGATTAACAGAATCCTTCATGGCAAGATACATCTTTTTCATTTGTTCAAAAGACGTGTTTTCTGAAATTCCTTCATCGAATGCATCATCTTTCATGATCAGTTCGCATATAGGTTTATTTGAAGAAGCAGCTGCTTCCTCAATTGACTTCATAGAAGTAAACATTATTTGACCTCATTAATTTTGATAGATTATTAAAAAAAGTGAACAAAAATAAGTAGCTTACTTATCCTTTAAGGTAGTCTCTAAAGGGCTATAATAGGTTACCTTTTTGACTCCTTCAAGATGGCGAAGCCATATAACTGCGTCTTTTGGAATTTCCTGGTCGACTTCAAGTACCATGACGGCATTTCCGCCTCTATGTGAGCGGTAAAGCTGCATTGTGGCAATATTGATTGCCTTATGCTGCAGCATGGAAGTTACTTCGGCAACGTGTCCTGGCTGATCAAGATTGTGAACAATGAGAGTTGGCTGCTCTCCACTGAAATTTGCATCAAGCCCATCTATTTTGGATATTCTGATTCTTCCTGCACCGATTGATTCGGCTACAACGGATAACTTCTTACCAAATACACTTGTCATATCAATTTTTACAGAATTTGGATGCGCATTCTCTCCAAGATCTATTTTGTCAAAAGAGATATTAATGCCTTTATCATTAGCAGTTTCAAGTGAATTTGGTATACCAGGATTATCGACATGCATTCCAAGTAGTCCGGCAACGATGGCTTTATCTGTACCATGACCTTTACCAGTTGCAAGGAAAGAACCATGCAGAAAAATCTGCGCCGCAGCTATGTTGTCTCCAAGAAGTTTCCTGCATGCGTTTCCGATTCTAACTGCGCCTGCAGTATGTGAACTTGATGGACCAACCATAACAGGTCCTACAATATCAAATAAATTCATAAATACCTCCAAATTCCTGAAATAAGTATAAAAACAATGGCGTCTGAGAATAATCTCAAACGCCATTGTTTACTTGATTGTAGGAGAGAATAAAAATATTGTCAATGTAGATAAGTGCGACAAAAAAATTTAGCCGGAAAGCTTTTTTGTGTTTTAGCAGTATTTATTGATATAACTGTGCTGCTGCCACCCAGGATAAGAGATTTACTTGGTAAATATCATTTGCATATTTTTGCCCTGCAGGTGGAAGAACACTTCCTAGTTCAAGAGTAACTGCCGGTTTGTCGAAAGTAAGCTGTACCCAGTCGGTAAAGCCTCCCTGGACAACTTTTCCTGTGGATGACAAACATGAATTTAAGTTTTTGGTCTTGTAGCCGGTAACTCCAGATAGAACGGTTGCAAGCTTTGACGATTCAGTGCTGTTTGAAGCAGAGTTTCCAGGCTCGTCATAGTAAATAAGATTTCCGACCATGTGATAGCTGATAAAAGCAGAGAAAGGCTTTGAATAGGCCAGGCTCATTAAGAACTGTACTTCACTTTCGGAATCAGGAGAAGCTCCTTTATAGAGCATATAAGATGGTGAATAAACACCTTGATTGATGCTTATCCAACCGGTATCAAAGTTTCGATTTAAATCAACACCCATAGCATTTGATTTCCATTCACTTAAGTGACCGGTTTGGATTATGAAATTTCTTGTAGGTTCATCGTAAGCAGCTACAGCACCCATTTGAGCAATAGAGACGCCATCAGGATTTGCCATTGGAACAACATAAAGATTAACATTTCCAAGAGAAATATTATCAGCTGCATATGTCTCAGCCATCTTCATGATTACCTGCGTACATAAGTATTCCCTTGCATGAATGGAACCCTGAATCATAATACTTGAAGGCGCATCAATATTTCCAAGAATCATATACGGAATATTTCTTCCTTCAGCAGTTATTGCTGTTGAGGCAATGTGCACATAATCAGGATAAGCATTTGCAAGCAGTACCATATCCTCACACATTTCATCATACGTATAAGTTGATGTCATCTGAACTATTGGAGTTTCTGAAGCGGTGGATGGGATTTCATCTGCCAAGCATGTTACATTTTGGGCTACAATGAAGCAGAAAGAGATACTTAACAAAGCTACAAAGAATTTTCCGAATTTACGATTCAAATCACTATGCCCCCTACGGCTTTATTTACTGTTTAATGATAGCATTTTTTCGCGATTAAATAAACGATTATGAATAATTATGCAGGGCTACTTCGAAAATCCTTTTTATCAGAGAATTCAATTTTTGAAATAACGTATCTTTTCTTTCAATAATCGCTATATTTGCACCTGGGAAAATACTATAATAATACTAACGTCATAAATTCGGGGATAGCAGCATCATGGAAGACAACAATTATTTGAATAGTAAAATTACAGAAATCAGAAATGGATTCGAGACAGCATATATTGATGAAGCGGTCGCTTCAGGATCAGAATACAAACCGGCTTTTATATCAAATAATTATAAAGAGGGCAAGAAAGTCTTATCATCTGTAGAGGATGAGCTTTTGGTATGCGATAAATTCAGAATTAGCGTTGCTTTTATTACTGAGGGCGGAATCGAACCTCTTAAGATGACACTTAAGGAGCTTGAGGCAAAAGAAATACCGGGAGAAATTCTCACTACTAATTACTTGAACTTTAGCGAGCCCAAGGCACTAAAAGAACTTAGTGAGCTCAAAAACATTACTCTTAAAATGTATGATGCTGATAAAGCATCTATTGGTTTCCATACAAAGGGCTATATTTTTCAAAAAGATGAGATTTACAGAATAATTATTGGAAGCTCGAATATCACCAGTGCTGCGCTTACAAGAAACCGTGAATGGAATACCAAGCTCATTTCTACTAAGCATGGCGAGATAGCAAAAGAGATAATCTGCGAGTTCAATGAACTATGGAATTCACAATACTCAGAAGATTTTGATGACTTTTTTGACAGATATGCAGAAAAATATAATATCATTAAGCACCAACGCCAACTTTCTAAGCTTGATGATACTATATCTTTTCAAAAAGCTACTCTTACACCAAATTCGATGCAAACTGCATTTATTTCAAATCTTAGAAAGATAATAAATTCCGGAGCAAAAAGAGCACTGCTGATATCAGCAACCGGAACCGGTAAAACCTATGCATCTGCATTTGCAATGAGGGAGCTTGGATTTAAAAGAGTACTGTTTCTTGTCCATCGCGAACAGCTTGCAATACAAACCATGAAGTCCTATGAAAAAGTTTTTGGCGATTATGTGAGAATGGGAATCATTGCCGGACAAAACTCTATTTCTGACAATATGGATAAAGATTTCATCTTTGCAACAGTTCAAACTATGAGTAAAGACAAGCATATGAAAGAATTTGCGCCAGATGCATTCGACTCTATCGTTCTTGATGAGGCACATCACTCGTCGGCAGATTCGTATCAGGATGTTATGAACTATTTTCAGCCAAATTTTTTTCTTGGAATGACTGCTACACCTGATAAAAGAGATGATAACATCAGTGGCAGAAATATTTATGAGATTTTTGATTATCAGATTGTGTATGAGATTCGTTTGCAGCAGGCGATGGAAGAAGAACTACTTTGCCCTTTTCACTATTTTGGAATAAAAGATATCTCTTTACTTGATGATAAAACTATCAATGCCAAAAAGATATCAGAGAGAGATTTTAATCAGCTTACTTGTGAGAAAAGAGTTAATCATGTAATTGAGCAGGCAAATTATTATTCTTACAGCGGAGAAAGAGTTAAAGGACTGATTTTTTGCAGTAGAATTGATGAATCAAAAGTTTTATCTGATATTTTCAATCAGAAAATCAATAAAAATACAGGAAAACTATATAGAACAATTGCCTTAAATGGCGATGCTAATACGGATGAAAGGCAGGAGGCTTTTGAACGCCTTGCAATGAAAGAAGAGGATAGTACAGATGATAGAAAGCCTCTTGATTATATCTTTTCCGTAGATATTCTAAATGAAGGCGTTGATATAGTTGAGGTTAACCAGGTAATTATGCTTAGACCAACGCAGTCACCAATTGTCTTTATTCAGCAGCTTGGGCGAGGGCTTCGAAAGGCATATGGCAAAGAATATGTCGTAATTCTTGATTTTATAGGAAACTATAACAATAATTTCATGATACCAATTGCTCTTTCCGGAGATCGTACTTACAATCCTGATACAATAAGGAAATATGTAATTAGTGGTAATAATACTATTCCGGGAGCTTCAACAATTCATTTTTATGAGATTTCTAAAGATAAGATTTTTAGCTCAATTGATAAAATAAAAGGAATGAAATCGATAATACGAGAAAGTTATTTTTCACTCAAGGATCGACTTGGAAGAATTCCATATTTATTAGACTTTTATGATAACGGAGAAATAGATCCACTCGTAATTATTAGAGAATATAAAACATATCAGAATTTTATTGAATCTGTGGAAAAAGATATTTCTTTTGATAAAATAACTGATTCTGAAATGGTGACATTAGAATACCTTTCTAAAACTGTGCTTAGTGGAGCAAGACCATATGAACTTCTTATTCTAAAGGATTTCCTTACAAATGATTCCATCCGGCTGGATCAGATTGAGAAGCAGTTTAGTGATGAATACGGATATGAGGTTAATCTATCTTCACTACAAAATGCAATAGATGTTCTTCAAGGAAAATTTGTAAGCAAGGAAGATGAATACAAGAGATACTGTCATATCGATATTTTGAATTTTGACGCCAATAGAACATTAAGACGGTTGAACGGGTATGCGGAAGAACTTAAAAATACTGAATTTAATAAACAGGTTAAAGATATTATTGAAGTAGGACTTAGAAGATTTAATGAGAAATATGCGGGGAAATTTAATGAAGATTCTCCGTTTGTGCTTTATGAAAAGTATTCGCGCCGAGATGTAAGTCTCCTTATGAATTGTGGAAAAGACTTGTCCTCTACAATGTATGGTATGAAACGAATCGGAGATGATGTATTTGTCTTCGTTACTTATCATAAAGAGATAAGCACTGATGAGAAAAATTATGTCGATGGTAAGCCTGATTATGCTGATTCTTTTGAAGATAATATGATTTTTTGCTGGGACTCTCAGATTGGAAAAGGACCGGATAGCTCTTATATGGCTGATGTAATTACTGCAAGACGTAAGCATTTATTTATTAAGAAAAGTGATGCTGAATCAAATTTTTATTATGTAGGGCAGTTTGATGTTACTGACGTGAAATCGGCAAGGAAAAAAGATAATAATGGTAAAGAGAAAACCTTGGCAAAGGTTAAAATGAAGATGCATCAGGCGGTAAGAGAAGATTTATTGAAATATCTTCAGAGTAGCACTATTACAATAGAGGAGAAAGCAATATGAAAACAGTACGTGTAGTCGCGGCAGTAATAAAGGCACAAAATGACAAGGGAGAAGAAATTATTTTTTCTACAGAGCGAGGGTATGGAGACTTTAAAGGCGGTTGGGAATTTCCGGGAGGCAAGATTGAAGAAGGTGAAACGCCGCAGCAGGCTCTAAAGAGGGAAATCATGGAAGAGCTTGATACAGAAATTAGTGTAGGAGAGCTTTTAGATACTATTGAATATGATTATCCGAAGTTTCATCTTTCGATGGACTGTTTTTGGTGCAGTGTTGTAAAGGGAAATCTTGTTCTTAAAGAGCATGAAGCTGCAAAATGGCTGAAATTGTCAGAGCTTAATGAAGTGAATTGGCTTCCGGCTGATAAGACTTTGATTTCTAAGATAAGTGAGAGTATTTGATTTTTTTTATTGCGATGATCTTTGCTTTATCCTGAGAGGTATGAAAGATATGAAAAATATTATGTTCTAGCTGGATCGAATATTGCTGCCGGAATTGGCGCCGCACTTGGCACTTTTGAACCAACAGGGGTACTTCCTGTAGTGATGCCTGAGAATGATTTGGTATATTTGAAGTGATGAATTATGGATTTATGACTGTTACATATTAAATATGTACACAAATAATTAACTTTATTCATTAAAAACAAATATTTATACAAAAAAATAACAAAAAACCGCACATCAATTAATAAAAAGATGTATAATATTAACTATATTAATAGTCTTTGCAGTTCGACAAATCATAATATATTCAGGAGGCTTACTATGGCTAATAACTTGAAGAGTGTAAAATTTTAACAAGGGAGATGTTATTTTTAAACAGGGTTCGTTTGATACGTGCATGTATGATATTGTTTCAGGAAAGGTTGGAGTATACGCAAACTATTTATCTGATGATGAAAAAAAGCTTACAGAACTTTTTAAAGGTCAGTATTTTGGAGAAATCGGTCTTGTTGGGATAAGACCACGTTCTGCAACTGTTGTGGCTCTTGATGATGTTGAGCTTGCAGTAATTGATTCAGATACATTCAGTTCATATTTTAAGGAGAATCCTGATAAGGTTCTTTCAATAATGCAAGGCATGGGAAAGAGAATCTGTGAACTTACAGATGATTACCTTGATGCCTGCAGAGCAACTGTTGAAGCAGTTAATAATGAAAAAGATGAGAAGAAAAAGGATGATCTTATGAGTAAGTTTGGTAAATTCATAAATGATTATTATGCAATTGCCGGACATCCTGATATTAGATAATAAAGCGTTTTGAAATTCTAAGCTCCGGTGTAATGCCGGAGCTTTTTTTACTTTTCACTGGAGGCAGAAATGGATCAGGAACTTAGCATGATTTACCAGAATATTATCCGTGATATGTCAGAAGGCGTTATGACAATTCGCTTTAATGGAATAATTAGTTCTCTTAATAAGGCCGGCGCAGCAATACTTGGAAAGAGTATTGAAGATACGGTAAATAAGCCTTTTGCCAAGTGCTTTTTTAAATATGAGCAAAACGATTCATTTACTCAGGTTATTCTTGATGCGGTATATGATACGGCTAATACACATGAGAAAATTGTCCCTTATTATGACGGGGTTATGTCAAAGACCATTCGACTTTCCTCATCTTTTTTGCAAAAAGATGATAAGAAAATTGGTATAATCGTAGTGTTTGGCGATATAAGTGAACTTGTCGAGCTTAGAGACGCAGTAAAGGCAATGAATGAGATTCAGAATCTGAATTCGAAGCTTGAAATCAGGAATAAGCTGTTGTCAGAAACATTTGGTAGATATTTATCTGATGATATAGTAAAGCAGCTTCTAGAAACGCCGGAAGGCCTTCTTCTTGGCGGAGAAAAGCAGAACCTTACAATAATGATGAGCGATTTGCGCGGCTTTACTGCTATATGCGAGCGAATGGAAGCACAGGATCTTATTTTCATGCTTAATCATTATCTTGGTGAAATGACTGATATTATTCTTAGAAACAAGGGAACGATAATTGAGTTTATCGGTGATGGAATAATGGCGATTTTTGGAGCACCTGTTCATTCTGATAACGCTGCAAGTGAAGCAGTTGCAGCTGCAGTAGAAATGCAAAAACGTATGGAGAGCGTTAATGCCTGGAACAAGGCGCATAACTATCCGGTTCTTATGATGGGAATAGGCATAAATACCGGAGACGTGATTGTTGGAAATATTGGCTCTGTCAAAAGAACTAAATACGGCGTAGCAGGAAGCAATGTGAATTTATGCGGGCGAATTGAAAGCTATACTGTCGAAGGGCAGATACTCATTTCACCATCGACTAGAAAGCAGATTTCTTCTAACCTTGAAATTGCAGGTGAACAGGAGATTTATCCAAAGGGAGTAAGTATTCCTATAACAATTTCTCTAGTCACAGGAATTGGAGAACCATACAACGTTCATTGCGAAACATATAGGGAGCCCCCTGTAGTACTAAAAAATAAAGCAAAGATTTCTTTTATGCCTATTAGCGATAAGCACTGCATTGAGAGTAATCTTAAAGGAGAAATTGTTTCGCTTTCTAAGTCATGTGCGATTTTATCGACAAATGAAGATGTTGAGGTTTTTGATAACCTTTTAATTGACATAGGCGGTAAACTTTATTGCAAGATTACAGAGAAAAGAGATACCGGATATCTTGTTGTATTTACTTCAATTCCAGCGGAATTCGAATTATGGTATAAGGAAACTATTAAGTAAAACTAATTGATGATGACGCATTATTTTCAAAAAATGTATAGATAATCTATAAGAAATACATTGGAATGAGTAGGAAAAAATATGGAACTGCTTCTTGTGGCACACATTATTGGCGATTTTTATACGCAGACAGACAGAATCGCAATCGGTAAGGTAAAATCATTTAAGTATTTATCTCTTCATTGCCTTCTATATACGATTGTAATGAGCGCTTTCTTTTGTATGATTTGTGATGATATTAAATCAATTATTATTTTTTCTGCTTTGATATTTTGCAGTCATTTCATTATTGATAGGGCAAAGGGCAGGATTTCACTTAAAACAGACAAATTTAGCTGTTTCTTTTTCCTAATGGATCAGGTGCTTCATCTGATTGTTTTGTATTTGCTTACTTTATTGGAAAAATCACAGTTTGCTTCCTTCATAAATAATGATATGGTAATAAATGGGTTCAATATGAAGAGATGTTTGGTTTGTGTTTTTATAGCGCTTATTTGCTGCAAACCTGCTGCAATATTGGTATCTCTTTTGTCAAAAGAATCTTTATAAATTACTATTGTATAAATATACACTTATACAGTATAATGGTCGATAGCTTTGAATAAATATGCGTCAGAGCTTTCAGAAATGATTAAAACATACATATATGAATGGAGGCTTGATTATGGCACAGCTGTGGGGAGGACGTTTTACCAAGAATATTGATGAGCTTGCATGGAATTTTAATGCATCTATTACATTTGATAAACGTCTTTTGAATGAAGATATTGAAGGAAGTAATGCTCACGTAAAGATGCTTGCAGCTCAGGGAATCATTACTGATAAGGAATGTGATGATATTCTTAATGGACTTGCTTCTATAAAAAAAGATGTGGAGAGCGGAGATCTTTTAATAACTACAAAGTATGAGGATGTTCACAGCTTTATCGAAGCAAATTTGATTTCAAGAATCGGAGATGCCGGTAAGAAGATGCATACGGGCCGATCAAGAAATGACCAGGTTGCTGTTGATATGAGACTTTACACTAGAAGAGAGGTCCTTGAAACCGCTCAGATTGTCTATACAATGCTTGAAACTCTTCAAAAAATCATGAAGGAAAATGTTCATACCTATATGCCAGGCTTTACTCATTTGCAGAAAGCTCAGCCTGTTACGCTTGCTCACCATATGGGTGCTTATTTTGAGATGTTCAAAAGAGATAGTCAAAGGCTTCAGGATATATATAAGAGAATGAATTTCTGCCCTCTTGGAGCTGGTGCTCTTGCTGGCACGACATATCCTTTAAACAGAGAATATACAGCCGAGCTTCTTGGCTTTGATGGCCCAACTGATAATAGTATGGATTCTGTTTCGGACAGAGATTATCTTCTTGAGTTCTTATCAGCTCTTTCTATTATAATGGTTCATTTATCCAGATTTAGTGAAGAAGTAATTATATGGAACTCAAATGAGTATAGATTTGTAGAGATAGACGATGCATATTCAACAGGAAGCAGCATTATGCCTCAGAAAAAGAATCCTGATATTGCTGAGCTTGTTCGTGGTAAAACAGGACGTGTATATGGAGACCTTATGTCACTTCTTACTACTATGAAGGGTATTCCTCTGGCGTATGATAAGGATCTTCAGGAGGACAAGGAGTGTGCATTTGATGCAATCGACACTGTTAAGAATTGCCTGACTCTTTTTGCAGATATGCTTGCAACAATGAAATTCAACAATGAAATAATGGAAAAGAGCGCTATGCGCGGTTTTACTAATGCAACTGATGCAGCTGATTATCTTGTGGTAAAGGGCGTACCTTTTAGAGACGCACATTCTATTATTGGAAGGATAGTTCTTGACTGCATTAATAAGGGCTGTGCTATTGATGAACTTTCACTTGAAGAGCTTAAAACATTTGCACCTGAGTTCGATGAAGATATCTATGATGCAATAAGCTTAAAGACTTGTGTTGAGAAGAGGCTTACGACAGGAGCTCCGGGAGCAGCACAAATGGAAGAATATTTAAAGAAAACTTCAGATTACCTTGATAAATTCTGGGTAAAGGAGTATTTTAAATAGAAATATATTTTTGTAAAAATTCTAAATGAAAAAATTATCGATGTTCTAAGGAGGAAGTTTATGGAAAAGAAACTTCAGGTAGCCGTGCTTGGTGCTACAGGAATGGTAGGTCAGAGATTTATTTCAATTCTTAATAATCACCCATGGTTTGAGGTAAAGACAGTTGCTGCAAGCCCACGTTCTGCCGGTAAAACTTATGCCGAGGCAGTTGGCGATAAATGGAAGATGGATGAGCCAATTCCGGATGCAGTAAAGAATCTTATAGTCAAGGACGTCGAGGATGTTCAGGGCGTTTCTGCAGATGTTGATTTCTGCTTTTCTGCAGTAAATATGTCTAAGGACGAAATTAAGAAGATTGAAGAAGAGTATGCAAAGACTGAGACTCCTGTTGTTTCTAATAACAGTGCTCACAGATGGACACCTGATGTTCCTATGATTATTCCTGAGATCAATCCTTCTCATGCAGAAGTTATTGAGTATCAGAGAAAGAGACTTGGAACAACAAAAGGATTTATCGCAGTTAAGCCTAATTGCTCAATCCAGAGCTATACACCTGCTCTTGCAGCATGGAAAGAGTTTGACCCATATGAAGTAGTTGCAACAACATACCAGGCAATTTCAGGCGCAGGCAAGAATTTTAAGGAATGGCCTGAAATGATTGGAAATGTTATTCCTTTTATCTCAGGAGAAGAGGAAAAGAGTGAGAAAGAGCCACTTCGTATCTTTGGACATATTGAAAACGGCGAAATAGTATGTGCTAAGTCACCTGTAATTACTTGTCAGTGCATTCGTGTTCCTGTTCTTTATGGCCATACAGCTGCATCATTTATTAAGTTTAGACAGAAGCCTTCAAAGGAAGAGCTTATTGATAAGCTTGTAAATTTCGCTGGAGAGCCTCAAAAGCTTGGACTTCCAAGCGCACCAAAGCAGTTCATTCAGTACATGCAGGATGATAACAGACCACAGGTTACACTTGATGTAAATTATGAAAATGGTATGGGTGTAAGTATCGGAAGACTTCGCGAGGATACAGTTTATGATTGGAAGTTCGTTGGACTTTCACATAATACTTTAAGAGGAGCTGCAGGCGGAGCTGTTGAGTGTGCTGAGCTTCTTAAGGCAAAGGGATATATTACAGCAAAGTAATTTGAGTATAATATTCATATGCAATAATATGTGTTAGAATAAAGCGGTGGGTAATACCTACCGCTTTTTCTTTGTTTCAACTATTTATATAATCGTTATTTGATTTTTGGAGAATGCCTAAATGAATAGAAATCAGGAATATCTTGAGAGAATATATGCAAATAATAATAGGTCTATAGTTGCAGTCTATAATTCGGAAAATGTCGATTATATGGGTCTTATCAAAGATTTTTCACATGGAAGAACTATGAGTTATTTCTATGCAAGAAATGCTTCACTTGGAAACCAGCTTTTATTATGGCAAAGAGAGCTTGGCTCAAAGGGTTGTTCTTTTGGAGCGATTGAAGATCCGGTTGATATTCTGAAATCTCTTTATGCAAATCCTTCTCTTAAGAATAATATTCTTGTAATTGAAAACTTTGAAAGAATTATCAAGGAGGATTCTGAATTTATCAGACAGATTCATGATTCATTTGACTATTTGAAGAGTTCTGATAATTTTATTGTCATTTTATTATCACATGATGCACCTTGGCTTGAAAATAAACTTATTAGTGAAATTGGTGACAGTGCAGCATTTCTGTCAGGAATACTTAAATTAAAACCTCTTTCATTTTATGAAATTGGTACAGGCTTTAGAAATAAGATGCCGTTTCAGGAACTTCTCTTTTCTTATGCTGTAACAGGCGGCGAGGATGGCCTGCTTCGAGAATTTAGTCCAAGCAGAACATTTAAGGATAATATTTGCCGACTTTTTCTTTCAAGAGACGGGAAGTTTGCACATCTTGCAAGTGATATTATGGATAAGTCTCTTCGGGAGCCTACTGTCTACAACACTATTCTTTCTTCTATGGCAAATGAAGATACAAAGCTTAATGATATACATAATAGAACAGGATATTCCAGGTCACTAATCTCTGTATATTTAAGAAATCTATTAAGTCTTGAATATATTGGAAAATATTATTCATATGGTAATACCGGACATGGAAATTCCAAAAAGGGTATATATTTTATCAAGAATCCTGTTTTGAACTTTTATTTCTCTTTTATATATCCAAATGAAAGTTCTCTTATGATGATGCCTGCTGATAAATTTTATGATATATTTATCTCTTCTGAAATTATAGCTTTCGCAGATTCTGCGTTTCGTGATGTATGTTACGAGTGGCTTGTTAGAAAGAGCCTTTTAGGAACGCTGCCTATCGAGCTGGAGGAAGATGGCAGGTGGCTTGGTAAAAACGGTAATAAGATTGATATAGTTGCACAGGATAATGTGGGTGGTACAATCTGTTGCAGATGTATTATAAGAGGAAAGCCTTCTGAAAAGGACTTTAATGAGCTTTCTTTGTCAATAAAGGATGCAGGTCTACTTGGAGAAAAGTTTTATTATTATTTCTTTTCACTCGAAGGCTTTGATAAAACGCTTATCAGGTTGGCGCAAAATGAACCTGAAAAAATTGGACTTATAGATATGGAAGAGCTTGTTAATGGGTAAAAGTGTTTATATTGCAGAAAAACCAAGTGTAGCCAAGGCTTTTGGCGATGCACTTGCAAATAAGTATAGCTATCATTATAAAAGAGGTGATGGCTTTCTTGAATCGGATGAAGCGATTGTTACGTGGTGTGTTGGACATCTTGTAACGATGAGCTATCCGGAAGTTTATGATGAGAAATATAAAAGATGGGTAATGGATACGCTTCCTTTTATTCCTGAGGAATTTCTCTACGAAGTAATTCCCGATGTCAAAAAGCAGTTTAATATTGTCAGTTCTATTCTTACAAGGAATGATGTTGATACTATCTATATTTGTACTGACTCGGGGCGTGAGGGAGAATATATTTACAGACTTGTTGATGCTAAGGCTGGAGTTACCGGTAAGAGAAAGAAACGTGTCTGGATTGATTCACAGACTGAAGAAGAGATTATAAGGGGAATTAACGAAGCAAAGGATGACAGTGAATATGATAATGTTGGTTCTGCTGCCTATCTTAGGGCGAAAGCGGATTATCTTATGGGAATTAATTTCTCAAGAGTTCTTACACTTCGCTATGGCTATTCAATAAAGACCTATCTTGATCTTCCAAAATGCGTTATTTCTGTAGGAAGGGTAATGACATGCGTTCTTGGAATAATTGTTGAAAGAGAACGCGAAATCAGAAACTTTGTAAAGACACCATTTTATAGAATTAATGCTGATGTTGATTTTGGCAGTAAGACAGAAAGCTTTGAGTGGCATGTAAGCGATAAAAGCAGCTTTTTGGACTCGCCAAAGCTCTATAATGATAAGGGCTTTAAGGAGAAAGAGGATGCTGATGCGCTTATTTCTTCGCTTGGGGCGGTTCCTTTTGAAGCAATAGTAGTTAAATCTGAGCACAAGAAGGAAGTGAAGAATCCGCCGCTTCTATATAATCTTGCAGAGCTTCAAAATGACTGTTCGAGATTCTTTAAGATAAACCCTGATGAGACACTTGCTGTTGCGCAGGAGCTTTATGAAAAGAAGCTAACGACGTATCCAAGAACTGATGCGAGAGTTTTATCTACAGCAATTTCAAAGGTTATCAGTCAAAATATTAAAGGTCTTGAGAATTATCGGCCGGTATCTGTTTATGCGAAATCGGTTATTCAACATGAGTCATTTAAGGGAATTGCCAAAACCAGATATGTTAATGACAAGGCGATAACAGATCACTATGCAATTATTCCTACGGGGCAGGGTTTATCAGCACTTTCTTCATTTAGCCCGACTGCGCAGAAGGTGTACGAGATAATAGCAAGAAGATTTCTCGCAATATTCTATCCTCCTGCTAATTACAGTAAAGTCTCACTTTGCGTTTCTAAAGATGTTGAAGGTACCGAATTTACTGAAGAATTTGCATCGACATTTAAGGTCCTTGCGTCAAAGGGATATCTTCATGTTATGGACTACAGCTTTTTTGCTGCAAAAAGAGAAAAGGCAGCAAATAATGCTTCTTCGTCTGACAAAGAGGGTGAAGAAGACGAAGGCTCAGATGGACAGGCGGCTGGTGATGAAGAAATAGAGATAACTGATGAAGAATTTCTTGAAGAGATAAAGAAAATTAAAAAGGGCAGTAAGCTTAAAGTTAATGCTCTTGGAATTAAAGAAGGAGAAACTTCTCCTCCAAAACGTTACAATTCCGGAACTCTTATTCTTACAATGGAAAATGCAGGTCAGTTCATCGAGGATGAAGATCTTCGAGCACAGATTAAGGGAAGCGGAATCGGCACATCCGCAACTAGAGCCGGCATACTGACCAAACTGGTCAATATAAGATATTTGAGCCTTAATAAGAAGACACAGATAATCACGCCTACCCAAATGGGTGAGATGGTTTATGAGACGGTTGGTTTTTCTATGAAATCAATGCTTAGCCCATCACTTACTGCAAGCTGGGAAAAGGGGCTTACAGGAGTATCTGAAGGTGAAATATCTGAAGATGAGTACATGGATAAACTTGATAAATTTATAATCAGTAAAACTGATTATGTTAAGAAGAACGATGCAAGAAATATGCTAAACGGAAGATATAACTACATCGCCGGATTTTACAAAACAAAACAGAAAAGGAAGACAAAGTAATGAAAGAGTATTCTATATCTAATATGTATGATTTAAATGAAACTATTGCGGCAGATTTTTTTACAGGTCATGAATATCCATGGGAACTTCTTCCTCTTATTCATGATTTTATTGAAAAACTTGGTAAGGAGCTTCCTGCAGATAAATTTGAAAAAAGAGGCGAGCATGTCTGGGTTGCAAAATCAGCTAAAGTATTTGACTCAGCTTTTCTTGGCGACTATTGCATTATAGATGAGGACGCAGAAGTTAGGCAGTGTGCATTTATCAGAGGAAATGCAATTGTTGGTAAAGGAGCAGTTGTTGGAAATTCTACAGAGCTAAAAAATGTAATTTTGTTTAATAAGGTTCAGGTTCCACACTATAATTATGTAGGAGATTCAATTCTTGGATTCTTTTCACATATGGGAGCCGGCTCTATTACGTCTAATGTTAAGAGTGATAAGAAGCTTGTAGTTCTTAAAAACGGAGAAGAAACACTTGAAACAGGCATGAAGAAATTTGGAGCAATGCTTGGAGATCATGTTGAAGTTGGCTGTAACAGTGTTCTTAATCCGGGAACTGTAATTGGAAGAAATACAAATGTTTATCCAACATCATGCGTAAGAGGCTGCATTCCTGAGTCACATATTTATAAGGATCAGCAGCATATTGTTGCCAAGATTGATGATTAACCACGCCTTTTTGATTAGTTTTCGATTGATTTGATTATACAGAAAGGATACAAACTATGAGATATCCGGAATTTATCCGTGATGGTGGAACGATTGGCTTTGTTGCACCATCATTTGGCTGCGCATCTGAGCCCTATGAATCAGCATTTAAGAGTGCCCTTAGAGAGTTTACAAGAAGAGGCTATAAGGCCGTTCTTGGTCCTAACTGCTTTGCAAGTGATGGAATTGGTATAAGTTCTTCTTCTAAAAGCTGTGCAAAGGAGCTTACAGATTTTTATACATCGACTGAAAATGACATACTGATATCTTGCGGCGGCGGAGAGCTCATGTGCGGAATACTTCCGTTTGTAGATTTTGATGCAATAGGAAAAGCACCTGCAAAGTGGTTTATGGGCTATTCGGATAATACAAACTTTACATTTTTAAATACCACGCTTTGTGACACCGCATCAATTTATGGTCCATGTGCCGGTGCCTTTGGCATGGAGCCATGGGATAGTGCTATTTGTGACGCATTTGATGTTATTACAGGTAAGAAGCTTAGCATTCATTCATATAAGATGTGGGAAAAAGAATCGCTTAAGGATGAAACAAATCCGCTCGCTCCGTATAATCTTACTGAAAAGACGATACTTAAATTTTATCCGGAATCTCTAAAAGCTTCTGGGGTAAGCTTTTCTGGAAGACTTCTTGGAGGAAATCTTGATATTTTGACAGGGCTTTGCGGAACAAAGTTTGACCGGGTAAATGAGTTCTCTAATAAATATGCTGAAGATGGAATAATTTGGTTTCTTGAAGCATGTGATCTTAATGTAATGAGTATTAGAAGAGCATTATGGCAGCTTGATAACGCTGGATGGTTTAATCATGTGAAGGGCTTTATTATTGGAAGACCACTTCATTTTGACGAACCTATGATGGGACTTGACAGGATAAGTGCTGTTATAGGGGAACTTGATAGATATAATGCTCCAATTATCATGGATGCAGACATAGGGCATCTTCCTCCGGCAATGCCAATAATTTGTGGAGCGTTTGCAAATGTTAAGGCCATAGAAAATGATCTTTTGATTAACTATGAATTAGTCTGATTTATAGAAAGTGAGATAGATGATGCTTGATATTTACCTTTGTAAGAATGATGAAACCGTGGAAGAAGCACTGGCAAAGGTTAATGAGACGGACAGATATAACAGAACCTTTGAAGTGAACACATCTTTGGATAAATGCAATATCGGGGATGCAAAATTTGTTGCCGCGCCTGTACTCATAAATTGTAAAAATAGCTATTATGCACTTCATGAGATAATAAAATAATGACAAAAAATTAACAAATATGGATTTTAATTCAGCATTTTGCTGATTATATATGTATTTAAGGAGGAGTAATATTTTGGAAATGAAAGAAAACAAGATGGGTGTGATGCCCGTAAAGCAGCTAATAGTATCAATGTCGCTTCCGATGATGATATCGATGATGGTTCAGGCATTATACAATGTTGTCGACAGTATCTTTGTTGCACAGCTTAGCGAAAATGCTCTTATAGCGGTAACTCTCGCGTTTCCTTTTCAGAACCTTATGATAGCTGTTGGTTCAGGAACGGGCGTTGGAATGAATGCGTTGTTATCAAGATGTCTTGGAGAAAAGCATTTTGACAAATCCAACAAAGCAGCAAATACAGGGATTATGCTTTCAGTTCTTAGCTGCCTTGTGTTTATGATTTTAGGATTTGCGTGTTCCGGATTTTTTATCAGCTCTCAGACAAATGTTCCTGAAATAGTAAGTCTTGGTAAGACATATCTTACTATTGTGCAGTGCATGTCGTTTGGACTCTTTTTCCAGCTTACATTCGAGAGACTATTACAGTCTACAGGAAAAACCATGCTGAGTATGGCTTCGCAGCTTACCGGTGCGGTAATCAATATAATTTTTGATCCGATTCTTATTTTTGGAATGTTTGGCTTTCCAAAGCTTGGAGTTGCAGGAGCTGCTCTTGCAACAGTAATGGGACAGGTAATTGCAGCAGTAGTTGGCGGCGTGCTTAATATAAAGTATAACAATGAGATTAAGTTATCATTTAAAAGCATTCTGACACCTGATTCAAAAATTATCGAGGATATTTACATTGTTGGTATTCCTTCAATTCTAATGATGTCAATTGGCTCAGTTATGACATATTTGATGAATAAGATACTAATTGTATTTTCTACAACAGCAACGGCTGTGTTTGGAGTTTATTTTAAGCTTCAGAGCTTTTTCTTTATGCCGGTGTTTGGACTGAACAATGGTCTTATCCCTGTACTTGCGTACAATTATGGTGCTAAGCAAAAAAAGCGTATTACAGAGGCACTTCATTTTTCAATAATGCTTTCTGTTTCAATAATGATTGTCGGGCTTATTGTTTTTGAACTCATTCCGGGGCAGCTTCTTTCAATGTTTAATGCTTCGGATGCTATGAAGGAAATTGGAATTCCTGCACTTAGAATAATCTGTTTATCATTTCCGATTGCAGGCTTTTGCATTATTTTGGGCTCGGTATTTCAGGCGTTTTCACAAAGCATTTATTCATTGATTATTTCTGTGACAAGACAGCTTGTTGTACTGATTCCTGTTGCCTGGGTTTTATCACTTTTTGGAAATGTAGATGTTGTTTGGTGGGCTTTTCCGATTGCAGAAATCGTATCAATGGTAATTTCAATATGCTGCTACAAGAAAGTACATAGAAAAGTTCTACTTAATCTCGGAGAAGATTTGCAGGGTTGAAATATTTTTTTTAAAGCTTACTATTAGGGTATCGATAGAATTTTTGAGGGAAGGAAGTGGATTTCAGTGAATATTGGTGAAGAACTGAACAAACTGCTTACTGAGGATAAAACACTTATTCCGATTAATGTCGGTTTTGGACCAGAAGGATTTTTCAATATTAACAAGTCAACAGTTATAATCTGGTTTGTTATTCTGTTTTTTCTGGTTTTGTGTATTTTTCTTACAAGTGGACTAAAGATTCATAACATTTCAAAGAGGCAGCTCATTGCAGAATCGATTGTACTTAAGCTTCGTGGAATGACAGAAGGACTTCTTGGAAGTGAAGGAGCAATTTACAAGGATTATATGATAACGGTACTTCTTTTTATCGGATTATGTAATCTGGTCGGTGTTTTTGGTCTTACGCCTCCGACTATGGATCTTAATGTAACTGTTGGACTTGCCGTTATGAGTATTATTCTTATCGAGGCGGCAGGAATTCATAAGAAGGGTACCGGCGGATGGCTTAAGTCATTTACACAGCCTATCTGGATCATTACACCAATGAATATATTGGAGCTTGGTATCAGACCGCTTTCTCTTTGCATGAGACTTTTTGGTAATGTTCTTGGTGCGACCGTTATCATGGAGCTGATTAAGATGGCAGTTCCGATTTTTGTACCGGCTGTACTGAGCTTATATTTTGATTTCTTTGATGGACTGATTCAGGCTTATGTATTTATTTTCCTGACGTCACTTTACATAAAAGAAGCTATGGAATAAAAATCACATTTTAGGGTTTGAAAGGAGAATTATTATGGATTTAACAGCAATAGGAGCAGGAATAGCAGCACTTACAGGTATAGGAGCAGGTATTGGTATAGGTATAGCAACAGCAAAGGCGACTGATGCAGTTGCACGTCAGCCTGAGGCAAGTAATAAGATCATGATGATGCTCATTCTTGGATGTGCACTTGCAGAAGCAACCGCTATCTACGGTCTTGTTGTAGCACTTATGATTATTTTTGCTTAAACTTAAGATTGGAAGGAAAAAATTGTGCTTAGTATAAACGCAAATATTATATACACAATTATCAATGTACTTATTCTTTTTGCAGTATTTAAGATCTTTTTATTTAAGAGAATTGATAAGGTTCTTGATGCAAGAAAACAGGAAATCGAGACAGCAACCAAAGAAGCAGAGGAAAAGTCTGCTGCAGCGGATAAGTCTAAGACGGAATATGAGTCTGAGCTTTCAAAGCTTAATGATGAGAGAGAAGCTCTTTTGACTGAATCTAAAGAAAAGGGTTATAAGGAGTATTCCAAGATCGTGGCAAATGCCAAGATTGAGGCAGATTCTATTCTTGATGATGCTGTTAAGGATGCTGCTTCCGAGAAGAAGAGACAGAAGAAGATTTATGAATCCGAGCTTACTGAAATGGTAGTTTCTGCCGCTTCAAAGATTTCTGCTGCTTCTCATTCTGAAGAGTCTGACAGAGAACTTTATAACAGATTCATTAATGAAGCTGAGGACAAGCCAGATAACGAGGATTAATATGGACAAAAAACAAACAACGGATAAGGTGAATGTTGCAGAGCTTCGCTATGCAAATACTGCACCGTCGCCGGATCAGGTAATCAGTATAACTGAAGTTATTCGAAAAAGAGAAAAAAATGACAACATAACACTTGAGGTTGTCGAGGATCATTCCCTGACAGGTGGATTTGTTGTTAAATGTGGTAATAATGAATATGACTGGAGTGATAGAGGAAGAGTTTCTCAGCTCAAGGATCATTTGAATGGCCTTAAGAAAAACGAAGATCCTTCTTCTCACATTGTTGACCTTCTCAAAAACAGAGTTGAGAATTTTGAATTAAACACTGATAATCAGGAAGTCGGAAAAGTCATATGGGTTGGTGATGGAATCGCCAATGTTGTTGGTATCGATCATGCATTTTATGGCGAAGTCATTCAGTTTGAAGATGGAACAAAGGGCATGGTCCAGGATATCAAGGACGATCATATTGGATGCATTCTTTTTGGAGACGATACCGGAATCAGACAATCAAGCAAGGTAACTAGAACATACAAGCAGGCAGGTATTCCTGTTGGCGAAGGATATGTTGGAAGAGTTGTTAATGCTCTTGGAGAGCCAATAGATGGTAAAGGCGATATTATTACAACAGGTTTTAGACCAGTTGAAGAGCCGGCACCGGGCATTATTGACAGGCAAAGCGTTAATAAGCCTCTTGCAACAGGAATTCTTTCTATAGATACGATGTTTCCAATAGGAAGAGGGCAGCGTGAGCTTATTATCGGAGATAGACAAACCGGTAAGACTTCAATAGCTCTTGATACGATTATCAACCAGAAAAGCAAGAATTGTACATGTATATATGTTGCGATTGGTCAGAAGGCTTCTACAGTAGCCAGACTTATTAATACGCTTACTGAAGCAGGTGCTATGAACTATACAATAGTAATGTCTGCGTCAGCTTCTGATACGGCTCCGCTTCAATATATTGCGCCATACGCAGGAACAGCTCTTGCAGAGTATTTTATGCATGAAGGCAAGGATGTTCTTATCGTATACGATGATTTGTCAAAGCACGCTGTAGCTTACAGAGCAATTTCACTTCTTCTTGAGAGATCACCTGGACGTGAAGCTTACCCAGGAGATGTATTTTATCTTCATTCAAGACTTCTTGAAAGATCAAGCAGACTTTCTGATGAAATGGGAGGCGGCTCTATTACAGCTCTTCCTATTATTGAAACGCAGGCAGGAGATGTTTCTGCATATATTCCTACAAATGTTATTTCAATTACAGATGGTCAGATTTTCCTTGAAAGTGATTTGTTCTTTGAAGGAATGAGACCTGCAGTAAACGTTGGACTTTCTGTATCACGTGTAGGTAGTGCAGCTCAGACAAAGTCTATGAAAAAAGCTTCTGGAAGCATGAGAATTGACCTTGCTCAGTATAGAGAAATGGCTGTGTTTACACAGTTTAGTTCTGATCTTGATGATACTACCAAGAAACAACTAAAGCATGGCGCTGCTCTTATGGAACTTTTAAAGCAGCCTCTAGGTCACCCACTTTCAACGCATAGACAGGTTATTACAATGGTTTCAGCTAATTGTGGCCTTTTTGACGATATCCCTGTTAATCAGATTAAGAAATTCCAAGGTGATCTTCTTGATAATTTTTCAAAAAATGAGGGTGATATTGTTAGTGAACTTATGAATGGCAAGGATCTTAGTGATGATCTTAGAGAAAGAATCATCAAAAAGGCTGAGGCATTTTTAAGTAACTATTCATTTGATGAGCAAACTACAGAAGCTATAAAAGGGTGATGAATTTTGGCTAATATCAAAGAAATCCAGGATCGAAAAAAAAGCGTAAATGATACTTTAAAAATAACAAACGCTATGTATATGATTTCTTCGAATAAGCTTCGCAAGGCCCGAAAGATGCTTGCCGATACAGAACCGTATTTTTATGCTGTTCAGGCAATGATTTCACGTGTAATCAGGCACGTTCCGGAGAATACGACAGATATTTTTCTTGATGCTCACAGTGATATACCAGAAGAGAAAAGAAAGAAAGGGTATCTTGTTTTAACCGGAGATAAAGGGCTTGCAGGCGCATATAATCACAATGTGCTTAAGCTTGCCGAAGATCATATTAATGCAAATAATGCGCCATATAAACTTTATGTTGTAGGAGAGATGGGAAGACAGTATTTTATGTCCAAAAAGATTCCGGTCGATGAGCAGTTTCACTATACCGCGCAGAATCCCACTATGCATAGAGCAAGAAATATTTCTTCTACAATTATAGGCGATTATGTAAATAATGAAATTGATGAAGCATACATGATCTACACAGTTATGAAGAATTCAATGGTATGTGAGACTAAATTCGTCAAGCTTCTTCCTCTTGAGAGGGAAAAGAAAACAAATCTGAGTAAGGATGCTATTGCACTTCAAAATGCCTCCATGCGAGAGGAATTTCTGATGACGCCAAGTCCTGAGGCAGTACTTGATAATATTGTTCCATCACTTACGACGGGATTTATTTATGGAGCACTTGTAGAAGCATTTTGCAGTGTTCAGAATTCGCGTATGATGGCTATGGACTCTGCAAATGATAATGCCAAACAGATGATTCATGACCTTGATATGGAATACAACAGAAAGCGTCAGAGCATGATTACTCAGGAAATTACTGAGGTAGCAAGCGGTGCAAAGGCTCTAAAGCAGGCCGCAGAGTCAGCTAGGATGAGAAGAGGTAACTTAAGTTGAAAGACGGAATTATTAAGCAGGTCATGGGACCTGTTGTAGATGTTCAGTTTGAAGACAATGATCTTCCATATATTGATGACGCTCTTGAAGTTATCAATAACGATCAAAGATGCATAATGGAAGTATCACAGCATATAGGAAACAATACGGTAAGGTGCATAATGCTTGCTGCTTCTGAAGGATTATGTCGTGGTATGACTGTTCATCCAACTAATGGACCTATAAAGGTGCCGGTTGGAGATAAAACACTTGGAAGACTTTTTAATGTAACAGGAGACACTATTGATAAAGGCGAGAGTCTTGATAGTGAGGAACACTGGAGCATCCATAGAAATCCTCCTGAACTTATTGACCAGAGCCCTGTTGTAGAAGTACTTGAAACAGGAATAAAAGTAATTGATCTTCTTGAGCCATATTCTAAGGGTGGTAAGGTAGGACTATTTGGCGGAGCCGGAGTTGGTAAAACCGTTCTTATTCAGGAGCTTATTCAGAACGTTGCTACAGAGCACGGCGGATATTCAATTTTTACAGGTGTTGGAGAGAGATCACGTGAAGGAAACGATCTTTGGAGCGAAATGAAGGCTTCCGGAGTTCTTGAGAAAACAGCACTAGTTTTTGGACAGATGAATGAGCCACCGGGTGCCAGAATGAGAGTTGCTGAAACAGGACTTACAATGGCTGAATATTTTAGAGATGTCAAACATCAGGATGTTCTTTTATTTATTGATAATATATTTAGATTTATTCAGGCAGGCTCAGAGGTTTCATCACTTCTTGGACGTATGCCTTCTGCAGTAGGTTATCAGCCAACTCTTGCAACGGATCTAGGTAAACTTCAGGAGAGAATAGCTTCTACAAAACATGGTTCTGTTACATCAGTTCAGGCAGTTTATGTCCCTGCAGATGATTTGACGGATCCTGCTCCTGCAACAACATTTGCACATCTGGATGCTACGACGGTTCTTTCAAGAAAAATCGTAGAACAGGGAATTTACCCTGCAGTTGATCCTCTTGCTTCTACAAGCCGTATTCTTGAAGCTGATATCGTTGGCGAAGAGCATTATGAGGTTGCTATGAAGGTTCAGCAGATGCTCCAGAAGTATAAAGAGCTGCAGGATATTATTGCAATTCTTGGTATGGAAGAACTTGGTGAAGAAGATAAGAAAACCTGCTACCGTGCACGAAAGATTTCTAGATTCCTTTCACAGCCTTTCCACGTAGCTGAACAGTTTACCAATATTCCAGGTAAATATGTTCCTCTAAAAGAGACAATCAGAGGCTTTAAGGCTATAGTTGACGGCGATATGGATGATTATCCGGAAGCAGCATTCTTTAATGTCGGAACTATTGATGATGTTATTGAAAAAGCAAAAGAGCTTGAGAAGGACAACTAATGGCGAATAATGCGAGCACAGTTTCACATACCTTCAGCCTTCAGGTCATGTCAATTAACGGAATCTTTTTTGAAGGCAGATGCAGGACAGTAATTGTTCCCTGTATTGATGGGCAGATGGCATTTGAGGCTCATCATGAGGAAATGTTTCTTGCAATCTATAATGGAACAATGAAGATTCAAAAAGAGGATGGCTCATGGATAGAAGCTGTTGTTGGCGTTGGCTCTGCTCAGTTTGCCAATAACAGATGTACTATTTTGGCATATACTGCCGAGAGACCTGAGGATATCGATGTTCACAGGGCTCAGGAAGCACTTGAGAATGCCAAAGAAAAGATTAGACAGCAAAATTCTATTAAAGAGTATCGTATGAGTCAGGCTGCAATGGCAAGAGCACTTTCAAGACTTGATGCAGCCTCAAAATATAATCTTCACAGCTAAAAAAGGTTCGCCCATCTGGGCGAACCTTTTTTGTTATACTAATTTTCAGATGAATCATTTTCTTCGGTGGTAGATGCTTCAGTTGAGCTATCTTCAGTTATTGTAGTAAAGTTATATGTATCTTCAGTAGTAATCTTGATTCCTTCTCCTTCAGGGACTTCTCCATGAAGAATTGTAATCATATACTTGACTCTGGAATTTGCTCTTTCATAATACTGAGAGGCAAGAGCTTCACTATCGGCGTCATATTCACCGTCATATGCAGCGTGATAGGAATCATTTGCCTGCTGCATATATTCAGCCGATTCAGTTGCAAGATCTGAAAGTGAATCAAATTCACTTGGTATATCATATGCTGCCATTTCCTGAAAACATTCATTAAGTCCATCAAGATTTGATAAAAGATCCGAAACGGCGCTGTCACTTGATGCATCAATTGAATTAATTGCGCTGTCATATGCAGAAGCCTTGTCAAAAAAGCTGTTCATATTAGTTTTATATGTATCAAGCTCTTCGTTATTAGCTCCGCATCCGGTTAGCAGAAATATTATCATTATTGGTAATGCAGCAAAGATAATTCTAAATTTAGATAAATATTTATTTGATTTTAATGACGCTTTATAATTATTCTCTGATTTCAATTTTTACCCCCAAAAAATACATCAAAATTAAATTTATCACAATAGAAGTTTATGGTCAATGCGATGGAAATGTGATTAATTCTGTTAATTGTAGTATTGTCGTTATTGTGTTAGGATGTTCATAAATATTTTGAAAATCCTTTCATATTATTCAATAAGGATACAAGTGAGGTATTAAATGCAAGGTTCTGATATAGTAGTAAAATGTCTTGAAAAAGAGGGCGTTAATGTTGTATTCGGTTATCCGGGTGCAACAATCTGCCCATTTTATGACAGTATAGAGGATACGGATATTCGTACAGTTCTTGTTCGAACTGAGCAAAATGCAGCACATATGGCAAGCGGCTATGCAAGAATTAATGGACGCCCCGGCGTTTGTGCTGTTACATCTGGTCCAGGCGCAACAAATCTTATTACCGGAATTGCAACTGCTTTTGCTGATAGTATACCGCTTATTTGCATTACTGGACAGGTAAATTCAAATATGATTGGCAGTGATATGTTCCAGGAAGCGGATATTACCGGCGCTGTTGAATCATTTGTTAAATATAGCTATCTTGTTAGAAATGTAAATGATATTCCTAGAATTTTTAAGGAAGCATTTTATATTGCAAGTACAGGAAGAAAAGGCCCAGTCCTTATTGATATCCCTTTTGATATTCAAATGGAGAACGTTAAGAGCTTTTCTTATCCTGAAAAAATTTCAATGAGAACCTATAAGCCTACTGTTGAAGGCAATATGGCTCAGATTGCTAAAGTGATAAAAGAAATTGAAAAAGCAAAGAAGCCTTTAATTTGTGTTGGAGGAGGAGTTCACCTTAGCGGCGCGGTAAATGATCTTCGCAGCTTTGCAAAAAGATTTCAGATTCCTGTTGTTACAACGATGATGGGAATTGGAGTCATGAAAGATAGTGATCCTCTTTTTTACGGAATGGTTGGAAATAATGGAAGACCTTATGCCAACAAAGCAATGAATGATTCTGATTTTATGATGTTAATCGGAGCAAGGGTTGCAGACAGAGCAGTGAATAGACCTGATCTTATTATGGAAGATAAGGTACTTATTCATATTGATGTTGATCCTGCCGAAATTGGAAAGAATGTTGGACCTACGATTCCACTTGTTGGAGATATAAAACATATTCTTAATCAGATTGAAAGCGTTTCACCAGAAGAGATGAAGCATGATAAGTGGCTAAGTACTCTTAATGAATACAAAAATTCTTTTTGCGAAAAGAGGTCTGATCCCAAAAAGGGACAGGGATTTGTTAATCCGGAAACTGCAATCAGGACTTTGTCAGACATGATGGATGATAATGCTGTATTTGTAGCAGATGTAGGTCAGAACCAGATGTGGGCAACAGCTTATTACAACATAAAAGATGATGGAAGATTCCTTACATCAGGCGGAATGGGAACAATGGGCTATGCAATACCAGCTGCCATAGGAGCCAAAATGGCTGCTCCAGACAGACAAGTAGTTGCTTCATGCGGTGATGGCTCTTTCCAGATGTCAATGATGGAACTTGCAACACTTGTTCAGCAAAATGTCCCGATAAAGATAGTAGTTTTTAGAAACAATTATCTTGGAATGGTAAGAGAGTATGAGCATTATTCATTAAATGACAGATATGCTTTGGTTGACATAAAAGGGAAGCCTGATCTTGATAAACTTGCTATGGCTTATGGAATTGGTTACATTCGTGTTGATGAAGAAACCGATATGCAAAAGGCTTATAAGGATTTCCTTGAAAAAGATAAGGCAGTTTTGATGGAAATTATAGTTGATCCATTGGAACTTGCAAAAATCTAAGTTTATTTGGCAAGGTTTTACTTTGAAAGGCATGGTTGTTACTATGAAAAAAATTTATTCAGTTCTTGTAGAGAACAGAGCCGGCGTACTTTGTAAGGTAGCAGGACTATTTTCAAGAAGAAATTTTAATATTGATTCGCTTGCAGTTGGTGAAACAGATTCTAAGGACGTTTCCTGTATGACAATTGTCAGCAGCGGAGATAAGCGAACTATTGAACAAATAGAAAAGCAGCTTAACAAGAAACTTGATATTATTAAAGTTAAAACATTTGATGAAGTTCAGTCGGTAAGCCGGGAGCTTTTACTGGTTAAGATTAAATATAATAAGAACAACAGAAGAGATATCATGGAAAATTGTGATATCATGAAAGCTCAGATTGTAGATATTTCAAAAACAATGATGATGATTCAGATTTGTGATACACCGGATCGTGTTCAGCTCTTCTTAAATGTTCTTAATGGAATTAGCATTGTTGAGGTTGCAAGGACAGGAACGCTTGCCCTTCCAAAATGTAATGAGTCTTTATGATAAAAGATGTTTCACATTAAATAATAATTTATATTTTTAATACCGGTAGTGGCAATTGGCCATTTGCCGGTATTTTATTTGCTAAAAAGAGTTGAGACATAGTTAGTAGCAATATGCTTTCACACTTTAAAGCGAGAACTTGAAACATTACAAAATTAATGTACTTTTACGTATAATACATAATATTGTCTGTTGACTTATTATTTTTTCGTGCCTATAATGTGTCTTAAGTTAACAAAAAGAGCTTTAGGAAGCTAGCAAATGGAATGCTAAATTTAGAACTTTAACGTACTAAATTCACGTTGGAAATAAAGGATGAACACATGAAAGAAAAAGTTTTTCAGCTTCTTGTAGATAATACTTCAGGAGTACTTAGCAGAATATCAGGTCTTTTCTCAAGAAGAGGCTATAATATTGAAAGTATTACAGCAGGCGTTACCGCTGATCCTAGATTTACCAGGATTACAATAGTAGCTTCCGGCGATGATGAAATTCTTGATCAGATTGAGAAGCAGGTTTCAAAGCTTGTTGATGTTCGCGATATTCATGAACTAAAACCGGACGATAGTGTATATAGAGAGCTCGCAATGGTTAAGGTTAAGTGCTCACCTGAGCAGAGACAGAGTGTAATTTCTGTAGCAGATATTTTTAGAGGAAAGATAGTTGATGTTTCTAATGAGAGCCTGATTATTGAAATAACCGGTAATCAGACAAAAGTTGATGCTTTTATAAAGCTTCTTGATGGCTATGAAATACTTGAGCTTGCAAGAACAGGAATTGCAGGATTGTCTCGTGGAACATCAAATGTTATTTATCTTGATGTGTAATATCTTTTAACTCTTCATATTTTATATTTCATATAAATATGAAGAATACTTTCGAACTCTGAGGTCGCTTTACAAATAATTCGATCTTTTTGAGCTAAACAGCAAATATAGATTATTCCAGATGGAGGAAAAACTAATGGCAGAACCAAGATTATTTTATCAGGAAGACTGTAATATTTCTTTACTTGAAGGCAAGACAATCGCAATTATCGGTTACGGCAGCCAGGGACATGCACATGCCCTTAACTTAAAGGATTCAGGCTGTAACGTTGTTATTGGACTTTATGAAGGATCTAAGTCAAAGGCCAAGGCTGAGGCTCAGGGACTTAAGGTTTATAATACAACAGAAGCTGTAAAAATGTCTGATATCATCATGATTCTTATCAATGATGAGAAGCAGGCTGCAATGTACAAGAAGGACGTTGAGCCAAACTTAAAAGCAGGAGATATGCTTATGTTTGCACACGGCTTTAATATTCATTACGGTCTTATCAATCCTCCAAAGGATGTTGATGTAACAATGATCGCTCCTAAGGCACCTGGACATACAGTTCGTTCTGAGTATCAGGCTGGAAAAGGAACACCTTGTCTTGTAGCTGTTCACCAGGATGCAACAGGTAAGGCACTTGAGATGGCACTTGCATATGGCGCTGGTATCGGCGGAGCTAGAGCTGGTCTTCTTGAGACAACATTTAGAACAGAGACAGAGACAGACCTTTTTGGTGAGCAGGCAGTTCTTTGCGGCGGTGTTTGCGCTCTTATGCAGACAGGCTTTGAAGTACTTTGCGAGGCTGGATATGATCCAAGAAACGCATATTTTGAGTGTATCCATGAGATGAAGCTCATTGTTGACCTTATTTATCAGTCAGGCTTTGCAGGAATGAGATATTCAATTTCTAATACTGCTGAGTATGGTGATTATGTAACAGGTCCTAAGCTTATCACTCCTGAGACAAAGAAGACAATGAAGAAGATCTTAAGCGATATCCAGGATGGCACATTTGCTAAGGAATTCCTTCTTGATATGTCAGAAGCAGGCGGACAGGTTCATTTCCAGATGATGAGAAAGCTTCATGCTGAGCATCCTTCAGAGAAGGTTGGCGCAGAGATCAGAAAGCTTTACAGCTGGAATAGTGAGTCTGACAAGCTTATCAACAACTAATTTGTTTTACTTTACTGTTTTATTGAAATAAAGTGTATATTAAGATAAAATCAAGGGAGCGTTTTGGCTATGTCCAATTCGCTCCCTTTGTCTATGAACTTTGTGTGATTTTTGAATAAAATAAGATAATGACCATATAAATTTTTCGAAATACATTTATAATAGAAGGGCTTGGTAATTTTAATACAGCAAAAAGGATGGCCATATAAAATGCTTAATACTACAACAAATAAAGATAAAAGTACCACGATAAGTGAAAGCGGTGATATTGATAATCTTTCTGATTCTCAAAGGATTCTTGCTCAGCAAAAGCCTTTGACTTTTTGGAAGAAAATTCCAAACGGAATTAAGATATTTGCGCTTGCTTTTCTTATGTATATTCTTGCAGCTCTACCGATTATTATTGAGCATGGCGGACTTTTTTTCTATTATGGTGATTATAATGTTCAGCAGGTTCCATTCTATATTCTTGCTCATAGAGCAGTAAGAAGCGGAAGCTTCTCATGGAACTGGAATCTTGATCTTGGCGGAACACTTATTGGCGATTTATCATTTTATCTTTGCGGAAGCCCTTTCTTTTGGATTACAATTCCTTTTTCAGTAAAAATTCTTCCATATTTGATGCCTTATTTAATGGGACTTAAGTATGCGACTGCTGCCACAACCTCTTATTATTATATTAAGAGATATACAAAGCACAACAATACTGCGATTATTGGCTGCCTTTTATATGCTTTTTCTGGATTTGATGCATGTAATATCGTCTTTAATCATTTTACTGATGTTGTTGCATTCTTCCCACTTCTTCTTATAGCTTTCGATGACCTTATGAAGCTTGATGATAAAAAAGAGAAAGGAAAATTTGTTCCGGGAGGATATGTATATATTAGATTTTGCCTTGCTGCAACTCTTATGGTAACAATAAATTACTATTTCTTTTTCGGGGAAGCGATATTCCTTGTAATATATGCTGTAATTAGGTATGCAAGGTCGAACAGCTTCGTCAATGTTAGAAGAATGATTTTAAGAGCTTTATCTGGAGGAATACTTGGAGTTGGACTTGGCGCTTTCTACCTTGTAATGGTTCTGGAAGGCGTTGCAGGAAATACAAGGCTTGATAATATTCTTCTTGGCTACGATACAATTATTTATGAAAGCTCGAAGAGATATCTAGATATAATTAAGAGCATGGTTATGATTCCGGATATTATTGGAAAAGGAACACTCTTTTATACTTCTGAAGTAAAGAACTCATCGCTTGCAGTTTATCTACCATTATTTGGACTTGCAGGAGTAATAGCTTATGTTATTGCAAAGAAGAAAGACTGGAAGAAGACGCTTATCATTACTTCTTTGGTAATAGCGTTTGTACCTATTCTTAATGCCATGTTCTCATTATTTAATACGCAGTATTATTGCAGATGGTATTTTATGCCAATTCTTTTTATGGCAATAATGACTTGTCAGATGATTGAAAGCGAAAATCAATTGGCAATGCGAATTGGGACACTTGCTACAACACTTTTATTCCTTTTTATTGTTCTGATTTCCGTTCTTCCATCAAGAGATGATAACGGAAATGTCGTATACATGCAGATGGCAGAGAATCAGACTATTTTCTGGAAGCAGGTTATTGGAACAGCAATACTTAGTATTATGCTTATTCTTATCATCTTTTTAGTTAGGAAAAAGAGAAGAAGAATCAATGCACTTTTATTTGCAACAGTATTTGGCAGTGTCCTTTCAACATTTATTGTGCTTCAAAACGGCAAAAGCCTTATCAGCGATTATGGTATGGTTAAGTGGCAGGAGCAGATGCTTGATACAAAGCCCGATTTGGACGAGAGCTCTTTTTCCAGAATAGAAACTGATTCTACTTCGACAAATTATGAGATGGTTTGGGGAATACCGACTGTCCACTGTTTCCTTAGTACAGTCCCATCAGAAATATTTGACTTCTATGAAGGAACTGCCGGGATAACAAGAACTGTTGAATCAGAAATCCCAAATGAAAGAATAGGGCTTCGCGCAATTCTTTCCTGCAGATATTATCTTGAAAACTCAGATATCAACAAAAACGGAGACTTTTCGCAAGGGAACGGAATTGTTGGCTATAATGAAACAGCATTAAATTCTGAGCAGAACGGCTTTACAATTTATGAAAATATTAATTATATTCCAATGGGATTTACCTTTGATAATTATGTTACACAGTCAACATGGGATTCAATTGTTAAAGCAAGCGGCGACCAGACTCTTGTCAAAGCAATCATATTAAGCGATGAGGACGCAGCAAAATATGGAAGCTTGTTAAATGAACTTAGCGCTTCAGATATAGAAGATTCTATGTCAAATGAAACCTTTATCGATGAATGTAATGATAGGGCAGCTACTTCCTGTACTTCTTTTGAAACTACAAAGAGCGGATTTGTTGCAACAACAAGTAATCTTTCTTCTGAAAACCTTGTATTTTTCTCTGTTCCTGCGCTAAGCGGCTTTACAGCAACAGTTGACGGTGAAAAGACCGATATTATCAAGGCTGACTATGGAATGATTGCAATAGATTGCCCCGCTGGAGTTCATGAAATCGTTTTAACATATCATTACCAGAATTTACCTCTAGGAGTTGCTATTTCCCTACTTTGCCTTCTTGCAGTTATAGCATATATAGTAGTCTATAAAAAGAAATATCAAAGCTCTGATATTAATAATAATCAACTAAATGGATAAATATTTATCTTATCTTGTAGCTTAACATGTGATAATCTATGAATCATATTATTTGAAAACTTTTTAGGAGGCATATTATGAGTAAAATGACAATGAGCCAGAAAATATTGGCAAAGCATGCGGGACTTGATCATGTTAATCCGGGACAGCTTATCGAAGCAGACCTTGACCTTGTTCTTGGAAACGATATCACCAGCCCTGTTGCAATAAAGGAAATGGATAAATTTAATTCAAAGGGTGTTTTTAACAAAGGTAAAATTGCTCTTGTACCTGACCATTTCGTGCCAAACAAGGATATTAAATCTGCAGAGAATTGTAAGTGTGTAAGAGAATTTGCTATCAGAAATAAAATCACTAATTATTTCGAAGTAGGCCAGATGGGTATTGAGCATGCACTTCTTCCTGAATCAGGACTTACACTTCCGGGAGATTTAATAATCGGAGCTGACTCCCATACATGTACATATGGAGCACTTGGAGCTTTTTCAACCGGTGTAGGTTCAACAGATATGGCTGCAGGTATGGCTACAGGAAAAGCATGGTTTAAGGTTCCTTCAGCAATTAAGGTCATTCTTACCGGCAAGCCTTCAAAGTGGGTTAGTGGTAAAGATGTTATTCTTCATATAATTGGACAAATTGGTGTTGATGGCGCTTTATATCAGTCCCTTGAATTTGCTGGAGAAGGCGTAAGTGCTCTTTCAATGGATGATAGATTCTCTATATCAAATATGGCAATCGAAGCCGGTGCCAAGAACGGAATATTCCCTGTAGATGATAAGTCTATCGAGTATTTAAATGAACATGCAAATGGTAAGAAGTTTGAAGCATTTGAAGCTGATAAGGACGCAGAATATACAAGAGAAATCACAGTCGATTTATCTACGCTAAAGTCAACAGTTGCATTTCCGCATCTTCCTGAGAATGCAAGAACATTTGATAGCATGGATAAGATAAAGATTGACCAGGTTGTTATTGGTTCATGTACAAATGGACGTATTTCAGATCTTAGATGTGCAGCAGAGATTATTCGTGGCAAGAAAATTGCATCAGGAATACGCTGCATTATTATTCCGGCAACGCAGAAGATTTATTTACAGGCAATGGAAGAGGGACTTTTAAAGCAGTTTATTGAAGCTGGCGCAGTTATTTCTACTCCTACGTGTGGTCCATGTCTTGGTGGATATATGGGTATTCTTGCTAGCGGCGAAAGATGCGTTTCTACGACAAACAGAAACTTTGTTGGAAGAATGGGAGCAATCGATTCTGAAGTATATCTTGCTTCTCCTGCAGTATCAGCAGCAAGCGCGATTACCGGATTTATTTCACAGCCTTCTGAAATTGGAATGTAATTTTAAAACTACAAACAATTTAACCAATTTAAAATATAGATTTAAGGAGTAAATAGATGAAATCAGCTAAAGGAAATGTTTTTAGATTTGGAGATAATGTTGATACAGACGTAATCATTCCTGCAAGATACCTTAATACAACCGATCCGCTTGAACTAGCATCTCATTGCATGGAAGATATTGATAAGAGCTTTATTGGAAGTGTAACCAAAGGAGACATTATTGTTGCCGGCAAGAATTTTGGCTGCGGATCTTCCAGAGAGCATGCTCCAATTGCAATTAAAGCCGCTGGAGTAAGCTGTGTTATAGCAGAAACCTTCGCCAGAATTTTTTATAGAAACAGCATTAATATTGGTCTTCCAATTGTAGAATGCGCGGAAGCTTCAAAAGAAATTAAAGCAGGAGATGTTGTTTCAATTAATTTTGATAATGGAATAATTACTGATGAAACAACCGGTAAAGAGTATCAGGGACAGGCATTTCCTCCATTTATGCAAAAGATAATTGACTCTGAGGGACTAATTAATTATATCAATACTAATAATTAAGCTACTAATTTTTCTTTTTGCAGGTATAATAGGTTTATAAAAAGTTTGCCGACGAGCGAACTTTTTATAAAGTTATACTAAAAAACATGTACATTGAGGAAAAATGAATAATAACAGACTATTTTGTGTAATTCCATGCTATAACGAGGAAGAGGTACTTCCCGAGACATCAAAGAGAATACTTGAAAAATTTAAAAGCCTTATTTCTCAAGGGGAAATTTCAAAGGACAGTAGAGCATTATTTGTAAATGATGGCTCTAAAGATAAGACCTGGGAAATTATTTCAGGGCTTCATGAGTCAAATGAAATTTTCCAGGGAATAAATTTAAGCCGTAACAGAGGACATCAGAATGCGCTTCTTGCCGGACTAATGACAGTTAGAAATATCTGTGATATGACTATTTCTATGGACGCTGACCTTCAGGATGATATTGGCGCTATGGACGAAATGATTGATAAGTATCATGATGGGGCTGACATAGTGTACGGCGTAAGATCCAAGAGAGCAACCGACACCTTTTTTAAGAAGTTTACTGCTGAAAGCTTTTATAAAATGATGGACTGCCTTGGAGCTAATACTGTTTATAATCATGCAGATTACAGGCTGATGAGTAAAAGAGCAGTTATCGGGCTTTCAGAATTTAATGAGGTAAACCTTTTTTTAAGAGGCCTTGTTCCTATGGTTGGCTATAAGACAGATGTAGTCTATTATGAAAGAGCAGAACGATTTGCCGGCGAAAGTAAATATCCACTTAAAAAAATGATTCAGTTTGCTACTGAGGGTATTACTTCTCTTAGCATTAAGCCAATCAGACTAATTACAAGTCTTGGATTTGGAATATTTATTATCAGTCTTTTAGTACTAATCTATTCACTCATCAGATATTTTACAGGACATACAATTCCCGGATGGACAACAACAGTCCTTTCAGTTTGGGCAATCGGAGGTCTTATCATGATTTCTCTTGGAATAATTGGAGAATACATTGGTAAAATATATCTTGAAACAAAAGCAAGACCAAGGTATATAATTGACGAATACCTTAAGGATGATTCCGATAATGTTTCAATAATGGATCATTCACCAAATTATTAAATAAATTCGAACGGAGATTTCTAATGACACAAAATGAAAACAATGCGCAGCATACCCCTGTTAAGGATCCACGTATTACCAAGATTGCACCTTCTGAAAATTCGCACATCAAAAATGTAATTGGTATTGTGAGTGGAAAGGGCGGTGTTGGAAAGAGCTTTGTCACAGCACTTAGTGCATGCACCATGGCCAAGAAAGGCTATAAGGTTGCCATCCTTGATGCTGATATTACCGGACCTTCGATTCCCAAAATGTTTGGACTATCTAAAGTAAAGAATGTCGATGCCGATGGAAAAATCCTTCCTGCAGAAACTGCAAATGGTATTAAGGTTATTTCTCTTAACCTTCTTATGGAAAAGGATACTGATCCGGTTATTTGGAGAGGACCTGTTATTGCAAATGTTGTTAAACAGTTTTGGACCGATGTTAACTGGGGCGATATTGATTATATGTTTGTAGATATGCCTCCGGGAACAGGTGACGTTCCGCTTACAGTATTTCAGTCTCTTCCTGTAAATGGAGTAGTTGTTGTTTCAACCCCTCAGGAACTTGTTTCAATGATTGTTGAAAAAGCTGTAAATATGGCAAAAATGATGAATATCCCGGTTCTAGGACTCGTTGAAAATATGAGCTATTACAAGTGTCCAAATTGCGGCGAGATGGTTTCAATTTTTGGAGAAAGTAAGATTGATTCATATGCAGCTTCAAAGGGACTAAATGTAACAGGCAAATTACCTATTGATCCTTCTTTTGCAGGAAAGTGCGATGAAGGAAAGGTCTTTGAAATTGACAGTGATATGCTTGATAGCCTTGTTTATATTTTGGAAAACTCAATTGACCAGGACTAAATTATACTAAAGAAAGCAGGCGGCTGATGAAAATTAAGCCAACAAAAGATCAGATTACGTGGGGAATCGTAGCATTTTTGACTGTTGCTGCATGTATATTTTTCTATTTTCTTCTTTTTCACGGAGGTAGAATTGCGACAGGCTTCTCCAAAATCTATAACGCAATGATGTCAATTGTAGTTGGTATTATTATTGCTTATATTATTTCTCCTATAGTGAATTTTATAGAAAAAAAGATTTTGATGCCGATTCTACAAAGAAGAGGAATCAAATTTGAGAACGAAATATATGACAGCCGCCGAAAAACAATGCGCAAATATTCAGTACTTATTTCTTTTATTTTAGTTGCGTTAATTCTTTACGCACTTATTGCGCTGATCGTACCACAGCTAATAAAGAGCATTGAGGAAATTGTTGGCGGCGTTCCAAATTATGTTAGAAATGTAAATAAATTTATTAATACATATCTTGATTCGCAGCCTGATATTGCAAATTATCTTAATAGCACTCTTAACAGTGCGACATCCAAATTTGATAATTATATTGATAATTCAATAGTACCTAATATGTCAGAAATAATTCAGGATGTTTCAAAGAGATTTGTAAGCTTTGTCAAAGGCATATTTAATCTAATTGTTGGAATAATTGTTGCGATATATCTCCTTAATTCAAAAGAAATATTATGTGCGCAGGCAAAGAAAATGGCATATGCCTTTTTTAAAGAAGGTATTGCAAATGAACTTGTAGGATCTTTTAGATTTGTTCATTATACATTTATCGGTTTTATCACAGGTAAACTGGTTGATTCAATCATAATTGGATTCTTATGTTATTTTGGATGCTTGATTTTTAAGATTCCATACCCAATTTTACTGGGAGTATTTGTGGGAATTACAAATGTTATTCCATTCTTTGGGCCATATATTGGAGGGATCACAGGAAGTATTTTGCTTGTGCTGATTAATCCTATATCTGCACTTATTTTCCTTATTTTCGTTATTGTCCTTCAGCAGTTTGACGGGAATATTCTTGGACCGAAGATTCTTGGAAATTCAACGGGCCTTTCGAGCTTTTGGGTTATCTTTGCAATCATGCTTTTTGGCGGAGTGTTTGGAATAGTAGGATGGGTTATTGGTGTGCCTGTTTTTGCAGTATTTTATGCATTTGTCAGAAGAATTACAAATCATTATCTTACTGCCAGAAAGATTACTACAGATACGACCGAGTTTACTGATCTTGCTTATATTGAAAATGGAACTGTGGAGCCTTTATCTGATGAAGAAAATCAGAAGTTTCATTCACAAAAGCCCGTATCGAGTTGGCGTAAAATATTTAACCTAAAAAGAAAATCACATAAATAATTATCTAAATAAATAAAGAGTTCGCCGTTTGGCGAACTCTTTATTTTTCTACAAAATATTATCAGTTTTCTTGACACAGAAAATAGTTGAATTATAATGTAAATAATCAGTTAATTTGATAGTACGTTAACACTTCAAAGTGCTAAAATTAGTTTTGAAAGGAAGTAGTAGTTATGGGAAAGAAAGACATTGATTGGTCAGGAATCGGTTTTGGATATATGAAGACTGACTACAGATATGTATCAAATTTTAAGAATGGTGCATGGGATAACGGAGATCTTACAACAGATGACAAGGTTGTACTTAGTGAGTGTGCAGGTGTTTTACAGTATTCTCAGTCTTGTTTTGAAGGATTAAAAGCATATGAGACATCTGATGGCAAGATAGTGACATTTCGCCCTGACCTTAATGCTCAGAGAATGGAAGACTCAGCAGCCAGACTTGAGATGCCAAAATTCCCTCAGGACAGATTTATTGATGCAGTTAATAAGGTTGTAGCTGCAAATAAGGATTGGGTTCCACCTTATGGAAGCGGAGCAACTCTTTATATTCGCCCATATATGTTTGGATCAAATGAAGTAATCGGTGTTAAGCCTGCTGATGAATATCAGTTTAGAATGTTCTGCACACCTGTAGGACCTTATTTCAAAGGTGGTGCAAAGCCAATCGTTGTTAAGATTAGTGATTTTGATAGAGCAGCACCGCATGGTACAGGAAATATCAAGGCAGGTCTTAATTATGCAATGAGTCTTCATGCAATTGTTACTGCACACGCAGAAGGCTTTGCAGAGAACGTATATCTTGATCCTGCTACAAGAACTACTATCGAAGAAACAGGCGGAGCTAATATTATTTTCGTTGATAAGGATGGCAACCTTGTTGTTCCAAAGTCAGCTTCCGATTCAATTCTTCCTTCAATTACAAGAAGATCAATCGTTCAGGTCGCAAAGGATTACTTAGGACTTAAGGTTGATGAGAGAGTTGTAAGACTTGATGAAGTACATGATTTTGTAGAAATGGGTCTTTGCGGAACAGCAGCTGTAATCAGCCCTGTTGGAAAGATTAATGATCATGGCAAGGAAATCTGCTTTGCAAGCGGAATGGAAGAAAGAGGACCTGTTATCACAAAGCTTTATGAAACTCTTACAGGCATTCAGATGGGCTCTATTGAAGCTCCTGCAGGTTGGATTCATGAGATTAAGTAAGCAGTATTTTGCATCTGTTTTGATATAACTAATAAAGCGATATGCTTCTAACTATTGAAGTATATCGCTTTTTTGGCGGTGCACCTGGCGGCGCACGTTTCTAACCGGTGTAAGTCCGGAATCCACCTGGTAGTGGGAAGGATATAGCCGAAAGCAAGGGTGTCCATCGTGAGGTGGAATCTGAAGGAAGCTGGATTCGGGGAACATACTAACCTGAGGGCAAATCTTTGGTCTGACGAACAGAAATCACATTAGGCTATGCATGTGGATAAGGCTGCCGTACAAGTCAAAGTCCAATAACTACACGGAAACATGTATGGTATATGTGGCAGATAGATGAAGAGAAAGAAACGTGTGGTACCCAGGGAGGTCTGTATGAAATGCTCTGAAAGGAGTAACCACCGTACAAGGAAATGAGGCGGTGCTGAACATACAGAAGTCAGCAGAGGTCATAGTAGCATACTAAACGGAGTTTAGTTTAGAGGTGAAGGACCGAATCAGTAGGAGCTCCAAGTAAACCCTAGAAAGGAGAGAATGACCTAATGAGTGCAGAAAACATTGAAAACAATGGCTGTTCGCAAAGAGATAATGCGGAACATGAAGGGTATGCGAAAGCGCACCGGTCATTCAATTCGATATGGAAAGAAAGGAACAGTGCACAGCCCGAGCTTTTGGAGAAGATACTGCATAAGGATAATCTCAACAGAGCTTTTAAAAGAGTAAAGGCAAATAAGGGAGCACCAGGA
>CAZJWA010000004.1:27247-108577 GCA_964549585.1 uncultured Butyrivibrio sp. | reverse complement strand
CCCTTGATTTTACTGGGGTTTACTTGCCTGTTGACTTCAGCGTCGGGAACAGTATTACATCCCTGATTGCAGGTGAGTTCGTCAGCAGCATAACAAGTCTGTCAATTCCGTATCCGATACCGCCTGTCGGAGGCATACCGATTTCGAGAGCATTTAAGAAGTCCTCGTCGATGCTGTTTGCTTCTTCGTCGCCCTGGGCAAGGAGCTTCTCCTGCTCAACGAAACGCTCACGCTGATCGATTGGATCATTAAGCTCTGAATATGCATTACACATTTCAGCTCCGTTAATATAGAGCTCGAAACGCTGAACCTTGGAAGCGTCATCTGGCTGCTTCTTGGTAAGAGGAGAAATCTCGATAGGGTGATCCATGATAAATGTTGGCTGAATCATCTTGTCCTCACAGAATTCATCAAAGAAAAGGTTGATGATATCGCCCTTCTTGTGTCTCTCTTCATATTCAACGTGATGCTCATCTGCAAGCTTCTTAGCTGCAGCAGTATCTACAACCTGATCAAAATCAACGCCGCAGTTTTCCTTGATAGCCTCAATCATAGTCATACGTCTAAAAGGCTTACCAAGATCTATTTCCACGTCGCCATAAGGAATAGTTGTAGTTCCAAGTACCTCGTTTGCGATGTGTCTGAACATATTCTCAGTAAGATCCATCATTCCGAAGTAATCTGTATATGCCTGATAAAGCTCCATAAGTGTGAACTCAGGATTATGCTTTGTATCAAGTCCTTCATTTCTAAATACACGGCCGATTTCATAAACTCTTTCCATGCCGCCGACAATAAGTCTCTTAAGATAAAGCTCAAGTGATATACGAAGCTTTACATCCTCATCAAGAGCATTGTAGTGAGTCTCAAAAGGTCTTGCTGAAGCGCCACCTGCATTTGATACAAGCATAGGTGTCTCTACTTCAAGGAAGTTCTGGCCATTAAGATAACTTCTGATAGAAGCAATTATCTTTGAGCGAAGAACAAAAGTCCTCTTAACATCCTCATTCATGATAAGGTCAACATATCTCTGACGATATCTGACATCAGTGTCAACAAGTCCATGGTATTTCTCAGGAAGAATCTGTAGACTCTTTGAAAGAAGAGTTACTTCTTCAGCATGAACAGAGATTTCTTCAGTCTTTGTCTTAAACACAAAGCCCTTTATTCCAACGATATCTCCGATATCAAATTTCTTGAAATCCTTGTAAGAATCCTCTCCGATTGAATCTCTTGCAACATAGCACTGGATATTGCCCTGAAGATCCTGCACGTTACAGAATGAAGCCTTACCCATTACACGCTTACTCATAAGACGTCCGGCAATAGAAACCTTCTGATTCTCAAGGCTCTCAAAGTTTTCTTTTATCTCTTTGCTGTGATGAGTCTGATCATACTTTACATTTACAAATGGATCCTTGCCTGCTTCCTGAAGCTCTGCTAGCTTGTCTCTTCTTACCTGACGAAGACGTCCGAGATCTTCGGCTGTCTGTGGTCTCTCCTGATTCTCTGCCACTTTATTTCCTCCTAATAAACCTTAATTAATCTAAAGACCGGCATGTTTGAATGTCCAAACATGCCGGCAATAATAGTTATCTTCAACCTACGTTTGAGCGTTCGATTCCCAGAACCTTGTACTTGAGTAATCCTGCCTGTGTCTCAACAGAAACAGTCTGACCCTTTTTGGCTCCAAGAAGCGCTTTACCAACAGGTGACTCATTTGAAATCTTACCCTGAAGGCTGTTAGCCTCTGATGATCCGACAATCTTGTATTCGAGCTCTTCTTTATATTCGCAGTCGTAAATCTTGACCTTACATCCAATTCCGATTTTCTCAAGGTCTACATCTTCCTCAACTACTACTTCAACGTTCTTAAGGATTTTCTCAAGATCTTCGATTCTTGTCTCGATATCTCTCTGCTCATCCTTGGCTGCATCGTACTCGGCATTCTCTGATAAATCGCCCTGTTCACGTGCTTCCTTAATCTTCTGAGCAACTTCCTTACGTTTGACTACTTTAAGGTCGTGAAGCTCATCCTCGTATTTCTTAAGTCCTTCATAGGTTAAAACGTTTTTCTTTTCTTCCATTATAAGTCTCCATAGTGTATCTACTGCAAAATATACGTAAAACTATAAATTAACTTTTGTATTATACATATTTATGCATTCCATGTCAATTTTCCGCAGAAAATCAGTATAATCCATCAAGTTAACTTGTTGTAATCTTACTCCATGCTCTTTGCTCTGTCAGCAACCTGCTTGCTAAAATTAAGCACCTGATGGTCATAAGTCTCATCCATAAGAGGTGAACTGATAAGAAAATCTGCTGTTGCCGGATTGTTTGCCATAGGAATATCATAAACCTCAGCAATTCTAAGAAGTGCCTTTACATCAGGGTCATGAGGAGCTGCCGTAAGAGGATCTGAGAAGAACACTACAAGATCAATCTTTCCCTCTACAATCTTGGCACCAACCTGCTGGTCTCCTCCAAGAGGACCACTGTTATAGCCTTTAACTACAAGACCCGTTGCATCTGTTATCATCCTGGCAGTTGTTCCTGTTCCACAAAGATTATGCTTCTTAAGTATTTCAAGATGCTCTTTGCACCATCCAATAAGCTCCTGCTTCTTTCCATCATGCGCAATAAGTGCAATATTCTTCTGTTTTCCAATAGTAAGTGTTACAAAATCTTCATTCATATGCATCTCTCCATTCTATTTGATTTATCTCTCAACAATTGCCAGATTCCATGGCTTTAATTCCATCTTATCCATATCTGAATACTCTTTTCCTGTCAAAAGATCTATTCCTGCCGTGCCCTCATAAATAAAGCTTGCAGTTTTGCCCGAATAATTCAGGTAATAAACTATTTCTTTTCCAAAATCATTAGAGCCCCTCTTAACTATGACAGGGCTGTCATGTATTGCCTTTATTAGCTCGCTAAAGCCGTGGTTATCTGTAACAGTTATGCCACCTGCAAGCGCTCCGTCAGACGACCTTGCTATATGAAGCTCGCCTGCTACCATCCTGAAAATTCTTCTAAGAAGCTTATCAGAGACATCACATCCAATATAGACTGCAGTACCATTTATGTATTTATTAGTAGTAACCGCGCTGTACTTTCTCCATGAAGGATGATCGTACTTTATAAGACTCGTCGCATCAATTGGCTGCAGCAGCTCCATAAATTCCTGAGCATTTTCGCCGTCGCACTTAAGATCTCCATATCCGGATATCAGTCCGACATTATCAGGATATGTAAATTCGCTGTAGCTCATGCCAAACACATCTGCCATATAATGAGGTGCTTCATCGCTAAATACCTTAACATTTTCATCGGCAAAAAAGCTCTTGAATGAAGCTACGATATTGCCGCCTTCAGCAACGTACTCTCTTATCGAAGAAATAAGCTCCTGTGATGCAGCATACAGTGCCGGAATCACAACAAGGTCATACTCTGAAAGCTTTTTGGCTGCATTCTCAGGCCATATAAAATCGCATTCAAGTCCCATTTCATACATTGCCCTGTAAACCTTCATCAGAACATCATTGTATTTCATATTCTCTGAAATCGGGAACCAATTAAGCGCAGTAAGTGAGTCATTGCTGACAAGTATCGCGCAGTGATTCTTCTTTTTCAAATTAATCAGATGGCTACCGATATTTGCCCACTCGTTACCAATAACCTTGCAGTCTCTGTAAGCTCTGTTCTCCTTAAAATCGTGTGAGAGAACTCCCTTCCAGTACGTCTCACATCCATTATGAAGTGAGTGCCAGTGCCAGTATTCAACCATGTTGGCACCGCCTGCAAGATGTGAATATGCCTGAAGTCGAAGCTGCCCATCATAGGTAAGCCACTGTGGAAAGCCCTGCGCCTCTGTTTCCAGCACCAGATAATTGTCATGTTTTAAAGACCTTGTTATGTCTCCGCCAAAAGAAATTTCGACTCCCGTAAGCTGATCCTGAGACGGATGGTATATGTCCACGCCAACGATTGACATTGCCTTCGCATCCTCGTAGGTATTTACCTCCGGATTAATCCCCCACGAATATCCGCGCCAGTCAAAGTCCGTATTGTGCGTAATAAACTGATCTTCTCTCTTATATTCACAGACAATATCATGCTGCCACATAAGAAAATCAGCAGCTAGCTTTCTTTGATACTTCTTGAATTCTCCTCCAAGACTTCCGTTAATTGTTCCGCGAACGTCCGGAAAATCCTCCCAGGAGTTAATCCTGTTACTCCAGTAATCAAGCCCAAACTCAGCATTCATATCATCAAGACTATCATTAAATTTATCCTTCAGATATTTGATAAAGCCTTCCTGAACATTTGCTCCGGCTGTATCATATGCCTTGGTCTCGTTATCAATCTGCACGCCAATAACATTCTCATAAGGAAGGCACTTCTCCATCATCTTCCTAATTGCTCGCTCTGCATAGAAAAGATAATCCTTATTCGTAATATCCATGTTCTGACGAGGTCCATACATGCCCCTTCCATGAGACGTTTCAGCAATTACCTCAGGATGAGCCTTCGCCATCCAGGTTGGGATTGCATACGTCGGGGTGCCCACAATAACAGAAATTCCGGCCTTTCCCATTGCCTCGATAACCTTTGTCAGATGTGAGAAATCAAAGACTCCGTCATGCGGTTCAAAGGTTCCCCATGTGGATTCTCCTATTCTTACAACATTAATCCCGGCTCTTGTCATCATTTCGATGTCTTTATCAAGCCTCTCGTATGGCATATATTCGTCATAATATGCCGCGCCATATAACAGCTTCTCCATTTTGAAATCCCCGTTCTGCATGGGCTAATATCCCATGCGATTAATAATTTGCAGTCCCCATAACCGCATAAAGAAATTATATCATTTTAAAAGAACATAGTACGCTCATATCTTCATATTAATAGCTTTTTTATATTATCATTGCATAGATTTCACAAACTGTACTTTTACTTCACAAACAGCTTCCTGCATGCATCCTCAAGCTCGTCCATCGACTCCATTGAATTTACAGCTTTTCTAAACTGCGCAGAATCAGGCATCCCTGTTGTATACCAGGAAACGTGTTTCCTCATCTCTCTGATTCCGATATATTCGCCCTTGTGCTCAAGCTGAAGCCTCGCATGTCGTAATATCATCTCGAATTTTTCTTCATCTGTTGGAGGTACAAACTCTTTTCCTTCCAAAAAAGAAGTAATCTCTGCAAACACCCATGGATTCCCCTGTGCTGCTCTAGCTACCATTACGCCGTCGCACCCGGTCTCCTCGAACATGCACCTTGCGTCCTCGCCGCACTTTACATCTCCGTTTCCAATAACCGGAATATCAAGTGCCTCTTTTACACTTCTAATTATTGACCAATCAGCATCGCCACTGTAATACTGATGCCTCGTTCTCCCATGAACAGTAACAGCACTTGCTCCACCTTCCTGCCCTGCAAGCGCACACTCTACTGCATTTGCATTTTCATCATCAAAGCCTTTTCGAATTTTAATTGTGACAGGCCTGTCAGTTTCCGACTTTGCAGCAGCCACTATCTGCTCAATAAGCCTGGGAGTTTTCATTAGCGCCGAGCCTTCACCGTTTCCGACAATCTTTGGAACAGGACAACCCATATTGATATCGAGAATATCGTAAGGCTTATCATCAATCATCTTTACTGCCTTGGCAATATAATGCGGATCTGATCCAAAAAGCTGAAGTGATACCGGGTGCTCTCCGGGATGAACCTCCATCAGCATATCCGTGTTCTTATTATGATATGTAATCGCCTTTGCACTTACCATCTCCATACACACAAGCCCTGCACCCTGCTCATGGCAAAGAACACGAAATGGCAGGTCTGAAACCCCTGCCATCGGTCCAAGTACAATATTGTTTGGAAGTAATACATCCCCTATCTTTAGCTTTCCATAACTCATTTATCTTCTTCTCCAAGAATATCTGCTGCGTTCTGATGAAGAATACAAATACGATAATACATTCCAAGTGCCTCAAAAACGTCCTGTCTCTGTCTTCTTACTTCGCCAACAAGAAGACCTGCTCCTATATCATCATACGTAATATCATCTTCATCTGCATTGGTTTCAATAGTAACTGTTCCGTCATCCTCGAACTCTATAGTCATTATTCCGCCTGCGCTTTGCGTAAATAACACGCAGATAATGTGAAGCTCCTTTTGAATGCTAACCGGAATTTTCTTAAAAAGAGGATTAAAATAGTATTTCTGCTCATAAGCATTTGCACCGCACAGAATAATTCTTCCACTTGCAGAAACGCTTCCAAGCATACCATCTGAAGAAACAACATCAATATCAGTTACTTCTTCACCTGTTTCGGCATTAATAACCTTACCGGTTTCCTTATTGATTATCAGATGATTTTTTGCCTTCTCATCCTCTGCCTTTTCATCTATATCTACATTTTTAATTTCAGGTTCGCCAGAGATACTATCTATATTAACTTCTCTATCTTCCTGGTTCTTATTCTTATCTTCCATACTCATTCCAATCTTTCTTTATTCCGGACTGTTTGCTTCCATATACTCATCAGGGTGCGGCTTATTTCGCTTATTCTTCTCATACAAAACACAAAGCCCCTTCAGCGTAAGAGCTGTATCGTATACATCTATCTCAGGTACTTCATCGGAAATAAGTCTTCCAAGTCCGCCCGTTGCAACTACCTTTGCATTCGTAAGCCCCGACTGAACCTTCAACTGCTCAATAATATACTTGGTCTGACCAATCTGCCCGTACAAAAGACCTGCCTGCATACTCGAAATAGTCTCACCCGCAATAATTGTAGACGGCATCTTTATCTCAATTTCAGGAAGCTTTGCCGTATCCTGCCATAGCGCTCTAGCTGAAATTCTGATTCCCGGCGTAACAACACCTGTAAAGAATTCGCCCTTTTCATTGACCATAATATAAGTCGTTGCAGTTCCAAAATCTATAACAATAATAGGACCGCCGTATAACTCATATCCGCCAACAGCATCAACAATAAGATCCGGTCCGATTTCCTTCGGATTCTCCGTAGCTATCTTGATACCTGTCTTAATTCCAGGGCCTACTATATACGGTTTCTTCCCAATATACTTTACAATCGAGCCAACAAGCGCATGCATAAGCTTTGGCACAACGCTGGCAATCATAATGCCTTCAATATCTTCCTTCTTAATATGATTTGCAGAAAGCATCGAAATAAGGCTTATCCCATATTCATCCGAGGTATGCGCAGTCTGTGACATCATATGAAACGTTGCCTTCTCTGTCCTTCCTTCATATACTCCAAATGTAATGTTAGTATTACCCGCATCGATTACTAAAATCATCATCTGCCTCCTACGTCTTCAGAAATCATACATATCCATATAGTCCGCGAACTGAAACTTCGCCGGAATTAATTACTCTGATTCCGGAAGCTGTCTCAACAATGAGCTCGCCTGTATCAGTTATTCCTCTTGAAACTCCCGTGAAATCACCCTTTGGATCAATCACACGAACTTCTCTTCCCAGATTTATCAGCATGCTTTCATACTTCTCCTTAAGAAGTTCAAGATTTTCTTTTTGAAGGTACAAATCATAATCTTCCTCAAAATGATTCATAACCGCCGCAATCACTTTGTTTCTATCCACGCTCCTGCCAGTCTCTGTAAAAAGAGATCCTGCAGTCGCCTTGATAGCGTCATCGAAGCTCTCCTGATTCACGTTTATACCAGTGCCTATCACCACGTAGTCAATCTGCCCCGGCATCTCCGCCTTCATGTGCAGCTCTGTAAGAATTCCGACAATTTTATGTCCATTAATAACTGCATCATTTGGCCACTTGATGGAAGGTGACACTCCTGTCACATCCTTTATCCCCTCGCAAACTGAAATTGCAAATACGAGCGTCAGCATCGAAACATTTGCCGGATCGACATTCGGCCTTACAAGAAGACTCATAAAAATATTCTTATGAGGAGGTGAGACCCAGGTTCTGCCGCGTCTCCCCTTACCCTTTTCCTGCTTCTCCGCAATAACAAGGCTCCCATGAGGTGCGCCCTGCCTGCCAAGAAGAGCACAATCATCATTTGATGAGCCCGTCGTTTCAAGATAGATGATATTTCTGGCAATGCTCTTCGTCGTCAGAAGTTTGTCTATGCTCTCTGTCTTTATCGGAATGTCTGTAATCTCTGCCATAGTTTTCTTTGCTTTCACTGCTAGTTTGGATATTTCACATCTCTTATGCTTTCATCGTTGCATAAATAACAGCCTTTATTGTATGCATTCTGTTCTCTGCTTCCTGAAATACAACAGACTGTTTTGATTCGAATACTTCGTTAGTTACTTCAATTTCATCAAGTCCGAATTTCTTCTTAACATCCTGACCAATCAAAGTGTTCTGATCATGGAATGATGGCAGGCAGTGCATAAATACTGCTGTATCCTTAGCATTTGCCATTACCTTTGCTGTTACCTGATAAGGAAGAAGATCGTCAATTCTCTCCTTCCAGGCACTGTCAGGCTCACCCATTGATACCCAGATATCTGTGCTTATTACATCAGCATCCTTTGTACCTTCCATAACATCCTCTGTAAAGTCAATAACTGCGCCTGTTGTCTCAGCAATCTTACGGCATTCTGCTACAAGCGCCTGATCAGGATAATATTTCTTCTTAGAACAAATCGTAAAATGCATACCCATCTTAGCAGCCATAACCATAAGCGAATTGCCTGTATTATATCTTGCATCACCAAGATAGCACATATGAATGCCCATTATGTGTCCAAAGTTTTCTCTTATTGTCAAAAGATCTGCAAGCATCTGTGTAGGATGAAACTCATTTGTAAGTCCATTCCATACAGGAACCTTTGCATATTTGGCAAGCTCATCAACTCGCTCCTGTCCAAAGCCTCTATATTCTATTCCATCAAACATGCTTCCAAGAACTCTTGCAGTGTCAGCAATGCTTTCCTTCTTACCAATCTGCGAGCCTGCAGAATCAAAAACTGTAGTTCCCATTCCAAGATCATGAGCAGCGACTTCAAATGCGCCACGTGTTCTTGTACTTGTTTTTTCAAAAATAAGTGCTATATTCTTACCCTTTAGATAATCAAGTGTAAGCTCACCATTTTTCTTCTTTTCTTTAAAATCAGCTGCCAGATCTATAAGATATTCAATCTCCTCCGGCTTATAATCAAGAAGCTTTAAAAAATCACGTCCGCGTAAATCCATCTCTTTCCTCCTCTTGCATGTTGTTACAGCTTTTTTATTAAAAAGTGCACTTGCAAAAATCTGCAAGTGCACCCATTATACAACATTACTCTGCTCAAATGCTACCCCAAAGGGCACTCGCATTATCTTTTATTTAACGTCAGTAATAACTTCCTTAAAGGAGGTTGCAAGTCCTGCAAGTCCCTGAATATCTGAAGGAATAATGATCTTTGTAGCCTTTCCATCAGCAGCCTTCTCAAATGCATCCAGACTCTTGATAGTAAGAACTGCCTGATCTGCTCCGGCCTCTTTGATCATTCTGATACCATCTGCATTAGCCTGCTGTACGGCACGAATAGCTTCTGCCTTACCTTCAGCTTCTTTGATTTCCTTCTCCTTCATAGCCTCAGCTGCAAGAATAGTAGCCTGCTTCTCAGCCTCAGCAGTAAGAATCTGTGATTCCTTCTGTCCTTCAGCAACAAGTACTGTAGACTTCTTCTCACCTTCAGCACGAAGAATAGCTTCACGTCTCTCACGCTCTGCCTTCATCTGTTTCTCCATGGCATCTCTGATTGCAGCAGGAGGAGTGATGTTCTTAAGCTCAACTCTTGTTACCTTAATTCCCCATGGATCAGTTGCTGTATCAAGCTGAGCACGCATCTTGGTATTGATTGTCTCTCTTGATGTAAGTGTCTGATCAAGTTCCATATCACCAATGATATTACGAAGTGTTGTAGCTGTAAGATTCTCGATAGCCATAATAGGATTCTCAACACCATATGCAAAAAGTCTTGGATCAGTAATCATGAAGAATACGATTGAGTCAATCTGCATTGTAACATTATCCTTTGTGATAACAGGCTGAGGGGCAAAATCGCAAACCTGCTCTTTAAGATTTACTCTCTTGGCGACTCTGTCAAGGAAAGGGGTCTTCAAATGGAGTCCAACGTTCCATGTATCCTGATATGCTCCAAGTCTCTCTACTACGTATGCATGTGCCTGTGGTACGATCTTAACGCATGATGCGAGAATGATCAGTACGATAACCAATATAACCACTAAAATTGTAATAAGTGCTCCCATTGCTTTTCTCCCTGTTTTCTTTATTATTGCAAATTTTTATTTCTGCCCGTTCTCTTCAACTATCAGCTTTACTCCGTCAATAGCCCGAATCGTAACAACTCTTCCAACCGGAATCTTGATTTCATTGATAGTTGATCTTGCACTCCACTCCATTCCGCCGACATTAACCTGTCCAACCTCTTGGAGATTGTCGATTTCTCCGATAACTATCGCAGTACGACCAATCATGCTTTCAACATTGGTTCTTGCTCTGTCTTTGTTAAAATACTTAACAGCAATTGGTCTTACCGAAATAAGAACAACTAGTGAAACCGCAATAAATACGATTATCTGGACAAGAATATTTCCCCCAGCAGCAGCTGTAATTACCGCTGCAAGTGATCCAATAGCAAACCAAATTGTAGTAAGTCCCATCGTTGCAAGTTCAATTAAAATAAGAAATACCATTGCTACAAGCCAGAATACAACCATATCCATAACCAGCCTCCATCTTTTATCGCAATCCTTGTGCTTTATTGATTATATTACATTCTTACAAAATATAAAATTAAAGTTTTCTTAACAAAAATAGCTTGCCATCAGACAAGCTATTTTTTAATAATTTTGCTTTAATTGCAAACTTTTCCAAAGGCAAAGCTTGCAAAGTTATAATTGATACTCCCAGTATCAATTAAAATCTTTTTACCAAAAAACATGATTTCCAATTACTATTCCGTCACGGTTGCCGGCACGTCTAAAGTGCGTTGCGCTTCCAACAGAAGTATTTCCTGCAATAGCGTCTGCAGCTGCCTGCATGCAAGACGACTTAACGGTTCCTGCATATACACTGGCCACCTTACCGTTAAGCGCTGGTGTAAACTGACCGGATGCATAGATAACGCCTTCGAGAGTATTTGGATAAGCTCCGCTCTTAAGTCTGTTGATTACAACTGCTCCAACGGCAAGCTGACCATCATATGGCTGATTTCCTGCCTCACACTGAATAAGTGCTGCAAGAAGCTTTGTCTGGTCTGCATTCTCTACCTTTACAGAGCCTGTATTCTTAGTAAGCTTAGCTTTACGCTCAGCCTCTTCCTTGGCACGCTTATTAATAACAGCCATTGTTTCGCCATAATCGATTTTGAACTCTGTATCAACATAATCAGCCTGGACATAACCATCTTCATCATCATAGGCTACCTTTATCCATCCATTAGCTTCACTTTCGATAATATCGAGCTGATTATCTTTAACAAGAATTCCATAAATATCGGAGTTTTCATCCGCGCTGCTTCTAACTCTAAGAGCATCTGCAGTTACAACTATCATCTCACTTCCAACCTCTTCTGATAAAGCCTTGGCATCATCTCCAAACAAGAGATAATCATCCTTTGCCCATCCTACGAGGTCCCCTGACTGAAGCTTAGTCCAGCCATCCTTGCGGTCAAGAATACGTCCACCGCAGTCCTTATATAGAACGCCAACCTTCTCTGCGTCTTCATTTGGTGAAGATCTGACATTCATTACCTGATTAACATTTGCCATTACAAGATCTGACTCTTCAGAGGAATCTGTTGTAGCAGAGCTTTCTTCTTCAGAGCTCTCAACACTTGCTTCTTCCTGAATCTTCTTGGCATAGCCCGTAGCCTTTGCATGCTCGGCATCTGCTGATGATTCCGATCCCGACATACCCAAAACCGATGCAATTCCGACAGATGCGTTACTGCCTGCTGCATATACAGTAGCAGTGTTATCTCCGCAAAAAAGATACCCTGTCATTACCAGCATGAGGCCTGCGACATATAACATCGCCTTCGACTTCTTCATATGATACTGTTCCCTTTTGTTACAGAATTGTTAAGTAAGTTACAAAAAAAATAATATCAAAGGCTGACACTATTGTCAAATTTAGACGGTTTACCGGCTGGCTTTTTACTATTTGTAGGCTCTTTTTGAGCTTTTTGGGGGCACTTATTAAGCTTATTCAGATCTGCTTTGTCTTGTCGATGCAAGCCTTAACAGCATCTATTACAGCGCCTCTAAATCCTTCTTCCTCTAGCGTTCTGACTGCTGCAATCGTTGTTCCTGCAGGAGAACATACCATATCTTTAAGTTCACCCGGATGTTTACCTGTTTCGAGTACCATCTTGGCGCTTCCAAGAAGAGACTGAGCCGCAAACTGATAAGCCTGCTTTCTTGGCATTCCACCTTCAACAGCAGCATCTGCCATAGCTTCGATAAACATAAATGCATATGCAGGAGATGAGCCACTGATAGCACCAAATACATCCATCAGATTCTCGTTTATCATACTTGCCTTACCAAAGCTTTCAAATACTTCAACAGCAAATTTAAGCTCATCCTCAGTTACAAGCTCATTTCTGCAAATTGCTGTACAGCCTTCTCCAACAAGTGCAGGCGTATTTGGCATAGCTCTTATTATCTTGACAGGCTTCTCGAATTCTTCTTCGAGCCATTTAATAGTTTTACCTGCTGCAACACTGATAAAGAGTTTTTCATCTGTCACATCATCCATAATATCTGCGATAACAACTTTAAGATACTGCGGTTTTACTGCAAGAAAGATAACGTCTGCCTCTTTGGCCACCTGCGCATTTGAATCTCTTACCTGTATTCCGAATGTTTCTGCCATTTTAGAGCGTGTCTTTTCAGTAGCAGAAGAACCTATTATATCTTCCGGAGAAACAAGATTCTTTTTGAGGATTCCTCCTATCATTGCCTTTGCCATATTTCCAAGTCCGATAAATCCAATGTTCATTTCAAATCCTCCTATGCATTTCTACTGATTATATGTCTTGTTCTAATAAAGAATTATTCTATGCAAAGCTACTTCTGCCTTCTTTGTCTTGCTGCCTCAAAGGCAAGTATCGCCGTGCTTGTCGCAGCATTAAGTGATTCAACTCTGCCAAGCATTGGTATTCTAATATATGTATCAGCGCTGTCTGCCACTTCCTTAGAAAGTCCATTTCCTTCATTACCTATAAGGAAAGCAGTTCCTTTTGTATAATTTAGTTCATCATAGCTCTTTGTTCCCTTAAGGTGGGCTGCAAACAGCTCTATTCCATGGGCTTTAAGCTCCTTCATCGTTTCAGGAACCGCGTCTGCATAAACAAACGGTATTCTAAAAATTGATCCCATTGTCGATCTTACTACCTTTGGATTATAGATATCAGCAGTCTTTCTGCTCATAATAATTCCGGAAACACCTGCTCCTTCAGCCGTTCTAAGTATCGTGCCAAGATTACCTGGGTCCTGAATGTCTTCAAGAACAATGATAAGTGGTGAAGGCTCTTTTAATATGTCCTTCATTTCATAATGAATCTGTTTAACGACAGATAATATTCCCTGCGGAGTTCTTGTTCCTGTCATTCTGTCATACACTGCATCTGATACAATTTCAAAGCTTTTCCCGGCTTTTGTGACTTCGGATAAAAATTTCTTCTCGCGCTCTCCGGCGCCCTTCATAAATGAATCCGACGCATAGACTTCTCTCACAAGCTCAAAAGGAGACTCTTCATTCATTCTGATGCCTTCAACAACAAAGATATCATTCTTCCTTCTCTCTTTTGTCTTGGACATATACTCGCATATAGCTTTGATATGGCTGTTTGTAGGGCTTGTTATCATTATTTGACCTCATACTGTGACTGTTATTAGGAACAGGTAATGGTCACAGGTTTGTTCGCACACCAAACCTATAATCCCATCTTATGAAAAGAGCCTTACATCTACTGACGCAAGGCTCTGATTAAAAGCTATATTATCGAATTAAATAATTCTACTGATCTTATACTGGTATTCATCAATAGTCTTTGACATTGCAAGAGCCTCTTCAATATCATAATCAACAAACTTGCCGTCTCTGTATCCGACTACTCTGTTTGTCTTTCCCTGGCTTAAGATATCAGCTGCATAACATCCCATCATTGATGCATATACACGATCCTTACATGTTGGGCTTCCGCCACGCTGCATGTATCCAAGAATTGTTGCTCTTGTCTCGATGCCTGTTGCTGCTTCGATTCTTCTTGCCATTGATGTTGAATGGCCGATTCCCTCAGCATTAACTATGATGTGATGAGTCTTACCTCTCTTACGGTTATCAATTATGTTATCGATTATTCTCTGCTCATCAAAGTCATACTTCTCAGGAAGAAGGATATCATCTGCTCCGTTTGCAATTCCGCACCAAAGAGCGATATATCCGGCATTTCTACCCATAACCTCAATGATGTTACATCTCTCATGTGAAGATGATGTATCACGAACCTTATCAATAGCCTGCATTGCAGTATTAATAGCAGTATCAAATCCAATAGTATAATCCGTGCATGAAATATCAAGATCAATAGTTCCAGGAAGACCAATTGTATTGATTCCCTGCTGTGAAAGCTTCTGGGCTCCTCCATATGATCCGTCACCACCAATTACAACGATACCGTCGATGTGATGCTTTCTGCAGATATCTGCTGCCTTCTTCTGACCTTCAGCTGTCTTAAATTCCATACATCTGGCTGTTCCAAGAATAGTTCCGCCGCGCTGTATAATATCAGATACACTGTGTCTGTCCATATCAATGATTTCCTCATTAAGAAGACCCATGTATCCCTTTTTAATTCCCTTTACTGTAAGGCCGTTGTCGATAGATTTACGGACAACCGCTCTGATCGCAGCGTTCATTCCCGGTGCATCTCCGCCACTGGTAAGTACGCCAATTGTCTTAATCTCTTTTGCCATATCTAAACTTCCTTTCACAAACGCATAATACGTCTGATAACTTTTTAACATCTTACTTTTTCTATATTATTACAAAAAAATTCAATTAGCAACGTGTAATCTATACAAAGTCGCATAATAATACAACTTTTAATTAAGGCTTTATCAATTATCTTTTTTAATAAGATGGTACACATGTTCTGTTTTGTGATACTATATGGTTAGTTAATATAGGTAAGCTAATCCTTCATTATTTATTATAGAAACGGAACGAATTATGTCATTTGTACACCTTCACTGTCATACAGAGTATTCACTTCTTGACAGCTCCAACAAAATAAAGGACTACGTTACGAAGCTTTCAGAGCTTCACATGAATGCCGGTGCCATAACTGACCATGGCGTCATGTACGGCGTAATTGACTTTTATAAGCAGGCAAAGGAGGCAGGAATCAACCCTATAATCGGGTGTGAAGTCTATGTTGCTCCGGGTTCGCGCTTTGACAAAAGTGGTATGCAGTCTCAGAACAGATACTACCACCTGATTCTTCTTGCTGAGAATAATATAGGATATTCCAATCTTTCTCATATCGTCAGCCGAAGCTTTACAGAGGGCTATTATTATAAGCCAAGAGTCGATATGGAACTTTTAAATGAGTATCACGAGGGGCTTATTGCGCTTTCTGCCTGCCTTGCCGGTGAGATTCCAAGAGCTATTGTCAGAAAGGATTATCAGGCTGCCGTCTCGATTGCAAAGAAGTATGATGACTGCTTTGGACATGGTAATTTCTTCCTTGAGCTGCAGGATCACGGGATTCCTGAGCAAGCCGATGTCAACAGCGCGCTCCTTAGAATATCAGAAGAGCTAAGTATTCCTCTTGTTGCCACAAATGACTGCCATTATACGGAAATCTCTGATTCTGAAGCACATGATCTTCTTCTATGCATACAAACTCAGAAGAAGGTTACTGACGAAGACCGTATGCGCTACGTTCCGGGGAAGTTCTATATAAAGAGTGAAGAGGAAATGAGAGCTCTTTTTCCATATGCACAGGAAGCAATTGATAATACGCAGAAGATTGCGGACAGATGCCACGTTGATATTGAGTTTGGAGTAACAAAGCTTCCTCATTTCGATGTGCCTGAAGGTTTTGATTCATGGACGTATCTTAATAAGCTGTGTCTTGACGGGCTCCATGAAAGGTACCCTGAAGATGATGGCTCTTTACATAAGAAACTGGACTATGAGCTTTCGATAATACAGAAAATGGGCTACGTTGATTATTTCCTGATTGTTTGGGATTATATCAATTTCTGCCGTGAAAATGGTATCGCAGTAGGCCCCGGAAGAGGCTCTGCTGCCGGAAGTATCGTTTCTTATTGTATGCATATTACAAATATCGATCCGATTAAATATGATCTTCTCTTTGAAAGATTTCTTAATCCTGAGCGTGTATCAATGCCTGATATTGATGTCGACTTTGAATACACAAGACGCCAGGAGGTTATAGACTATGTAACGAAGAAATATGGCAGTGATAAGGTTGTTCAGATAGTCACCTTCGGAACACTTGCTGCCAGAGGCGTTATTCGAGACGTTGCAAGGGTAATGGATCTTCCATACAGTTATGGTGATGGTATCTCCAAGATGATTCCTAATGAGCTTGGAATTACTCTTGATAAAGCTCTTGAACTAAATCCGGAGCTTAAGACTCTTTATGAAACTGATGAAACTGCCCACAGGCTCATTTCTATGAGTAAGCATCTTGAGGGGCTTCCTCGCCATACATCGATTCATGCAGCAGGAGTCGTTATCTGTCAGGCTCCAGCAGAAGATCTGGTTCCGCTTTCAAGGTCGTCTGAGGGAAATATTACTACTCAGTTTACTATGACTACTATAGAAGAGCTTGGTCTTCTTAAGATGGATTTCCTTGGTCTTAGAACCCTTACTGTAATAAAAGATGCCACCGAATATGCCAATAAATCAATTGGTGCGCGCAAGGGTGATCCTTCATTTATAGATATCGATAAAATTAACTTTGATGATCCAGAAGTTCTAGGTCTTATCGGAAGTGGTAAGTGTGATGGAATATTCCAGCTTGAAAGTGCCGGAATGCAGTCGTTCATGAAGGAGTTAAAGCCTAAGTCGCTTGAAGATATCATAGCCGGAATATCTCTATATCGTCCCGGGCCAATGGATTTCATTCCCAAATATATTGAAGGCAAAAACGATGCCAGCAAGATAAGATATGATACTCCTCTTCTTGAATCTATTCTTGCCCCGACATATGGCTGCATAGTCTATCAGGAGCAGGTAATGCAAATTGTACAAAAGCTCGGCGGATACACGCTCGGAAGAGCAGACCTTGTAAGGCGTGCCATGAGTAAGAAGAAACAGCATGTCATGGAGGTTGAGCGTGAAAATTTTGTTCACGGTAACGAGAAAGAAGGCGTTCCGGGCTGCGTAGCAAATGGTATTCCGGAAGATATTGCTAATAAAATATATGATTCCATGATGGATTTTGCAAAGTATGCATTTAACAAGTCTCATGCTGCATGCTACGCTGTTGTAGCGGTTCAGACTGCCTGGCTCAAGTACTACTATCCTGTTGAATTCATGGCAGCACTGATGACCTCTGTTATTGATAACCCCTCAAAGGTTTCAGGATACATCGCAAGCTGTCGTAACATGAATATAAAGATTCTCCCTCCTGACATAAATGAAGGTCAGGCAAGCTTTTCTGTTTCTGAATACACTGATAAGAACGGTCAAAAGCAAAAGGCAATCAGATATGCTCTTACAGCAATTAAGAACGTAGGGCGTCCCATAATCAGTGCTGTAGAGTCAGAGCGAAATTTGCGAGGCCCATTTGTCGATATCAATGATTTTCTTACCAGAATGCAAAGCACGGATACAAATTCAGGTGAAATCAACAAAAGAGCTGTTGAAAACTTCATAAAGTCAGGCGCACTTGACAGTCTTGGCGGCAACAGGAAGCAGCATATGCTCATATATAACCAGATTCTCGACCAGCTTCATGAAACCAAGAATAATATGGCTGGACAGATGTCTTTATTTGATTTTGCTCCCGAAGAAAATAAAGATCAGTTTAAAATAAAGCTTCCAAACGCTGAAGAATATCCTGAGGATACTCTCCTTGAATTTGAAAAAGATGTGCTTGGTATCTATATAAGTGGTCATCCGCTTGAACAGGATCTCGCTCTTATGAAAAGATATGTAACAGGCGCAAGTACCGACTTTTTCCTTGATGATGAACTCGGGGCTGCAAAGGTTCGTGATGACCAAAAGGTCGTAATAGGCGGACTGATTATTGAAAAGAAAATCAAATATACCAAAAATGATAGGGTAATGGCTTTTTTGCAGGTAGAAGACCTTTCAGGAACAATTGAGGTAATCGTCTTTCCAAAGACCTATGAAATGTATCAATCAAAGCTCAATGCTGATACCAAGGTATTCATTAACGGTCACGCCTCAGTTGAAGATGACAAGGATGCAAAGCTTATTGCTGACAGAATAAATACATTTGAAGAGATGCCCAAAACGCTTTGGCTCCAGTTCCCTGATATGGCTTCTTATGAGAAGAAAAAGAAAACCATCATCGGAATGCTTATGTCTGCGCCCAAGAAAGGCTCAGACACAGTTGCCATATACATTAAAGAAACCAAGCAGATTCAAAAGCTTCCACCGGGAATGTTTAAAGCTTCTATAACAGCTGACCTGCTTCAGGAATTTTCCGATATTATCGGAAAAGAAAATGTTAAAATATCTTAATCAATATCTGCTAATTATCTGCGCCAATAAGTTTCACACAAATATGAAACTGCCTGATTAGGATAACAATATCTGCATATAAAAACACCCTACTATATATGTCCATTAATCAAATCTCAGACAAATATAATAGGGTGTTTATTTATATTCTGATTGTTATAACAAATTAGCCAAGAATAGCTTTAAGAGCATCTGTCTTGTCTGTCTTCTCCCAAGGAAGATTAAGGTCATTACGTCCAAAATGTCCGTAAGCAGCTGTCTGCTTGTAGATTGGGCGACGAAGATCAAGCATCTTGATAATTCCTGCAGGACGAAGATCAAATGTCTTACGAATTGCATCTACAAGTGCTTCGTTAGAAACTGTGCCTGTACCATAGGTATCTACAAGAACTGATGTAGGCTGTGCAACACCAATTGCATATGAAAGCTGAATCTCGCACTTCTTAGCATATCCAGCTGCAACAATGTTCTTTGCAACATAACGAGCACAATAAGCTGCTGAACGGTCAACCTTTGTGCAGTCCTTACCTGAGAATGCTCCGCCGCCGTGTCTTGCAGCTCCGCCGTAGGTATCAACGATGATCTTACGTCCTGTAAGACCTGCATCACCGTGAGGTCCACCAATTACGAAACGGCCTGTAGGATTGATAAAGATCTTAGTATTTGCATCTACCATCTTAGGGTCTACAACAGCATCGATAACATACTTTCTGATGTCTTCGTGAATCTGCTCCTGAGTAACATCAGGATCATGCTGTGAAGAAATAACAACTGCCTCAAGACGAACAGGCTTATTGTTCTCATCATACTCAACAGAAACCTGGCTCTTTCCATCTGCTCTAAGATATGTCAGAGGTCCGTTCTTACGAACTTCTGTGAGCTTCTTGGTAAGCTTGTGAGCAAGATAGATAGCATATGGCATAAGCTCATCTGTCTCATCTGTAGCATAGCCAAACATCATTCCCTGATCTCCGGCACCAATTGCTTCAAGCTGCTCATCTGTCATCTTGTTCTCTCTTGCTTCAAGTGCCTTATCAACACCCTGTGCAATATCAGGTGACTGGTGATCAAGAGCTACCATAACTGCGCATGTATCACAGTCAAAGCCCTTATCTGAACTATCATAACCAATCTCACGAACTGTTTCTCTAACGATCTTCTGGTAATCAAGATTAGCCTTTGTTGTAATCTCTCCTGTAACAAGAATAAATCCTGTGCAGGTTGCTGTCTCGCAGGCAACACGGCTCATAGGATCCTGCTCCATGCATGCATCAAGTATTGCATCTGAAATGGCATCACAGATTTTGTCAGGATGTCCTTCTGTAACTGACTCTGAAGTGAAAATAAACTTTTCTTTACTCATAACTTCCTTTCCGCGCAGCTCTTCTGCGCCTTCCAAATAAACATTAGAGCTTTTAGAAAAAAGAAAATCCGCTTTACTTATTGCTAAGCAAGCGGACCTGATATCAGATAATCAAATCCTCTTATTGCTCGCGTCATTGAATTCAACTTAAATTCACGACTATACGATTATTTGACAAAAGCTCATATAAAAGCTTCTGCAAAATCCTCGTCCGTACTCGCTCAGGTTGGCACCTTCCAAAAATGGGGTTGCCGTGGCTTCATCGATCCTATGTATCTCCACCACTCTGAATAAGAGAGATCTACAATATGGAATTTTATTATCTTTGGATAGACGCTCTATCGAATATCCGTATTGAATAATACAATAGAGTAAATCAGAGTTCAATGGACATATTCATAAATGTGTCCAAACAAAATGAACGTTTTCTTGTAATATGTGCTATATTACGCTAATCAATCAGTCTTTATTTATTTTCATCGTAAGAGCGATTCTTTTCTTGGCTTCCTCAACAGATATTACCTGAACTTCAACAATATCACCTACGCTTACTACTTCAAGCGGATGCTTAATATATCTGTTTGTCATCTGCGAAATATGAACAAGTCCGTCCTGATGAACTCCTATATCAACAAATGCTCCAAAATCAACGATATTTCGAACTGTTCCTTTTAAAATCATTCCTGGTTTTAAGTCCTTCATATCCATTACATCGCTTCGAAGAATCGGAGCCGGCATGCTCTCTCTTGGATCTCTTGAAGGTTTCTCAAGCTCGTTCATAATATCTGTAAGAGTTATCTCTCCAATTTCAAGCTCTTTTGCCAAAACAGGCTTATTTATATTCTTTCCTGCAAAAAGACTTACCCTTGCCTTTGAAGTATTTCTATCTCGAATGTCTTCTATTGTTATTCCAAGCTCCTTCATAAGCTTATGAGTAGCAGTGTAGCTCTCTGGATGGACACTTGTTGCATCAAGTGGATCATCACCACCATTTATTCTAAGAAATCCCGCACACTGCTCATATGCCTTTGGTCCAAGCTTTGCAACCTTTAAAAGCTGCTTTCTATCTGCAAATTTGCCATTCTTTTCTCTGTAATCAACAATGTTCTTCGCAATTGGCTTACTTATTCCAGAAATGTACTCAAGAAGCGGCGCAGAAGCAGTATTTAAGTCTACTCCTACCTTATTTACACTATCTTCAACAACGTTTCCAAGAGCTTCACTAAGCTTCTTCTGATTCATATCATGCTGATACTGACCTACACCAATTGAGCCTGGGTCAATCTTAACGAGCTCTGCAAGCGGATCCTGAAGCCTTCTTGCTATTGAAGCTGCGCTTCTTTGTCCGACATCAAACTGTGGAAATTCTTCTGTTGCAAGCTTACTTGCAGAATACACTGATGCGCCTGCTTCATTTACAATTACGTACTGAACCGGCCTCTTTATCTCTTTTATCAGCTCAGCAATTATCTGCTCAGATTCTCTTGATGCAGTTCCATTTCCCACAGAAATAAGATCTATTCCATACTTATCAATAAGCTTAGTAACCTCCGCCTTTGCCTCAGTAACCTTGTTCTGCGGAGCAGTCGGGAAAATAACCTTTGTATCTAGTACCTTTCCGGTTGCATCAACTACTGCAAGCTTACACCCGGTTCTAAATGCAGGATCCCAGCCAAGAACAACTTTACCTGCAATTGGAGGCTGCATAAGAAGCTGCTCAAGGTTCTTACCAAATACATTTATTGCGCTGTCCTGAGCCTTTTCGGTAAGTTCGTTTCTGATATCGCGCTCTATTGCAGGTGCGATAAGGCGCTCATATGAATCAAGCGCTGCTGCTTCAAGATATGGCTTTGTATTCTTATTATCTCTAACAATAGTTTTCTTATTAAGGAACATAAGAATCTGATCCTCGGGAGCCGTAATCTTTACGCTTAAGAATTTCTCCTTCTCCCCTCTATCAAGAGCAAGTACTCTGTGTCCAAGAATCTTTCCGATAGGCTCTTCATAGTTATAGTAATTCTCGTATACGCTCTCAGCCTTTTCATCCTTAGCTGTACTTACAATATGTCCCTGCTTAAATGTCTCTTCTCTTATGTATTTACGGTAATCTGCATTATCCGAAATCGATTCCGCAATAATATCCTTTGCGCCATCAATTGCATCTGATACAGTAGAAACACTCTTTTCTTCGTTTACATAAGCTGCCGCCTCTTCTTCAATGCTTTTACCTGTCATCTGAAGGAGAATTATGTTTGCAAGCGGCTCAAGTCCCTTTTCCTTCGCAACTGATGCTCTTGTCTTACGTTTTGGTCTGTATGGTCTGTACAAATCATCAATTGCAACGATCGTCTGAGCATTCTCAATTTTGGCTTTGAGCTCATCAGTCAGCATTCCCTGTTCTTCTATGCTTCCAAGAACCATCGCTTTCTTTTCTTCAAGTCCCCTAAGGTATTTGAGTCTCTCATCAAGATTTCTAAGCTGCTCATCGTTAAGAGAGCCTGTTGCCTCTTTTCTGTATCTGGAAATAAAAGGTATAGTATTACCCTCATCTATAAGCTTTACAGCAGCCTCTACCTGCCATTTTTCTACTTTTAATTCTTCCTTTAATTTTAGTATAATATCCAATTTAACGTTCTCCTGTTTATAGTTTTTTTATTTTCACGTAATAATAATTATATCTTTTGTTATAATCTTTTGACAAGTTAATCAACAAAGTTGCGCCAAACTATTGTAATATATATTAGTGGTGATTATTCGCCATAATTAAGGAGGCAAGGTTATGAACGAATCATGGAATAACGATTATCCAAATAACAATAATAACACTAATCCGAATAATCAGAATTCGAATTATCAGCGTGGAAGAGATAATAATACAATGGATCCGCTAGACCCAAGAAGCGGTCTTTCAAGTGCTGCAATGGGGCTTGGAATAGCTTCTATAGCTCTTTGCATGACAGGATCAATTTCAATAATTCTTGCAGGAATATCTATTGTACTGGCACTTCTGACAACAAGAAAAGGGCAGAAGATGCTCACTGTTGCCAAAAGAGGTCTCATATTTGGAATTGTCGGTCTAATAATAAGCTATTTTATTCTCATAAGGAGCTTTTACACCGTGCTTACAGATCCTACTTCACGACAGGAGCTAAATACATTATCTCAGGAAATTTACGGTGAATCCTTCGATGATATGCTTGGTCAGTTAGGTGCTTCGACTTCAACCGGTGATTTCGAAGCATAAACTTAATTATTCTGATTTTATTTGAAAGGGAATACAAATAATGAATACACAATACAAAAAAATCTCAGAGCTAAAAAGCGAAGCCAGAGAGGCAATTTGCGGGAATCTCGGAAGCACGATCGGTGCAACTATTCTTTTCCTTTTAATTGACCTTATCCTTACCTACGCTGCAGTATCAGTCACAAGCTCTCCAAGCATTCTAAGCACTGTTATGTACTATGCAATAATCTTTCTGCTTGATTTATTTATGGGAATCTTTGTTTCAGGAAGATGCTATATGTATATGAATGTTGTTTATGGACAGCCGGTCAGCTCTTCTGATTTATTCTTTGGCTTTAAACAGCATCCTGACAAGGCCATACTAATTCAGCTTGTAATTTCAATCATCAGCTTCATTTGTTCACTCCCGTCTCTAATCATTGGAGTATCAAGCAGCGGTTCTGCAATGATTATGCTTGGTCTTAGTTTCCTTGGATCAATCATTTCCGTGCTGATTACAATTTCGATTTCTATGGTTTTTTATATATTGCAAGACTTTCCTGACAGATCTGTTGGCTCAATTTTCAAAACCAGCATTAGAATTATGAAGGGCAACAAACTTCGTTTAATTGGCATGTATATCAGCTTTATTCCACTTATTCTTCTTGGAATAATAACCTTTTTCATTCCTCTTCTTTGGATTTATTCTTATATCCAGACTGCTACAGCGGAATTTTATAAGAATATCATCGAAGTAAAGGGTAATATGTAATGGAGACTACTAATGCTTAATCTTGTAGATGCGATTAAATCAATTAATTTCACAGATAAAGAAACTGCTTCTGCTCCGCTAAAAGAGCTTTCATCACCCTTTGGCGAAAATATAGACCCTGAAAATGTATTAAAGGATTATCCTCGCCCGCAGTTCTATAGAGACAATTACAGGAGTCTTAATGGTTACTGGAACTACTGTATAACAAATGATCGTACTATGCCCTCAAAGGATGCGTTTAACAAGCGCATCCTTGTTCCTTTTTCTCCTGAAACTCTTCTTTCAGAAACCAAAGACAGGCATGTTCTTATGCCGGGAGAATTTCTGTGGTACCGTCGTAGTATTAAAAATGCTGACCTTGTCTGTCCGCTTAGCTCTAGGAGCGGTAGATTACTTTTGCATTTTGGTGCAATAGATCAGACGTCATATATTTATGTAAATGACACATATGTCACAACCCGTGTTGGTGGGTATTTACCCATCACTCTTGATATTACCGATTACATAACAGGATTAGATGGTGCTTTGGCAGCTTCCAAGAATAGTGATGAATCCTCCCAGGTAAATACCATCACCGTGTGTGCAAAGGATTCAACAGATTCTTCATATCACTCAAGAGGTAAGCAGACAATCCTTCGAGGTGGTATGTACTACACTCCCCAGAGCGGAATATGGAAAAGCGTATGGCTTGAATGGGTTCCTGAGAGCTTTATTTGCAAGGTAAAGGCTGAGCCTGATTTCGACCTTAAAAATGTAGTTATTTCTTTTGACATAGCAAGCAAAAAGAAATCCTCTATCGCCAAAAAGCTCCTTTCTGATGGTCCAGAAATAAGATTATATGATTCATTCCTTTCTCCGGACGAGCTTAATAAGTCTCCGGGATCAGAAGTCTTACTTGATTCAAAGGTTGGTGCAATCCTGCAAAAAGGCGGCGTGGGCAGCGGCGAAATCATTTATATGAAGCAGCTTCAAAAACCTATTGCCATAGCTTCAAAGTATAGATTCAAGGATTCCGATACTGCTCCCGTTAACCTTGCAGCAGATTACGAATTTTCCAGATACAGAGTAAAGATTCCATTTAAAAAGCCTCATCTTTGGTGCCCAAATGATCCATTTTTGTATTCGTTTGCTTTGGAATATGAAGGTGATGAGATTATTTCTTATTTTGGAATGAGATCTTTTGAAGTAAAAAAGGATTCTCGTGGAATAAAAAGATTCTTTTTAAATAATAAACCATATTTTCTAAAGGGCGTATTAGATCAGGGCTACTGGCCAGAATCACTTATGACACCTCCATCAGATGAAGCAATGCTCTTTGACATTACTCAGATGAAAAGACTTGGCTTTAATATGCTCAGAAAGCACATTAAAATCGAGGATATGCGATGGTATTACCACTGCGACAGACTTGGTATGATTGTCTGGCAGGATATGGTAAACGGAGGCGACAAGAACAAACCACTATTCGTAACCTATATGCCAACACTTATCCCGCACGAAATGATTCCGGATGGCTTTGTCAGCAGGAAGATTCTTTCTAGAGAGAATGCAGAAGGAAGACGTGAATGGGCACATGAAATGCTTTGTACTGCTGATTTTCTTTCAAATGTCGTATCGATTGGAACCTGGGTGCTGTTCAATGAAGGTTGGGGGCAATTTGATGCTGTCAAGAACACTGCAGCGCTGACATCTCTTGACAAGACAAGGCCTGTCGATCAGACAAGCGGTTGGTTTGACCAGGGAGGTGGCAGCTATAAGAGTATCCATAATTACTTCAGCGAACTTTCCGTCCGAAAGGATTTGCTTGGAAGAGCCTTTGTAATATCGGAATGCGGAGGTCTTGCCCTGCACATTGATGGTCATTCGAGCTCTGACAAAATCTATGGCTACAAAAACTATGATAACGAAGACACACTTAATACTGCTTTTTCTGACATGACGAGCCAGCTAATTGCTCTTAACAAAAAAGGGCTATGCGGTTATGTATATACTCAGCTTAGTGATGTTGAAGAAGAAATAAATGGCATTTATACCTACGATAGAAAAATCTGTAAAATAAAGGAAAGCTTCTGATAATATCAGAGGCTTTCCTTTTTAGTTAAGATTATTGAAATTATTATACTGTTATCCTATGCAGTCATATTAAAGCTCTTATAAAGTCTTTTGCGCGTAGTTAGAAATGCCGGGATAAGAAAACAATCAGCTGCAATCCATGCAATTGGGCTCGCAAGACACGCTCCGGCAAAGCCAATAATAGGTATAAGCCAAACTGCGGCAAATATTCTTGCAACCATCTCGCATATTCCTGAAATAATCGCAAATCCCGGATATCCCATTCCCTGAATCAAAAATCTGATTATGTTAACAAGCGCAAGCGGAATGTAGAATACGCTGTTATATATTAGAAACATCCTTGCATCAGAAATAACTTTTGTTTCCGAAGTGCTAAGAAAAAGCCTTGTCAGGTTTGCTCCAAAGAAATATAAAACCAGAAAAGCAATTATTGAATAAATAACTCCAAGCTCGATACAAGCTTTCAGACCTGTTCCAAGTCTATCAAGCTTTCTGGCGCCAACATTTTGTCCGCCATATGTAGCCATTGTTGCCCCCATGGAATCAAACGGACAGCAAAAGAGCATCGAAACCTTGCCTGCTGCCGTCATTGATGCAACCGCATCCGAGCCAAGTCCGTTAACAGCTGTCTGCAAAATAACGCTTCCGATTGCTGTTATTGAATATTGAAGTCCCATCGGGATTCCCATTTGAATAAGATATCCGGTATAATGCGAATTATATTTCCATTCATCCTTTTCGGTTCTTATTACATCTATTTTCCTAATCATAAAGACGATGCAGCAAATTCCCGAAACAAGCTGAGATATTACTGTCGCAACCGCGGCACCCGCAACACCCATATGAAGAACGAGGATGCAGAACAAATCCAGAAAGATATTGATTACTGACGCAATAACAACAAAGTATACAGGATGCTTGCTATCTCCAAGTGCTCTTAGCATTGCCGAAAAAAAGGTTATACATAATAATAACAGGTATTCCGACAAATATTATAAAGATATAGTCATACGCATAATCAAGAATATTTGAAGGAGTATTCATCAGCACCAAAATCTGCCTGCAAAATACACTGACAACAAGTGTAAGTACTATTGCCATCACTACAGAAAGATAGATACTATGCGTAAAGTATTTACGCATGGCCTTGTAATCTCCTGCTCCAAACTTTTGAGACACCGGTATAGAAAACCCGCTGCATACACCCATGCAAAAACCTATTACCATGAAATTGATTGAGCCTGTAGAACCCACTCCTGCCAGGGCGTCTTTTCCAAGGAACTGTCCAACAATCATAGTATCTACCAGGCTGTAGAACTGCTGAAAAAGATAGCCTCCAAGCATCGGAAGCGCAAACCCCAAAATAAGCTTCATTGGAGAGCCAACTGTCATATCCTTAGTTGAACTGTTCGCCATAGTAACCTCTCATTTTCCATTTAATTTATCTGATATCATAAACACTTCTAAGTCTAATATTATCAGATTTTCCGGATAATATCTTAACTGTTTTTGATCCTGCGTTCATATCGAAGTAATTATCAGAAAGAATAATGTCCTGGTTCTCATTTAGTATCTCAACACTTGATGCATAAGCTTTTGCGTGAACTGTTATCTCATCACCGTTTATTTCAAATGAAAGCTCCGGATCGGCGTAGTTAAAGTACTTTGGTCTGGAAAGATTTACTGTTCCTCCAGATACTTCTTCGCCGTCTATATATGCTCCATACGATACATACTGATTCCTTATATCTATTTCCGGAAGATCTACCTTTTCAAGCCACTTGCTCGATAATGCGGGTGCCTCTATCGTTTCCTCATGCCCCTCAAGAAGATTTGCCAAAGCATCCCTTACCTGCCATTTGATTGTGACACTAATGTCATTTCTCTTTTCATTAGAAAGGCAAAGCTGTATAGACTTTGGAAATTCCTTCGGAAGCTGATTAAACTGCTTCTCAGATGACATCTGTCCTTCTTCATTACAGGATAAAAGAACCGGTGCAAAAAACCTCTTTGCATAATAATGAAGTGCCTTAAGACGTCCGCCATAATCAATACTTGACCACGAAGCTACAGGCCAGCAGTCGTTAAGCTGCCAAATAACAGCTCCCATGCATCTGCCGCGGTTACGTCTAAAGTGTTCTACACCATACTTTATTCCATCTGCCTGTAGAAGCTGCGATGCATATACAAGTGTATCAAAGCTAGTAGGATAGAGATATGTCTGCTGCATATAGTTCATGATCTTTCCATTTGCAGCACCATTTCTCTGATGCCTCTCCATTACATATGAAAAGATATTATAATCTTTTGGATCATCACTCATCATCTCTATCGTCTTCATAAGAGGGAATGACTGAAATCCAAATTCAGATGCAAATCTGAAAAAATACTTTCTATAATCGGTAAAAGGCTTATTACCATGCCATACGTCCCAGTAATGCTGATCTCCTCTGTTTGGGTCATTTGGATTATCAAATGAGCCTCCTGAAGATGGGCTTGAAGGCCAGTAATATGTCTGCTGTGCAAGCTCGTGGCACATCTGAGGGAGAATGCGCTCATACATCAGGATATAATCTCTTTTCTCAGAAATCTTTGTAAGCCAAAGCTCGCTGTCCATAAAGGATTCCATCTCGTTATTGCCGCACAAAAGGCCAAGACTTGCATGGTTTCTGATTCTAAGAATGTTATCACGAAATTCTGCTACGATATTTGCTTCAAAATCAGGAGTCAAATCATAATCGCCACAAGCAAACATAAAGTCCTGCCACACAACGAGGCCAAGCTCATCACAGATATCATAAAACCAATCGCTTGGATAATATCCACCGCCCCACACTCTAATCGCATTAAAGTTTGCGAAAACGGCTTTCTCAAGAAGCTCTCTTGTTGTCTTTGGATTTACACGTGAAATAATATGATCCTCGGGAATATAATCTCCGCCCATTGTAAATATTTTTACACCATTTACAGTAACTGCAAAATCGTTTCCCCACTCATCCTTCTCTGTAGACATGGTCATGGTTCTAAGACCAATTCTTGTTTCGTATGAATCAAGAACCGATTTGTTTTTTGTGTCTATGAGCTCTACCATGATTGTATAAAGTGGATGCTCTCCGTATCCGTTTGGCCACCAAAGCATAGGCTTTTCAATTTCGATGGTACAAGGCGCATTCTCATATCTTTTTTGAGTGTTATCAGGATAAGTTATAGTGGCTGCATATGTAAATCTCTCATCAGAGCATGTATCCGTGTGATTTCTATATATTGCAGGTAGAATATCTGTTTCATTAGCTCTGATATTCTGAATCCTTGCAGAATCCTTTCCTGTGAGTGCAAAGACTTTTTGCTCTTCTCCTGAAATTCTGATATTGGCTGCTATTTCAAGCGTAACACTTCCACCTTTATGATGCTGCAATATCTCCACATTATCAATTCTGGCACTTGAATATCCAACAAGGCTTACAGGCCTGAATATTCCTGCATCAGGAAGATGAGCACCCCAATCCCAGCCAAACATGCAATGAGCCTTTCTTATTTTGACAAAGCCCGGCATTGCATCTTCGCTTCCCCTTGTTGGCTCTTTTTCAAAAGCATCTTTGCAGAATTTATTTGGCGAATGAAGTACGACTCGAAGCTCATTACTATCCTTAAGAAGACTCTTAACCTCAAACTCATAGGTTCTGTGCATGTTCTGCGTGCTTCCAATATGATTATCATTTAGATAAATATCAGCAATAGTATCAAGCCCTTCAAATCTCAAAAGTACATGTTCCTGACCAAGAAGCTCTCTCTGAAGCGGAAATACGCACTTATACTCATAGTCATAATCCATGAGTGCAAGTGCTTTATCCTCATTATCCTTAAAGTATGGGTCCTCCATTTCTCCATTTGAAAGAAGATCCGTATAGACAGTTCCCGGAACTACTGCTTCAAATTCCTTTTTCTCCCCAACCTGGTGCATAGTCCAATTGCTGCCTAGTTCAAATCGTATCATACCCATTCTCCATCTCTGCTGTTATTATGCTTTCGCTTCTAATCTAGGTGGTTCACCTGCCACCATATCGGACCTTATTTCAATCTTTGGTCCGCCATTTCCATTTATATAATCTCCGGTAATCGTTACTTTCCCAATATTTTCATCCTTTGGAATTTCATACATAATATCAAGCATGAATTCCTCTATAATTGCTCTAAGTGCTCTTGCCCCAGTATCCTTCTCTACTGCTTTCTCTGCAATAGCTTCAAGAGCGCTATCATCAAATTCAAGGTCTACCTCGTCAAGCGCAAGCATCTTCTGATACTGCTTTAATATTGCATTCTTGGGCTCCTCAAGGATTCTGATAAGCATATCCTTATCAAGTCCTCCAAGTGTGCAGACAATAGGAAGTCTTCCAAGAAATTCCGGAATCATACCAAATTTCTTAAGGTCTTCTGTTGTAACCTTCTGCAGAATATTTGTATCCTTGTCATATTTATCCTTTAAATCTGACGTAAATCCTATAAGTGACTGTTTATTAAGCCTCTGCTTAATAACATCCTCAAGATCTGGGAAAGCGCCGCCGCAAATAAACAAAATATTTCTGGTATTGACTGTAGCAAGCGGAACCATAGCATTCTTGGAATTTGCTCCAACAGGCACCTCAATATCTGAGCCTTCAAGAAGTTTAAGCATTCCCTGCTGAACAGATTCTCCGCTAACATCTCTTGAATTAGTATTTTTTTTCTTGGCAATCTTATCAATTTCGTCAATAAAGATTATTCCATGCTCGGTCTTCTCGATATCATTATCTGCTGCCGCAAGTAGTTTTGAAACCACGCTCTCAATATCGTCTCCTATATAGCCTGCTTCAGTAAGTGACGTTGCATCTGTTATAGCAAGCGGCACATCTAAAAGTCTTGCAAGAGTTTTTACAAGATAGGTCTTTCCACTTCCTGTAGGTCCAATCATTAGGATATTGGATTTCTCTATCTCGATATCATCCATAGTTCCTGTCTTTACACGCTTGTAGTGATTATAAACAGCAACTGAAATAATCTTTTTGGCTTTCTCCTGTCCAATAACATATTCATCCAGCTTTGCCTTTATTTTATGAGGAGCCGGCATATTATCAATATTAAATTCAGGCTTTACCTTGTTCTCGTTTTCCTTCTTTTTCTTTATCTTCTGTTTATTTGGAATTCCGCCTGTACCAAGGAAGTCATTTAAGTTTATAAATGAAAATCCCTGTGGCATATTCGGATTATTTTTATTCGCAGAATTATCCTTTTTTTCATCATCTTTCTTTTCATCTTTTCCTTCATTTGGCAAAGATTTATCATCTGAAGGAGTATCTGTATTATTATTTAATGCAGGATTCACCGGCTGCATGCTCTTATTAAGCTGGTTCATCAGCTCCGGATTATTTAAGAGATTCTGATAGTCAAAAGAGCTGACATTCTCCATAAGCTTATGCATACAGTCTTCACATATGCATATGTTGTTAAGAAGCTTATACATTCTGCCTGCTTTTTCTTCGGGTCTTCTACACATAAAGCATACATCACCATAGTCATCCTTTATATCAGGATTACTATCTTTAGTATCATTATTTCCGCTTTCTGTGTTTTTCATATCATCACTGCCTGCAGGGGTATCATTATTGTCAGAGGAAAGAACTATATCAGAGCCGTCCTCTTTCACTTCTCTAAAATCATTATCATCATTATTATAATTATTCATTTGTTTTCTCCATATAACTGTTGCATCTATTATTTGTAATAAAGCTTCTTAATGCTTTACAGAAATTATAAGCGTAGTACTGGTAATGCTTCAAGTTAAGATAGTATAAAGAATAGAAACAATTCATAAAGATAATTTGCACAGTTACATTCTTCTGCAAAAAAATCCCCCGGCAGTAATACCGGGGGACGAATGATTATTTAGTAATAAACGTTCCGCTCATTCCTTTAAGCGCTGCTGCCACAGAATCTATATCCGTAATCAAAACGCTTCCATTTGGATTGGCTTCAAGAAATGTTACTGCAGCCTTGATTTTCGGAAGCATATCAACCTCGCCAAACTCTCCGGCCTTAATATATTCCTCTGCCTTTGCAGATGTCATTTTTGTTATTGGCTTTTGCGTTTCTTTACCAAAATCAGTATATACAAATGGTACAGCTGTAAGAATTATAAGGCGATCAGCCTTTAAATCTACTGCAAGCTTTCCTGCAATGTCATCCTTCTCGATAACAGCAGAAGCGCCCTTAAGAACATGTCCCTGTCTCATAACAGGAATTCCTCCACCGCCACATGCAATTACTTCCTGTCCTGCATCAGCAAGTGCTCTTATCGTGTCTATTTCTACTATTTCAAGAGGTTTTGGAGCTGCTACAACTCTCATGAATCCCTTCCCTGGCTCCTCAACAACAAAGTTTCCCTTTTTAAGTTCGTTCTCGGAATCCTCTTTTGACATCAGACGTCCGATTTTCTTATTAGGAGAATAAAAAGCTTCATCATAAGGATCAACAGTTACCTGCGTAAGTATCGTGCATACAGGCTTAGATATTCCTCTTGAAGAAAGCTCACTTTCAAGTGAATTCTGAAGATCATATCCAATGTATCCCTGGCTCATTGCATTGCAAACGCTCATAGGAGCCGGCGTATAATCAATATATATTCTGTGGAGCTCGGTCATTGCCTTATGAATCATGCTGACCTGTGGTCCATTACTGTGTGTTATCGTAAGCTGATATCCTGATTCAACTAAAAGCGCGAGTGCTTTTGCAGCTTTGGCAGCAGCTTCTTTCTGTTCACCGGTTGTATAGCCAAGAGCTTCGTGTCCAAGAGAAACAACGGCTTTTTTGTTATCCATAAGTAAAAACCTCCGTATTTATTAAACTATGAACAATTATAGCATAAATGAGTTTGTAAGGCGCACTAATAGTAAAGATTAAATGATGAAATTATGTAAAATAAATTGGTGAATTATTACGATTAACGACTAAATCATCTAATAACATTCTTATTCAACAAATTATTTTGGCATCTGGTATTGACATCGAAATTGAAGGAAGATATACTTCATTGCATAATATACCTAGGTATTTAGTAGGCATTGAAATTTAAAATATAATACCAGTCATTTGAGAGGAGAACCTTATGGCAAACATTAAAGACAATGCAACAGAGATTATAGGACATACACCACTTCTAAAGATGAGCAGATACCAGGCAGCTGCTGGTGCTACAGACGCGGCTATCCTTGCAAAGCTTGAATATCTCAATCCTGCAGGAAGCGTCAAGGACAGAGTTGCATATTCAATGATTGAAGATGCAGAGAGAAGCGGAAAACTCAAAAAGGGCGCAACGATAATTGAGCCAACCTCCGGTAATACAGGAATAGGTCTTGCATTTGTTGCAGCAGTAAAAGGGTATAAAGCTATTCTTACTCTTCCTGATACCATGAGCGTTGAACGCAGAACTCTTCTAAAAGCTTATGGCGCAGAGCTTGTTCTTACTGAAGGTTCTAAAGGTATGAAGGGTGCAATCGAGAAAGCAAACGAACTCAATAAGGAAATCGAAGGATCTGTAGTTATGGGGCAATTCGATAATCCGGCAAATGTAGAGGCTCACAAGAACACAACAGGTCCTGAAATCTGGGAAGATACAGATGGAAAGGTTGATATCTTTGTTGCCGGAGTAGGTACAGGCGGAACTCTTACCGGTGTCGGCGAATATCTAAAATCCAAAAATCCTGCCATCAAAGTTGTTGCTGTAGAGCCTGATACTTCAGCTGTTCTTTCGGGTGATAAATCAGGTCCACACAAGATTCAGGGTATTGGAGCGGGATTCATTCCTACTATTCTTAATACAAAAATTTACGATGAAATCATTCGAATCAAAAATGAGGATTCCTTCACCGTTGGTAAGCAAATAGCTCTTACAGAGGGTGTCCTTGTTGGAATTTCTTCAGGAGCTGCTCTTAAGGCTGCAACTGAGCTCGCAAAGAGACCAGAGAATAAAGGAAAGAACATTGTTGTACTTCTTCCTGATTCTGGTGACAGATATCTTTCTACTCCGCTCTTTAGCTCAGCAGAATGATCTTTGGTCAAATAATACTCTGGTGATTTCCGTGTGTTCCACCGCATAGAAACGTACACCGGATGTCAATCGAGTAGGTTCCCTACTCGATTACGATAATGATATCCGTCATCTCATGACTATCGTCATTCGATGATGGATATTCGCCAAATATACAGATTTTCGTGCAAGCGCGAATCTGTATGCTTGGCTCATTATCTACACAAAAAAGCTCATCACAAACCTTTTGGGTTCGTGATGAGCTTTTTTATTATACTATTGTTATTTAGTTGCCATTTCCAAAGAACTGTGAGAACGGATCTGTCTGCGACTGCCCAGACTGTCCTGACTGATCTCCCTGACCCGGCATCTGATAGTAATACTGTGAGCCATCCTGTCCATCAGAACTCTGAGTTCCATCTGTTGTTGTCGTAGTAGTTGTTGATGTTCCCTTTTCAAGCTTAATACTAAGCTCTACCTGGCTGTATCCATCCTCGCCTTTACGAAGAACTGTAACTGTTACAGTCTCACCAATTGTATGATATTTCATTTCATCAAGTAAATCATCTCTTGATGAAACATTGATGTCATTAAGCTTGGTGATAATATCGCCAACCTGCATTCCTGCAGTTTCAGCAGGTCCGCCTTCTTCAACTTCTGCAACATATGCGCCCTCAACTCCTGTTGGAGTCATAACGCTTATTCCCATATATCCCTTGTTATCATCAGAAGTCTTTTTCCTTGTCTCCTGATTCATCATTTCATCAATCGTATCCTTTACATCTGAAATTGGGATTGCAAATCCAAGTCCTTCAATTGTGGTTCCGCCAATCTTGTTTGAATTGATTCCTATTACCTCTCCTCTTGAATTAAGAAGAGCACCACCTGAGTTACCCATATTGATTGCTGCATCTGTCTGAATAAAGGTACTTGTCGTTCCATCATCGCTTGTCTGAATTTCTCTGTTAAGAGCACTGATTACGCCTGTCGTAACTGACTGTCCATAACCAAGAGCATTTCCGATTGCAATAGCTGGTTCTCCAACCTGAAGCTTGTCAGAATCTCCAAGTGTAGCAATTGCGATCTGGCTGATTGTATCACTACTAAGATCACTGATATTTACAGCTATTACGGCAAGGTCTCTTGTAGTATCTGTTCCCTTAACATCTGCATCTGCTGTTGTGTCATCAATAAAATGAACCTTCAGTGTATCTGAATCATCAATTACATGATTATTTGTAACAATCAAAAGTTCTGTATCGCTCTTTCCAATAATGATTCCCGAGCCCTGAACAGTTGCTTCGGCCTGCTGAACGCTTCCATAAACCGACTGAACAGTTTCAGTATAACTATTATCTATTGCAACAAGTGCCGGCATTACATTCTTTACAACTTCTGTAACATCAGTAACAACGGCTGTGTTATCCGTACTCGTTGTAGTTGTTATTCCTGAAGTATCTTCTGATGCGCTCTCTGCTGCCGAATCAGCTGATGAAATCGCATCTGCTGCTGAATCGGAAGCCTTTGCAACTATTTCGCCTATTTCATCACTGTTTCCTTTAAAGTTTGAAGCAGCCCAGAGTCCTGCTCCTACACATGCTCCAAGAACCACTCCGACTCCTACTACCAAAAGAATCTTTCCAAAGATTCCCATTTTCTTAGGTTTATTTGGAGCTGACTGATTCTGGTACTGCTGGCCGCTCGTATACTGATAGTTTCCATAGGAAGTATAGCTGGTATTTCCTGAATTATCTGAAGAACTGGTATTTGATCCTGAAGCGCTATTTGAATAATCATAGCTTCCATAACTGTTATTACTACCTGGCTGAGATCCATAATTATAATTACTGTATGAGCTGCTGCCATATGAAGCAGAATCAGCATTATCACCTTGGGCGTGTTCGCCTGTCTGGTTTGCGTTATTTGTCGATGCAGTACCATTATCCCCCGAAGAAGAATTGTTCATTCCGGAGAAATTCCCCTGCTGATTGGATTCGTCATTTTCATTGTACATAATAGGTTGCCCCTTTCATATTATCATTCCAAAAGAAATAACTTCGCTGAAACTATATTTCTTAATACTTAGCATAGCCATAAATAGAGACTTTTACAAATAAAAGTATATTACTCATATGTGTAATTTCTGTGTCTGCAAAGCCAGATTTGCATAGGATTTAAAAGCTAAAAGCAAAGCATGCATACTGATAATCAGTCTTCCTCGATAACCTGTATTTCCATAAAATCAAATTGTACTTCCTCAATAAAGCTATCCTGTAGGAACCTGCACTTACTATGAATCTTGAAGTCCCTCACGTTAGCCTTTAGCCAAATAGGCTTACTAAGATCAAACTCATAACATGCTTTTTCAAGAGCGTTCATAACCTTATGCGTTCTGGAATCTTCACTGTCATCACAAACAAGTGTATCTCTTAATAGATGATTATCCTTAAATAGTTTTATCCATATTCTAAACAAATTTCATCCTGCCGTTTCCTAGTCAAGTTTTGATATTCTTCAAATATACAAATTAGCAAGTAGGAACAAATCTGTATACTCCGTTAATCATTTACGCAAAATAATGCGCCTTGAGTTATTATATCAAACTCAAGGCGCCAATTCACACTTTTATATTTTTTTTAGAGAATAAATCAGTCATCATAACCATTTGGGTTACTCTTCTGCCAGTTCCAGGAATCTGCACACATTTCCTTTATACCATACTGTGCATGCCATCCGAGTTCTTTTGCAGCTTTGTCCGCGCTTGAATAACAGGTTGCAATATCTCCTGCTCTTCTCTCTTTAATCTCATATGGAATCTTTATTCCTGTAGCCTCTTCAAAATTCTTTACAATATCAAGAACACTATAGCCTACACCTGTTCCAAGATTATAGATATTAAGTCCGCTTCCCTTTTCAAGCTTTGCAAGAGCCTTAACATGACCTGTTGCAAGATCCATTACATGGATATAGTCTCTTACTCCGGTTCCATCATGTGTATCATAGTCATTTCCAAATACATTGAGATGGTCAAGCTTTCCAACAGCAACCTGTGTAATATATGGCATAAGGTTATTTGGGATTCCATTAGGATTCTCACCCATTGTTCCACTCTTGTGTGCTCCAATCGGATTAAAATATCTAAGAAGAACAACATTCCAGTCCTTATCAGCAGTATGCATATCTGTAAGAATCTGCTCAAGCATTGACTTTGTCCAGCCATAAGGATTTGTGCACTGACCCTTTGGGCACTCTTCTGTAATCGGAACGAATGCCGGATCTCCATATACTGTTGCAGATGATGAAAAGATAATACTCTTGCAGTCATGCTTTCTCATCACATCAATAAGTGTAAGTGTACCTGTTATATTGTTGTCATAGTACTCCCAAGGCTTAACAACTGATTCTCCAACAGCCTTCAGTCCTGCGAAGTGAATAACTGCGTCAATCTTTTCTGCAGTAAATACCTTCTCGAGTGCGTCTCTGTCTCTGATATCAGCCTCATAAAATGGGACTTTTTTTCCTGTAATAGCCTCAATTCTTCCAATTACCTTCTTGCTTGCATTAGCAAGATTATCCAGAATAATAGGTTCATAGCCTGCATTTTGAAGTTCAACAACTGTATGGCTTCCAATATATCCTGCTCCGCCTGTGACTAATATTTTCATTTTATGTCCTTTCTCGCTGCACCAGCTATTTCGCGAAGACTCTGCGAAAATGATGTTTTAAAGAGTCTTATTTATTTGTTTGTTTCAACAATATTAATATAGTTTGAAATAGCTATTTTCTCAAGACATCTATGTTATTCATAGCTGTCAAAATGTTATATTGACATATTCATTATAAAAATCGTAAAACCATCCTACAGCTCTATGCCATTCTTCTTGCAAAGTTCTCTTGCTGACTCAACCGAATCAACACCCTCCTTATTCTTGATGGGAGCAAATTCATGCTCCCTAACGACCTCATATGGAAGGCAGCTATCAAGCTCATGAATCATATCAAGTACAAGCTGCTCAAACTTACAACCATTAGGTTTATCAGCCTTCATTTCATTTCCGATTTCATCAATATGTGAGATTTTCTTCTCAACAACATGAAGTGGAAGCTCTTCTCCTGCTATTTTCTCAAGAGCGGCCTCGTTAAAAAGATAGTTTAGAATTACACCATAGTTATAGGCTGGATCACCATTTTGATCCTTAGCATCCATCATTTCTTCTGAAAGCTCATAATACTCAACAATCGAAGGCTTATCATCCTCAAGGCACATTACTCCAACCTTCTCATCAGGAGCATTCTTTCTAACTACTTTTGAACCAACATCAGCTTTTCTTAATATTGTTGCCCCTACAAAACAAGGATCAGCAATTCTTTGAAGAACATTATCAACAGCAAATACATCAATCCATTCAATTCCTTCAGCATGAAGCGTCTTTTCAAGTCCTACCTTCAGCATAGAAGAAAACCATCCTGCATTGCCATTTGGAGAAGTGGATATTCTTCCCTTACTCTCCATATATACTTTTCCGTCATAGTCAGAAGCAGGTGCCATATCCTGTTTGAAAAAAGTGACCTTATCTTCCGGATATCCGAAATAATTATGTTCTTTGATAAAGCTTACCGTAGAATCGTTATTCTTTTCACTGGTCATAATAAAAAGATGAATAAAAGCTCCTGCTACAGTTGTAGTTTCCATAAGGTTCTCGAAAAGTCTCTGGAAAATGTAAACAGGCTTTGTAATTCCTATATCATACATTCCTTTTGGATTATCAGAACCAAGTCTTGTGCCCATTCCGCCTGCAAGAAGAACTGCTCCAACCTTTCCTTCACGTATTGCCTTTATTCCGGCTTCTTTAAAGGAAGCTTCATTCTCCTTTATTTCGCTAAGCTGCATTGCTGCAAGTGGTGAAAAGTTACCTCTTTTTCCTGCTTTTCCAAGTTCGCTGCATTTTGATAGAATAGAAAAGTCAGTGGAATCAATCTGTTCAATAAGGCTTTTCTTTTCAGAATCTGAAAGTTCATCATAATACTTAAGTACGTGTAACTGTCCATATTTCTCAAGTTTTTTCTTTGCTTCTTCAAAGTTCATAATTGGTGGTGTTCCTTTCTGTCATCCGGGTATGCTCATATTCTCAGTAAAGGCATAGCATGCAAAACCGCATACTATGCCTTCAAATAATTCATTGATTCTCTATAATTACTGTGCCATTACTGCTGCTACGCTTCCAGGAACAAGTCCTGCAGGAGCAACTAATAGTCCGGTCTTGTCAAATGTGCAATCAAGGCCTGCAATATTAACTGTCGCATTTGTTACCATTTTGCCTGTTGCAGGGTCAAAGTAATAATAACCTTCTCCAATCTGAACAAATCCAACTACTTCATGGCCATCAACATCTAGATAATATGTTCCATCCTTAGGAAGTGTCAGAAGTCCTACCTGCATCATTCCATTTGCATCAAAGTAATATGAAAGTCCAGCGACAGAAGTCCATCCCGTAGCCATAGTGCCATCTGCATTATAGTAGCTTCTTGTTGGATATTCTCCATACCATCCTGTGTACATTGAGAAATCAGCATTGAACATATAGTTCTTGCCATTAATCTTCTGTGCACCTGCAAGCGCAGTATAATTGTCCCCGAAATAGTAGATCTTTCCATCTGTATTTGTAAAGAAGCCCTTAACAGCTGCTCCGTCTGCTCCAAATAAGTAAAGACCTGTATCGAGATTCATAAGTCCGGTCTGCATAATTCCTGTAGTTCCGAAATTGTACAGATTCTTATTGATTGTCTGAAGTCCAAGCTGCATTGTATTGTCATCAGCAAAATATCTGATTCCATCTGCAAGTGTTGCAAAACCTGTAACAGCTGCTCCATCTGCTCCAAAATACATAAACTTATCGCCAACAGGAAGAAGCCCTACCTGCATAGCACCTGCTTCATTAAAGTAGTACTTAAGTCCTGCAATAGTTGAAAGACCTATATCTGCCTTTCCTCCTGATGATGGATCAAGATAATAGCTAAAGACTCCATCTGTAAACCAGCCAAATTGAACGGATCCATCAAGTGCCGCATAGTAAAGTCCACCGTCTGAATTGATCCATCCTGTCTGCCAGCGGTAATTTGTATAGTAATATGTTTTTCCGCCTCTGGTAGTAAATCCGCTTGGAATAATTATTGACGAATAATCTGTAAAGAGATAATCCGTATCAACTCTTCCTGAAATTCCATTTACTGATCCGCTACTTGAATACTGCCATACACCATATGAAAATGGCATTGTATTAACAGTGTTGTACTGAGCAACCCACTTATCCCAGGCTACATCGCCCATTCTCTGAACAAACCAGTTACGGCTTGCGTATACCATAGGATAATATCCAGCAGTATTTATTACACTGCAGAATGAATTTGCAATAGCCTGAAGCTGTTCTGCGCTAAGACTCTTTTGAACCTCTGCTTCAATATCAATTGCTACAGGAAAAGATACCTGATATGGCGCAATAAGTTGAAGAACAAGCTGCGCCTCAGATGCAGCCTGCTCTGCTGTTGTTGCATATGAGTAAAAATATACACCGGTCTTAATTCCGGCTGCTGCCGCACCCTGAAGGTTATTGATGTACTGCGCATCGATTGTCTTGGATGTTCCGACTCTGATAAACGCAAATGTTACTCCACTATTCTTTACAGCCTCCCAGTTAATAACACCCTGGTAAGATGATACGTCTATACCTTGTCCTACTGCAGTTGCTGCCTTTACCTCCGTATTGCCTACAGGTGTAACGCTCACTGCCGCCACAGTAATGATCGTCGCAAGAAATCCGGCAATCACTCTTGTTGCCTTTTTTAACATAGTCACATTCCTCGTTTCATATTTTCTTAACAATTGCTTAACATGTCCATTATAGTGTAGCACACTGGAAACGGTCAACCATTAACTATGTTTCTTTGTAATCCTTTTTCATATGCCTTAATATTCTCTGCGACCTCATTAACACAGGTTGTTCTGGCCTTAGTGCTGCCCCATGCCATATGCGGAGTAATGATAATTTTATTACTGTCTTTTAGTCTTCCAAGAGGATTGTCCTTAGAAATCGGTTCTGCAGAAAGTACGTCAAGGCCTGCTCCCTTTATCTCACCGCTTTCAAGAGCTTCATACAAATCTTCTTCATTTACAACAGGCCCTCTTGCAACATTAATAAGATATGCAGTTTTTTTCATCTTTTTAAATGCTGACATATCCATTAGGTTTTTTGTTCTGTCACTTAGAGGACAATGAAGTGAAATTACATCTGACTGCATAAGGAGCTCATCAAAGGATACCTGTTCATATTCAGTGCAGCTGCTTTTGCCTGATGAAGCATAAAAGATAACATGTGCGCCGAATGCTTCTGCAATTTTGGCAGTTCTTTTTCCAATATTACCCATCCCTACAATTCCCCATTTCATTCCATCAAGCTCATCAAATGGAAAATCAAGGCAGCTAAAGTGCTCTTGAGCACCGTATTCTCCGCTCTTAACAAATTCATCATAGTGTCTAAGGCTCTCTGACAAATAGAGGTAAAGTGCAAATGTATGCTGTGCAACACTTGCTGTTGAATAGCCAACTACATTTGCTACTTTTACATTTCGAGAGCTGCATGCAGCAAGATCAACATTATCAAATCCTGTAGCAAACTCGCAGATAAGTCTGACATTTGGCATTTTCAAAAGAAGGTCGCTCGTAATCTTTGATTTGTTTATTACAAGTACTTCAGCTTCTCCGGCTCTATCCACTACGTTCTCCTCAGTTATCTTATCCTTATAAAAGGTTACATCACCGAGTTTATCAAGCACATCGTATTCAATATCATTTCCAACACTGTCAATCTCTGCAACTGTAATTTTCATAATCTTCTCCTCCAATAACAATTTAAAATCTTCTGCCCTACACTGATAAAAAAGTGGCTGAACAGTCTCCTGTCCAGCCACCATTAGCTTGTTCTGTTTAATTTATAGTACAATTCAGTCTACGAATTCGCAAGCATAAATCTTTATGCAAATGGATTCTCTGACTTATAAAGCATTCCTGCAGGCTGATTGAAGCCAATCTTCTCAGCACCAACATACTTAAATACTTCGTAAAGAGCCTTTCCGGTATGGCCAAATACTACTGCGCCATGGTGTGGGAAGTTATCCTCGATAAGTACATGTCTGTAGAATCTGCCCATTTCATTTATTGCAAATACGCCAATTGATCCAAAGCTCTTGCAGTCAACAGGAAGTACTTCACCTTCTGCAACATAAGCCTTAAGATGATTATCTGATGTGCTCTGAAGACGATAGAATGTGATATCTCCAGGCTTAATATTTCCTTCAAGTGTTCCCTGTGTAACTTCTTCAGGAAGATTTCTTGCCATAATCTTCTGATACTTCATTGAGCAGCTTGCAAGCTTCTGTGAGCATGTATTTCCGCAGTGGAAGCCCATGAATGTATCTGTGTGGCTATAGTTGTACTTAGGCTTAATTGACTCTTCATACATATCATTAGGAACAGAGTTGTTGATGTCAAGAAGGGTAACAACATCATCACTTACGCAGGTTCCGATAAACTCACTAAGTGTTCCATAAATATCAACCTCACAAGAAACAGGGATTCCCATTCCTGTAAGTCTGCTGTTAACATAGCAAGGAACAAATCCAAACTGTGTCTGGAATGCAGGCCAGCACTTTGTTGTAAGTGTTACATACTTGCGATAGCCCTTGTGCTCTTCAATCCAGTCAAGAAGTGTAAGCTCATACTGTGCAAGTTTAGGAAGAATTTCAGGTTTCTTGTTGCCTTCTCCAAGCTCTGCTTCCATCTCTTTAACCTTTGAAGGGATTCTTGAATCATTATCATGCTTATGGAAAGCTTCAAAAAGATCAAGCTCAGAATTCTCTTCAATTTCAACTCCAAGGTTGTAAAGCTGCTGAATAGGAGCATTACAAGCAAGGAAGTTTGTAGGACGAGGTCCAAAGCTTATGATCTTAAGCTCTGAAAGTCCCTTTACTGCTCTTGCAACAGGAACAAAATCATGAATCATTGAAGCGCATTCATCTGCTGTTCCAACAGGATACTCAGGAATATAAGCATGAACTCCTCTAAGCTTCAAATTGTAGCTTGCATTAAGCATTCCGCAGTATGCGTCTCCTCTGCCATCCATAAGATCACCCTGTGACTCTTCAGCAGCAGCACAGAACATCTTAGGTCCGTCAAAGTGTTTTGCAAGAAGTGTTTCAGAAATTTCAGGTCCAAAGTTTCCAAGGAATACACAAAGTGCATTACATCCTGCCTTCTTTATATCTTCAAGAGCATTAACCATATCGATTTCGCTCTCAATAATTGTAATAGGACACTCATAAATATCTGAAGCGTCAAACTTTGCAGCATAAGCCTTAACAAGAGCCTCTCTTCTGTTCTTTGCAAGAGATGCAGGGAAACAATCTCTGCTTACTGCAACAATACCAACTTTTACCTTTGGGATATTATCAAACATATTCTTACCATACCTTTCTTTATATATGTGATTAATTAGCTAAAAATTTTGTTGATTCGCCGATTTCAATTTTATATCAAAACAAAAAGAAATGCACTCAGAACTTTGTACAAGTAATGAGTGCATCTTTTATAGATTTTGTATATACAACTTGAGGTTGTATTTATTTTAAGATAACAATCATGCTTTTGCTTTGTGCTGCTTTGCGAGAGTCTTAAATGCTGTTACAGCAAGTACTCCTGAAAGAATTACGAGAAGAGCAGCAAGGCCTGCCTGGATAAATGACCATGCATCAGCCATCTGTACCTTTGCAATAATTGTTTGAATAAGTGAACAGATTGTAACGATAAGCATGAATACCATAGGGACATAAAACATCTTATTGTTCTTTCCTATTTCACCAAGCCATGCACAAACTGCAAGAAGTCCAAGTGCTGCAAGAAGCTGGTTGGCAGCTCCAAACAGTGGCCAAATCTTTGTATATCCTGTCATTCCAAGTAAGATACCAAGAACAACTGTGATAACTGTTGAAACATAGGGATTTACAAGAACCTTCTTAAATCCGGTTGCATCCTTCGTTGTCTCTCCACTCTTTACCCAGAATTCCTGGAACATGTATCTTGCAAGACGTGTTGCTGTATCAAGAGAGGTAAGGCAAAATACTGATACTGCAAGGATGAGCATCTGATACATTACGCTCTGAACCTTAGCATTTGTAAATGAACCAAGCATCTTTGAAATACCTGTTGCAAATACAGCAGTTGGTGAATGGAATGCTGACTCAGCTGCGCTCGCATCAGCCCATACATATCCAACTGCACATAATGAAACAACTGCTACAAGACACTCGATAAGCATTGCACCATATCCGATTGGAAGCGCATCCTTTTCAGAATTGATCTGCTTAGCTGTAGTTCCTGATGAAACCAGTGAATGAAAGCCTGAAATAGCACCACATGCAATTGTAACAAAAAGTGCCGGGAACACTGTTCCTGTTGTAAATAGTCCGTTACTTGCCGGAGCAGTAAAGCCTGTAAATGCTGGAACATCAAGATAACCTGTTCCTGTAATAGTTGCTCCAAGAATGGCAATTACAGATACGATTATCATGAAATAAAGAAGAAATGAAGAAAGATAATCACGTGGCTGTAATAAAATCCAAACAGGTGTTACTGACGCAATAAGAATATAAAGACCAAGAACCCACATCCATGCATTATAGCTAAGAGCGATTGGATGGAAAGCCAGTCCGATTGCTACGATTACAATAATTCCAACAACACCGATAACAGTTGCTATTCCGATTGGCATATTCTTTCTGTAAACAAGAAAACCGAAGATAATAGCAAGAACAATGAACAATACCGAAATCATTGCCGTTGAAAGGTTTGCTGATAGTATAGGCTCTTCAACTGCTGCTCCTGCTGCTGTTGTTGTACCGAATGTACTTGCAACGATTGAAGCAAATGCTGCAACAACAAGAATAAGTGTAAGGTAAGCAAAAATGATAAACAATCTCTTTGCTGTCTCTCCCATTGAATCAGCAATAACTTCTCCGATAGACTGACCCTTATGACGAATTGATGCAAATAATGCGCCAAAGTCATGAAGACCTCCAAAGAAAATACCACCGATAAGTACCCATAACAGTACCGGTACCCAACCAAATACTGCTGCCTGAATAGGTCCGTTTATTGGGCCTGCTCCTGCGATTGATGAAAAGTGATGTCCCATAAGAACCGGTGCCTTTGCAGGTACATAATCCACTCCATCCTCAAGTTCGTGAGCCGGTGTCTTTTTGTCCGGATCAACTCCCCATGTCTTCTCAAGCCACTTGCCGTATCCAAGATATCCAATTACAAGGATAGCAGCGCTGACGATAAGAATTACTGCTGCATTCATAGCTTCCTCCTTTTTAGCAGGTTCTTCCTGCTAATCCAACATTTATATTAAAAGATATTTCTCTGTACAAGATTATCTTTTGATATCACTTTGTTTCATACGCCTCTGCGTATCCTATCTTGCCGCTTTTTACTTCATCAAATGTCTGTTTGTAAAACTTCTTCATCTTCCTAGCTTCATAATTTGTAATAACGCTCTCAGTCTCCATATCAGCACAAATTATGTGTCCTTCGGAGTGTCCCCTAAAACTAAATAAATATCCCTTATCAAACCTGAATTTACGAATCAGCTTTTCTATTTCCGGGCTTGGATGTTTCTCACAAATAATTGCTGCAGTAAGAAATGATGACATATGATCCTTCTCCGGATATTTATTGTTCTTTCTTACGAGTACCGGCTCCATATAGCTTTCCATAACGCCATAAAGTTCATCCAAAAGATCTTTTGTAATTTCCTTTACTTCTATAAAAAGGATGTGTTCATACTCATGTATTGTCCACATATTAGCTTTTTTGGATAAAACATATTTCTCACTATCAGAAAAGAAGTACCCGTATGCCGGGTACTTCTTGCCATTTATGGAATAATTCCTATAAATATCAAACGTTCCGGCATACTTCGCAAGTGTACGATCGAGATACTGCCCTGTCTCCATCAATATACTCCTTTGTATTGTGTCGTATTTAAATGATAAGCCCCATTTAGTGCTTAGATATTAAAATAAAAAAGGTTTCTTGACTTTTTTTAACTTACTTATTGCACTAATTTATCACGCCACAGTATAAAAGACAACGTCCAAATTTATACATTTTTTATAAATAGAGATTAATTTTGTAATATATGTGTTAAATAATTGTCAATGTTTTGATGTTTCTTCTCCTCTATTTAACTATCATTCCGGTCTTTCTGTCTGAGAAAAGAGCTACTTCAATCAGGAATATGATTCCAAGAATAAGCTGCTGAGTCTGCGTCGGTATGCCCAGCATTACAAGGCCTGCAGAGAGAATCTTATATGTCATTACTCCAAGAATAATATTGTAGAACTTAACCTTGGCACCGCCTGAAATCGGCATTCCTCCAAGTACAAGTGAAATCATAATCTGCGTTTCAAGCTGATTTCCGGCTGTTGATGTTACAGATCCTACCTTTGCAGAATTGATAAATGCTGCAAGTCCTGTAATGCATCCTGCTGCCACATATACCAATATCTTTGTTTTTTCAACGCTGATTCCTGCAAATCTTGCTGCTGTTTCACCTGCTCCAATTGCTTTTAGTCTTGTTCCAAGACCAGAGAAATTAAATATCAGGAAAACCACAAGAAGTACTATTATTGTATATGAAAGATTAAATTCAATTGTATTAAAACTCGAAATATAGCTTGCTGCATATACAGGAGATTTTGTTGTTGCATATGCGCATACTCCTCTAAACAGATACATTGTGCATATGGTAACAATAAAGCTTGTGATTTTTCTTTTTACATTAAAATATCCATTAATAAGCCCGATAAGTCCGCCTGTAACTACACCTCCAAGGAGTGCGAGCAGAACATTATACTGTGAAAGATAGCATATTACTATAGAAGCTACGCCAAGCATTGAGCCTTGTGAGAAGTCCAGTCCTCCCATTGTCATTATCATAAAGACGCCCGTCGATGCAATAAGAAGCATGTATGACTGGCTAAGAAGCAGCTGTACATTTCCGCCCGCAAATATCTTTCCTTTGGTAAGAATTTCAAATAATATACATATAATAAGAAATCCAACAAATGGCATTGCCGTCCTGACACCGGCTCTTTCTTTAAATGGTACGTCAGCTGTTGCAGTTTTAGTTAGTGTTTTCATCCGTTTCCTCCAAACCCAAAATCAAAATCTTGTGTTTTCGTTTATACCATCTTTCCAATAAGATCCGTATCCTTAAGATCTTTAGACCTTGCAAATTCGCCGTTTATCTTTCCATCCTTCATAATGATGATTCGATCTGCCATTCCGATAAGCTCCATAATTTCCTCAGAAATCATTATTATGGATTTTCCATCTTTTCTCATCTTATCCATCATTTGATAAATATCAGCTTTTACCTTTACGTCTATCCCACGTGTCGGGGAGTCAAGAATAATGAGGTTTGAATTTTTTCCTATCCATCTGGCGAGAACAACCTTCTGCTTATTTCCACCTGAAAGATCAGAAACGAACTGATTCACACTTACCATTTTTGTGCTCATCTGCACTGCATATTTATTGGCAAAATCTGTCATAGTGCGGCTCTTTAAGACTTTTTTTACCTTAAGGTCTTCTAGAGAAGGAAGGCAAATGTTATCGCGGATAGTATCGTTTATTACAAGAGATTCATTATCTCTGTCCTTCGAGGCATAAGCTATACTGTGTTTTATTGCATCCGGAATTGAATTAATACCTGTTCCATCTGCAAGGCTTACACTACCCTCTCTATAGTAGGACGCTCCAAAAAGAGCTTTGCCAACTTCATGCATTCCGCACTCTGAAAGGCCTCCTATTCCGAGTATTTCGCCCTTATGCAGCTCCACGTTAAAGTCATGAAGTTCATTGCCGACATTTACGTGCTCAGCCTTCAAAACCACTTCATCCGAAACCTTCTCATCGAAATCAGTTCGATAATAATTGTCACTCATTTCACGACCTACCATAAGCTTCTTAAGTCCGTTTTCATCTGTTTCTGAAGCCTTGACGGTATCAATAAGTACGCCATCTCTCAAAACGCTGATTGTGTCTGCCTGCTCAAGTACCTCTTCGAGGTCATGAGAAATAAAGATAACACAGTTTCCTTTATCTCTTACCTTTTTCATTACTTTAAACAATTCAGCTCTTCCCTTTTGGCCCAGCGCCGTAGTAGTTTCATCGACAACCAAAACCTTTGGGTCAAAATATGTTGCTTTGACTATCTCAATAAGTTTTCTGTCTTCAAAATTATATGTATCAATTATCTTAGTCGCATCAATATAGCTAAAGCCATACTGGTCAAGCAACTCCTGAGCTTTTTTATTCATAGCTTTTGCATTCTTTACGCCATGATTTATAAACTGATCCTCATTTCCGAGGAAAATATTCTCAGCAACAGAAAGGCCTGAAAGAGTTCCTGTTTCCTGAACGATAATCGATGTTCCATTATGATTTGCTTCTATTTGATTTCTAGATTCAATTGTCTTTCCATCAAGAATAAATGTGCCGCCATCCTTTGAATATATCCCTGTCAGCATTGACGTAAAGGTTGACTTTCCTGATCCATTTTCACCGATAAGTGCATGAATTTCGCCAAAGTCAAAGGACAAAGAAACATGATTTATCGCATGTGTAATCCCAAAGCTCTTATCAATATCTTCAGCTTTTAGTAAAACCTTATTTTTATTTGCATCCATGTTTTGCCTTCCCTTTTTATTTAACTACTGCACCCTTAACAGGCTTCGTTGTAAGTGTTACTATCGCAAGAAGAGCTATACCGGTAACAACATTTTGAATTGTAGTTGGTGCTCCAAGTGCAACAAATCCATTAAACATCAGCGAAATGATAAATTCTCCTATTACGATTGCCAATACGGGATGTCCATACTTTTTAAAAGCAAGGCCAAAAAAAGTTCCCATAAGAGGAGTAAAGTTTCTGCTCATTGAAGAGAGGTTTGAAGCTGATGTCATTGATGTTCCATAGCTTATTGTCAGGATGCTCTGTATTCCAACAAAAAATCCGCATAATGTAAAGGCAACTACCTTGTATTTATTTACATTGATACCCATATTCTTTGCGACTACTTCATTGCTTCCAATTGCATAGGTATATGTACCGATTTTTGTATATTTCAATATAAACCCACAGATAAGATAAGCAATAATAGCAAGAATAATATTAGCCGGGTAATCGCCAAAGCCTCTAAGTGATGTTCCCAGAATTGCCTCTTTTCCGTTTGTTGCAAAAACGCTGAGTGCTTCATAAACCAGTGAAAGTCCAACCGTTACTATAAGTGATGAAATATGAAGTCTAATATAGACAAGCCCATTTACAATGCCAACAAGTGTGCCACTGATAATTGGTCCAAGAATTAGTCCCAAGTAGCCAAAACGCTGGCTTAGTGTTACAGCAATAACAGAAGATAGTACTATATTTGCGCCGATACTAAAGTCGAAGGGCCCCATAACACAAATAAAGTAAAGTCCGCATCCTCCAACTGAATAAATCAGTGCAGTTTTTAAATATGTAGACATCTTGCCAAGGGAGCCAAAGGTTTGCGGTGCCAGGAGCTTAAATACTGCCCAAAATATAACTACCATTAGAATCAGCAAAACGATTCCATACCACTGGCTTTGCTTGAATTTTTTAAATCCACTCATACGAATAACCATGCCTTTCTCACAGCTTTAAAGTTTTGACTGTCATGGTCAAAAGCTCTGTGTGAATACTATTTTTATAGAAAAAGAGGTGCTGCGGTATCCGTATTTCAAAACTGCAGCACCTCTTTTGAAAACTCTGTTAATAACGATACTTCTAATCTATTTCTAATTATTCTTAGCTATGACGAGATACAACATCATCAATTGAAAGTGAAGTAGCTGCTTTATTAAGATCATCAAAGCTGTCTGCTGCCATCTCAACTATCTCTTCATCTGTATAAGGGTCATCATCTACAAAATACTTTTTGTAGTTTGCATAATCCTCTGAAGATGATACATACAGATAAGGGAAAAGAATCTCGTATCCAAAGCTTCCTGCATCCTTAACATAGTTACCCTTTACAGCGTTATAAACCATAAGGAATGCAAAGAGAGGATCGCAGAAGTGTCCGCCTGATTCAGCAAACATTCCACCGGATTTTAGCTGTTCATCAAGGTCATCAAGGAAATCTGTTGAAACGACATCAACTTTTCCTGTAAGCCCTTCATTAGCAAATGCTCCGATTGAACCAACAAGAGGGTCTCCACCGCCGCCGGCTACAATAAGTGCATCCATACCAGGATTGGAATTATAAAGAGACATTGCTGCCTGAGCGCCTTCTTCTGAAGAAGTATTTGCATATACAGGCTCTGTCATTGTTGCCTGATCATTTGGGTTTGCCTCATTCCACTCATCAACTGCCTGCTGATATCCCTGCCATCTAAGCTGGAATGTTGCATCTCCTACTGTCCATGCCGCAAGTCCAATAGTTCTATCTCCGTTATTAAGAAGGAGGTTGGCAAGTGTATAGCCATTTGTTACCTCGTCTTCATGTACAGCACCAAGATAATACTGTGAATCGCATGCTGTCTGATATACCTCAGGGCTGTTCTCTTTGGAAATAATTCTAAAGAACTGTGCAAGATATACATGATTTGCATCACATGTCTGAATTGCTGAAGTCATCTCGGAATCAGCCGAGTTACAAATTATGATTCCCTGACAGCCTGCTGCGCAAAGTGTTTCTACTGATGCTGTAACCTGCTCTGATACATGTCCCTGATCAACGTACATTACGCTTACTCCAAGGGCATCTGCTGCCTTGTCAATTATCTTCTTGCACTGGCTTCCAAGAACATCCGTTGAGCTCCAAATTGAAACGCCTATTGTGATGTCGCTGTTATCTGTAGCTACTGCGTCTGTTTGAGCCTCGGATGTGTCTGCCTGCGCTGTTGTCTCTGCAGTGGTGGAACTTGTAGTAGAAGTAGTTCCGCATCCCATCATTGATACTGCCAATGCGCCTGTTGTGAGCATGGCAATAACTCTCTTCATTATCCTTCCCATATCTTCCTCCTAAATTTTTGTCAGGTCGTCCTGAAACTTAGTTACTAAACATATAATAACCAAATTGAAATTTTTCCATTATGACAATATTTCAAAAAAAATAGGACTTTTTTTTGAAGTTGAATTTATCAAAAAGTCCTATTAATCCATGATACTTATATATTATTTAAGTCCGCTGACTGTATACTCTTTGGTCAAAGTATCATCAAAAATCACTCCTGCCTCATTTGCTGTAGTCTCATCATAACTGACCGTCAAAACAATCGTATCACCGTTCGAAAGATTATCAGATTTGTCGAAGCTATAGCTGATTTTCTCTACAGCATTCAAATACTTCATTGCATCCTCAAGTTCAAGCGCATCTACCTTGTCCTGACCCCCGACCATATCTGTTTCAAGGCTATCATAGTCGACATCCACATTTGCCGTGCCTTCCCCGTTATCCCCATCAAAAGAAACTGCGGCGTAATCCATAAGATTAATTCCAGCGTTTTCATTTTTACTGCCGCATCCAGTAATTGCATACAGAAGCATCACGCCTACTAAAAATGTACTTATTATTTTTTTCATTTTGCTCCAATAATTCCTTTCCTGTATTCGCTTGGGCTTATGCCTGTGTTTTTTCTAAAAACACGGCTAAAATAATTGTAATCGTCATAACCTATCTCAAAAGAGATTTCTTCAAGTTTCTTGTCCTCGTTCTTCAAAAGCTCTTTTGCTCTTCCTATTCTCATTTCCATAATAAAGGCAGTTATTGTCTGCCCATATTTTTGTGAAAAAATCGACGACAAATAGCTTGGGTTTACATGGTATTTGTCAGAAAGCATTGATAACGTAAGATTTTTATCAAAGTTCTTTTCAATATAGTCATGTGCACATCCAACCTGCGAGCTAATAGAACCATAATCCTGGGTATTATTATCGCCACATATCGCGTCTATAAATATTTCAATGTTTTTAGTGATTAGTTTTTTATCTATACTCCTGATCCCGTAGTTTGCAGCTTCGCTTATTTCATCCGTCATTTGTTTTCGCACAATTTCATTTTCAAAATGACCATTTTCAGACAGAGTTGTAATTACTCTGGTAATATACTGAGAGGCATCAAAATAGCTCCACTCATTTTCTTCACACTTCGAAAAACCTCCGCTTTCAAAAATGAGTTCTCGCAGCTGCCCCTTTTGTCCGCTGATGCATGCTTCAGTGATTTTTGATAGAAGGAGCTTTCCAAGTACTCCCTGCGATGTTTCTGATGTGCCGTATGATCCGCATTTCAGAATACAGTGCTCTTTCTTAAAGGATCTTGTTACAAGCATCGCAATCATTTCTCTGTAAACCGTGCCAATATCATCAAGAGAGCTTGCCTGATCATGAATAACTACCGTTATTGGTCCATCCTTTGTAATGTCAAAAAAGCTGCAGATATCTTTTGCACTTCCCAAAAGCCTCTCAGGAGTCATGTTAACCACCATGATAAATTCATTCACCTTATCGCTGTAATTAAAGATCATGCTTTGCTCATCACCAAGAATCTGCTTAAGCTTCTCCTTTATCGAATAGGACATTTGAAGTATGTCATGCTCATATTTTTGAGACAATATTTCGATGTCATGGAACTTAACAAGTATCATTGATAATTCCGAAAACGCTGTTGTACTCGTTATATGAATCTGCTTCTGAAAACTATATAGCTTTCCTCTAAGAAGCGACGAATATTCATTATCCTGAATATACGATGACATTTTCTTTTCTTTGGAAATATTATTACTCTCTTTAATCTTGTCGTTTTCTCTTTGTTCAAGCGTTGCAAAAGCTTTTGTCAGTACTTCAACAAGAGCTTCCTTTCCAATTGGTTTAAGAAGGTAATCAAGTCCTCCCGACTTAAATACTCCTTTGACCTTTTCAAAATCGTCATACCCACTTATTGCTACCGTAATGATTTCCGGATATTCATTACTTAATCTGTCAAGCAGCTCTAGTCCATCCATAAACGGCATGTTGATATCAGTCAGAATAATATCCGGCTTTTCCTTTGGAATTCTTTCTAGAACTTCTTCACCATCGCATGCAGGCTCAAGGAATTCAAGTGAATAAGTCTCCCAAGAAATAAGTTTTCTGATATTTTCCCGGCTCCACCTCTCATCGTCAGCAGCCAGTACCCGATATACCTTCCCCATTTTCTGCTCCCTCTCTTCTTACCGGTACAGTAATTATTACCCTCGCTCCTTCTCCAGGTTTACTGTCAATACTAATCCCATATTCATTTCCAAAATAGCGTTTGAGTCTCGAATTAACATTCAAAAGTCCTATTGAGTGTCCTACCTCTACTCTTGAAGGATCATTTTTTTCAAGCTCTTCATTGATGCTCGTGACGTCCATTCCACATCCGTTATCTATTATATAAATTTTCAGTAGCAAAACACCATTTTCCCCATAAATGTGTTCTGCGCTGATAATAAGTTTTTTATCTTCACCTCTAATATTTCTAAGTCCATGAGATAATGCATTCTCAACAATCGGCTGAATTGAAATTCTTGGAATCTCATCCTCAAGTATTTCAGGATCAATTCTAAATTCACACCTGACAGCACTGTCATTTCTCACGTCCATTACATACAGGTAATTTCTTACGTGCGCCATTTCCTGTTTCATCGTAGAACAGCTATCAGACATATTCATACAATATCTGAAAATCGCTGATAGCGACTGGCATAATCCGCTTACAAGCAGACAGTTCTGTGAATTGGCTATACCACTCATTGTATCAAGTGTATTATATAGAAAATGAGGATTTATCTGCGCCTGAAGTGCTTTATACTCAGTTCTTTCCACGATCATTTTGGACTCATATTCTTCCTTCGCCATCTTCTGAATCATATCCAGCATTTCATTAAATTCTGTTCCAAGAACGCTTAACTCTTCACTCCATCCAATTGGTACTACTCTTACGCTGTCATCACCATTCTTTATCGAAATTACTACATCCTTCATCTTCTCTACAGGTTTTGAAAGCAGTTCGGAGATATATGCAACCAGTACAAAAGAAAGAGCAATCATGGCAAGCGAAATCAGTATAAGGTTTTTGATAAGTGATTTCTGCGTTGCCATCACGAGCGACTGTGGAGACAGTATAAACGCATTTAAACAGTTTTCATCAGATTTTAGCGATGCAAGATAATATGATCCATACTCTCCGCCAAGATTCTCTAAGCTTCCGCCTGTTCTGATATCTCTAGTTATGTTTTTATATTCATTCTTATTTGAGTCTGTAATATCTCCCGAAATAGCAATTGCCCTATCACTCGTAGGTTGAAGCCAGATAAGCACGTTTTTGGATGAAGCATATTTTTGCATTATGTCAGTAAAACCTTTGGAGTCAAAATCGCAAACAAGATATCCAAACTCTTTTCGCTCTGTATCATAATTATGAAGCTTTAATACCATTCTTACGATATTCTTATCAGCGCTTGCATTATAGTATCCGGAAATAAGCATCTCGTTATCATCAGAATGAACATAATCAAGAACCTTTTCCTCATTAAAATCCGTAGTTAGTTCGGAGTCATAAATATTTCTTGGATAATAAAGAACAGTCGATCTGTATGCGCTTATTACTTCATCATTTGAATCATAAATATACAGTGCTACTAGTCCATCATCTGTACTGAATTTGTTTCTGGCTATATTCCATGCTATCCAATAATACTTACTCATATCATTCTCATAAGCAGCTCTTCTTCTCATTTCTGAAATAAGACCCGTTTCAGAATATATTGAAAGCATTTCTATTGAAATATCGTGAACAAAATCTCCCAGTTCACTTTGCATTTTCACAAGCGTCTCACTACTATCCTTGGCGTTTTCATTTCTAATAATTCCAGAAGAAGAAACCTGAAAAATAATAGCCTGTAACAGCAGTGCAAATATTGTACATCCAAGACACAAAATCAGTATTGTATTTCGCATCGTAAATCTAAATTTCAATTTATCCAGTTTTTTCCCCATTTGCTCCCAACCTTCTCGTCCAAAACCTATTTCTACTATACAGTTTCTATCAATGAATTACGAGAACTGCTTTTGGAGTTTTGTTGGATTATTTTTGGAAAATGATAGGACATTTTTTAGAAAGCAAAAGTGCATCCGTGATACGGATGCACTTTCTTAATTTAAATTAGTTCTGGCATATTACAAAACCTGACTCAAAAATGTCTGAAGCCTTTCATTCTTTGGGTGGTCGAAAAATTCTTTAGGTTCATTTTCTTCAAGGAAGTTTCCGCCATCAAGAAACATTACTCTCGTTGCAACTTCTCTTGCAAATCCCATCTCATGTGTTACAACAACCATTGTCATATTGCTTTCAGCAAGATGTCTCATAACTCCAAGTACTTCTCCAACCATCTCCGGATCAAGAGCAGATGTGGGTTCATCAAAGAGCATAACCTCTGGCTTCATGCAAAGTGCTCTGCAAATTGCTATTCTTTGCTGCTGGCCACCCGAGAGCTGACTTGGATAATCATTTGCTCTGTCTCCAAGTCCTACGCGGTCAAGGAGAACCTTGGCATAGCTTTCTGCTTCTGCCTGGGTCTTTCCCTGGAGCTTCATTGGAGCAATCGTAAGATTTTTCATTATTGTCATATGTGGAAACAGGTTAAACTGCTGAAAAACCATTCCCATTTTCTGGCGGTGAAGGTCAATGTCAGTCTTCTTATCGCAGATATCTACGTCATCAAAAAGAATCTGCCCACTGGTTGGTTCCTCAAGTCTGTTAAGACAGCGAAGGAAGGTTGATTTACCGGATCCCGATGGCCCGATAACACACACAACATCTCCCTGATTGATATCAACAGAAATATTATTTAAAACCTTCGCATCGCCAAACTGTTTGCAAAGATTCTGTACTCTTATAAGAGGTTTCTTTTCCATATTAGATGTATTATTTTCAGCGCTCACTCTTTTTTAGACTCCTCTCAATAATCTTTACTATCTTTTCCAAAATAAGAACCATAACCAAATAAATAAGTGCAACTGCAATCAGTGGCATAAATGCTGAATAAGTCCTGCTCCTTATTATATCTCCGCCCTTTGTCAGATCTTCAAGTGCTATATAACCTGCTACTGATGTCTCCTTCAAAAGTGTAATAAACTCGTTACACATTGTTGGAATTACATTCTTTATAGCCTGCGGCATTACTATTGTTATCATAGTCTGTCTATACGAAAAGCCAAGGCTTCTTCCGGCTTCAACCTGTCCTTTTGGAATTGACTGAATTCCCGAACGAAATATCTCAGCCTGATATGCCCCTGAATTAATTCCAAATGCAAGGATAGCAGTAAATGTCTTGTCTATTCTTACAGAAGCAAAAATAACGAAATACAAAATCATAAGCTGAACAACAACCGGGGTTCCTCTGATAACTGTAAGATAAAGGCCACATATCCAGTTTGCAACTTTAAGCTTTCCAGTATTTGCGTAGGTATTTCTTACAAGTGCAGTAATAAAGCCAAGAAAGATTCCAATTATTACAGCAAAAAAGGTTATCTTGAGTGTAACTCCGAGACCATTTACAAGATATCTCCATCTGTTGTCATCAATAAAATTAAGTATGAATTGATTCTTTAAATTCTCCAACATATTTTCTTTTCCTTCTAATAAAAGTGGTATCTGTGTTTTCATGTAAATGCAATCTTTATTTTACAACAGATAGATTTGTTTCGCTTTAGAAAAGATTGCTTAAAAGAATACGCAAAATTTGTATATTCTTTTAAATATTCTTTACGTAAAGACAGAGGAGCATAAGAATATGCCCCTCTGCATCTTTCTTTGGAAATTAAGTAGTTATAATAATTATTAGTCTGTTGTGATGTACTTAGCAACTATCGCATCAATTGTTCCATCAGCCTTAAGCTCTGCAAGTGCTGCATTTACATTAGCAAGGAGCTCTGCATTTCCCTTGTTAACTGCAATTGCATATTCCTCAGTTGTATAGTTCTCATCAAGAATCTTAAGTCCTTCATTCTCCTGAACATAAACCTTTGCCGGCTCACGATCAATGATTACTGCATCAATCTTACCCTGTGAAAGAGCCTGAACAGCTTCCATACCCTTGTTGTATCTCTCTACATTATCATCGCCGTAATCATCTGTTGCATAGATATCGCCTGTTGTACCTGTCTGAACTCCAACAATCTTACCCTGAAGGTCATCAGGAGAAGCAATATCAGAATCCTCTGTAACAATAATAACCTGTGCAGCTTCTGCATATGTATCTGAGAAGTCTACGCTCTGCTTACGCTCGTCAGTAACTGTCATTCCAGCCATGCCCATATCAGCCTTTCCTGATGTAACTTCAGGAATGATTGAATCAAAAGCGATGTCTTCGATCTCAAGTGTAACACCCATTTTATCTGCAATTGCCTGAGCTATTTCTGCGTCGATTCCTACGATAGAATCGCCGTCATGATACTCATAAGGAGGAAACTCTGCGTTTGTTGCCATAACAAGAGTTCCTTCAGTTCCAACGCCTGCTCCTGTAATTTCAGAAGTTTCAGCTGCGTCTGTTTCTGCTGTATCTGCCTCTGCAGTATCTGTACTCTCTGCTGCAACTGCCTCAGTTGTATCCTCGCTGCTGGCAGCTGATGATGAACCACACGCCATAAGACTTGCAGAAAGTGTCATTGCCATTACTACTGATAATAATTTCTTTTTCATAACTTTCTCCTCTCGACTATGTAAAAAGAATATTTTTACATATGTCACCATATTTATTCACGAATTGATGAAAATTAATCTTTCAAATGTATATATATACATATTTTTGCAAATTAATCAAGATAAACTCGAAGTGAGTCTGTAAATTCATGCAAAGAAAAGTCTTTTTTTCTAAGAAATTAAAGTATTCGAATAAAATATACTGTATAATATAGATTAATAATCATAAAAACACATTTTTAATCAACTAAAAAAGGAGGTTAAAGTGAAATGATTTGACGATTATTTCACCAAATTAAACTATGCATATTTTTTCGAAGAAGATTGTCACAGTTCTTTCCATTTCTCTTTTTGCAGCACTATTAGTCTCTTGCGGAAGCGCGCAAAACTCATCCAAAGCAAACCAAATTGAGCCACTTCCTGAAACTCTTAGCATTGACGACATAAACGGCAAACAGGTAATAGCTTCCTTCGAGCCATCTGATGTCACGCTATCGGATGATGGTACTCTTAGCGTCCACTTTAAGGTCTATAATATTGAACACTTTTCTTCAGATGATATTGCTAATATGAAGGTTGGTGATACTATCCTCCTTCTGGGAGAAGAAGTGAAGGTTGATTCGCTTGATAGAAATGATTCCGGTTCTGTAGACATAAATGGCGGCGTCGAGGAAAATGGATATTATCTGGCAGAGTCTCTTGATGGCGATGGGACTTACTGCCAATATTTCTGGGACGTACAGCAGAACTACTATGAAATTGGAGCCGTATCCTTTGATAGTGCCAAGGATTTTGAATATATTGATCAATCTGCCGGACCAGATGAGCCTGATGAAACGTATAGCGCCAGCGAATTCTATAACGCTCTTCAAGATAGTCAGGAAAGTTATTCTCCATATTATACCCGAGTTTTAATAGAAGAAAATCAAATTTCTAACATCACAAGAGTATTTGTTCCGTAAGACATAATCTAAATTATGTCTAAATTTGTAACACTTTTTACATATCTGTTAGCTTAAATATCAGTACTTTACCTTCCAATTTGTTGCTTTACTTGGATAAATGCGATAAAATTATAACGTTAAGCATCTATTTTTTTGTAGCTTTTTTACCTTTTTATACATTACGTCATTTGCAGAAGGAGGAATACTCATTGGCACAGGAAACAGTTCAGGCTATACGCGATGCAGAAGCTGCTGCTATCACAAAGGAAAAGGATGCCAAGGAACATGCTGCGCAGATTGTTGCTGATGCAAAGAAAGATGCAGAATCTCTGGCAGAATCCAAAATCCATACCTTAAAGCAGGAGTCTGAGACAGCGCTTAGTAAGGCCGGTGCTCAGAATGAAGAAATCATTAATAATGCAAAGGAGGAAGTATCCAAGGAAATTTCCGAAATGCGTGAGCAGGTAAAGCTTAAAGAAAGCGAAGCCATAAACGCAATACTTAAAGAACTGATTTCATAAAAAGTTCGCCCTGAAAAAGTGAGCTTTAAGAGAATTGGTATTTTTATCCAATTTTCCTATTACACAAAAACAAACAGAAAGGAGGGTAATCATGTCTGTACTACCCATGAAACGGATGCTTATCATTGGTTTTCGTAAGGATAGAAAGGAAATGCTTGAGCTTCTTCAAAGAAGAGGCGTAGTTGAGATCAGTACTTCTACTCCAAATGGAATATCCGGTGATGACGATACCGTTTTTCATAAAATAGACATGTCGGGATCCAAGGCTACCTTTGATAAGAATGTCCTGCTTGCTACTTCGGCACTTGAAATTCTTGATAAGACAGTTCCCGGAGCTAAAGACGGAAGTATGTTCAGTGGCCGCGTAAAAATGTCTCTTACCGACTTTGAAACTAATACCACATTCAGAGATGAAATAATGAGTATGGTATATGATATCAATACTCTCGCCAAGACAGACTCCGAGATACAGGCTGATATTCCGAAGTACCAGACGCAGCTTGAAACACTGCAGCCATGGATAAGCTTTGAACTTCCGCTTGAATTTAGTGGTACCAAATATACAAATGCCTTTATTGGTACTCTTCCAAATCAGCAGGACAGAACTCAAATTCTTGAGCAGATAAATGAAAATGCTCCCGATTTAATTGGTTGTGATGTTTCTGTAATAAGTTCTGATTCAGAACAAACATGTGTAATGATTATCTGCCATGTAAATGATTCAGATAAGCTTGAAGAAGCACTTCGAAAGATGAGTTTTGCCAGGCCTACTGTTTCCGGAGGTGTTCCAAAGGAACAGGCTGACTATATTAAATCAAAGCTTGAAAGTCTAAATAATGATTCAAAGGAAATAGCAGAAAAGATTGCCGCATATGCGCCAAAAAGAGAACAGCTTAAATTCATAATTGATTACTTCACTCTTAGAGCGGACAAGTATGAAATTATCGGTGAACTTTATCAGACAAAACGAGTATTTCTGATAAATGGATATCTTCCTGCAGGTAAATGCGATAAGCTTGAAGATTTACTTACTTCAAGGTTTGACTGTGTAACAGAGTTTTCAGAGCCAAGTGAAAGCGATGATGTACCAGTTCTTCTTAAGAACAACTGGTATGCAACTCCTGTAGAAAACGTTGTTGAAGGCTATTCACTTCCAAATAAGCATGAAATTGATCCGACATTTATTGCTTCTATATTCTACTATTGTTTGTTCGGTCTTATGCTTTCCGATGCCGGCTATGGTCTTATCATGGTACTGGCAACAGGGATAATCCTTGCAAAGAATAAAGATAATATGGAGGATGGTTCAAAGCATTTTATTCAAATGCTCCTTGGATGCGGAATAGGAACTCTATTCTGGGGACTTATGTTTGGAAGCTTTTTTGGAGATGCAGTTAACAAGATTGCCACAACATTTTTTGGCAGACCTGATATAGCATTTCCTGTTCTCTGGTTCGAGCCTGTTGATAAGCCTATCATGATGCTTGGCTTCTCATTTATTATTGGTCTCGTTCATATCTTTACTGGCCTTGGTGTTCTCTTCTATATGAATATCCGCGAGCACAAGATCAAGGATGCAATATATGATGTTGTATTCTGGTATCTTCTCCTTATCGGATGTGTTGGACTACTTATGTCAACCGAGATGATGCGTTCTATGTTCAGCTTTAATGTTATTTTCCCATCTCCTGTGATTACTCTTTTCACAGTAATGGCAATAATTGGAGCTATCGGAATCGTCGTATTTGGCGGAAGAGAATCAAAGAATCCATTCAAGCGTCTGTTGAAAGGCTTATATGCGCTTTACGGCATAAGCAGTTACTTAAGTGATGTCCTTTCATATTCAAGACTTCTTGCACTTGGTCTTGCAACAAGCGTTATCTCATCTGTATTTAACCAGATGGGAACAATGGGAGGAAGCGGAGTTGTTGGTGTTATCATGTTCATTATTATTTTCCTTCTTGGACATACACTCAATCTCCTAATTAACGCTCTTGGCGCATATGTTCATACAAATCGTCTCGAGTATGTTGAGTTCTTTGGTAAGTTCTATACAGGCGGTGGCAGAAAGTTTGAGCCATTCACCGAGAAAACTAAATATTTTAAGGTTCAGGAATAATTTTCTGAGCAGACAAAACACAATAAAACAAACGAATTAAACACGGAGGAAATTATCATGTCAGATTTAGGACTTTTCTTTGCAATTTGTGGTGCAGCCCTTGCAGCTTTACTTGCAGGTGCAGGTTCAGCAAGAGGTGTTGGTATGGCAGGTCAGGCTGCTGCCGGCGTTGTAACTGATGACCCAAGTCAGTTTGGTCACGTTCTCGTACTTCAGCTTCTTCCTGGTACTCAGGGTATTTATGGACTTCTTGTTGCATTTATCGCTCTTCAGAACCTTGGAGTCATTAGTGGTGCTCCACAGGAAATTTCACTTCTTAAGGGTCTTGCATACTTTGCAGCTTGTCTTCCAATGGCAATCGTTGGCTATGTATCAGCTATCAACCAGGCAAAAGCAGCTGTAGCTTCAATTGCTCTTGCATCAAAGAGACCTGATCAGTTTGGTAAGTCAATGATCTTCCCTTCAATGGTTGAGACCTATGCTATCCTTGCTCTTCTTATTTCTTTCCTTGCAATCAATGGTGTTAATGCACTTTAATCAATCACTGATAAGTCAAATTAAGGAATGGAGATAACAATGACAGGATTAGAGAAAATAATCGGCCAGATAAATTCGGATACTGACGAAAGCGTAAGCAGCATCATCGCCAAAGCAAATGATGAAGCAGACCGAATTAAGGCTGAGGCTTCCAAAAAAGCTGACGATACATGTAACCGAATCAAACGTGAATCGAATATCCGCCTGTCTGATCAGAAATCAAGAGCCGAATCCGCTGCAGCACTGGCAAAACGCCAGCTTCTTCTTGAGGAAAAGCAAAAGCTCATTGCCGAAGTGATTTCCAAGGCAAAAGAATCATTTTACGAAATGTCAGAGGATGAATACTTTAATAGTCTTCTAACTCTTGTTTCTAAAAATGTGCTTGCCCAGGACGGAGAGATTCTCTTTAGCCAGAAGGATAAAAGCCGTCTTCCCGCAGACTTTGCAGATAAGCTCGCAGCAACTGCCGCTTCCAAAAACGGCACGCTGAAAATATCTGATGAGACCAGAAAAATTGATGGTGGTTTCATTCTTGTTTATGGCGGAATTGAACAAAACTGTTCTATCAGTGCATTATTTGAAACAAATTCTGAAATACTCGCTGATAAAATTCAGTCCATGCTTTTTAAATCGTGATACATAAATAGGAAAGGATTAATATGCCCGAAGAATATATATATGCGGTTGCAAGAATCCGTGGCAAGGAGCAGGTTCTTTTAACAGGCTCTTTTATGGATTCTCTTCTATCCGCTAAAGATTATAATGAATGCCTTCGCCTATTATCCGATCACGGCTGGAGTGGTGATGGAGATTCCTCTCCTGAGGCGCTTCTGACAAAAGAGCGGGATAAGACTTGGAAATTTATCGAGGAGCTTGTTCCTGATATGTCGGTTTTCAACGTTTTCCTGTATGCAAATGATTATCATAACCTAAAGGCTGCAATAAAAAACACAGCCACTCAGGCTGAACATGAGCATATTTTTATCACAAAGGATCAGTGCACAATAGATCCTGCAATTATTAGGAAAGCTGTTACAGAGCAGGACTTCTCTGCTTTGCCAAAAGAAATGCAGAAAACCGCACAGGACGCTTTAGATACAATTCTTCATACAGGCGATGGACAGCTGTGTGATATTTCTATTGATCAGGCGGCACTTAACAAAATTTATGAATCCGGCAAAAAATCTGATAATGATATTATCAGGCTCTATGCCGAGCTTACTGTAGCATGCGCTGATATTAAGACAGCCATACGGGCTTCAAAAATGGGTAAAAGCCTTACATTTCTAGAAAAAGCTCTTGCTCCATGCGACTCTCTTGATATAAAAGAGCTCGCTAAAGCTTCAGTAGAAGGATTAGACGAAATATATACCTATCTGTCAAAAACGGAATATTCAGATGCCGTCGATGAAATAAAGAAATCTCCTTCGGCATTTGAGCGTTGGTGTGATAACAAAATCATCACCAGTATGCGTCCACAAATTCATAATCCATTTACAATCGGACCTATCGCAGCATATATTCTTGCCCGAGAAAATGAAATTAAATCCGTTCGAATCATTTTATCCGGAAAAATCAACAACCTGGATGAAAATCTGGTTCGGGAAAGGGTAAGGGAAATGTATGTATAAGATAGCAGTTATGGGTGACAAAGACAGCATCTACGGATTTGCAGCACTGGGAATGGATACATATCCCTTCACAGATTACACGCTTGCAGGCAAAAAACTTCGTGAGCTCGCTGATAGTAATTATGCAATCGTTTATATTACTGAACAGCTTGCTGACAAGCTCGAAACAGAAATCGATAAATACAGAGAACAGATGCTTCCAGCTATTATCCTTATTCCCGGTGTATCCGGAAATACAGGAAAGGGTATCGGAGCAGTTAAAAAATCTGTTGAGCAGGCTGTTGGATCGGATATCATATTTAATAATTAACAGTGCATCTTGCGTTAATAGCATATAACGCGGAAATGGAGCATAACGAAAATGAGTACAGGAACAATAAAGAAAGTGGCCGGCCCTCTTGTCATTGCAAGAGGAATGGGACAGGCGAATCTATATGACGTTGTTCGTGTAAGTGAACAGCGACTTATCGGAGAAATAATCGAAATGCACGGTGAAGAAGCCTCCGTTCAGGTATATGAGGAGACATCAGAACTCGCACCAGGTGCTCCTGTTGAGACTACAGGTCTTCCTATGAGCGTAGAGCTAGGGCCTGGTCTTATCGGAAGTATCTATGATGGAATTCAGAGACCTCTTGATGACATCATGAAGGTTACAGGTGGCAATCTTCTTAAGCGTGGCGTTGAAGTTCCTTCTCTAAAAAGAGATAAGGAATGGCACTTCGTTCCAACAAAAAATGTTGGAGATAAGGTTATCGGCGGAGACATCATTGGAACAGTTCAGGAAACACCTATAGTTTCCCAGAAAATAATGATCCCAAATGGTGTTTCAGGAACAATTTCAGAAATAACAGAAGGCGATTATCACATTACTGACAACGTAGCAAAGGTAACTCTTGAAGATGGAAGCAGTCGTGAAATTGGACTTATGCAGAAGTGGCCCGTTCGTAAAGAACGCCCATACAAGCAAAAGCTTTCTCCTGACAGACCTCTTGTTACTGGTCAGCGTATCATCGATACTCTCTTCCCTATTGCAAAGGGTGGTGTTGCAGCCGTTCCGGGTCCTTTCGGATCAGGTAAAACTGTAGTTCAGCATCAGCTTGCTAAATGGGCAGAGGCTGATATCGTTGTTTACATTGGTTGCGGTGAGCGTGGAAATGAGATGACCGATGTTCTTAATGAGTTCCCTGAACTCATCGATCCAAAGACTGGTCACTCCCTCATGGAGCGTACTGTTCTTATCGCAAATACATCAGATATGCCTGTTGCAGCTCGTGAAGCAAGTATCTATACAGGAATAACAATAGCTGAGTATTTCCGTGATATGGGCTATTCTGTAGCACTTATGGCAGATTCTACATCAAGATGGGCTGAGGCTCTTCGTGAGATGTCCGGAAGACTTGAGGAAATGCCTGGTGAAGAAGGATACCCTGCATACCTTGGTTCTCGTCTTGCACAGTTCTATGAAAGAGCAGGACGTGTTATCACACTTGGTAGCGATGAAGATCGTGAAGGCTCGCTCTCAGTTATCGGCGCCGTATCTCCTGCCGGTGGTGATATTTCAGAGCCTGTTACACAGGCAACTCTTCGTATCGTAAAGGTATTCTGGAGACTCGATTCAGATCTTGCATATAAACGTCATTTCCCAGCTATAAACTGGCTGGAAAGTTATTCACTTTATGACAAGCTTGGTGCATGGTTTGATAAGAACGTTGAAAGTGACTGGGGTGCACTTAAGGGTAGAATTATGAGTATCCTCCAAGATGAATCAACACTTCAGGAAATGGTAAGACTTGTCGGTGAAGATGCACTCTCTGCTCCTGACAGACTAAAGATGGAAACTGCAAGATCTATTCGTGAGGATCTTCTTCAGCAGAATGCATTTATGGATGAGGATACCTATACCTCTCTTCATAAACAGTACATGCTGATGAAGCTGGTTCTTTCATATTATGATATCTGCAGCGAAGCACTATCAAAAGGTGCTGACATCAACAAGCTTGTTGCAATGGACGTTCGTGAGCCAATCGGAAGATTTAAATATACAGCCGAAGATAAGGTTGACGAAAAGTATAATGAGATTGAAGCACAGCTTGCCGGTGAGGCAGACAAAATTGCTTCCGCAAAGGAGGACTTTTAATCTATGCCTAAGGAATATAGAACCATACAGGAGGTTGCCGGTCCTCTAATGTTAGTACGTGGCGTTGAAGAAGTAGCGTACGATGAACTCGGTGAAATAGAACTTGCAGATGGCGAAAAGCGTCGTTGTAAGGTACTCGAAATTGATGATGGAAATGCACTTGTTCAGCTTTTTGAACCTTCTACAGGTATCAACCTTGAATCAAGTAAGGTTCGTTTTCTTGGAAGAAGTATGGAGCTCGGAGTTTCTGAGGATATGCTTTCAAGAGTATTTGATGGACTTGGTCGTCCAATTGATGGAGGCCCTGAAATACTTCCTGACGAAAGAAGAGATATCAACGGTCTTGCAATGAACCCTGCTGCAAGAGCATATCCTTCTGAGTTTATTCAGACAGGTATCTCTGCAATTGATGGTCTTAACACTCTGGTTCGTGGACAGAAGCTCCCTATCTTCTCAGCATCAGGTCTTCCTCATGCTCAGCTTGCTGCACAGATTGCAAGACAAGCAAAGGTTGTAGGAACGGATGAACCATTCGCAGTTGTATTTGCTGCAATGGGTATCACATTCGAGGAATCAAACTTCTTCGTAGAAAGCTTTAAGGAAACAGGAGCTATTGATAGAGCAGTTCTTTTCATGAACCTTGCAAATGACCCGGCTGTTGAGCGTATTGCAACACCTCGTATGGCTCTCACAGCTGCCGAATATCTTGCATTTGAAAAAGGTATGCATGTCCTTGTTATCCTGACAGATATCACTAACTACGCTGATGCGCTTCGTGAAGTCAGTGCCGCGCGTAAGGAAGTTCCAGGACGTCGTGGATATCCTGGTTATATGTATACCGATCTTGCAACATTATACGAACGTGCAGGTCGTCAGAAGGGAAAGAGTGGTTCTATCACTATGATTCCTATCCTGACAATGCCTGAAGATGATAAGACGCATCCTATCCCCGATCTTACCGGTTATATTACCGAGGGACAGATTATTCTTTCAAGAGAGCTTTATCGTAAGGGTGTTCAGCCACCTATCGATGTTCTGCCTTCTCTTTCAAGACTTAAGGATAAGGGTATCGGTGAAGGGAAAACCAGAGCCGACCATGCAAATACGATGAACCAGCTCTTTGCAGCCTATGCACGTGGAAAAGATGCCAAGGAACTTATGGTAATCCTTGGTGAAGCAGCACTTACCGATATAGATAAGCTGTATGCAAAATTTGCTGATGAATTCGAAATGAAATATGTATCTCAGGGTTACAGAACAGATAGAAGTATCGAAGAGACTCTCGACATAGGTTGGGATCTTCTTCGAATTCTTCCAAGAACAGAGCTTAAGCGTATCAAAGATGATTTCCTTGACAAGTATTACGACAAGAAATGATGAATACGTTTGATAACACTCTAAAGCGGAAGAAAGGATGAAATTATGGCAACAGTAAATCCTACCCGAATGGAGCTTACGAGATTAAAAGGTAAGCTCGCAACGGCAGTAAGAGGACATAAGCTATTAAAAGACAAGCGTGATGAGCTGATGCGTCAGTTTCTCGACCTTGTTCGCCTTAACAAGGCTCTTCGTGAAAAGGTGGAAAAGGGACTAAGTGATGCAAACAAGAACTTTGTTATGGCAAGGTCCACGATGTCTGACGAAACTGTTGAGGTTGCCTTCATGTCATCAAAGCAAGAGCTTTCAGTTGATGTTTCAACGAAGAATGTAATGAGTGTAGATATCCCTAAATTCGATATCAAAACCCGTACATCCGACGCCAACGACATATACTCCTATGGTTTTGCTTTTACATCAAGTGATCTTGACGATGCAGTAAGCTCTTTGTCATCTCTTCAAAAAGATATGCTTAGGCTTGCAGAGGTTGAGAAATCCTGTCAGCTTATGGCATCAGAAATAGAGAAGACAAGGCGAAGAGTTAATGCTCTTGAGCATGTAATGATTCCTGAATATCAGAAGAATATCAAGTATATCACTATGAAGCTTGATGAAAACGAGCGTAGTACTCAGATTCGTCTGATGAAGGTTAAGGATATGATGCTTGAGAATGCTCACCACTATAAGGAAAAAGAAGCAATTTCATAAGTTAGCCAAGCGGTAAACTTAAAAGTTAACAATTTCAAAAAAAGATATCCGGAAAGCCATGAGGTAAAGGCTTTCCGGATATCTTTTTCATATATGAATTTCTTGAGCTTATTTAAAATGGTTTAATTATTATAACCAGTCTTTTTTGTCCGATGCTTCATCATCCTCAGAAACTGTCTTGATATGAAGCTCCTCAAGCTGATGATCGGTAACTTTCCCCGGTGCTCCCATCATAAGATCCTGTGCATTCTTATTCATAGGGAAAGGAATAATCTCACGAATAGTATCCTCTGCTGCAAGAAGCATTACCATACGATCTACTCCCGGTGCAATTCCTGCATGCGGCGGTGCTCCATAACAAAAAGCATTATAAAGAGCAGGGAACTTTGCCTTTACATCTTCTTCGCCAAGACGAACAAGCTCAAATGCCTTTACCATTATTTCAGGGTCATGATTTCTTACAGCTCCTGATGAAAGCTCTATTCCATTACATACAAGGTCATATTGATCTGCTGTAATATCAAGTGGATCAATCTCGCCGCTCTCTGCCTTTAATAGAGTGTCAAGGCCACCTGAAGGCATTGAGAATGGGTTATGACAAAATTCAAGTTCTCCTGATTCCTCACCGATTTCATACATTGGGAAATCAACTATCCAGCAGAAGAAATATTGTTCCTTATCCATATGTCCCGGAACAGCTGCGCCAAAAGTCTTAATGATGCATCCTGCAGTCTTCTGCGCAAGTGTTAACTTACCTGCTCCAAGAAGAACAAGGTCGCCAGCCTTAAGACCAAGCTTTTCTACTACAGCGTCCTTTATAGGAGCTACAAACTTGGATATTCCACCAACAAGCTCACCGTTTTCATCCATTCTAAACCAGAATGCTTTATTTCCTGACTGAACTTCGACATCGGCAATTGTCTTATCGATGAACTTTCTGCTCTCAGTAAAGTTCTCAACTACGACAGCCTTAATGACGTTTCCAGTGTCAAACGGACCAAAGCCGCATCCGCCAAGAACATCTGTTACATCTGTTGCAGTAAGATCTATTCTAAGATCAGGCTTATCAGTTCCGTATTTCTCCATGGATTCCCTATACGAAATTCTTGTAAAAGGTGCGCCTGTCGCTCTGTTATAAGTTCCATATTTTGCAAAGATAGGTGGAAGAACGTCCTCAAGGATTTCAAATACATCCTCCTGAGAAGCAAATGCCATCTCCATATCCATCTGATAGAATTCGCCCGGGCTTCTGTCTCCTCTTGCGTCCTCATCTCTAAAACATGGAGCAATCTGAAAATATCTATCAAATCCAGATACCATAAGTAGCTGTTTAAACTGCTGAGGTGCCTGTGGAAGTGCATAGAATTCTCCCGGATGCTTTCTTGCAGGAACAAGATAATCTCTTGCTCCTTCCGGTGATGATGCAGTAAGAATAGGAGTTGTAATCTCCATAAAGCCGTGTGCTGTCATAGCGCTTCTAAGTGCTGCCACAACGTTGCATCTAAGAATTATATTCTTCTTAACCTCAGGGTTTCTAAGATCAAGGTATCTATACTTAAGTCGTACTGCCTCATCAGCCTCTCTTGAGTGATTAACCTCAAATGGAAGCTCATTATAACGGCATTTTCCAAGAACGGTAATGTTCTCAGGAACAATCTCAATATCTCCTGTAGGAAGCTTTGGATTCTTGCTGCTTCTCTCCCTAACAATTCCTTCAACAGATATAGTGGATTCCTTGGTAATATCCTTAACAGTCTTCATCATGTCCTCAGACTGAATTACTATCTGTGATGTTCCATAATAATCGCGGATGACTACAAATCCTAGATTTGCTCCGACCTCGCGGAAATTCTCAACCCATCCTACAAGCTTAACCTTCTTACCTGCATCGTCAATTCGAAGCTCACCGCAGGTATGTGTACGTGACTGCATAAATGTTCCTCCATGTAATTGCAATGATCAAAGAAAAGTCCCTGGTCATGTTAATAATACCTTTATCAGAAAATGCACAAAAATAGCGCGTTTCCAACTACAGATAATAGCAGAAAACGCGCATTTATTCAATGAAATTATTATTTTACGATCTTTTAATCAGAGCCGCTCCAATGGCCACTGTTACCGGAACGCAAAGTACTACTCCAAAACTTCCTGAAAGCCCCTGCATTATTTCAATTCCAATGTTTCCTGAATTGATTATCTGAAGAAATGGAAGGTCATATGAGTAGTCGAGCACCAGAGTACTTAGGCCAGTTCCAGCAAATGCAAGTATGAGCGTATTAGAATCTGTCCCCATCATATCTCTTCCAACTCTCATTCCCGCCTTAAATAGCTCTTTTGACTCAATCGAAGGGTTCTGAAAAGCTATTTCTTGCATGGAACTTGAAATCGACATCGCTACATCCATAACAGCGCCCAGGCTTGATATTAGTATTCCTGAAAAAAGAAGTCCTCCTACCTGAATTTCATTCGTTTCCCATAATGTTAAAAGACTCTCAATATTTGATACATTCCAGCCGGATAGCCCTGTTAGTAATGAGAATATTCCGGCAGTCATTCCCGAGATAATTACTCCGCTTACTGTTCCTGATATTGCTACAAGCGTCTTCTTTGATATTCCTCCTATAAAATAAAGAGTCACTATCGTTGTAATAACGCATACGGCTACAGACGTAATAAATGGTGAATATCCAAGGTAAATGAGTGGCAATTCGATATATATCAGCATAAAGAACGTGAAAACAAGTCCCGCAGCTCCCCTAAGCCCTTTTTTGCCGCCAATAAGACAAAGGAGCACAAGATAGAATATAGCAAAGAGAATAATTACATTTCCTCTATCCTGTGAATATACACTGGAAACAACTGTGTCTCCGGATACTGACTGCATTACGATTACATTCATTCCGGTTTTACATGCTGCTCCAAAGAGATATCCGGCAGAGCTTGTCATAATAACACTTTGCCCTTTTTTCTCTCCTGTCTTCATCAGCACTTCAACTTGCTGCTGGCCAACTCTGGTCCCTGATTCAGTAATATTGTCCTCAATAACCGAAGTAACAGTTCCTTTTTCGAAGGTTTGTCCGGTTGTTGTTACAAGTGATGTTTTACTGATTCCGCTCAGCTTTGCTGCCACAAGTATGAAGCACAGTAATGTTAATAGTAATACTGCAATTCTAATGATATTTCTTTTCATATTAAAGGCATCAACCCTTTACTATAGTGAAAGTATCATCAATCTGCTCTGTAGTGCCATTCTCAGTAATCTGATACGTAGTAATTGCAAAGCTGTCCTTTGTCATATCAATAACTGAATAGCTTGGAAGCCAGTTCAGAGATCTGTTTGCAATATAGTTCTGCTGAGTACTGATAAGCTCATAATACTTTGAACCAGATGCAGAGTTTGCAGTCATATAAAGAGTTCCCTTAGGGTTAACTACTGTATTACCGTTTGTTTCTTCGATTGTGTAGCAGGCATTATCACTCTTAAAGTTATCAAGAAGCTTATTATTTCCTTCATCACTAAGACTGATTTGTGTGCTGAGTGTAAGGTCAAATGCGTGATCCCAATCATAATCAGAGCCATCTGCAAGGAGCTGGAATTCATAGCTGTCATGAGTCTGTCCGTCTCCATAAAGAAGCTTTGAACGGCTATAAGTATGATCGTGTCCCTGTAATACGACGTCAATGTTATTTTCATCAAAGATAGGAGTAAGCTGAGTTCTAAGTATCATTCCATCTGTATCTGAGTGATCAAGTCCTGAGCCATATATGTCCTGATGGATTGTTACTACTCTCCACTTGGCATCCGGATTTGCAGCTACTGCTTCTTTAATTGCCTTTTCATGTTCAGCAACATTGTAGTTATTGGTATTAAGTACGATGAAAAGCCCATCACCATATGAATAATAATAGTCTCCGCCTGCCTTTGTTTCGCCATATCCTGTCTGATTAGCTGTATTAAAATGATCGCTGTAATCCTCATTTAATGAATCATGGTTACCAATTGTGGTTGCGATAGGAACATAGCTAAGAAGTGATGCATTTAAGAAGCCTGCATATTCTTCTTCCTTGGCTTTACCTGTTTTATTAACCTGATCACCTGCAGAGATGATAAAGTCAATATCCTGGTTCTGGCTTGCAGCTATTGTAAGAGTTCTGTTCCATGAATAACTATCGTTTCTTGCTGCTGTGTTTGCTGCTCCATCCTCTGCAACGAGCTTTTCCGAGCTCTGAGTCTGTCCCTTTGAAGCTCCGATCTGAGGATCCCCTACGTACAAAATTTTTACATCATCTGTTGATGAAAGCTTATAGCTTCTTACCTCTGAACATACTCCATTCTTTTCTACGCAGTAGTAATATGTATTTCCTGGTACAAGTCCTGTTACTGTAACTTTATTAGAAACGTATGCTGTACCATTTGTAAGTGAAGAATCTACAGCAGTAGTTGTTCCTGTGAATTTCTGAAGATGGGCCTTGTCCTTACCCATAAGAACTATTGGTGTATCCTTCTGACCTGAAATGCTCTTACTATACCAGGCAAAGTTCAGTTCAGTTTCATTTGTTCCTGGCTCCATTGAAACCTTTGTAAAATCAGCTGATATTTCATTCCAGTTTTCCTTGTAGGTATTCCATGATGCGTCTGTTGTAATAGCAGCAGAATCTGAGTAGTGATCCGTTGACGCAGATACATTTGCGGATGGAATAAGTGCTGTGGCTGCAAGTCCAAGGCATGCAAGCATGGTAATTTTTCTTTTTAACATAAAAATCTCCTCCTGAAGTAAATGTTTTATTGTACAAACAAATACTAACAGGCGGAGATTTATCAAACTATCATTCTATTGTAAGTAATGTAAAATATAGCTTTAATGATTATCGTTTTGGCGTAAAAGATGAATAATCCCGCCAAATACTCCGGGAAAAACCAGAAAATACCCTGCCGAAACGCTGCAAAACTCTGCCGGCGAAATACTTAGAGATGTAAAGATCGTGCTGATAAGGAAAAGAATCAGCCCCACGATCATACCTGCTGCGCTGCATATCAGGATATGTATAGTCATAAAAAATCTTCTGGTTTTATTTTTAAAAAGCTCCATGTATTTATTCTCGTTCATTTCAGTCTCCTTTTTTCAAAATCTAATTTTGAACTTTTGAATGGTCACCTGTTATGGAGAATACTACCCAATCGGCGATGTTAGTTGCATGATCACCAATTCGTTCGAAGTATTTGGCAACTGACATAAGATCCATTGCTTCTTCGCCATTTGCCGGATTATCATTTATAAGTCCAATGAGTTCGTTCTTGACATCTATATATAGTTTGTCAACAACGTCGTCATGAGCAATTATTTCATCTGCAAGTTCCCTATCTCTATCAACATATGCTTCTATACTTTTGTTCAGCATATATATCGTTTCCCTTGCCATTGACTTAATCAGATCAAGGTCACAGGTATAGGGTTTGTCAGTCATCATAAGCACTATTTCAGAGATATCTGCTGCATGATCTCCGATTCTCTCCATATCCGTAATCATCTTAAGAGCCGCAGAAATATACCTTAAATCATTTGCCACCGGCTGCTGCTGCATTACAAGCTTAAGACACAATGATTCAATTTTTCTCTCCATACCATCTACAGCGCTGTCGCCATCTATTGTCTTCTTAGCAATCTCGGTATCATTATTTCCAAGTGCTTTTACCGCATCTGAAATTGCAAGCTCAATCATGCTTCCCATCTCAATCATGTTGTTATTTAGCTCATCAAGCTCATTATCAAATATAGTTCTGGCCATTATATGCTCCGTTTCACATTGATTATTTGTTTCTTTATCACAATAATAGGCAAAATAAAGTAAACTTCTCTATCAGCTGTATGTAAAGGACACGTAAAAAAAAGTTCGCCCAGCGGCGAACTTTTTTTTACGTGCCCTTTATTTATAATGTTCCATATACTATCTGTTTTATTCTTCGAATGAAGCCTTCGTCTGCTCCCTGATCAACCTGCTGAAGCAAAATGACTATTAAGTCTTCAGCGGGATCAACAATAAAGAAGCTTCCGCAAAGCCCTGAATAGCTTATTTCTCCTTCAGTAGCATTAGTACAAGCGTCTGAAGAATTAGTCAAAATATTGAACAAATTACCATAGCTATATCCAAGTCCAGGTCTCGTGATATGCATCGATGCAGCAACCGCCTCGCTCTTTACAGTAGGAGTTGTCATGAAATCCATTGTTTTTCGGCCAATAAGCTCTTTACCATGATATGAGCCTCTGTTAAGAAGCATCTGAGCAAAATGAGCATAGTCCTCAAGCGTTGAGTAGAGACCTGTTCCTGCAGATTCATACCACGGATTCTTAAATGGGCTGTCCATGTCAAACTTTTGTCTGACATCGTCTTCTCCGCGAACCAGTCTGCCATTTCTGTTTCTTCTATACAAAATTGCCTGTCTCAAGCTCTTATTAGGATCTATCAAAAAGTCAGTATCCTCCATATTAAGAGTTTGGAACATATCTTCCTTAAGAAATTCAGAAAGACTTTTCCCGGTAATTACTTCAAGTACTGCTCCAAGTACATCACTTGAAAAGCCATAATGAAATCCTGTTCCTGGTTCAAATGCAAGACATGCTTCGCCAAATTTGTTGCACACATCAGCAGTACTCTTAAGTATTCCGGAGAGGCTCTGAGTCTTTGCTTCCCTATATGTTTTGGTCATAGATTGTTCAGGAATTCCGTAATCTCCACAGCCCACGATTCCTGATGTCATATTAAGAAGGTCTCTAATAAGGATAGGACTTTCAGCCTTTTTCATTCCTGTTTCAGTTGCTACCTTGCAGTCACTAAAGCCCTGAAGAAAGCTTCCAACCGGTGCAAGAAGGTCTATGTCACCACGTTCAAAAAGTATCATTGTAGCGACAGATGTTATCGGCATTGTTAAATCAAAAAGCTTATATATGCTATCTTTTCTATCGGTTCCAAAAAAGTTCTCATACACTCTTTTCCCTTTATGCTCGACCAAAAGAGAGGCTCCCATTACCGATTTTTTTTCAAGCCTTTCGTTCATGAAACTATCAAGTTGATTTAATTTTTTAATATTCATTTCGCTAATGCTTCTTTTCTGAAATTCTGTTTTATTTATCTTTTTTCTTTATTTTCTTATCCTTAGGCTTCTTGTCCTTCGACTTCTTCGAATCCTTTTCCGATTCCTTTTTGCCAGATTCCTTTTTGCCTATAACTTTTGTACTCTTATTATTCTTTTGAGATTCTGCTTTGTCACTTACAAGAAGCGGATGCTCAGCTGCAAAGCTTGAATCTATATTGTCTTCCTCATCTTCTTCATTCTTTTTAAGTTTAGGAAGAGTGTATTTTCTTTCATACAGTTCAACGGATTCTTCAAAGGCAGTGTTCTTTTCCTGCTTGAGCATTTCAAGATACTCATGTGTATCAAAGCCATCCTCTGAAACCTGAAGAAGACATACTGCTATATTACTACAGTGATCTGATATTCTCTCAAAATCGGTTCCAATATCTGTAAGATCAAAGCCATGCTCGATTGTACATTTACCCTTACGAAGACGTCTAACATGTCTTCTCTTAACTTCCATATGGATTCCGTCAATAACTTCTTCTAGTGGCTCAACAGTCTTGGCGAGGTTAAGATCATTGTCCTTGAATGCCTTTACCGATATATCAACTATTTCACTTACTGCATCAGAAAAGGCCTTAAGCTCTTCCTGTGCCTTTGGAGAAAATGATCTTCCATTTGCATGCATTCTCTCAGCAATCTGCATGATGTTAAGTGCATGATCGGAAATTCTCTCAAAATCGCTTATTGTATGAAGCAGTATTGAAAGAAGATGGCTGTTATCTGTTGAAAGATGATGACTGCTTATCTTAACAAGATATGTTCCAAGCTCGTCTTCATATTTATCAACCTTCTTCTCAAGCTTTGAGACATCCTCTGCAACCGTTTCATCATAGTTATTGACTATGCTGATTGCTTTAAGAAGAGATTCCTGTGTATATAAAGCCATATCAACTGTTGCCTGTCTGCTCTGTTCAAGAGCAAATGCAGGATTCGAAAGAAACATTGGATCGAGAATAAGGATTTCTTTTCTCTCTTCCATTTCCTTTTGTTCCCTCTCATCATAAGGAATTGTTGCAGTAGCAAGCTTTACTAGTATTCCCGAAAACGGAAGCATAAGCGGCGTAGATACCAAATTGACGAGCGTATGAATAGTCGCTATTCCAACCATTCCTGCCTGAATTTGTAGGAATGAGAAATGGAATACTGCATTTAATGAATAGAAAATAATCATAAATGACAGTGCCTTTATCAGGTTAAAATACAGATGCATGAGTGCTGCTCTTTTACCATTCTTATTAGCTCCAAGAGATGAAAGCATAGCTGTAATACATGTTCCAACCTCTGCGCCAATTACTATAGGAAGGGCAACTGAATAGTTAATCGCTACCGAAAGAGAAAGTGCCTGAACTACACCTATTGTTCCTGCAGAACTCTGAATTATCATTGTAAATAATGTTCCAACCAAAAAGCCAAGGATAGGATTTGAAAACCTTGTAAGAAAGTCTGTAAACTCAGGTACTGACTTTAGAGGCGCAACAGCGCTCGACATCATCGACATTCCAAACATTAAAATAGAAAAGCCCATCAAAATACTACCGATATTCTTTTTCTTGTAATTATGCGAAAACATTAAAATGGCGCTTCCGATTATGGCAAGAAACGGAGTAAAAGATGTGGGCTTTAAAAGATTAATTATAAAATTATCACTGCTGATAGCATTTAAGCTGAGTAGCCATGCCGTATAAGTTGTACCAAGATTCGCTCCAAGGATAAAATTAACAGCTTCCTTAAGAGACATGATACCTGAATTAACAAGACCAACCACCATTACAGTGGATGCTGATGAAGATTGAACAAGTGCGGTAACTCCCACACCAAAAAGATATGCTATAAGCTTATTTGAAGTAATCTTACTTAGAGTACTCTCAAGCTTACCACCGGCAGCCTTTGTAAGCGCTCCGCTCATTTCATTCATTCCATACAGAAACAATGCAAGACCGCCAATAAGTCCTGCAATCAATGTAAACACTTCTATTGAACTCATATTTCCTCCATTACAACATCGTAATGTATCGTTTATTTGAACATGATTAATATTATTTTATACGATTGAGGAACAAATGACAACAGTGAAAAGGCAGCGGATATTTTTTCCGCTGCCTTCCCTAATAAAAGATTATGTGAATTAATGTTATTTCTTTTTCTTCTTGCTTATTCCTGCTATCACTGCCTGAAGAACGATAAAGAAGCAAAGAAGAGCTGAAAGAACGATTCTTACCCACCAGCTTGAAAGCGTTCCCTGGGTAGTAATAAGGCTTGATATGGTACCTTTTATCAGAACTCCAAAAAGTGTTCCAACAACTGTTCCAACGCCTCCAGAAAGGAGTGTTCCTCCAATTACTGCTGCCGAAATTGCATCCATTTCAAGGCCCTTTGCCTGCTCAACAAATCCTGCGCAGCTGTTAAGGCAGAACAAGAATCCTCCAAGACCTGCCAGAAATCCATCAAGGATATATGCCTTCATCTTAGTTGCTTTTACGTTTAGTCCCATCATTACAGCGCTTTGCTGATTTCCGCCAATTGCATATAGAGATCTTCCAAATTTCGTATACTTAAGCATAACTGCAATAACAACAACTACTATAAGTGCAATTATAACTGTTGGATAAATGTATGCATTAATAAATGCACCTTTTTTGTTTGTATAACCAAATGGAAGATATATCTTTGCATTTGCCCAGCTAAGAAACGTTGCATTCTTGATAGCAATCATATCTGTACTTACTATTGCCGTCATTCCTCGTCCGAAGAACATCCCGGCAAGAGTTACGATAAACGGCTGTATTTCAAGATATGATACTAGGTAGCCCTGAACGATTCCAAATAACAGTCCAATAAGAAGTGCCATCAAAAGAGCTGCATATGCGTTCCACCCCTTATTTTCCATAAGATCAGCAACTACCATGCACACGAGTGCCGTTACCGAACCAACTGAAATATCAATACCGCCTGTAATCATTACGATTGTAAGACTGCAGCCAATAACTATAAGACCTGCATTTGAAATAAAGAGATTAAGAAACATCTGAGGCTTTGCAAAGCCCTTGTCCTTAAAAATAATCATTCCTGCAATATACATTACTGCAAAGAGTACGATTGTTACCATAAGTAAAAAGGTTGCATTGCTGATTTTTTTCTTAGAATTAGTGCGCATTTACAGTCACCGCCTTCCTCTTCTTAAGCTGCCCGATTTTCTTCTGAAATACAGGGCTCTGGAGTACTACAATAATAATTACGGCTACTGCCTTATAAACAGGAAGCTGATCAGATGAAACATCCATTGCATAAAGAGTAGTTGTAAGCGCCTGAATAGTATATGCACCTATAACCGCCCCCATCAAACTGAATTTGCCGCCTCCAAGATTATTTCCTCCAAGTGCTACAGCAAGAATGGCATCCATCTCAAGATTTAGACCAATATTATTTGCATCTGCCGAATAAATTCTGCTTGATGCAACTATTCCAGCGATTCCTGCAAGAACTCCGCAAATAATATATGTAATAAATTTGATCATTGTTGAATTTAGTCCTACAAGTCTTGATGCAGAACCATTTATTCCAACGCTCTCAATATATAATCCAAGTGCTGTTTTCTTTAAAATTAGTGCAATAACAATAACAACCGCTATTGATACAAAGATTGGAGTTGGCACGGGGCATCCGGAAATATGATCTCCAAGTATCTTATATGAATCAACTCTGACATACGTAATCTGTCCGTCTGTTACGAGCTGTGCGATTCCTCTCCCTGCTGTATAAAGAATAAGTGTTGCAACCATAGGCTGTATTCCAAGCTTAGATACAAGGAATCCATTAAATGCTCCGCAAAGAGCTCCTGCAAGTATCCCTGCTAGAGCTGCTACTATGATAGGTGCAGCAAGTGTACTAGTTGAAACCTCACCACCTGAAAGAATTTGGCAGCAAATCGCTGCAGCAACTGCCATTACAGCGCCAACACTGATATCCTGTCCTCCGGAAGCAGCTGTAACAAGTGTCATGCCTGCTGCCAGGATAACAAGCTCAGATCCTCTGTTAATTACATCTATTACGTATCCATACAGCACACCGTTCTTAATTGATATATTAAAAAAGTCAGGTGTCTGAATAATATTTGCAAGAAGTACTACGCAAAGACAAATAATCGGAAGAAAAAGTGATGTATGAGTAATCTTTTTAATAAAGCTGACATCATTCTTCATTTCTGCCTTTTCAAGTTTTTTATCACTGCTCATCTGATGTCACCTCTTTTCCATCCCCGCCACCTGCGATAGTTTTCATGATTTCTGTTTGGGTCATCTGATCTCCTTCAAGCTCTCCAACCTTCTGACCATCTCTAAGTACCGCCATCCTCGTGCAGGTTCTAAGCATTTCTTCTATCTCAGATGATATGAATGTAACAGCTTTTCCTTCACTGGTAAGCTTTATGACAAGCTTCTGAATCTCTGTCTTTGTTCCTATATCAATTCCTCTTGTAGGCTCATCAAGTATCAGATAATCAGGATTAGTAACAAGCCACCTTCCGATAATAACCTTCTGCTGATTTCCTCCTGAAAGGCTTCCTACAGGAGTTTCCCTGCTAGCAGTCTTAATTTGGAGAAGCTCTATCATTCGATCAGCGGCATCCTCCATCTCTTTTCTGCTCATCAGCTTGAACATGCCTCTTTTTGCCTGCATAGCAATAATAATATTCTCTTTAACAGAAAGATTAGCAATAATTCCATCCTTTTTCCTGTCTTCGGGAAGATATGCCATTCCTAGCTTCATTGCATCGAGCGGCTTATTTATTTTTACTTCTTTTCCTTTTACAGTAAGCTTTCCACCATCTGCTTTATCAGCTCCATATATTGCTCTTACAAGCTCACTTCTGCCTGAGCCAAGAAGTCCTGTAAGTCCAATGCATTCGCCTTTGTGAATCGCAATATCAAAAGGCTTTATGGTACCTGTATGCGTAAGTCCCTTTGCATCAATAACAGGAGTTCCATTATTATCTGCTACCTTTTTGGAATCACTTTTTATTTCCTGAAGATCATCAAAGTCCTTGCCCATCATCTTGGCAACAAGCTGAAGTCTTGGAAGTTCTCCGGTTTTATATTCGCCGACAAGCTCGCCATTTCTAAGAACTGTGATTCTGTTTGTAACAGCATATACCTGCTCAAGGAAATGAGTTACAAAGACTATTCCTACTCCGCCCGCCTGTAGCCTTCTCATTAGTGTAAAAAGTTTCTCTACTTCATCATCATCAAGTGAAGATGTCGGTTCATCAAGAATAAGAACTCTGCACTTCATATCGACTGCTCTTGCAATTGCTATCATCTGCTGTACGGCAATCGAACATTCATCAAGCATGATTGTTGGCTGTGCATCAATATCAAGACTTTTTAATAAATTTTCTGAATCTTCATTTATTTTTTTCCAGTCTATAAGGCCGCCCTTTCTGGGCTCTCTTCCAATGAAAAGATTCTCTGCAACCGTAAGGTTCGGGCAAAGATTTACCTCCTGATAAACTGTGCTAATTCCGTTTTTTTGTGCATCCTGTGGGGAATGATTAACGATAGGCTTATCATTTCCATCCATTCTGATTTCGCCATCCTCAAGGTCATATACACCTGTAAGGACTTTTATCAGAGTAGATTTGCCTGCACCGTTTTCTCCCATCAGTGCATGTATTTCGCCCTTTCTGAGCGTAAAATCGACGTTTGTAAGCGCCTTTACTCCGGGAAAAGATTTGCTTATTCCCTTCATGGTCAGTATCACTTTTTCATCAGCCATATCCAAGGACACTCCTCTCTAAATTTCTTTTAAAAAGAGGATGGCACTCCATCTGGCCAGAGCCAATCATGTATGCGCCATCCTCTTAAACCTATATATCGTTAAAGCCTATTCAAATTTAATCTTATTCTCTGGCCCCTAAAGGCCATGGAATAACGTTTTAAACTTAATCTTTGGTCCCTAAAGACCATAGAATAACGTTTTAAACTTAATCTTTGGTCCCTAAAGACCAAAGATTAACATTTTAATATGCTCTTCCGTCAATAACTTCCTGTGTTACAGGTGTTACATCATATG
>CAZJWA010000004.1:0-27147 GCA_964549585.1 uncultured Butyrivibrio sp. | reverse complement strand
TTTTAATATGCTCTTCCGTCAATAACTTCCTGTGTTACAGGTGTTACATCATATGTTACTGTCTCATCAAGTGAGTTTGCTGCATCAACGCTCTTAACTGTATCATCAACTGCGAACATTGACTCATCTACATACTGAAGGTGATCAACTGTTTCGCCTGCCTGAAGCTTTTTGATGATTTCTTCAACACGTGGGCCATGAAGAGGATTGCACTCTGTATCAAGAGTAATCTTTGTAGAAAGAACATCATTAAGACCTGCATTTGTTGAGTCAAAAGACATAACCATTACTTCACCGTTTGCAATGTCTGATCCTACTGTCTTACCTGCTGCTGTAAGTGCATCGATTGCTCCGAAAGCTTCGTTATCATTCTCACAATATACAACATTGATATTGTCATACTGCTTAAGAAGTGACTCCATTACTTCCTGACCTTTAGCCTGTGTAAATTCACCTGTCTGCTGTGCTACAAGATCCCATCCATATTTCTCAACTGCATTGTTAAGTCCGTTTGTACGTCCAATCTGTGCAGAAGCTCCGATTGTTCCCTGGATGTCTGCAATATGGATATCAGCTGCATCAACGCCCTTTGCTGTTGCAAATGCATTAAGCCACTCGCATGCTTTATTTCCTTCTGCAAGGAAGTCTGATCCAACCCATGCTGTAAAGAGTGAATCATCAGAAACATCAACCATACGGTCAACTATGATAACAGGAATTCCTGCATCCTTTGCTTCCTGAAGTACTGTATCCCAGCCTGTCTCTGTAACAGGTGCAAGTACGATATAATCAACTTCCTGCTGGATGAAGTTACGAATTGCAGTAATCTGATTTTCCTGCTTCTGCTGTGCATCATCAAATGTTAATGTATAACCATTCTCATCGCTGAAGGTGCTCTTCATTGATTCTGTATTTGCTGTTCTCCAGTCTGACTCAGCTCCAACCTGTGAGAAGCCAACTGAAATTGTCTCTCCGCTATCTGTTGTAACTTCTTCAACGTCTTCCTCAGTTGCAGCATTTGCTGACTCTGCTGTGTCTGTAGCAGTATCATTTGTAGCCTCTGCTGTTGTAGAAGATGAGCTTCCGCATCCTGCAAGAAGTGCACTAACCATAAGTGTGCTCATAAGTACGCTAACGATCTTTTTCTTCATTTCTTTTCCTCCCAATAAATAAAATAAAGTTGTAACCACATATTGTTTATTTAATTATGCGGTTTGTTTGATTACAATAATAATTATAAAAAAATCTCCTTATTTCTAAAGAGATTTTCTTTTTGGCTTAGTTCGATTTTTTAAGTGATTAGCTTGTCAAAAAAAATAAATTATGTTTTTCTACGAAAAAAGTTGATTATTTTCTTTTAAATCTCTATAGGCTTCCCTGCAAAGCTGAATCCTGCGCTGCATTTAATAATGCAGGAATTGACACCTGAATAGTCGTGCCTTCCTGATATCTGCTGCTGACAACAGTAATACCATATTCCCTGCCAAAATACAGCTTAATTCTTTTCTCAACATTTGACATTCCAAAGCCATGCTGATCATCATCTGATACTTCCCCGGTAATAAGCCCTTTAAGCCGCTCAAGCTCATCCTGAGTCATTCCTATTCCGTTATCAGTAACAGTAAAGTACATAACATTATCTTCAATTCTTCCGCCAACTGTTATTTTTCCGCCACCTCTTTTATTCTTGATTCCATGATAAAGTGCATTCTCTACTATTGGCTGAAGAGTAAGCTTACATATCTGATAATCCTTCATTTCATCTGGTATTTCAATTGAATACTCTAATATATCATGATACCTGAACTGCTGAATTTCGAGATAACTCTTTATATGTGATTCTTCTTCTGCAACAGTAATGAAATCTCTTCCCTTACTAAGAGTAGTTCTAAAAAAGTTTGATAATGAAGTAAGCATATTAACTGCATCCTTCTTTTGTCCTGCCTCAGTAAGCCAGATAATCGTATCAAGAGTATTATATAGAAAATGAGGATTTATCTGAGCCTGCATAAGGCGAAGCTCCATCATTCGCTGACTCTTTTGCTCAATCTTTATGTCCTCAACAAGCTCAGAAATCTCTCCAACCATGCTGTTAAAGCTTTTTGATAATGTTAATAGCTCTTTACTTGTATTAATCTCCTCAATTCTTACAGAGAAATCCCCCTGTGCAAACCTTTCTGTTGCAGCAGCCATATTCTGAAGCGGAACAACAATATCTCTAGAGAGTTTTCTTGATGCCGAAAAAGACATCAAAAGGATAAAGAAGAGAAGTGCCACGACAGAAACTAGCGCATACTTTACCTGCTCTGTGACATTCTGTCTGATTATTTCCATTCTTGATGCTTCATTGGATATATAAAGCTGAATCTGCTGCTGGATGAGTGAAGTTAGCGTATTAACATTCATGGTGAGCATTTCCATGTTTTCATCATAATGCCCGCCCTCCTGAACATTGTCAGTAATATCCTGATCACGTTCTTCAAGAATATTCAAAAGTTTGATGGTTCCTTTTAGATATTTACGACTAGTCGAATCAGCGGCGGTATCATACAAATTTTGAAATGATGTTCTTGCCTCTTCAATCAGCTTATATGGGTCCTCTCCTTCAAGCTTTTGTTCTGAATTAGTCCAGTTAGCCGACCCAATGACAATCTTATACATCATCTCATCCATATTCTCCTTGAACGTGATGTTGTATTCATTTGCCGTTGTTATATTGGATACTATTTTGTCATATTGATGATAATAGCTATACATTACAAGCGTCGAGTAGATAACCAGAACAGCAAGTGGAATTATTGATATCCAGATATATCGAAGTATTTTTACTTTAAGACTTGTCTTCTTTGAACTCTTACCATTCATGAATAAGCTCTTTTCTTCAATAAAATCAAAACGTCTTTGCATACTACTGCAGTCCACAGGTTCTAAATTCCTTAGGTGTCATATTCTGAGTCTTTTTAAAAATATAGCTAAAATAATGTGGATCCTTATAGCCAACGCTATAGCCTATTTCTGAGCTCTTAAGAGATGTACTTCTAAGAAGCTCCTTGGCCTTATCCATTCTGACTCTTGTCAGAAACTCAATAAATGTCTCACCTGTCTTTTGACTAAATATGGTACTGAAATGATTTGGACTAATGTTTACGCTTGCCGCAACCATATTAAGAGAGATATCTTCATTATCAAAATTATCGACAATATATGCTTTTGCATAGTCAAGAAGCGTTCCGTATTTGCTCTCTGCAATAGTATTTCTCTGAAGTATTGCCTTGGTAAAAAGATCTGACAAATAGCTTCTGGCATTCTCAGTGCTGTCAAGGGATCTGGTTCCTCCTTTGAAGTCCCCGCATATCGCCGTAACACGCTCTTTATCAAGTCCTAGAGAATCAAGAAACGATGCAGTAGTAAAATACAAATCCATAACAACATACTGTCTGAAAATATATGAATTTATATTTTTCTCACCAATACTCTGAAAATAGTTTTCGATAAACTGCTCAATTTCCTCTGCTGTACCACTCCTTAGAAAATTAAGTACAATCCTTCTATCAAAGCTTCCTATATCAAGGTTTTCAAGATCAATCTGATTGCTATCAAAATCAGGATTATTAACGGTATCCTTTTCATAATAGAAGACTCTGCTCTCTCTTACAACATACCTGTGAGCAAACGCATTATTCGCATTATTGTATGACTGCCAGGTTTCTCTAAGTCTAGATACATCTGTTCCAACACCAATAAAATAAATAACGTTTTCAAACTCTCCAATTATTCTCGTAAGACTCTCTATACAGTGATTCTCCTGATTTTTCATTTGCTCTGCATCAGCGGCCATCAAAATAAATACAATTACTCCTCCAAGCTGCTCATACATTTTTAAATTATCATTATCACCAAACTGTTCAGTAATCTTTTCACTTATTTGAACTGATTTTTCAGAATACTCATCACCTATTACAAGTTCTGAATCATCTGAGGGCTTCGCCTGGAAAAGAATTATCTTATACAGCTGCGCTGCAAGATTAATTCCAAGAGTCTTCCCTCTCTCAAGGAGCTGTGGAACAGAATACTTATTATCGATAATATCTCTAAAAAGCTGACGTTTCTTGACAAGAACGCCCTCTTCCATTTCTTTTTTATAGGCTTCAAGAAAATCCTGCTGCTTGCGCTCTGCTTCGATAGAAACAGCAACCTGCTTTATCTCCTCAACAAGCTTTTCACCCGTCATTGGCTTAAGCAAATAATTCGTAACACCTATACTAATTGCTTCCTTGGCATATTCAAACTCATCATAACCACTTAATATAATAATTTTGATATCCGGCATTTCTTTCTTAATAAGTCTGCTAAGCTCAAGCCCGTCCATAAAAGGCATCCTGATATCCGTAATAAGAATATCAGGATGACACTTCTCAATCATAGGTATAGCAAGTTCACCGTCTGCTGCCTCTCCCACAAAAAGAAATCCTTCTTTTTCCCAGTCAATATTATTCTTGATTCCTTCTCTCATTACTACTTCATCTTCAACAAGAAACACCTTAATCAAATTCATTGTCTGCCTCACAGATTGAAAGCTTACTTTCAATCGCTGTCCATGCTCCAAGCTCTGGCACATCTTACTGCCCTATTCCAGCCCTTTATCTTCAGGTTACGCTCTTCTTCACTCATATTTGGTTCAAATCTTCGTCCAAGCTGCCAGTTCATACGTACATCGTTCTTGTCACGCCAGTATCCCGTTGCAAGTCCTGCAAGATACGCTGCCCCAAGTGCCGTTGTTTCGATACATTTTGGACGATAGGCAGTACTGTTAACAATATTCGACTGAAACTGCATCAGAAAGTTATTTGCACTTGCTCCACCGTCAACTCTAAGCTCCTTAAGCGGAACCCCACTATCCTGCTCCATAGCGCGAATAACGTCAGCAGATTGATAGCATATTGACTCTAGTGTCGCTCTGATAAAATGCTCCTTCTTACAGCCTCTGGTTATTCCAACTACAGTGCCCCTGGCATACGCATCCCAATATGGAGCGCCCATTCCTGTAAAGGAAGGTACGACATAGACACCTGCCGTGTCCATAACCTCATCAGCATACTCCTCTGACTGCGAGGCTGATTTGATCATTCTCATTTCATCGCGAAGCCACTGAATTGCTGCTCCTGCAACAAACACGCTTCCTTCAAGAGCATAGTTTATTTCATCCGAAGTACTTGCCGCTATAGTTGTAATAAGACCGTTCTCAGACATAATCTTATCGCTTCCGGTGTTCATCAGTAGAAAACCACCGGTACCATATGTATTCTTTATCTGCCCAGGTTCAAAGCAGCACTGCCCAAATAATGCTGCCTGCTGATCTCCTGCTGCTGCAGCTATAGGAATCTCCCCGCCAGTGACCTGGCTATCTGTATATCCATAGATACAGCTTGAAGGCTTTGGCTGTGGCATCATGCTTATCGGAATTCTAAAAAGCTTAAGAAGCTCCTCGTCCCAGCATCTTTCATTTATATTAAAAAGCATTGTTCGAGAACAATTGGTATAGTCGCTTACATGGAGCTTACCCTTCGTAAGATTCCAAATAATCCAGCTATCGACATTTCCAAATAAAAGCTCGCCTCTCTCGGCTCTGTCCCTTGCTCCCGGAACATTATCAAGAATCCATTCAATTTTGGTCGCAGAAAAATACGCATCAGGAACAAGTCCTGTCTTTTCCCTAATCATATCAGATAAACCATCTTCTATGAGCTTTAACGTCCTATCTGCTGTTCTTCTGCACTGCCAGACAATTGCATTATAAACTGGCTCTCCAGTATTCTTGTCCCAGACAATCGTGGTTTCCCTTTGATTAGTTATTCCTATCGAATCGATATCTAAAGGCGTAGCGCCAATAGTCGCCATAGCCTCCGTCATTACTCCAAATTGTGATGACCATATCTCTCTTGGATTATGCTCAACCCATCCCGGCTGCGGATAATACTGCGCAAATTCCCTCTGCGCCATGCTGACAATTTTCCCATTTCTGTCAAACAAAATGCACCTTGAGCTCGTTGTCCCCTGATCAAGTGCCAGTACATACTTACCATTTCCCATATTATTGCCCCTTCTCTTCTATATAATTTTTAAAAAAGTTTTTAGCTACAAAAAGTCCCCCACTCTCATTGCGGCTTCGTCCATACCATCTCTAAATACTGCCCAAAATGAGCAGGGCTGAAAGTCACACTTCTCCCTGAATGATACGTTCCGCCATAAATATCTTCTTCAAGTGTTACCTCATCTTCTCTGGCAAAGTTAAGCTTATTCTCAAGAATGTGAACAGATGCCAAATTGTCTTTTTTTACAAAAGCAATAATCCGGTTAAATCCCAGCTCTCTTTGTCCAAACTCAATTATCCCTTTGCAAACCTCTGTAGCATAGCCTTTCCCTTGAAACGGAACTGCAATGATGAATCCCAGTTCAACATTATCAAATCCGTTTCTGATACTAAAACCGGCTTTTCCGATTATTTCTCCGCTTTCCTTATCAATTACTGTCCAAACTCCAAATCCCATAAGACCATAGACTTTTTCTATGTAGTCGCGCGTATAGCTTCTCTCATCCTCTGGGTTTTCGAACAATCCTTCCGTAAACCTTGCTATTGAAGGCTCTGCATATATTTTATAAAAAGAATCAACGTCTTCAACCACCGTTTCTCTAATAAGACACCTTTTCGTTTCAAGAACGCTCCATGGAAGCCCTGCCAGTCTCTGATATGCCTTTACATATGAATCCATATCCACTTCGTCAATATCAGTGAACACGTACAAGACTCCTGGAAAATTGCATGCTGCGTTGGTACTACTAATAACCCCAATCGCATAACAGCCTTGATCCCAAAGAGCCTTGATCAGCTCATAAGAATCTGCCAGAAAAAGAGAATTCTCTTTTGAACAGTTCTTAAGAAGCTCATCTATATTTCCGTCATTTATCCTTTTAGTAGTTACCCCGCATTTTGAAAGGTAACTAACCGCAGAATCTATCTTTCCAATAAATTCTAAAGAGCTATCATCATTTTCTCTGCTTTTGGTAATAACAAAATATACATTTTCAAGCACTATTTCTTTCTCCAATTATTGTGTCTGATTAGGTTTCATTTATGTTCTCATTGTATATTATTTCGCACCTATAATCTATTCATATCATAATAAAAAGGAGTAGCCTTTTACCACTATTTGATTTATCATAATGTGTGAATAATAATTTAAATATCCGCGGGCAAAACCGCAGAAAGAAGGCACTATGGCTCAGAATCCAATAGTTACATTTACGATGGAAAATGGAGATGTTATAAAGGTAGAATTATATCCTGAAATTTGTCCAAACACAGTTAACAACTTCATTTCACTAATAAACAAGAAATTTTATGACGGAGTATTTTTTCACCGTGTAATAAATGGTTTTATGCTTCAGGGTGGTGATCCAGAGGGAACAGGAATGGGCGGCCCAGGTTATGAAATCAAGGGGGAATTTGCTTCCAACGGATTTAAAAACGACATGAAGCACACTGCAGGTGTCCTCTCAATGGCAAGAACAATGATTCCTGATTCTGCAGGTTCACAGTTCTTTATCATGCACAAGGATGCGCCTCATCTTGACGGTGAATATGCTGCATTTGGTAAGGTTACTGAAGGAATGGATGTTGTAAACAAGATTGCAGAAGTTCAGACAGATTTCCAGGACAGACCGGTAGTTCCACAGCGCATGAAAACAGTTACTGTTGACACCTTCGGGGTAGATTATCCGGAGCCAGACAAAATGTAATCAGATTTATCAGACTATACGAAGCTCATTTTCCTATAAATAAAAAAAGCCCTAAAAAGGGAGGATGCCAGGTAAACTAAGTTTACCTGGCATTTATTATGAAAAAGTTTTTTAATTGGTATTGTCTTCTTCTGACAATTATTAGTATACATAACAGAAATGGCTAAAGAATTACTCTGAGTAAATGTTTTTTTAACTAATTATGAATAAATTGTGAATAACAGTTTTTTTTAGCTCTTTTTATCAGGAACACGTATGGTTATTCCTTTATTATCGTTTATAATTTCCGCATGTGTATATGCACCGCCAAATTCTCCATCCCTTGTCCATGATATCTCTTCCTCTGAATCCATGATCAAATGGTTAGTTTTAAAGCAGTACATATAATTTGTATCAATATCTCTGTCAAGAAGAGACGCCATAATATTACTAAGTTCAATCATATTCTTTGGCATCTTGACAAGAGTTACTTCAAATACGCCATCATCTAGTTCAACGTACTTACCGGTAATTTTCTTAAAACCTCCAACCGAAACAGAATTTGTTACCATTCCAAAGATAAAATCATCTTCCAGAATTAAATTCAAATCCTTTGCCATAAGCTTCATATGATAGGAACGGATTTCAGAAATTTTCTTCATTCCTTCCATAATATAAGCTACATGCCCAAGGAGGTTCTTAAGATCCTGCCTTGTTTCATAGGAAACGTCAGTAAAGAGTCCAAAAGCTGCTATATAAACAAAGCTTTCTCCATTCATTATTCCGACATCACATTTATAATCTTTTCCATCTACGATTGTCTGAGCAGCTCTTTTCATTAAGGAAGAAATCCCGAGACTGGACGCAAAATCGTTTGTCGATCCGGCAGGGATATATCCAATCGGCACATTTACATTTGCTTTATGAACACCATTAACAACTTCGTCAAGTGTACCATCACCACCACTGCAGACGATCATGTCAAAGTCTCCTGCGCGTTCTTCGCATGCCTTTGTCGCATCGCCTTCCTGCTGCGTAGTATAAACTGTTACATCCATATCATTTTTACAAAATGTATCAATAATATCCAATAAGCTAGACTTAATAAGTCCCTTACCCGCTATTGGGTTTATAACAAAAAGAGTCTTTTTCATAACGCCGCTTCCTATAAGATTATGACATTAACTACAATAATACTAATTATACTACATAAACAGTCTGCCGCCATTAAATTCACTTATTAATAGTAACCGGGTAAGTTTACTTGGAAGCAAAAAACCTGCGCAGCAAAGCTACGCAGGTTTACAATAATTTATTTATATTCAATTATGCATTTATAGCAGTCTTATTGCCTTCGAGATAGCTCTCCATATCCTTTACAGCTGCCTCTTCATCCTTACCATCAGCAATAATGCTTACAGTCTCACCTGTTGCAAGGTTAAGCGTCATCATTCCCATAATACTCTTTGCATTTACAATGCTTGTCTTTGCCTCAATATGCACACTACTGTCATATTTGCTTGCAAGCTGTACAAGTTCTGCTACCGGACGAGCGTCCAAACCATTTGCTAATTTAATTTCGATAGATTTCTTAATCATAATTCCTCCTTAAATACTCAAAGCAAACAACGGAAATACTTTACTTCTCCTCAATTTCAAGCTTTAATAATACCCTTACTCCTTAATACTTTCTACTGAAAAATCAAGACCTGATTTTCTCTGCCAGTTCACATAGCTTCCTAAGCCTATGATTCACTCCTGACTTCCCTACAGGTGGATCGAGTAAACCTCCAAGTTCCTGTAACGTTGCATCCGGATGCTGAAGTCTTACCTCAGCCATCTGCCTAAGTCCATCCTGTAAATTATTAAATCCGTAATGCTTCTGAATATACAGAATATCCTCGCACTGCTTTGAAGCTGCGCTCACTGTCCGCGTAATATTTGCTGCTTCACAATTTACTCTGCGATTAACAGAATTACGCATCTCTTTGTATATTCTAAGGTTCTCAAGATTCATAAGACTTATATGTGCTTCAATAACATTAAGGATATCAACTATCTCAGATCCTTCCTTAATATAAACCACATAATATTTCTTGCGTTTAATCACCTTTGCTTCGATTTCAAAGCTCCCAAGCATATCTTTAATACTATCAGCCTGTTTCTCATAGCTACATACGTATTCAAGATGATATGATTTCTTTGGATCACTCATAGAACCGATACAAATGAATGAATCTCGTAAGTACGCCCTTTTACAGCAAGCATTTCTGACTATCAGTGGATTTACCCCTTTAGCTGGGTCAAAGACCTTGCCGCTTTCATCCATAAGTCTGATTGCCTTTAAAAACTTTGCTATTAAAGCGTCTCCTTGTAAGAATGGCTTGTATATACGACCGTTCTCATGTTTATCAGAGACCTCCGGCAAAAGGTTCGTTTCTATATTAAATGCTTTTTTCAATAATGTAAAGCATTTTCTAACTGCCGGAGTGTTTTCAGCCTGAATGTAAAGAGTAAGTTCTCCGCTATCAGACTGTCCAATATAGCCCATTGAAATAAATATCGCTGCAAGCTCAGCAAGCTGACAATGCCTTGCAGAAGCAACATGTTTTATCAGTTCATCTTTTACTTCCGAAGAAAATGACATTTACTGTACCTCTGAATGCCTTATGTCTCTATGAGAAATTTTTAGTCCATAATTGCCCTGACCATCCATCTTCTTATAAAGTTCATTAGCAATAGTAACACTTCTATGCTGCCCGCCTGTACACCCGATTGCAACAACCAGCTGATATTTACCCTCATTGATATATCCGGGAATCAGAAACTCAAGCATATCATATAGCTTGTCAACAAATTCACCACACTCAGCAAATGACTTCACATAATCCTGAACCGGCTTATCATTTCCGGTAAGAGGCTTTAATTCATCAATATAAAAAGGATTTGGAAGAAATCTGACATCAAAAACAAGATCTGCATCCGATGGAATTCCGTACTTAAAGCCAAATGAAAGGATAGTGATCATAAGCGAGTTATAGTTCTCATTTTGAACAAAAATCCTGTCAAGTTCCTGCCTAAATTCTCTCGTAAGAAGCTGAGAAGTATTGATGACATAATCCGCTTCCTTCTTGATCTGGCCAAGGATCTTTCGTTCCTTCCTGATACCATCTTCTACTCTTCCCTCAGGTGAAAGTGGATGAAGTCTTCTTGATTCCTTATATCTTTTTACAAGGACCTTATCATCAGCGTCCATAAACAGAATCTCTATGCTATAGCCTTTTTCCTTAAGCGTACGGATTATTACAGGTGCTTCACCAAAGTACTGTCCATTTCTGACGTCAAGCCCAAGCGCAACCTTAGTTATGTTGCTCCCGGGTAGTGTAATCAGTTCAACAAATTTCTGCATAAGTGAGATAGGTAGATTATCTACGCAGTAATATCCTGAATCTTCAAGCATATGAATTGCGGTAGACTTTCCGCCACCGCTCATTCCGGTCACAATAACTAATCTCATAATAATCTCTCCTACCTGCGTATATGCTATGCAGTCGTTGACCCTAGGTCTCTATTTCTTTAAAAAAATCTATTTAAAATTTCCAAGCATGATTACTTCCGGAGATAATTCAACTCCAAACTTCTCATACACCTTTTCTTTCACATCACAAATCAAATGATAAATATCAAAGGCAGTTGCTCCGCCTTTATTTATAACAAAACCCGCATGTTTTTCGGAGACCTGCGCTCCTCCAACAGTATATCCCTTTAATCCTGCGTCCATAATAAGCTTTCCAGCAAAATACCCTTCAGGCCGCTTAAAGGTTGAACCGGCACTGGGATACTCAAGTGGTTGCTTTTCTTTTCTAAGAGCCATAAGCTCATTCATTTTGCCGCTTATTTCACTTTGCTCGCCTTTATCAAGCTCAAGCTTTACAGAAGTAATTATATATGAGGAAGTCCTGAATATGCTCGTTCTGTATCCAAGCTCCATATCATTCTTATTTATGGTAATTACGTTTCCGTCCGCGTCAACAGCCTCAGCGCTAATAATTACATGTGAAATATCAGAGCCATATGCTCCGGCATTCATAACTACTGCGCCGCCAATGCTTCCTGGAATTCCAGCTGCAAATTCAAACCCTGAGAGCGAATTTTCAAGAGCTTTTCGCGCTATATATCCATTTAATACGCCTGCATTCGCTGTAATAGTATTATTCATGACACCAATGTCATTAGAATCGCCATGCAGTTCAATAATTACTCCGTCAAATCCCTCATCCGATACCAGCAGATTACTTCCATTTCCAATGCAGTAATAGCACTGCTTCATAGATTTTAGGAGTTTAATAAGCGCTGCCGCCTCAAAAGAAGATTTTATCCTTACAAAGCATTTAGCAGGCCCACCGCATTTAAACGTGGTGTGCCTGCTCATTGGCTCATCCGTCAGAACATTTTCTGCCGGAACTATTTCTTTAATTTTAGCAATCAATTCCTGATTCAAATTATTTCTCATTTCAAATGGTTTTTATTCAAGAACAAGCTTTGCTGCGCCATATACACCCGCATCATTTCCAAGCGTTGCAAGCGCAAACTTACAGTTCTTACATCCCTTAAATACATATTCCTCAAATGACGGCTTTAAAAGATCAAAAAGCATTCCACCGCATTTTGATACTCCTCCGCCAATTACGATTATTTCCGGATTAGTGACGCATGCAACAGCTGCTGTACCTTTTCCAAGGAAATAGCCATACTCCTTCGCTATCTCGCTGGCAACTTCATCACCATTCTTGGCAGCATCAAATATATCCTTACATGAATAGTCTTTGCCGCGAAGAACACTTGGTGCATCAGTTGCTTCAAGTTTTCTTCTTGCAAGTCTAAGTGCTCCTGTTGCGCTCGCATACTGTTCAAAACAGCCATGATTGCCGCATCCACATGCTTCAGGTTCACCATCATTAAGGTGAATATGTCCAATTTCTCCGCCTGAACCTGTTGCTCCGTTTAATATCTTTCCATCAACGATGATACCACCGCCAACTCCTGTTCCAAGTGTGATAAGCAGCATATTTGAATAGCCCTGTCCGCCGCCCTTCCATGATTCGCCAAGAGCAGCTACATTTGCATCGTTTCCAGCTCTTACAGGAAGACCTGTTGCTTCTGAAAGAGTTCCTGCAACGTCCATCTGATGCCATCCAAGATTAACTGCCTGATAGATCACTCCATCGGAGCTGACAGCTCCCGGTGCTCCAATTCCGATACCCTCAACCTGATTAACATCAATTTTCTTTTCAGCAAGTTTAGTCTTAATTGAGCTACTAATATCAGGAAGAATATTTACTCCGTCGTTTTCTGTTCTTGTAGGAATTTCCCACAGATCAAGCTTCTCCCCCTCAGTTGATAAAAGACCTATTTTTACTGTTGTTCCACCTATATCAACGCCTAAAACATACTCTCTCATTTCTCAATCATCCTCATCTTCATCTTTTCTGCCATTTATCAGTGATTTCTGAACTCTGTTATAAAGTTCCTGAGCGGCATTATAACCCATCTTCTTCTGTCTGTGATTAACAGCAGCTGATTCGCAGATAACCGCCAGATTTCTGCCCGGTCTGATCGGTATTCTGTGGCAAACAACCTTGTTTCCAAGATATTCTATATACTCTTCTTCAAGGCCAAGTCTATCGTACTCCTTGTCCTTATCCCACTCTTCAAGTTTGATAACAAGATCAATATTTGCTGTATCTCTTACGCTTGATACACCAAAAAGAGTCTTTACATCAATGATTCCAATACCACGAAGCTCGATAAAGTGCTTCGTAATATCAGGAGCAGATCCAATCAGTGTCTCCTCGCTGACCTTTCTGATTTCAACAGCATCGTCAGAAACAAGTCTGTGCCCTCTCTTTATCAGTTCGAGTGCCGCCTCAGACTTACCAATACCGCTCTCACCAGTTATCAGGACACCCTCGCCATATACATCTACAAGAACGCCATGAATAGAAATAACAGGAGCAAGTCTAACATTAAGCCATCTGATAATCTCAGCCATTACTGCAGATGTGGACTGCTTTGTCATCAGTATCGGAACCTTTTCTTCGAGAGCAATCTTTAAGAAAATGTCATCTGGTACAAGCTCTCTACAGAATATTACAGCAGGAACATCAAATGAAAGAAACTGCCTGAAAATATCCTCTTTCTGTTTATCAGACATTCCGGACATATATGTATATTCAACAAATCCGATTATCTGAAGTCTTGTTGCTTCAAAATGTTCAAAATAGCCTGCAAGCTGCAGAGCAGGTCTGTTAATATCCGGCTGCATAATACGAATCTTATCTATATCAAGATCCGGAGTGAGATTATCCAGCTTCATCCTCTCGATAAGAGTCTTAAGACTAACACTTGCCATACCCGCCTCCATATATATAATTTTTAAAGCCTCAAATCATCTGCCGAAAGTCACAATCCCAATATCCTTCGGCACTCTTCATAGCTTTAGTCTAATTAAAGTAATATTAGCATAGTTGTATACTCTATTCAAACAAAAAGAGCCTTCTAGTGAAAAAAGCTGTATATTTCTCTGGCAGTTCTCTCAGGTATTTCAGGTACCTCCATCAAGGTTTCTACCGAAGCACTTCGCACGTCATCTATAGAGTCAAAATGCTTCATAAGCGCCTTTCGTCTTGCAGGTCCGATTCCTGGAATATCATCAAGTAAAGACTTCACCTGTGCCTTACTTCGAAGGCTCCTGTGATATTCGATAGCAAATCTGTGCGCTTCATCCTGAATCCTTGTAATGAGCTTAAAGCCCTCAGAATTTCTATCAATAGGAAGTTCTTTGTTATTAAAGTATAGCCCACGGGTTCTGTGGTTATCATCCTTAACCATTCCACACACAGGAATAACAATTCCAAGCTCGTCAAGAACCTTCAGTGCAATATTAACCTGTCCTCTTCCTCCATCCATGAGTATCAAATCAGGGAATTTCGTAAAGCTTCCGTACTGTGCATCTATTTCACGCACTTCAAGATCTCTTTTCTCTTCAAGTCCATGCATAAGTCTTCTCGAGAGCACCTCATGCATGCAGTCATAGTCATCAGGCCCTGTTACCGACTTAATCTTAAATTTACGATAATCGCTTCGCTTTGGCTTTCCTTTCTCATATACGACCATCGACCCAACATTCGCAAATCCGCTAATATTTGAGATATCGTACGCCTCCATTCGGCTTACATTCATGAGCCCTAAAAGACTTCCTATCTCTTTGACTGCTCCAATGGTTCTTCCTTCTTCTCGCTTTAATCGTTCCTTATCCTTACTTAGAACGATTGATGCGTTTTCCTCGGCAAGCTTCATCAGCTTACTTTTCTGTCCACGCTCAGGAATGATGATTCGCACCTTTGCGCCCTTTCTTTCAGAAAGCCAGTTTTCAATAATTTCAATATCTTCAATTGATTCCGGAATCATGATTTCTTTTGGAATAAACGGTGTTCCTGCATAAAACTGCTTTACAAAGTTAAGGAGCAGTTCTGAATTGGAATTATGTGACACGTGTGTCATATAGAAATGCTCGCGTCCAATAAGCCTGCCGCCTCTGACAAAAAACGTCTGAACGACTGCATCACTATCATCGGCTGAAATAGCGATAATGTCCTTATCATCCATATCAGAATCCGTCATCTTTTGTTTCTGCGAAACCATTTTAACGCCTTCAATAAGATCCCTGAAATGAGCTGCTTCTTCAAACTGCAGATTATCTGACGCCTCCTGCATTTTCTTTGTCAAATCCTCAATTACCGAGTTATAATTTCCATTAAGAAAATCGAGAGCCTTGTTGATTCTTTCTCTATAGTCTGCCTTTTCTACATATCCAGTGCATGGGCCACAGCATCTTTTCATATGATAATTAAGACATGGTCTGTCTGCCCCTATCTCTTTTGGAAGTCTCCTATTACAGGTTCTAAGGCCATACATCTTATTTATCAGATCAATCGTGTTCTTAACAGCAGCAGCACTTGTAAATGGGCCAAAATACCTCGCATGGTCTTTTTTCATAATTCTTGAAAAAAGGATACGCGGAAACTCCTCATTTACTGTGACCTTTATATATGGATAGGTTTTGTCATCTTTGAGCATCGTGTTGTATCTTGGGCGATTTTCCTTGATAAGATTATTCTCAAGAACAAGAGCCTCAAGCTCAGAATCAGTCACTATATACTCAAATCTGGCAATCTGTGCGACCATTTGATCGATTTGCGGACCTCTCCCCACAATCTTTCTAAAATATGAGCGAACACGGTTATGCAGATTCACTGCCTTTCCAACATACATTATTGTGTCGTTGGAATCATGCATTATATATACTCCCGGTTTCTTCGGAAGTTTTTTTAGCTCTTCAGGTACGTCAAATTTAGTTTCCATATTTCTCCGAAAAAGACCGTACATAATTTATGTACGGTCTTCTATGCTTAGCCTATTTATTCATTCTTTGAATCAAAATCATTATCAACATGAGAAAATCTTCCGGATTTCGTATCACTATCACCACTACCCTGGTCATTGGTTTTTTCAAATCCATATTTATCCCTATCAGGGGCCGAATCATCATTTGGTAAAACAAAATCAGTTTTGGTGGATCCGTCGTACGAATTGTTCTTAGCTGAACCGTTAATCACCATTTTCTCATCTGTAGAGTCATCATTGTCAGAAGAACCATCTGTACCGCTTCCTCCAAAACCATTTCCGGAATCGAAAGGCCAGCTGCTATCAACTGAGTCTTTCTTCTCTTCCTGAGGCTTTAGCTCTTCTTCCTTTTCCTTCTCTGCCTGAGCACGTTTATCAGGAACATCTTCACCTACCGCTGCAGATTCCGGTCTCTTTGCCCAGATTCGAGTTGATCCGTTCTTCTTCTCTTCATCTGTAGGCTCAGGGATATTCTCAACCTCACGGTATATCTTCATGAATTCCTTACCTGTAATAGTTTCTCTTTCAATAAGGAACTGTGCAAGTCTGTCCATTGCATCTAGATGCTCTGAAATAATTACCTTTGCCTTTTCATAGCATTCATTAAGAAGCTTCATTACTTCTTCATCTACTCTGGCAGCCGTTTCATCTGAACAATTTAGTTCACGTCGTCCATCAAGATATCTATTCTGCACGCTTTCAAGCTGCATAAGTCCGAATTTATCACTCATTCCAAAGGCTGTAATCATCTGTCTTGCTACAGATGTTGCCTTCTCAATGTCGTTTTCGGCGCCTGTCGTAACTGTGTTAAATATCACTTCCTCGGCAGCTCGTCCACCAAGTAGCGATACTATCTCATCATAAAGCTCATCCTTAGTCTGAAGGAATTTCTCATCCTCTGGAACCTGCATTACATAGCCAAGCGCGCCCATCGTTCTTGGCACAATAGTGATTTTCTGAACAGGCTCAGTATTCTTCTGATATGCACTAATAAGTGCATGACCTACCTCGTGATAGGATACAAGCTTTCTCTCTTCCTTACTGAGAATTCTATCTTTCTTTTCTTTACCTACAAGTACCTGCTCAACGGCCTCCATAAGATCTTTCTGGCATACGCATTCTCTATGCGACTTAACTGCATTGATTGCTGCCTCATTGATCATATTGGCAAGATCTGATCCAACCGCTCCGCTTGTTGCAAGTGCTATCTCATCAAGATCTACGGATTCATCCATCTTAACATCCTTGGAATGAACCTTAAGTATTGCTACTCTTCCCTTTAAATCAGGTTTATCAACAATTATTCTTCTATCGAAACGTCCCGGTCTAAGGAGTGCTTTATCAAGTATCTCAGGTCTATTGGTTGCTCCAAGTATAAGAACACCCTTTGATGAATCAAATCCGTCCATCTCTGAAAGCAGCTGATTAAGTGTTTGCTCACGTTCTTCATTTCCGCCATACTTATTATCACGGCTTCTTCCTATTGCATCAATTTCATCAATAAAAATAATACACGGAGCATTCTTGGCAGCTTCTTTAAACAAATCTCTTACTCTGCTCGCTCCAACTCCGACATACAATTCAATAAAATCAGAACCTGCAAGTGAATAGAAAGGAACATGTGCTTCTCCGGCAACAGCCTTGGCAAGAAGTGTCTTACCTGTTCCGGGAGGGCCTACAAGAAGTGCTCCCTTTGGAAGCTTGGCTCCAATCTTTACATATCTTCCCGGATTATGAAGGAAATCGACTACTTCGACAAGTGATTCCTTTGCTTCATCTTCTCCTGCAACATCCTTAAAGGTTACGCCTGTTTCCTTCTGGACATATACCTTTGCATTAGTCTTTCCAACATTAAATGGACTTCCGCCACCACCTTTGGACATTCTTCTAAATACGAAGCCAAGGAGCACCCATAGAAGAACTATAGGGAGTATGTATGATACAAGAAAAGAAATAATCATTCCGGAGTTGTCCGGAATAGTACTCTTGACATCTACTCCTGCATCAAGGCATCTCTGTGTAAGTGAATCATCACTCTCAGCTATACCTGTGTAATATGTCTTTGCCTGCGATACCGTAACGCTCTGTCCAAAAAGACTTTGGAGTTCTTTGGCCGATTGGTTATCTAAAGCACTCTGACTGCTGGCAGTATCAGAAGATGAACTAGCTAAAGCAGACGAGCTATCTGAACTTACAGCAGTGCCATCCGTTTTATCTGCGCCATCTTTTAATGTAATGTCAATCTGGCTGCTCTGAATCTCAACAGACTCAACCTTTCCATCTTCAAGCATATTTACAAATTCCGTATATGAAATCTCGGAGCTTTCTGCTGTAGAAGACATATTGAGAAAATATGACATAATAAATAATGTAAATAATAACGCCACAAGCACCAATACTATATTCTGATTTCTTGACTGCTTTGGATTATTTCCCGAGCCGTTACCATTTGAGCCACCACTCGAATTATTATTAACTGAATTCTGATTATTATCCATTTTTGACTTCCTAATCTATTATTTCCGTTCTATAATATTGTTATTATAGGTAAGAAAAAGGATTAAATCAATTCTTTAAGTATTAAAAAAGCACTTATTTTCTAAAAGATTCGTAAACTTGCACGGCAACTACCCGCGTATTCCTGCTTTATTTCATCACTTTATATTATGGATTTTATTCCGATTCGAATATATAATAGATTTTTATGTTTACTGATAATTGTTTGTTCACATTGTAGGAGGGAAATGCAATGGCTGTTAAGTATGTATTTGTAACCGGTGGTGTTGTATCCGGTCTCGGAAAAGGAATTACTGCTGCTTCGCTTGGTCGTCTGCTCAAGGCAAGAGGCTATAAGGTAACGATGCAGAAGTTCGATCCATATATTAATATTGACCCGGGAACCATGAATCCAATTCAGCATGGAGAGGTTTTCGTAACAGATGACGGTACTGAGACCGATCTTGACCTTGGTCACTATGAAAGATTTATCGATGAGAATCTCGATAAAAATTCAAACGTTACTACAGGAAAAATTTACTGGTCAGTTCTCCAGAAGGAACGTCGCGGTGATTACGGCGGACATACTGTTCAGGTTATTCCTCATATCACTAATGAAATTAAGAGCCATTTCTATAGAAACTATAATGATTCAGAGACAACAATTGCAATCATCGAGGTTGGTGGAACAGTCGGAGATATCGAAAGTCAGCCGTTCCTTGAAGCCATTCGTCAATTCCAGCATGAGGTTGGACGTGAGAATGCAATGCTTATTCTTGTTTCACTTATTCCTTACCTTCGCTGTTCTCAGGAAGTTAAGACAAAACCTACACAGTCAGCAGTTAAGACTATGCAGGGAATGGGTCTTCAGCCTGATGTTATCGTTTGCAGAACAGAGATGGAGCTTGAAGAGAATATCAAAGATAAGATAGCTCTTTTCTGTAATGTTCCAAGCAATCACGTTTTACAGAACCTTGATCTCAAATATTTATATGAAGCTCCTCTTATGATGGAAAAAGAGCACTTGGCACAGGTTGCTTGTGAATGCCTTGATCTTAAATGCCCTGAGCCGGATCTTGCTGATTGGACCGATATGGTAAATACTCTGTATTCTCTTAACAGAAAAGTTACTATAGCACTCGTTGGTAAATATACTCAGCTCCATGATGCTTACATAAGCGTAGTTGAAGCACTTAAGCATGGCGGAATCTCAAATAAGACTGAAGTTGAGATTGAATGGGTTGATTCTGAAGAAGTAACCGATGAGAACGTTGCCGAAAAGCTCAAAAATGTAAATGGTGTCATTGTTCCTGGAGGCTTTGGCGACAGAGGTATCGAAGGAATGATATGTGCAATTAAATATGTTCGTGCAAATAATATTCCTTTCCTTGGAATTTGCCTTGGAATGCAGCTTTCAATCATTGAATTTGCAAGAGATGTCATTGGCTACAGAGATGCTGATTCAGTTGAGTTTAATCCAAGCACAACTCATCCTGTAATTTCTCTTATGCCTGACCAGAATGATGTTGAGGATATCGGAGGAACACTTCGTCTTGGTTCTTATCCATGTATACTTGATAAGTCTTCGACAGCATTCAAGCTTTACAACTCAGAGACAATTCATGAGCGTCACCGCCATCGTTATGAAGTTAATAATGATTACAGAAACGTTCTTACAGAGTCAGGAATGAAGCTTTGTGGTATTTCACCGGACGGACGTATCGTTGAAATGATAGAGATTCCAGATCATCCTTATTTTGTTGCAACACAGGCTCACCCAGAGCTTAAGTCTCGTCCTAATCGTTCACATCCGTTATTTAATGGTCTTGTAGCTGCAGCACTTAAGCAGAGCGGACAAGAAAAATAAATTTTTCTAATTAGTTATTAGAAAAGCTGTTATACTTTGATAGTTTTCAAAGTATAACAGCTTTTCTTAATATTAGAGAAACATAGAGCTATATCAGATATAGGATTTCAGGTAAGATGCTTGAGGAAATGTCCATCAACTGCTACATTACTGTCACAAACGATAAAAGCGTCAGGATCGTATGCAAGAATAATCCTTCGAAGCTGACTTACCTCGTATTTATTTACGATAATATATAATATCTCAGAGCCTTCTTCTGTATATGCTCCTAAGCTCTTCCATTTTGTTATTCCCCTTCCAAGCTCATAGAAAATCTGTTTTTCCATATTTTCACAGCTCTTTTTGGTAATAACATGAACCTCAACGTTAATATTCTGACTGTATACCTTATCCATCGCAGTAGATGAAATCGTCGCATAAATCAGCGAAAAGATCACAGTCTGGAAGTCAAACAAAAGGAGCATTATTGCATAAAGGACGCAGTTAACAGCCAGGTTCGCCTTTCCAATGCTTATATCATTTCTAATTCTCAAAAGAAGAATTCCAATCAGATCCATTCCTCCATCGCAGGAACCACTTCGAAGAATAAGACCTATGCCTGAGCCACACATTATTCCGGCAATTACGCAAGAAGCCATAGCATCATCTATCAGTACTTCTCCAGGAATTGGTATTATCGTCAGCAGTACAGTTACTTCAATAATGCTGATAATACTTTTAATGAAATACAACCTTCCCATTTTCTTCCTGACAAGCAGAAGAAGCGGAACATTGATAAGAAGATAAATTATACCGGAAATATCTATTCCGCCAAAATTCATATGTAAGTTGCTTACGAGAAATGTTCGAAGCAGCTGAGCATATCCCATAAGTCCACCGGTATATAAACCCATTGGAACTACAAAGAGATTTATTCCAAGCGCATATAATATTGCTCCAAGAGTTGCTATTCCAACTCTTCCAAGCTCATTTCTCATCTTTTCCTCAAAATCCACGCCCTGAAAATCGCCTCTATCCATAATCATCACCTCATCATGCCAACAAATGAATATCTACATCTGCTTTCTAACGACCTTATATTCGTCGTCATTTGAATAATATGGACATTCCCTGTATTTGCTGGTCAGAAAATGATACATTTCGTCTTCATCAAGATTCACCATGCAGCTATACGAATCGTCATCTTCATCGTAAACGTAATTGTTGCAGCTATCGCAGCTATAAGCCATTACTTTCACACCCTTCCCGGCATATGTTTGCCCTCTGGTCTTTATCCTGCAAAATTAAAAACAATTCCAACAACAGCCGATAATGCTATCCACACTATCATATGGCATTTAAATTTCTTTTGAAGAAAATACATTATTACGGCAAATATTATTGCCTTAATTGTAAAAAGATCTAATAAACTGCCCGTTTCTTTAAAAAGGTTAATATTAATAAGTGAAATCTTCACAACATTAAACCCTGCTGCTGTAATAAGTGCAATTGAAGCAGGCCTTAGTCCGTAAAATGCTCTTTGAACATATTTATTTGTCTTAAATTTCTCAAGAATGTGCGCAACTATAATAATTATTATTATCGAAGGAGTAATAAGTCCAAGAGTTGCGATTATTCCGCCAATAACGCCTGATGTAGTAAATCCGGCATACGTTGACATATTAACTCCGATAGCACCAGGGGTAGACTCTGAAACAGCTATCATATCAGCAATATCTGCATGAGAAAACCACCCGGTTTTATCTGCCATTTCATATAAAAACGGCAGTGTTGCAAGCCCTCCGCCTATTGAAAAAAGTCCAGTCTTAAAGAACTCAAAAAACAATCTAAGAAGTGTAAACATAATTATTTGCCCTCCTTAGTACTGTCTTTTCCTTCTTTTCCAAAGAGAACTCCAAATACTCCCGATGCAACAACGATAATTGCAGTAGGGATTGATATAGGTAGTACTCCTGAGAATATTGTCAGAAAAAGAATTATAAAATAAATGCATAAAGCCTTTTTATCGACAATAGATTTTTTCCAAAGACGCATTACTGCTTGGAGAATAAGCACGCATACGCAAACTCTTATTCCTGCAAAAGCATCCTTTACATATGGATTATCTGCAAAGTTAGTAAGAAATGCAGCAATAAAAAGAATAATAATTATCGGAATAGTTACAAATCCAACAGAGGCAAATATTGCTCCTGGTATTCCTTTTCTCTTATTGCCGATAAAGGTTGATACATTTAGTGCAATTACTCCCGGCGTGCACTGTCCTATCGCAAAATAATCCATAAGCTCATCAGTCGTACACCACTGTCTCTTTTCTTCAAGTTCCCTTACAAGTATTGGGAGAAGCGCATAACCTCCTCCGAATGCTACCATTCCAATTCGTAAAAAGACATAATAAATTTCAAATAATTCGTTCATAATAAACCTTGCCCTCTTCTAGTATCAGGCACGCTCCTTTTTTCATTATAATTTGACTGATACAGTATATCATAATCAGATTTCTTTATAACGGGCTTTTAGATAAAAAGCCATAAGAAGAAGTCCGACTGTCTGCATTGTATGAAAAATAACTGCAGTCCATACGATTCCATAGTCTGTTCCAAATACTGTAAATGTCTGCATCTGCAAAAGTGCGAATGCTATCATAAATAGTATAGTTAAAAAAGCTGATGCAATTTTTAACAAATTGTCTTTTAAAAATATCCCCGTTACGAACACTCCGAGAATAATTGCCGTAAACATTCCTATATATTTAAAGCCATGTGTTCCATTGTATAATTCAACAAGGCCTATCTCCACTCCATATATATTCTCTGCGCTTATTAAGTCCGTTATTTCCGCGACAAATGCTCCATAGATTGCTACAGATACATCATAAACAGCTCTTATTCCGATTAGTATCACTGCCCACATCTGCATTAGCTGAAGTATTCCCTTAACCGAGAGTGTCTTCTTGTTTTCTCCTGGTATCACAATTGCATCTGCGCCGGCAAGAACCCCGTTTTCGTCACTATCAAGCTCTCTTTGAAGTTCCTTACGTCTTTCATTATTAAATGCTGAAAGCTCTTCTTTATCAATATTTCTGACATAGCTGCGATACTGCAGTCCATAGAAAATGAAAATTATTATGGTAAGAACCATCTGAAATAGTGATACTGCCATATTATCATTAAGCAGCTGATCATCCTGCATGAACCCAAATATCCTCGGAAGAGTTCCGGCAAGTGCCAGTCTGCAATAAATTGTAGCGAATGCAGAAAGGATGTTTACTATTGCCGAGAGCAAAAGAATTTGTGAAAGCATATGTCTGCCTTTTTCGTTTTTCACCTATGTTGTTCCTTTCAGGTAATCACCTATATTTCTTCTTTTATTTTATCATGATAATGCTGTTTACAATCATTTTATTATCCTGTTTTGAATATTAATGGTACGATTAATAATAATGAGCTTCGTAATAAAGTGGAGGTCAACCATGCGACAAAGTGCAATTCGTAAAGAGTTCTTCATGGAAATCAAAAAAAGCCTTAACCGCTTCTTGTCTATTATGTTTATTGTGGCTATGGGCGTATCTTTTTTTGCTGGAATCAGAGCTTCCGAGCCTGACCTAAGGCTCTCGCTCGATAAATATTACGACGAACATGATCTATTGGATGTTCGTATATTAAGCACCATGGGGCTTACTGACGACGACCTTGCCGCCATTCTTTCACTTGACGAAGTTAAGTCGGCAGAAGCAGCCAACACCATTGACGTACTGTATGACCTCGATGGAAATCAAAAAATTCTTAAGTTTATCTCCATTTACGATACTATGAATAAAAGTGACCTTGAACAAGGCTCGTTCCCAACAAAGGGCAATGAATGCGTTCTTGATAATACATTTGCCGAGCGAAACAATTTAAAGATTGGTGACACGATAAAAATTTATCTTGACTCTTCTTTGGAAGAAGATGGCGATAAATTATCAGATACCTTAAAATATGATTCCTACACAATCACCGGTTTCGTTTCATCTTCCCTTTATCTAGCATTTCAGCGTGGAATCAGTCAGATTGGTCAAGGTGAAGTCAGTGCCTTTGTTTTTGTTCCCAAAAGCTCTTTTTGCTGTGACTACTATTCCCAGATTGACATAATTGCAGATGGTTCCAAAGAACAGACAGCTTACACAACTGGATACAACGATATAGTCGATAACTTAAAATCAGTCATTGAATCTGATGTCGAGGACGCTCAGATTCAAAGCAGATATGACTCTATTGTCAGCAACGCACAGGTAAAGGTAGATGACGCCAAGACCGAGCTTGCCAAAAACCAGGCAGACCTTGATAATGCTACCAAGGAGCTTTCGGATAATAAGGCTAAGCTTGAAGAGAGTAAAGTCACCCTCAGTGAAAAGAAGAAAGAATATGAGGATGGAAAAATCACCGCGCAGAACCAGATTGCATCTGCAAAGGATCAGCTTTCCGCCGCAGAAGCTCAGCTTGATGAACAGAGTGCTTCTCTTGATAATCTAAAGCTTCTTATTGATTCAGGGCAGGTGCAATACCAGGAACAATATAATTTGTCAGCCGCTCAGTTAGATGCAGCAAGACAAGAACTAGAAGCTAAGAAAACTGAGCTTTCAGCTAAGGAAGCCTCTACAAATAAAACTCTTTCCGAGTCAAAGGCACAGCTCGATGAAGCTGATCAGGAAATCGCTGATAACGAGCAGAAGCTTTTGGACGCACAGGATGAGATTGATAGTGCAAATGAAAAGATAGCTGATGGGCAGTCCAAAATTGATGACGCGCAAAAGGAAGTCGATGATATTGAATATCCCAAATGGTATATAAATGATAGAAATGACCTCCCGCAATATGAACAGCTTGGAAATAACGCTGATAGCATGAAAGCTCTCGGAGGTGTTTTCCCGGTAATATTCTTCCTTGTTGCCGCTCTCATTTCGCTTACCACCATGACACGTATGGTCGAAGATGAAAGAACACAAATTGGTGTTCTCTCTGCGCTTGGATATACAAAGGGAAAGATTGCAGCAAAATATCTGTGGTATGCAGGACTTGCAACGCTAATGGGAAGTCTTTTGGGTGGTCTAATAGGAGAAAAGCTTTTCCCATTTGTAATTATTTATGCTTACCAGATAATGAATCCATACGTTACCGATATCGTTATACCATATCATCTCTCATACTGGATTATGGCAACTGTAGCTGCTTATGCCTGCACAATGATAGCGACATTTAGTGCCTGCTTCGCAGAGCTTTCTTCAAAGCCCTCTATGCTCATGCGCCCTGCCCCTCCAAAGAATGGGAAACGAATTCTTCTTGAAAGAATCACCTTTATGTGGAAGAGATTTTCATTTTCGACCAAATCCTCTCTTCGTAATATTTTTAGATATAAGCGGCGATTCTTTATGACGGTTCTTGGTATCGGTGGCTGCATGGCGCTGATGCTTGTAGGCTTTGGAATAAGAGATTCAATTCTTGAAATTGTAGACATCCAGTATAATGAGCTCCAACAATATGACGGGATGATTCACTTTGATGGAGAAGCAGCAGATGCTTCTACTGTTTCAGATAATATTAGTTCCTATCTTTCTTCTAAGGAAAATGTAGACTATTACACTGGCGTCTATATGGAGTCACTTACCGGAGGAAATTCAAAGGGCAAAATGGACTGTTATCTCTTTGTCCCTGATTCAACTACAGAGCTCTCTAATCTAATTGTATTTAGGACAAGAATTGGTCATGAGAGTCTGGCTCTTGATGACAGCGGTGTCATAATATCAGAGAAGCTTGCCAAGACTCTTAATATTACTCCCGGAGATACTATGACTCTCACAGTGAATAATGAGCCATACGAAGTAACTGTGTCCGGAATAACCGAACATTACATGTATCACTACGTATATATGACTAAAGCATATTATTCAAAGGTGTTTGGAAAAGACTCATCAGACAACACTATTATTTATCTTGCAGGTCATAACGCTGATGATTACAAGGCTGTCGGCGAAGGGGCACTTGATATTGACGGCGTACTTAATGTAACATATTCTTCTTCTACAAGGAGTCAGCTTGAAAATATGCTGACAAGTCTTAATCTTGTCATAGTCGTTCTTGTTATCGCTGCCGGAATGCTTGCCTTTGTAGTAATATACAACCTTAACAACATCAGCATTAATGAAAGAATACGAGAGCTTGCAACTCTCAAGGTTCTTGGATTTTACAATGGAGAGGTAGCATTCTATATTTACCGTGAGAATATTATTCTAACTGCAATAGGTTGTCTTTTCGGAATATTATTTGGAAAGCTTCTACACTCATATACAATCACAACAGTAGAAATAGATAGTTTCATGTTTGGAAGAAATATTAACCCAGTCAGCTACTTATACTCTACGCTATTCACGATTTTATTTGCAATCATCGTAAACTTTGTAATGTACTTCAAAATAAAGCGAATTGATATGATTGAATCGTTGAAAAATCTTGAATAAAGACGCAAGCCCAGCGGCTTGCATCTAAAGCCTACTAAAGTAGGCTTTC
>CAZJWA010000003.1:0-116465 GCA_964549585.1 uncultured Butyrivibrio sp. | reverse complement strand
TACATCTTTACAATAACTTCCTTCATGAAACCACTTTTTTCAAATGCGCTTCCAAGTCCGGTGATTGTAGTAATATAAGGAATTCCAAGCTTTCTACACATATATCCGCCATATACATTAGGCTTTATCGTATATGTAAGAACAACATCCGGCTTTTCATCCTTAAGCATGGCTTTATAGCTTTTGAGAAGGCGAAGATCCTGTCCGGGGTTCATTCCCCTTCTGTTAATCTCTGTGTGGATTACTCTGCAGCCTTCTGCTCGAAGCTCTGCTGTACACATATCATCAGGAAGACTAACTACTACTTCTCTTCCATCCTTTAAAAGTCTTAGTATAAGTCCATTTCTAAAATCAAAAAGGCCGCTTGAGGAATTGGCCAAAATAAGCACTTTACTCATATTGTTTCACTTTTCCAGTCTGCAGTTTTCAAGTTCATTATATGTTTTAAAAAGTACTTCATTGTATTTCATCATGTAGACATTTTCTTTAAAGTCGCCTATCGCAGGAGTATTCTCTTTTCCCTCAAGGTTATTTATTACGAAAAGCGGTGTATTGACTCCGCAGCCGTATGCATGAGGGAAGCCGCCGCCAAATCTTGGGTTAACCTCTGATAAATACCAAACTCCATCCTTATCAAGGAACAGATCAATGTCAATCATTCCTCTAAATCCGCATTTCTCTACAAAATCAGCTATTTTTGTAAAAAGAGCCGGTTCCTTTACCGATACGGATTTATCCGTTTCTCCTGCTCTCATCTTGATCTTTTTCTTTAAAAAGATTGAATCACATTTGCCGGAGATCATATCAATATACACATCGGCGCCGTATTCCTGTCCATGCATATATTCCTGTATCATCAAATCATCATAAATATCAAAAAGCGTATTTACTTCCTCATCACTTGAAACGCTGTTGATATTAATACTTGCACTTCCCTTTTGAGGCTTAACAAATACCGGATATTCGATTTCTTTTTTATTTAAAGCTTCAAAAAAGCTTTCTCTAGTTACATAACACTTTGCAGTGGGAATGCCCATTTTGCAGAGCATTTTATACATTTCATATTTATCAAGGCATGTTTCGCAAAGCTCATATGGCGAAACAATAGGGGTAACACCTATAGCTTCGAATTTGTCTTTATTAAGTGCAAGAAGCGAGAGTTCAGGGTCAATTAGTGAAAAGAGTCCTGTAATCTTTTCCTTCTTACAAATTTCAAGAATCTCATCAATATAGCCATCTGCCACCATTGGTGAAACGATATATGCTTTATCAGCATCATAAATGGCAGGAGCGACATTACTACAATCGGTTGCAATAATTCTTCCCTTACCGGCAATTTCTTTTTTAAAATACTGAACGACTTTATCTCTGGTTCCTGCGCTCAGAATAAGTATGTTTGTCATCAGGTATAATCCTCTATCTTTCGAAGCGGCTTGAAATTCTGCTTCTGTCTGAAAACGTCAAAGTCATCTGCCACCTGTTCGTTTCCCTGCTGAACTCCGGAGCGCTTTAGTACCTTTCCTATCGTCATTCCAAGTATTTTCAAATCAAGAATAAACGAGCAGCTATCTACATATTCAACGTCATAGGCAAACCTTTTCTCCCAGCCTATCTGGTTTCGTCCGTTTACCTGTGCAAGACCGGTTAGCCCCGGTCTGACATCATGGCGCCGCATTTCCGTTTCATTGTAATATGGAAGATACCGTACAAGAAGAGGCCTTGGTCCAATAAAGCTCATATCCCCTTTTAGGATATTTACAAATTCAGGAAGTTCATCAAGGCTTGTTGCACGAAGTACCTTTCCAAAATGGGTAAGCCTATCTTCATCAGGAAGAAGCTCTCCGTTTTCATCTTTCTCATTTGTCATGGAACGGAACTTATATAATTTGAATATTTTGCCCTTCGTTCCGGGACGCTCCTGCGTAAATACAGCAGGTGAACTAAGTTTTACCTTAACGAGTATCCATACGATAAGATAAAGCCAGCAAAAGAGCACCAGTATAATAAGTGAGATAATAATATCCAATAATCTTTTAATGTACTTTCTATACATAGGTCACCATACCTGTAAGAAAATCAGAGTTAAAACAGATTCTTGATTGTGCTGATAATAAGCTCCATATCCTCAGGAGTATTCTTGATATCACTTGGAAGGCATATTCCTCTGTTAAAGATATCCTCAGAAACAGAGCCTGTAGGGTTCTCAAGGCCAATCGGATCAGCAAAGAAGTCACAGCCATCAAATACAGGCTGAAGCTGCATTGGTTTCCAGATAGGCCTTGTCTCAATATTAAGATCAGATAAAGCCTTAGCTATCATCTCACCATTTACCTTGCTTCCAAGAGACAGCGTCATGCAGGAGAGCCAGTTATTTGCTTCTCCATCAGGATTCATCGGATTCATCTTGATTTCTTCAATATCTTTAAATGCTTCACTGTACTTCTTATATATTGCTCTCTTTAATGCAAGATGCTCATCAAGGTGAAGGAGCTGACCTCTTCCGATTCCTGCAACGATATTACTCATGCGGTAGTTATAACCAATTGATGAATGCTGATAGTAAGGAGCTGGATCGCGGGCCTGAGTTGCAAGAAATCTTGCCTTCTTAATTAGCTCCTCATCCTCGGAAACAAGCATTCCGCCTCCGGATGTTGTAATTATCTTATTGCCGTTAAAGGATAATATTCCAAATTTACCAAAATCACCAAGCTTTGTTCCTTTATACGTAGCTCCAAGTGCTTCAGCTGCATCCTCGATAATTGGAACATTATGGCTTTCACATATTCTTGTTATCTCATCCATCTTTGCAGGCGTTCCGTAAAGGTGAACAATAACTACAGCCTTTGGCTTTGGATAACGTTCAAAGGCAGCTTCAAGAGCTGCAGGTGACATGTTCCAGGTATCAGGCTCTGAGTCAATAAATACAGGCTTTGCCTTCTCATATGCTATCGGGTTACAGCTTGCAGAAAAAGTCAGTGCAGAACAAAATACTGTATCACCCTCTTCTACGCCGACAAGCTTTATTGCCAGGTGAATTGCTGCTGTTCCTGCGCTAAGTGCTGCAGCATGACCTATTCCAAGATAAGAAGCCATCTCCTGCTCAAATTTATCAACGTTTGGTCCAAGTGGTGCAATCCAGTTGGTATCAAATGCCTCCTGAATAAATTTCTGTTCATCTCCATGCATTGTAGGACTTGATAAAAAAATACGTTTTCTTTCCATTTCGTTTTCCTTCAAAAGCCTTTCATTTATTCTGTAGCATTTATCTTTGCTGCGAGCCTGTTCATCTCTCTTGCGTGCTCTGCGCTATGTTCTTCATTGTTCGGATTAGGATTATAAGTCGTTACTACTTCTTTTACAAGTCCGCGGATATTTGAAGACTCTGCCTTTGCTGCTGTGTTAAGATTTTCAAGCTGTATGAAAAATTTGGATTCATCAATATCTATAGGTCTTCCAATATGAATCATCTTGTTGGCTGTATCCTGCATTCCTTCTTCGTTCATGAGCATCTCTTCGTAGAGCTTCTCTCCGGGACGAAGTCCTGTAAATACAATCTTTATATCTTCTCCAACCTTATATCCAGAGAGTTTAATGAGGTTCTCTGCAAGGTCAAGTATCTTGACAGGCTCTCCCATATCAAGAACGAATATTTCGCCGCCCTTTGCAAAAGCTCCTGCCTGTAGCACAAGTGAAACAGCTTCCGGAATTGTCATAAAGTATCTGATTATTTCAGGATCAGTTACTGTAACAGGTCCTCCTGCTGCTATCTGCTTTTTAAAAAGAGGTATCACGCTTCCGTTACTTCCAAGTACATTTCCGAATCTTACTGCTACAAATTCTGTATCGTAGTGGCGATTAAACGTCTGAATTATCATCTCACAAATACGCTTTGATGCTCCCATGACATTTGTAGGATTAACTGCCTTATCGGTAGATATCATTACAAACTTCTTGGTGCCGCTCATAGCTGCTGCCATTGCTGTCTTCCATGTTCCAAAGACGTTATTCTTTATCGCTTCATTCGGGCTGTCCTCCATTAGAGGTACATGCTTATGTGCTGCCGCATGATATACGATATCAGGATGATAATGATCAAAAATCCAGTTTATTCTGCTGGTATTTCTGACAGAAGCAATAAGCACAACGAGGTCAAGCTCCGGGTATTTTACCTTAAGCTCCTGCTGCACATCATATACACTATTCTCATATATATCGAGAATTATAAGCTGCTTTGGCTTATGACCTGCTATCTGGCGGCATAATTCGCTTCCAATAGAACCGCCACCTCCGGTTACAAGAACCGTCTTATCTCTTACGTATCCAAGAATTGAATCAATATCAACTGTTATTGGATCTCTTCCAAGAAGATCCTCAATCTCTACGTCACGAAGCTTACTTACATTTACTTCTCCGTTAACAAGCTGATAAACTCCGGGTAATGATTGAAGCTTACAATTTGTCTCTTTGCATATCGAAAGAATCTTTCCTATTTCATTTCTTGGAGCAGAAGGAACCGAAATGATTATCTCATCAATATCATACAGATCTGCACATTCAATTATTCTGTCCCTGCCGCCTGCTACTCTGATTCCCTGAATGTACTTACCCCATTTATTCTTGTCATCATCAATGATGCACTTGATGACCATCTTGGAGTAGTTTCCGTTTTGAATCTCTTTTATCAGAATATTGCCAGCTTCTCCGGCGCCAATAACCATAACAGAGATATCATTATTCTTATTCTCCTGCTTATGCTTCTGGCTTCTAAAGAATCTGTATGAAAATCTGCTTACAAAAATCAGAGTTATTAGTATAAAAACATACAGAAAATAATAGCTCTGCGGCACAGCCTGTGTGCGAATCTTAAAGAACTGAAGTCCTACCGCATTACTTATTCCTGAAAGAACGCAGGCGATAACAAGATTCTGAAGCTCTGTCTCTCCTGCATATGCCCAAAGGCTGTTATAAAGCTTAAAAAGATAGAACAATAATATGGTAATCAGAATATTAATTGGCAGAAACTGATTAACCGGCGTCAGAAAATGATCCGGAATTGAACTGATACGAAACTCATAACGCATGAGAATAGCAAGATAGCTTGCCGCAACAATGCTGACAATATCATAAACTATCAGTGCAACGCGTCTATAGAGCTTTGCGTAATTTATTTTTGTGACCTTTTCATTACTTTTTTTACTGTTCATTCTTAATTCTTTCCTTAAACATGATAGGTGCAAATGACAGCATAAGTGCTATTGTCATCGGGTTGTTAAACTCAAACACCCATTCTGATATTCCTGCTATAGCAAATGCAAGTACGCAGGCAAGAATCACTCCCGCACTTCTATTTGCTTTTTTTTCTCTAATATAGTACATCAGTCCTGCAAAAAGAGCTCCTAAAATCGTAATTACGAATAGAATGCCTACAGGAACGCCGTGATCATATGCAACCTGAATGTAGGTATTGTGTGCATGAACAGCGACTTCTCCATTAGGAAGAAGAGCTCCCATTTCATCATGTCCCGTCAGATTCATTTCGGACAAATAGCTTCGGAATATCGTAAATCTTCCATTACTAAGTTCGTCGAGATTTGACCCATCGTTATAGGTGCTTACCTCAATAGGATTATCTTCTGACAAGTATACATCATTTGCCTTAGTATACGCTACCATATCATCAGATGCCGTCTCCATTACATCAGCCGATGCGCCTACGCCCTCAGGATAGCCGTTTTCTCCATATTTAAGGTTTCCGTCGCTGTCATAATTATACTTATCTTCCGGATAGTTATATGGAAAGCCGTCCATTCCAAGTATCTTTTCCTCAAACATAGAAGCAAAGCGTTCAATACTCATGAACTGTCTGCAATCCGGATTATTACCGCTCCTTAAAAGAATATCCGTATCCTCTATTTCAAAGATGTAAGGGTGCCCTACAAGTGCCGGTATTGTTCTTTGAAGCGTGAATGCTGCCGGAAAGCAGATTACAACAGATGCAATTAGTACGGCGATGCTTCTTAAGAAGTATCCAAAACGCTTCCCGCTCTTATCCTGCCTGATTATCACTATCATAAGAATGATGCATGAAACTCCAATAGCAAGATAGCAGGTTCTCGACATAGTAAATATCGCATAAGCACTTACAAAGCCAAAGAGAATAAATTCTCTCCAGATAGCTTTAAATAATGCCTTTATTCCATTTCCACGAGGAGTTCTCATGAGCGCGCTAAGAAGCATAACAGCTGCCACGCACTCCATAACACTTAAGTATTCTGCCGTTACGGTAACTGTATGGAAGGTAAATGAAAACCTCGCCGAAGTAAAGCCCTGAAAATACCTAAATAATAGGCAGTAAATAAGTGATCCTACAAAGTTAAGAATAAGGCCTCCTGATAGAATCGAAAGCCATCTTTTCTTTTCTTCCCAAAAGAAATATCTAATATAGAAGGCTCCAAAAACAAGAACCAGCTCAATTCCCCATAACCTTGTATTCCTGAATATGACAATGCCTGCAGCAAATAAAATCACGATAATTCCAAATAGAGAAAGCGTCATTTTGGCTTTTCCTGCAGCTTTATTCTTATTTGAAATATGAGAAATGATCAGTCTGCCGAAACTTATTATTATTAGTCCTGCAAGCACGCAAATAACTACGTTATTTGACAAAATCGTATTATGCAGGTCATATTCCTTCTCTGTAGCTGCCATAAGGTGAAGATTTCTATAGCAAACTCCGGATATGATACCCACGATAAGATAACAAAGATTAAGTGTATTAAAAAGCTCTTTTGCCGAAAAAGTCATGATAATTACAATAAGCAGGCAGATGATAATTCTTCCTGTTGCAATTGTATGGTAGATCTCATAAAGTGCGTTCATATAGTCGACGGCAAACTTTATTGAAAGGGCTATTGCAATAACCAGTACTGTTGCCTTAACCGAAACAGATTTAGGACCTGTAACCCAAAACGGTGGATTCTTTGGTTCATTGTCCTTGTAATTAATCGCATAGAATGCAAAAAATGCCGTAATCAAAATCCCAACCGCATACAAAATAATATTGGCAGGTCTGTCATCAAATACCTTTAATGGAAAAACGCAGGCAAGAAGTGATATAAAAATAACAGCTGCTATTGAATTTATCGTGAATCTAAAGGCTTCGCCATATGTAATCAGTTTATTCTTTTCGGGATTTCTTTTGAAAAAGCCGTTAGTTACAAGGCACGCTGCAAGGCAAAGTAGTATTATCACTGTCATTACAATAAGTGAAGAGCTCTTTGAAAGAGGAAGTGAGTAGTTATATCTTGTAGCAATGTTGTAGCCATCAAGCCCTGTGTCATGATAGGAAGAAGCAATATAATAAGGCGATACTTCCTGCCCCATATCCTCGTAAGCAACCGTATATGTTGAATAGAGCCCCATCGCCAGAATCGTATAATTCTCGCCAACGTTTAAGTCAAGTCCAAGTGGTATGTTAACGTATCCCGGTATCTTCGTCTCTCCCATATCAACATAAGAGTGGTACAAAAGAGTCATATTCTCATCAAAAATACTAAACTGAAGATATCTTCCAGCGCTTAGCTTCGTTACATACAAATCAAGCGAATCAATTCTGTCATACTGTGCCTTAAATATCTGAATCACATCCGTGCTGTCATTAACATCTCCAGACTGAGCGCAAATTGTTCCGCCGCTTGCCTCCTGATAATTTGTCTGCCACAATCTAAGCGGCCAAATTGATATTATTGCAATTAGTGACAAAATAATTATCACTGCCTGTATTGCCCTGCATTTAAAAGTTATTTTTCTCATAAACCCATTCCCTGCATTTATCATGCAAAATTATTTCTTATTTCCGCTTCGCTACTGTCTTTCCAAGGAGTAATGGATACAGCACCACCATGTACCACAATATTATTACATATCTGACAAGATACGTTGGTCCAAGAAGGACGGTCAGCCATAATAAAAGTACGGGAAGCATGATAAGAGCGTTTGCCCTTAAATCTTTCCTGCTTACCACAAACATAAATACATACATGAATATCCAAAAATAAAATGCCGGTGCAAAAAGAAGAGAAACACCCGGAATATTCTGCTGAAATTTCTCTATTGAAAGCTTTCTGTAAAAAGAGTCAATAAGAGGAATAAAGCTGTGCCTTGTTCCCGGCTCTTCTACTTCATAGCCAAAATATGAGCTTTCATCATAAGTAAATGTAAACACACTTTCGCCGCCATATACGTTAATGACTGCTCCAGGATACCAATAGCCATAGGAAGTAAGAAACCAGGCATTTGCATATGTCATTGGAGCCTTAAGCCCTATTCTTAGCCATAAATCATAGAAGTCTCCAGAATTTTCTTCGAAATATTCATTATTAAAATTATATTTAACTTTATCTGTGCATCTTGCAGTATAAAGATTTAGACTATCTTCATCAATGTAGTTTTTAAGAAGCTCACTATCCTCTTTGGAAAAGAGCTCCGGATTGTACTTATACGTTCTTGCAAGCTGAGAAATTGGTACCGTAAGCATCTCCTGATGGTCTGTCGTACTGCCCTGGCAGAGCGCTTTTTCAAGAGCTGTGCTAAAAGTGATATAAATAACAGCTGGTATTATTAACAGCAGTGCTACCTTAATTAATAAGTTCTTATCTATCGCTCTAAATGCTTTTCTTGTAATTGCAATAATAGCAATTGTTATTATAAATACCAGGTAGCAATAATACCCGTTATGCCTAAAGAGCATCATTAGTGACGCTGCCAGTATAAAAGCAAAAGCTCTGCGCCTTGATATCCCGGCTCCATTTCCTGAAGTCAAATCATCTTTAATTTCAATCAGCGTTACTACCATCAGAAGAAGAAATGCAGAAAAGAGTCCATCTTTGGACGAGCAGAGCGTATACATAACAATAGTAGGAAATAATCCAAGAAAGAGAAAAGCAAATATCCTAAAGCCCTTACTTATACCTTTCTTTTTAAGGAGCCTAAGTGTATATGCAAATATTCCCGTCATCACGACCATCTGCATGAATATATACGCGAATATTCCAAGATTCCATGAATCTGTTATTTTATGAATTCCAGTTATCGTTCCGCCAAGTAAAAGCACATGAAGAAGCGGATGATGCGTCGTAAAAAGCCTTGTTACAACCTCCATCAGCTCTGTCTGTGCATCATATACGAAGAATCCCGGATATTCGGCAAATAAAACCGGAAGCTGAAGAAGGATAAGTCCTATCCAGCTTCTAATGAAATACCCATTTAGTGCTGATTTATCGAAGCCTTCCCTATCTGCTTTTGTTTTATCTTCAGAATTTATACTCTCAAGCTTTCTGCCTAGCACTCCCCAGCTCTTTACCGTCAGGAACAAAGCCAGTGCAAATACAATTACAAGGACCACTACTGAAATAAGGCTTATAACAATGTGGTCGTATCTCTCAAGCGAAAATCCAAGTACAAGTGCCAAAGAAAGTCCAAGTGAAAATATGAAGGCACAGGTCCTTGTTTTTTTATCCGCTATTAAGCCCATATTATCCATAAAGTCTGATCTTACCCTTAAAATCAGTTAATCTCGTCCATGCTTTTCATACTGCTTTGATCGTTCTTTGGTTTCTTACACTCTTCTTTAATAATGTACTGAGGATTCTTATTCATGGATATATATGATCTTCCAATGTATTCACCGGCAAGACCAACCATAAGCATCAGCATTCCTCCGATAAGAAGAAGCGCTGACATCATTGCACTAAATCCAAGAGGGACATCCGGAATAACAAACTTCTTTATGACTGTATAGATTCCGTATACAAAGCCTACGATTGCAATAATCGTCCCTGCCATCGTAGCCATTCTAAGCGGCTTAATACTAAATGCAGTAAAACCGTTAATCCATAAGGAAAGAAGGCTTGCAAAAGTATATCCGCTCGTTCCAATTTCTCTTTTTCTATGATTAACATCAACATTTATTATGTTTCTCGTAACTCTAAGTACAAGTCCAATAACATAAGGATATGAGCCCTGGTATTTGATCATTTCACGAACAACGTATTTCCTGACAGCAAAATAGCTTGAAACATACAAATCCTTTGGCTTTCCAAGCATGGCAGATGCCATCCACTCGTTCATTGCAGTACCCATGTTTCTAAAAAGTGAATGCTGCTTGGTCTGATACCTTGCATAAACTACGTCAGCACCGTTCTCGATGCCTCTAATGAGCTTTGGCGCTTCATCTGCAGGAGTCTGTCCATCGTCATCAAGACATACGACAATATCTCCTTTTGCATTATTAAGACCCGCCATCAGTGCAGCATGCTGCCCAAAGTTCTTGGATAAGTTAAATGCCTTTACATGATCATGCTCTGTAGCAATTCTGCTGATAGTATTCCACGTATCGTCCGGGGACCCATCATTAACAAGAATTATCTCATGTTTGTAATTCTCCTCGGCCTTCATTACTTCTTCTATCTCGTCTACAACACCGCCTATAGTATTCGCTGATCTATAGCATGGAATTACAAAACTTATCTTCTCTTTACTCATATTCTGTCCTTTTTATCTTCATTAGTATCATGTCTTTACAGGTTCCGTCGCTGCACTCAACTTTGGAAAGCTCCCTGCAGGCTCTAAATCCCGCATGCTCATAGCTTTTTCTTGCAGCTGCATTGTCCTTAAATACACGAAGCATAATTTCGTCAAGCTCCATTATATCAAATGCATACCTTATTGCCAAAAGAGCTGTCTCATTCCCGTAGCCCTTCCCTATCGCAGAGTCTTCTCCTATAAATATTCCATATTCAGCCTGCCTTTTATCGGCTACCCTGTCAATATCTCTAAAATAAACGCTTCCAACAGGCTTATCTGTCTCATTTTCACAGATGATAAACTGAACCACATCACCTTTTTCAATATGATTCTTAATCCAGTTCTCGTGCGTCTTACGATCAAAGTGTTCTCTGTAAATAAAATTGTCGCTAACTCTTTTATTGTTTCGCCATTTAACAATTAAATCAGTATCATTATTTGTCATAAGGCGTATATGAACTTTTTCACCCGTTAGTATGTCTTTTTCCATCATTTCATTCCATTTAATTTCTTGTGTTATTTATGTCCCTTAGAGCATAATATTTCTCAGATATTTTAATTATTCTCAAAAACTACTCTGCAGAAAGCTTATAAATATTGAAGTTTCCTGCAATATTTGTAACCTCAGTAATTGTAATATCATAGCCTTCTTCGGCATAATAATCTGCTATCCATTCAGGGCTTGCATCGGACTCCATGACAAAGTACACATTATCCATCGATATAAGCGCGCTCTTCATATCATCTATGCCAAATTTGGAAAGCTTTTCTATCTGAAGCGGACTCTTACATGCCCATCCGCCCATGATATCGTAATTTGCTATCTTGTTATCATTATTAACGCTGTCAAAAAGCTTCTCTGAATATGCTACCGACGAATACACATCAATAAAGTAGAAATTATCACTGTTTTCCATGCAATATGAATACAGCTCATTATATGGTGCATTTACCTTTGCTCTATCTGTCTGTTCATTCGACGTCACAATAAGCGAAGAAGGCAGATAGATAAGCCCGATTATTATGAGGATAACGCAAAGCCCCGCTGCCGTATTACCTGCATGAATTCGATTTCCTAACGGAACAGTCTCTTCTGTTTTAGTCTCTTTTCCCTTTGAAAGGGTACTGATAATAATACCTGCCAGAACCAGAATTTCCACCAGATACAATGAATGCGTTATTCTGATTGGGTCCCTGCCACGCATCATAATATAGCCCCAAAGCCCCGTCCTTATTGTAAAAAGAAATACCACCACCAAGAAAGGCTTAATTAGTGCGCCAAGCTTTGAACTAAATCTATTTTGATATGAATAAAACAGGGAAAGAATAACAAACGTAGCAAAATACATGAATAAACTAACAATATTCCAAGGAGCATCAGTCTGCGGATACTCATAACTTTCCGGCACTCCCATATGGTGAAGTCTGTAGACATAATTTCCCACAAATTTCTTAAAGCCGGTTGCAAATGACTCTTTAGAGTTTATAGTAGAAGCATAATCTGCAATTTCTCCAACGGTCTTTGATGTTATTTCATCATCAAGTCCGAAATTGTAATTATCAAAGAGGTTCTTCTCCTCATTCGAAATCCCTATGCTGTCATAGAATTCTTTGTTTTCATCATAATCAGGAATGCTCTGAAAATCATAGAGCTCAGTCCTGTTATCAAAAAAGCTGGTAAACTCCCTCCATGAACTGCTACTGTAGGCAGCGGTATGAAATAGCTGGCAGATAGCGATTCCGGCAACAATTACTACTCCAAGAAAAACGCACCTCATAAAGCCTTTTTTATGAATAAGGCTCTCCCCGCATTCCATCACCCACTTAATAATAACGCCCGCTCCAACAAGTGGAAGTGTTAGGAGAAGTAGCTCTGACCTTATCAGATATGCAAGAAATATCATTATGCATGGAAGAATGAGATGCCTTGCAAACTTACAAATGCGTTTCTTTCTTCCAAGCTGCATATTATCTTCAAACAAATTTTCTGACGATACAATGAGAAATGCCGCTGTTCCCGAAAGAAGCGCCGCTGTAACCGTATACTGCAAATACACCAGATGCCCCATAAAAAGAGATAGTATAAGGATTAGTTCAGTGAATAGAAGCAGTATCTTTTTCTTAGTAGAGCTTACTTTATCTAAAGTTCTTTTGACAATTAAGAAAATGCACCCATACTGGCATACACACAAAAAAATGCCGTACCAATCTGCAGTCCGATATAACCTATAAAACAGGCTTATTATCAGGCTGATTGGATACAGCATCTGTATGTTATGAGACGCAGGTGTTCCAGTGTAGACACCTGCAAGTATATCCTTCATAAGTACATCGTCATTTAAGTCATAATAAGAGTCAAAAAGTATACTGACTACTATAGCGGTAAATAACGTCAGTGAAAAAGCACCTATGAAATTCCATGACAAACGCTTTTTCAAAAAATTCATCCCAAGGCTCCAAGCTATGACTTTTAATATTCTCAGCTAAAATGATAATACTGCTTAACTCTCATTACTACTTCGTCAAGATCATCATTTGTAAGATTATAATACATTGGAAGACGAAGAAGTCGTCCTGCTTCCTTTGTCGTATATTTATCTTCGCCATCAAAGCGGCCAAATTTCATTCCTGCAACTGATGAATGAAGCGGTACATAATGTGAAGCCGGAAGTATATCATTACTCTTTAAGAACTTGATAAGGTCTTCTCTTTCCTCGATATCCTTAGTCTTAATATAGAACATGTGAGCATTATGCTTACATTCCTTAGGAATAAATGGAAGTTCAATAAGCCCCTTTTCCTTCATTGGTTCAAGTGCTTCATAATATCTCTTCCAATGATCAAGTCGCTTATCGTTAATTTCATCTGCAACCTGGAGCTGCGCATATAAATATGCAGCATTCATATCACTTGGAAGGTAAGATGAGCCCATCTCAATCCATGAATACTTATCGACCTTGCCAAGCTTATAAAGAGTTCTGTTAGTGCCCTTTTCACGAATAATAATGGCATCATCAACATAACTTTCATCTCTTATAAGAAGAGCTCCGCCCTCGCCCATGCTGTAGTTCTTGGTTTCATGGAAGCTATAATTACCAAAATCACCTATAGAACCAAGTGCTTTACCCTTATAAGTAGCCATAACACCCTGTGCTGCATCTTCAACCACAAAAAGGTTATGACGCTTTGCAATGTCCATTATTGTATCCATTTCGCAGCCAACTCCTGCGTAGTGCATAGGAACAATTGCCCTTGTCTTTGGCGTAATCGCTTTCTCGATAAGCTTCTCATCAATATTCATCGTATCAGGTCTGACATCAACGAAAACGACCTTAGCGCCCCTTAGAACAAAAGCATTTGCAGTAGAAACAAATGTATATGAAGGCATGATGACTTCGTCGCCTTCCTTTATTCCGGCAAGAATTGCGCTCATCTCAGTAGCATGTGTACAGGACGTTGTAAGAAGGCACTTGGCTACTCCTGTCTTTTGCTCAAAAAACTCATTATCCTTCGCTGTAAAAGGCCCATCACCGCAAATCTTCTGATTCTCGACGCATTCCTTAATATAATCAAATTCTTTACCCGTATAAGGCGGAACATTAAAATTTATTCTCATAATAGCCTCCTACAATCAGCCAACATTCTCACAATCCCTGCAACTATGAAAAGTTAATGCGCTAGCATTCACATTTTCGCAATCCTGCAACTTTGTAAAAGTTAATGCGCTAGCATTTACTTTTAGTTTTAAATTTTAGTTTTTATCCAAAAAGATCTTTCTTGAAATAAAGTTATACACCATTACTATAGCGGTAGCAACAACCTTCGCTCCTGTGTATACCAAACTGTAATTCATAGTATTAAGAGCCGCAATATTATTGTAAATAGGTCCTGTGCATACCCAGATAACAAGTGAATTGATTCCAAGTCCAATAATACTAAGTACCAGGAAGATCATGAACTCTGCTTTTCTGTTAAGATCATCCTTTCTGGTAAATACAAACTTCATACTAAGAAGATAATTAACAATTACAGAAACTGTAAAACCGCTGACAGCTGCAACCTGAGTTGCAATACTTCTGTCAATAAAATTTCCTACGATGTTAAGAACCACCAGTCCGGTAAGCCAGTCTATTAAGAAGCACAAAACTCCAACTAAGCCAAATTTAATGATCTGATCAAATAATTTTTTCATAATTAATCCATTCCTCTGCAATTATATATTTTCCAAAAAACCAACCTAAAGCCTGCAGTCAAAAGCAGCTTTATTCTGCGAGATACACCGTATAGCTTTCATTATTGAAGATTTTATTATAGTCGTGATTGGCAATATAGTCCAATAGAATATCGTACTTATCCTGCCCTAGGACTTCGCCTTCTATATTATCTTGAACTATTATAAGAGGTTGCTCTTTATCACACGAAATATCCATAAGAGCATCATCAAAACTCTCAACAGTATTACTATCAAGATCAGGCCATGTTGAAAAGATTGCCGGCTCCATATCAAATAGATAACTGATACCCGGAATATTACCAAAGGTAATAAGCTTCTTACCTAAGAGATCATTCTCCTCAAGATACAAATAGAGCTGTGAAAGCTCGCTGGCATTCATATCAGTTGTTATCATATTCTTTGCTTTTGCCACTCCGGATACTTCACTATTTCTCTTCGTTCCATCAGCTCCATCCACAAATGAATAGCAGCTATGGAAAAGAGCTCCCTGAATTACAAGCAGAATAATAATAGCACATGTTATCATTTCCCATGAGTAATGAATGAGCTTATCTCCGCCTATTGAAGCGATAATTCTTCTAAGCATCCACAAGAATATTGGCATTACCATAAAGAGATTATTTACAAGAGGGAACGTATAGTTATTACTTCCAAGCGGAGTTATCAAAATAATAATAAGCGCTGCCGCAGACAATAAACGTTCTTCAGAAGTGGCAGATTTAATAACTCCAGTTATTATTATCACAAACATAATAATAGCAATAATAAGCATCATCATAGTAAGTTCAAACATTGAATCATAATAATAATAATTGGTGGTAATTATTCCTTCGCTAAAATAGAACTTTATAAGAAGCAGTATTCCCAAAAGAAATACTGACTTTTTAATCATAATATATTTATCTCTCTTAAAGTAAAACATAAGGGTTCCGGCTACGATGCAGGGAATAAGAATAAGCATCTCTGAAATTGTATGCCAATAAGCGGATACTACAGATGAAAGCATTCCCATAAGTGTATAGTCAGAAGCAGAACCTGTCATGCCAAAGAGCTGTGTTAACATTTCGATATAAGAACCTGCGCCATATTGGATAACAATTGTTATCATTGGAATCAGTATTCCAGCTGCAAATCCCAGTATGCACCAAAGCGTTTCATTAACTACTGTTTTAATATCTTTATGAGTAATATATCCATAAAACCAAACTACAAGAACAAGTGCACATTCTGCAGCGTTTGGAAATCGGACCATTACATTTAGTCCAAGGAAAAAGCCTGCAAGTACTAAAAGCCTTCTTTTCTTTGATTCAGACACAAGTGCATAAATAAGCGTCATAGCCCCAAATGTGAAGAACATATACGTTAGATAGTTATATAGAATTACTCTTGGACACCAGCAAAGACTTATTGCTATGAATTCTCCGATAAAGATCATCCATCCGGGCATGAATCTCTTTAAGAATCTGTATACGAAAAGAGCTGTCGCACTGATAAAAAGCGTAGCGTAAATATTCATTCCAAGAAGGCAACCACCTCCGGGAAGCCTAGAAAGAAAAGCTCCTATCAGATTAGGAATATATGTAGCAAGTCTCCACATCATTCCAAGGCTGTCCTGGTTAACATAATTTCCAAGGCTGTACGTCGTATCAGTAACATCAACGCCCTGATTTACTCCGATAAAAGGGTACAGAAACAGGATAACCGGCAATATGAATTTTTCAATTGGAGTCTGATATTTCTTAATATTCAAGGCTATCCTTTCGGTAACAATAGTTATTTATACATCTATTTATACAATCAGTCACGAAGTTCTCCGTCAAGCTTATCAAGTGCCTTAAACAGCTTCGTATTTTGCATATTTCTTGAAATAAATGCAAAGATTATACTTCTTATCCAGTCAATCAGAATTCCTGCGACAAATATTACAAGTACGCTAAGAATCAAATGGATTACAAACAATACAGGATTTGTCATAGATATTTTGCCAAATATTCCCTGCATCCAGAATATCCATCTGTCTCTGATTTCAAGGTGTTCATGAAGAAGATATACACCAAATGTCAGCGGCGCTACAAATCTTACGATACCGGCAAAGGCTCCTTCACGTATTCTTGTATATCTAAAAAATGAAAATATTCCAAGTGCGCCTGTGACACACAAGATGAAGTTGTAGTGAGAAGTAACTGTAAAGTAGTAATTAAAGCGTCCTGATGACAGATTAATTCCATGAAGACCAACAGTCATTACAAAGATAGCAAAACATGAAAGAACATAAAGCATTAGACTTCTCTTTTTACCAAGCACAATCTGAACATCATACTTTCTAATGTACGCTGCAATAAGATAAAGAGTCAGGAACCAGTCCAGTCCATAGCCAAAATTATCTGTCGGGAAATTTACAGGGATAACGCTCTTAATAATGCTAAACCACAGCAGCAGCCCTATAATCGTAACCTTAAGCTGCTTTCTTGATAGAAATTCCACTGCCTTGTTCATTATTGGTGAAAAGACATACATAAGCACATAAGACGTTGCAAACCAGTAATGCTCTGAGGAAATCGGGAAGAAATACTGTACATTTCTGTATATCGTATCGCCAGATTTGACATGGTAAACATTAACAAGTTGCATAACAAGTGTTATTCCAAGAGTATAAAAGAAAATCTCGAGAATAACCTGAATTATTCGCTTGATTTTAAAGCCTGATTTAGACAGGAAATATCCGCTTATCAGAACCCATACATTTACAGCTACTATACAGAATGATTCAATAAAAGTAGCTGTAATTCCTACGCTGCTTGCAGGAACGCCAAGCGTAAGGAGTGCCCCGCTGTGTGAGAGGAAGTGAAGTACGACCACCATGAGCATAGCTATTATTCTTAAGAGTTCAAAATTTGCATCTCTTTTCTTCGTGGTATTCATCTGTCGATAACTGCCTTTCCGTCTTTAATTCGGTAAACCATATCGCATTTCTCTATAGTCTGAAGTCTGTGTGCAATGATAATCAGAGTCTTTCTGCCATGAAGTCTGTTGATTGACTCCATGATTGCTGCCTCTGTTTCTCCATCAAGAGCCGAGGTTGCTTCATCAAGTACGAGGACCTCCGGATCTTCAAAAAGAGCTCTTGCAATACCGATTCTCTGACGTTGTCCGCCTGATAATCTGATTCCGCGCTCTCCTATCTTCGTATCAAGTCCTTCAGGAAGTGATCTTACATATGTATCGAGCTGTGCTTCTTTAAGTGCCTGCCATACCTTTTCATCATCTATTTCGTTATCCGGGCAGCCAAAGGCAACATTTTTCCTGATTGTTGAATCAATCATGAAAATAGTCTGTGGTATATATCCTATATTCTTTAGCCATGACTGATAATGGTCTCTTACTTCGACACCGTCTGCAAGAATCTCACCATTTTCAACTTTAAGAAGTCCTAACAGGACATCGATAATTGTAGTCTTTCCGGCACCTGATGTTCCCACAACACCAACTGATTTTCCAACTGGGATAGTCATATCAGCATCTTCAAGAACATAGGTCTCTGTTCCTGGATACTTATAAGAAATATCCTTAAGTTCAATTTCTCTTTTGACAGGAAGCTTTGTAACAGGAGCATCCTTTTTGTAAGCCTTAGGGTCATATGAAACACTATCGTCATGAATTTCATCCTGAAGATTATCACTTACATTCATAAAGAATGGTTCAAAATATGAAATTGATGTAGTGTAATTGTTGATTCTGTTGGCACTTGGAAGAAGTCTTGCTGCTGCTGCCGCAAGAACTGTAAGCTGAGGAAGAAGGTTTGTCAGATCCGTTCCATTCCACATAACAAACATCATGTAGCCAACCATACCGGCAATACAAACAGTCTCGATAAGAAGCCTTGGCGTTGAATTATACAGATTATATTTCTGAACAGCATTAACATATCCGGCTCCGCATTCTCCGTAGCCGTTAATGAAATAATTTTCCTTTGAGGATATCTTGATTTCCTTTATTCCGGTAACAGATTCATCAATCCACTTATACAGACCGCTGTAATAATCCTGATTATCCTTGCCGGCTTTAACCATGACAGGCTTTATCACAAGCTTTACAATAAGAAGAACCGAAATAAGCAGTGCTGCAATAAAAAGAGTCATTCTTGCATCCTGAATAAACAGAATTGCAACAAGGCAAACGAATACGATTATCTCGCTGATTAGCTGCAAAAGACTTAAGATTAGTCCATACATATTGTTTACATCGGATGTGATATTTCGTTGAATTACAGACGTATCAGCATTTAGATAATACTCATAGGGTCTTTTCATAAAATTGATCATCATGCGCTGCGACGTTGCAAACTGATTGGTATATACGAAATGAAGCTGTGCAACATTTAAGAAATACAGAAAAATATTCTTGATTACAAATACAAGAATAAGTGCCAGCATGATTATCATCGCAAACTGCGTCGTACTCTGACAGTTAAAAAAGCTGTAGCACGCTGCAAGATATGGCTTTGACTGTATTGCTCCGGGGTCAATTACTATCGTCATTACAGGAACGATAAGAGATATACCAAGTGACTCGAGTATTCCTCCTATCAGCATAAGTACAATTATTCCTATCATCTGCCTTTTTTGCTTACCATCAAGCAGAACCATTAGCTTTTTGAATATTTTTTTCATAAAAAAACCTTTATCCTTATTTGATCTGTTCGTTTATCCTATGAATCTTTGGATCCTCATACCTATCCATGAAATCGTCTCCTAGAAAAAGCTTCTCGTCAACGAAATCTATTGAATCAACGACAGTATAAACTGATACAAGTCTGTCAAAATGAATATTTCTGATAAAATTGAGCATTTCCATAGGAAACGTTCCATCTAATATTATCACATCAGGAAAGAGCTTCTTATAATCAAGATAGTCTCTAGGGTGCTGCTTTATCATAACGGTAGCCTTCTGGCCTTCAACAACTCCGTAAATCGTAACAAGATCCTTAAAAATCTGCTCTCTGGTCTTTAAATCGCAAAGAGGCTCAGATAGAATAAGCACCTTTTTACCTGTAGTATCGCTTATCTTTAAGTTTATGCCCTCTAAGAGCTCTTTTGAACAAAAGAGCTGCAGCATCAAATCCTTATCTTCCTGCGTAAGCTCATCAGTCAGCTCGGAGCGCTTCTTCTCTATATATTTAGGGCAAGGATAATCAAGAATAGAAATATCATTGACCTCCATGTCGATGCAGTATCTGCCATAGCCATTTTGAATAAATATGATTCCCTTTGAGGACATCCATGCCTTTATGCCAAAAAAGCCATTGTTATCAAATCTTGCCGTATCGCCGTACCGAATACAGTTAAGGCCGTCCTCGAGTGCATGATAATGTATCTTCTTATAGTTAAGATAATATCCTATAGGGTCAGAATCACAAAATACATAAATATCCTTATAAAGAGTAAAATCCACAGGAACAAATGGCTCTTCAAACTTTGCAAATTTCTTGCAAAATCTTATTCTGTTTACCATATTACTGACAATGTTTCCGGTATTTTTGCGAAGCGGAGAAAGCTCAGAGAAATAGGTGTCCTCTTTTTCATCAAACTCTATGACTTCTTTAAAAAGGCCGCACTGCCTGGCTCTCTCTACCATGTCATCAAAGTGATTAGACATCTTTGAAAGAACGAGAGTAGCTTCTCCCGGAGCATCAGGATTTAAATGTCTTATATGAAATTCTTTAAGGCATGTCACATACACATGGTAAAAGGTATGACATACATATATTCTTTCATGCATATTTATGTTTATCCTTTTGATAATTTGCTGCGAAAATCTCTGTAAAACCACAGTACTCTGTAATACATATAGAACATCAGCTGGGATTTCATCTGCATCCGTATAAGCTTTTTCTCTTCAGGATGAATTCTTTCCTGATAATACTTGTTGTTTTGGAAATCCGGAAACTCACTCTTTATTTCCTTACAAAGAGCATTTGAAAAAGCATAAGCGTCTTTAATCTTGGAGCTCTTTGGCATTACTGAAAAGAGCGTATTTACATAAAAAAGCACTGTATACATAAACTCAATTTCAGGCTTATAGGTATCAAGATAATTATTATCTCTTGCCTGCTGCAGTATCATCCTGCCGGCAACGCACCTGTCTTCGAGGTTCTTTCTTGAAATCGTATGAACTGTTGACTCTTCGTGCTGATAATAATAGTACAACGGTTCAGGAATATATTCAAAATGTTTTACCCTAAGCATCCAGGTATTACTTACAGCATTATCCTCATAAAATATGTCTTCCGGGAAAATCTTCGTTCCTGCACCTGGTGTATCTCCAAAGATGATATTTCTTTTATAAATCTTTACAACTAGTGAACCGGTATCTAAAAGGAGCTTTCTATACTTATCCCCGTTCATTTCGCCTGTTTGCTCAGGCGTATTATTATGAACGATTTGTCCTACCTTCATACTGTGCTCACTTGTAAGGCAGTAATCACAGCCGACCATATCGGCGTCTGTTTTATCAGCTCTTTCAAGAAGTCTTTGATAAAAGGTTGGTGTTACCCAGTCATCCGCATCAATAAAGCCAATCCAGTCTCCCTTTGCCATAGAAAGGCCAATATTCTTGGCGCCTCCCTGATGGTGATTAACAGGTGAATGAACTGCCTTAAATATCCCTGGATAATTACTCTCAAATTCCTTCATTATGGCAAAAGAGCTATCGCTTGAGCAGTCATCTACGGCAATAATCTCGTATTCGCCATCTGGAAGTCCTTCCTGAGTGCAAAGGCTTTTCAGGCACCAGGAAAGCTTCTCGCCTTCTGCCATATTATAAACAGGAACGATAACGCTTAGTTTCATGTTGCCTCTCCTATCGCCTTATTAAACTCATAAGCCGTATGCTCCATATCAAATCTTGAATACCTTTGGTCTATCCAAAAGCAAAGCATGTTATCTGAAAAGTGCTTTGCAGATGGGCTTTTCTTAGCTGCGTCTTCTTCAATCGGCCAAAGGACTGGTGCATATACTCCCTTTGCAGCAAGAAGTCTTTCAAAATCATCTCTCTTAAAATCTTCTCTTCCAAATGCATCCATATTCATTACTATTGGAAGCATAAAAGGTACATTATCCCAGGACTCCTGCTTTAAAAGCGTAAAATACTTTCCTATACAGCTGCTCTTTAAAAGTGCTTCGTATAGAAGATGATAATTCACCATTCTGGAATGCTTTATCTGCTCTAAATCAATCTGTGATAGATAATCAAGGCTATAATCCGTAATCTCATAAGGATTTAGGCCGTTATCAAGACTATCCTCTGCTTCGCCAAGAAGCCCCCTAAATTTCTTCTTAAGGTCTGCTTCTCCGCTTTCAAGGTACTCGCTTTTAAGCTCAAGTGCCTCTTTTCTCTTTGAATAAAACTCCGTATCACCACTCCTCAGCTTTGCAGTAAAAGCGCCTTCCATGCAAACTGCGATAGCTCCATCAGGAACACCAAGCCATTTTCTAATGCTTCCGGTGAAATAATCTGCGTTCACAGAGTCAAATTTTTCTGGGTCAAGCATCAAATGAGTAACATCTTCAACAATAACTGCTTCTAAAGACACTTCCTTAATATATTCATGAAGCTTTACTGTATCAGATATTCCAAAGCGGTTCATTGTTAGAACTACTACCGCGCAGTAGACCTCTTTTGAATTTTCAAGAATACTGCCAAGCTCGCTTTCATCTGCAGAAAGGTCATCCATAACCGGATAAAACTGAATATCATAGCCATGTGCTCTAAATGGTTCAACCATTGAATCGCATGAAAGCGCAGGAATAACCGCAAGTACTTTTTCTTCCTGATTAATGTTTCTCTTTAGTTTAATATCCTCTGCAATAAGCCCAATCGAGTCTCTTCCGCATCTCACAAATTCGGTATTATCAAATGAAGAATAGATATCCATAAGATTCTGCATCTTTACAGGCTTTATGAAATTAAATTCGCTTCCGATTTCGTACATATATTATGCTTTTCCTTTCATAAACTGTTGTGTGAAAAGATATAGCTTTTTAGTTTTATTTATCTATTAAATATCAGTTGTTATTTGTCTGATTCAGCCTATTATCATCACACAGTTTGAACACTAATCATTCCAAGCGCCTTTTCACAAATTCTTTCTGCTTCATCGGCGTCTTTTCCAATAGCAATAACATGTCCTACCCTGTCAGAGCTGCTCTCAAGACTTGCCACTTTATCTCCAATATGAAGATAAAGCTCTACTTCGCACACCCCAGCTAAGTTCTTTGCATTCTCTATCCCACTAACTGAAGTTATTTCACCGGGCGCAGCTGCAATAAACCTTATTGCGCTTCCCCTATTTAGCGTCTTTTCCACATGAATATCATCGCCTATCGTCTCACTTATGCAGCAGTCAATAAGATCAACACCGGTAGAAAGTGGAACAAGCTTCGAAGTAATAAAGTCTCCGCCAAGTCTTGCTGCAATTTCAACTAATTTTGCACCCTCTGGTGTAACCTTTATTTCAGTATGAGAAGGGCCGTTATGAATTCCAACTGCTGCAATTGCCTTTGTGGCAACAGCTCTGATATCCTCCTGAACATTTGCAGGAAGTCTAGAAGGCTCCGTGTGGCCTGTCTCAACAAAGAACGGAATTTCAGTGACTTTTTTATCAGTAATAGTAATGATATGTGTTACATCATTTATAGTAAAGGACTCGACACTGACTTCGGGACCCGTCATAAACTCTTCAACAAGAACCTCGCCGCTTCTTGAATACTCATGTGTGAACGAATAAATCTCTTTATAGTTTGGCGCTTTAGTCTTATCTACTAGGAAGACTCCTCTGCTTGCAGCATTATCAGCAGGCTTAATTATAAATCTCTCAGGCATTTTATCTGCCGCTGTAATTAGCTCTTCAAGGCTGTCAATTACATGAAACTGTGGAATAGGAACCCCTTTATCCTTCATCCGTCTTCTCATTGCCGCCTTATCAGTTGCGCATATAGAATCCTCGAAGGAAATATCATTTTCTCTTCCAAGCTGTTCATTAACCCAGGCTACCGTTCTTACCGGCATATCACTGGTTGAAGTAATAATATAATCAGGATTATACTTTCTTGCTGCTTCCAGTACTGCTGCCTTATCTATAGTAGAAATGCACAGGAATTCATCCGCATCAGCTATTCCAACTGCCTTTTCATCATAGTCGAGCGCATATACATATAAGCCCTTTTCCTTAGCCTTTTTAATTGCCGGAACCTGAAGCGCGCTGGCTCCAAGAATAAATATCTTCTTCATTTTGCTCTCCATGCTTTTTTCAAAGCTTAATTATTTCACTTGCTATATATTCGGCTCCATTTCCATCAATAGCGCCTCTAAGCTTTACTGACAAAGCCGTTCTCTCTTTGGCGCTCATAGTAAGGAGCCTGCCAATTTCCTCTTCAATAATATTTAAGCACTTATCCCTATCCGACCTGTAATCACCTGCGAATCTGATAAGTCCCATTTTGTCAAAAGAGATACCATCCGTCTCCTGGTTATCAGCAAAAACAAAGCTAACTGAAGGAACGCGGCATGCCGTAAGTTCAAAAAGGGTAGTCCCCGCCGGCGTTATACCTGCGCTACACATACGCATGATTTCTGCCACATTCGTTACGTTCTGATGTATAATAACGCATGGTATTTTATTTATATCATCAGATATATACTCTTTTATTTCTTCGGGAACCTTATATAGCCTTCCTGCAAGTATATGAATTACGAGTTTATGATTAGCCAGAACTTTTGAATTTATGAGCTTTTGTACAATAACACTTGATATCCCAAGCTTGTCTGCCCCGCCCGTTGTCAAAAAGATATGGCTCTTGCCATCTGTCTGGCTTCCTGATTCGGTCTCTTCCTGATCTAATATATCTCCATGATCTGGTCCATTTTCTTTCTGGTCAAATATATCGCTGCCCTTTTGAAACTGCTTCCTGAGCGGTACGTACTTTATTCCAAGAAGAAGCTTTGTATTATCATTTGCATACTTCTCGTGATACCCCATGTCAGTTGCACCGGGGCCATAATTAATTATTAGGTCTGCCGGATAATGAAGCTCATTCAAATCATCAAAATACGTGGTCTTATATCCTGCATTCTTAAGCTTTGATAGATAGGCTTCTGTTACCTGATAACTGTCAATAAGCAGCTTATCTATTGTCTCTTTCCCATCAGTTTGTGCCGCATCATTGTAGCTTCTAAGAAACTCAAGGAAAGTATCTATCTCTCCATCTAAGTTATTCCACATAGTGTGAAGAACATGATATTTAAAGCCCCGCTCCATAGCAAAAACAGTAATCTCATCATCAGCAGAAATAAATATCACATTCTCGCCCATTTTAATAAGCGTATCCGCGACAGTAGCACAGCGCATGAAATGCCCTGTGGCAACTATATCATTTACATCTACTCTGATTCCTACCATATACAGCCTTTCAAATCATGTTTTCTCTATTATAATAGTTCTCTTTACTATTAATAGTGTTCTTTACTATTTAATAATGTCCTTTACTATTTAATAATGTCCTTTATTATTTAAACAGTGGCCAGTCAAGAGGCGTTCCTGCCTTTATATCACATGCTGCTTCTTTACCAAGTACCTCTTCATAATACTTTGGCTTTAAGCCGTTATATGGGCGAATGCTTCTGATATTATCGCTTGTAAGCTTCTCGCCCTTTGCAATATCTTTTACCACAAATAAGGACCTTCTGTTAGTATATTCACCTGCTTCATCAGGCATAGGGCCATAATGAATACCGCCAAGAGCAAGCTCGGCATCGTGAACAGCCTTTACCATAGCCTTATACTCTGCTGGCTCCATTGAGAAGTCGCTATCAGCATTCTTGATACTTCTATCAAGGCAGAAATGTTTCTCTATAACTACTGCTCCAAGAGCTGCAGATGCAACAGCTGCCGTATATCCCATAGAGTGATCGGAAAGACCTACCGGCACTCCAAATTTCTCTCTCATATCTGGAATCATGCGAAGGTTAAGGTCTGCCGATATTGATGGATAAACTGTGCAGCACTTTAGAAGAATAAGCTTATCATTTCCTACGCTTTGTACAGCATCTACTGCTTCTCTTATCTCTTCCTCAGACCCCATTCCAACAGACATAATGATTGGCTTATTAAGCTTTGCAATATACTTAATAAGTGGTATATCTACCATTTCCATTGATGCTATTTTGTAAAAAGAGACTCCGACATCTTCAAGATAGTCTACAGAAGTAGTATCAAAGGGAGTAGATAAGAAATCCACTCCGCACTCTATACATTTATTCTTTATTGGCTCCATCCATTCCCATGGCGTATAAGCCTCACTATATAAATCATGAAGATTATATCCATCCCACAGGCCTCCATGGATCAAAAAGGCTTCCTCGCTGCTCTTCATAGTAATAGTATCTGCAGTATAGGTCTGAGTCTTGACGCAGTCAGCACCTGCCTTTGCAGCTTCTTCAACTATTTTAAGCGCATTTTCAAGCTTTCCGGCATGATTTGCGCTCATTTCAGCTATCATATATGCACGATGATTCTTTAAACATTCTTCAAGTTTCATGGTTTCCTCCACATTTATATTGCCCGGGGTTAATTAGCTAAGTTTATTTTGCTGCATCAAAAAGTTATATTTCATCTCAGCAAGTATCCAGTCGCTTTCATTATCGATATCCTGCTCTTCGACCGGGTCTATAATAAATGGAATCGAATGCTCCATCGTTGTATCCTTCTGAATCTTAAACTGCTCTGTATTAAAGATGTAGAACTGCCCGCACTCATGATACCATTTCTGAAGATCCTGACTTCTGGTCGTCGCATACTGCGGGTTTAGCATCTTTACTTCACCGTTTCCATCATCAATAATAAGACTTCTCTGAGGCGGATATGAAAACTCAGACATCGGAATAATTGACTCTGCGCCGCTTCTTATTAGTTCATCCATTGCTTTAGTAAGCTTAGAGGCTGTAACAAACGGGGCAGTCGGATATATACAACAGGAATAATCAAAGTGCTTTCCAAGCTGTTCATATCTGTCAATCACTTCAAGAAGAACATCAGCAGTGTTAGCCATATCTGTTGAAGTAGCCTCAGAACGCATAAACGGAACCTTTGCACCTGCTTTTACTGCAATATCTGCAATTTCCTTATCGTCTGTAGAAACCATTACTTCATCAAATATTCCGCTATCAAGAGCAGCCTTAATCGAATAGTTCATAATTGGCTGTCCGCAGAAATCCTTAATATTCTTTCTTGGTATTCTCTTACTTCCGCCGCGGGCGGTAATAATCGCAATTGCGCTCATATCTTATCCTTTTTGGGTGCACGAGAAATCTTTCCATGCATTATATTTTAAAAGCCCGGCTCCATAACCGTAACCGGGCTTTTAATCATCTATTATTTTGAATAATACTTAACTATCTTTTGTACAGCAAAAATAACATCTTCTACATCAGAATCAGTCATTCCGGAATAAAACGGAATACTCATCATCTCGTCGTAGAGCTTTTCTGCATTAGGACAAAGTCCCTTCTGATATCCATGCTCCTCGTAATAGGGAAGTCTGTAAACCGGAATATAATTGACATTGCAGATAATATTCTCAGCCGCCATAGCATCAAAGAACTGCCTTCTGTTTATCTTAAGCGTTTCAGGCTTAATTCTAAGTATATACAAATGTCTTACAGTATCAGACTCTGGAATTTCCTTTTGAACAAAAAGCTGTGGAAGCTCTGAAAATGCCTCATCATAACGCTTCTTGATTGCCTTTCTTCTTGCTGCAAACTGTGGAAGTCTGTCAAGCTGACTGCTGATAAGAGCTGCCTGCATATCCGTAAGTCTGTAATTAGGCGCAAGATCTACCATTTCGTAGTACCATGGTCCCTCAGATTCATGATGCATGAGGCTCTGATCTCTTGTTATTCCATGCGACCTAAAGAGCAGGAGCTTTTTGTATATTTCCTCGTCATTAGTAAAGGCCGCTCCGCCTTCACCACCTGTTACAGTCTTTATTGCATGAAAGCTCATGCATGAAATATCTGCAAGACTTCCTATAGGCTGCCCTTTATATTTCGTTCCAAGAGAATGAGCTGCATCCTCTATAAAATAAAGACCGTGCTTTTTGCAAATCTCTTTTATTTCATCAATCTTTACTGACTGACCTGTATAATCAACAGCAACAACTGCCTTTGTATGAGAAGTAATCTTTCTCTCAATATCTTCGGGGTCAATCTGATATGTTTTGGGATCAATATCTGCAAACACAGGAGTCCCGCCGCAGTATAATGCACAGTTTGCACTCGCAGCAAAGGTAATTGGAGTAGTAATTACTTCATCGCCTTCCTTAATTCCAATAGCAAGACAAGCCATGTGAAGAGCTGCTGTATCATTTGAGCAGGCAACAGCATACTTTGCTCCTGTTATCTTACAGAGCTTTTCTTCCATCTCTGTTATCTTAGGTCCGCAGGTAAGAAAATCACTTCTAAGAACGGCATCAACTGCCTTTATATCATCTTCATTAATGCTCTGATGTGAATAATGAAGAGGCTTTCTTCTAACAGGATCGCCGCCGCAAAAGGCAGGTGTCTCCTTTTCTGAATTACTATTCATAATGAGCTCCTAATCAAATCTCTTTTTCTGCCTCAACAAGTCTGTTTCTGATGTCTTCAATGCTCATCCACTGGGCATTAGTTCCTGAGCTGTATTCAAAGCCGTCCGGAACCTTCTTACCGGAAAGGTCAGGTGTCTGTTTATCATTATATACAACCTGTGGGTATACGATAAAATGCTTGTCATATTCATATGTAAACGGTGAATCCTCAGGAGTTATCATTACTTCGTCAAGCTTTTCACCAGGACGGATGCCTATTTCACAGGTTCCAATGCCCGGCTTCATAGCCTCTGCAAGATCCTTAATATTAAATGAAGGAATCTTACTGATAAATGTCTCGCCGCCATTTGCCTCTGTAAGAGCCTTTATAACAAGTTCAACGCCCTCTTCAAGACTTATCCAGAATCTTGTCATACGATAATCAGTAATAGGAAGCTCTGTAGCTCCCTCTTCAATAAGCTTCTTAAATACAGGAATAATAGAGCCTCTGCTTCCTGCAACGTTACCATATCTAACGATTGAGAAATTGATATCCTTACTTCCTGAATAAGCATTTGCTGCAATAAAGAGCTTATCTGATACCATCTTGGTCGCACCATAAAGATTTGCAGGTTTTACTGCCTTATCGGTAGATAAAGCTACAACTCTCTTTACACCGCAGTTAAGAGCTGCGTTAATAACATTTTCAGCACCTGTTACGTTAGTCTTAATTGCTTCAACAGGATTGTATTCACATGCAGGAACCTGCTTAAGAGCTGCGGCATGAATTACATAATCAACGCCCTCCATTGCTCTCTCAAGCCTTGCTCCATCTCTTACGTCTCCGATAAAGAAACGCATCTGAGAAGCATGCTCCTTGTAGATTGGCTCATTCTCCATATTGAACTGCTTGAATTCATCTCTTGAATATATTATCAGCTTCTTCGGGTTGTAATGTTCAAGAACATACTTCGTAAAGCAATGTCCAAAGGAACCTGTTCCGCCTGTTATAAGTATTGTTTTATTTTCGAGTTTCATTTATTACCCATGCCTTTCTTATTAAAAACTTCATAAACGCAAAAATCAAAAACTATTATATATTATCCCAGGCTAAATGTCACTTTTTGAAAGAAAAGAAGCATTTGTCCCACTAATATCTCTTTTTACCCAATCTCATAAAGAGTCCACATATCCTTAGTGCTTATTTCCTTCACAGAATTTGCCCCATAATTACTCTTATCTATCACATCCAGCATTTCTTCTTTATTATCATTATCTGCCGCATATACGATAAGTTTATCAGCAGTTCTGATATCAAGATCTGCAATCGTATCAGCATTTGCCTCGCTTACAAAGTAAAGCTTCTTATATTCAAGCAGCTCATCTGTAAGTCTCCACACATTATCAGGAGTCTGGTCGTTATAAAGGATTATGACATCCGTGTCACTATTTGCCTTTGCATATTGGATTCTTGCACTATCCTCCGGGTAAAGGAACAGAACCTTATTTTCTGTAAAAAGAGCTGTCAAGCAAATGAAAAGAACTACCACCCACGAAAGTACATAGACAATAAACGGAATAATATTTTTACCTATATTATCAGGCGTAGCTCCAATGTAGCAGCCTTCAATATCTTCTCTTACTGTCATCCCGTTAACAAGGTTCTTTTTTGATTTTAGTCCTGAAAAGATTTGTCCGCGTCCATTATTTCCCGGCATTGCCAAAGAAATTCCGTCCTCAGAAAATGCATATACAATATGTTCTCCCGCTAAGATTAAAATCGCAATGATAAGCCCATAAATCGGCATTTCATATCTGTTTGATGTATCTCCCAGAAGTAGCGCCGTCTTTGCTACAACAAAGAAATAACCTATAAGAGAAATCCCCAAAATCGTCTTTGCAGGCTCGAAATATGACACAAATTTGGGTTTAACACGTTCTGCCTTTAGTCTTCTCTTTTCAATAATAAAAAGAACTATAAAGCAAATCACCACTATAGCCAGCAAAATATAGAAAATGCCGCCAAACACATAATCATTTAAAAGTCCCAAAAAGAAAGCAAAGCGTTCAAAGATATTAGTCACAGAAGCAAATTCTGTCATTGCCTCTTTTCCCCTATAGCCGTGAAGGATATGAGAGGCACTCGAAGGGTATACAAGGACTGCGCATCCAAGTGATACTGCGCACAATACCACGTGAAGAAGTGCTTTTAGAAACGTCTCTTTATTAAGCCCAAATCTGATAAAGAGCCAAATCGTAAAGCCTGCTCCCATAAAGAAAAAGAAAATAAAATAATAATACTGCGTCAGAAATCCCAAAAAGCTTACGAGCATTATCGGTAGGCATCCAAGAATCAGCTTCTTATATGAAGGAAGATTGTTTTCGTCATCTTTTATCGCCAAAATCATACTGACATATAGGTACGCACACATGAAAATGAAGAAGGTAAGAAGCATATACATCCTGATGAACATAACACAGGAAATCGTCATGGGATTAAGCGTCCATGCTGCAAGAATAAGTATTCTTACAGGATTTGATGTGAGCTTACCAAGGAGCGCATAGAGTGCTAGAAAGCACAAAATAAAGGCGCACATATTAACGCCAATTCCATACCATTTACTAAAATGCCCGGGATAAAGTGAACATGCCGTATGAAGAAGATCATAAAATAGTGGCGGATGAACATCCCACGACTGTACCGTGGCAACAAGTGAGTAATTAAAGCCTTCACCCGGAAGAACCTCAAATTCATTTAAAATAGTATCCGTATCTACCCATTTACGGTCCGGAGTGTATAGCCCCGCGCTTCGATTTGATGAAAAATATGAATAATACTCATCCTGGTGAAAGCCTTCTTTTTGCATTCCAAAATACAGGCATAAAGCTATGCCCGCTGCAAGGATAATAAATGCCGCTATCAAGTTTGCAATTTTTGTCTTTTTCTCCATCCGGTCAACCTCTGATGCGTCTGCGCTCCATTTTATGTGCATGAATAGTTCTGACTTTCTTAGGAGCAGCCATTAAAAGAAGCAGATAAATTCTGTTCTTTTTAGAAAGATATTTATTAGTTATAATATTTGAAGCGTTTTTCCTTAAATAGGTAACTACTCTGTTATAAAACTCGTTATCTCCAGTCATTTTGGATATCGGAATATGAAGCATGTAATCCAGTCTTTGTATAAGTCCAAAGCGCACTGCTACTTCTGAAAGCTCCGGATAGTTCTTATTTACAAAATCCATTACTTCATCAGCATTATTTACGATATCTGTAAATACAGGCGGGAAATAATCTACTTCAGCATCTCTTTTTCTGGAATTAGAGCCTGTTCTGTAATATACATGATAATACCTTCCGGGTACAGAAACCATAGCACCCGCATCTCTTATCATGTGAAAGAGCAGATAGAAGTCTTCATTTAGCATTCCCTCGGGAAAGTCCTTAATTACTTTTCCATCTGCTGTCGTTATCTCTTTTTCAAAAAGGCTCTTTAAGGTAAGCCTTGTGCAAAAAGAGCTGTCGCCCTCGTGCATGAGAAGGCTGCGCAGAAGTTCTGTATCAGAGACAATTGTTTCACTGCCCGGCGGGGTTACAACATCAGGGAGCTTTTCACCGTTTTCTGCTATTTCGTCTCGGCCCGCAAGTGCCATCTTAACACCATTTTGGCTAATGGCATCCATCAAAGTCAGATACATTTGAGGAGAAATATAATCATCGCTATCGACAAAGCCAAGATACTCACCACTGCTTTGTCTAATTCCAAAATTTCTTGCAGCACTTGAGCCCTTATTTTCCTGATGATAGACCTTGAGATTATCTATCTCTTTGGATAGCCGGTCAAGGATAGCCCCGGTTTTATCTATCGAGCCATCATCAACTGCTATTATTTCAAGGCTCTCTTTAGGATATGTCTGATCCGATACAGACCTTACACATCTTTCGATAAGCGTCTCAGTATTGTATGCCGGAATGATAACTGAAATTTTCGGCCATGAGCCTTTCTGGTTCATACATTCTCCTTAAGCTGGTTATCCTGTGGAACCTGTATCTCGACTTCCTTATCTTCTTGTGGCTTTATAACATCCCTTTGAGCCTTCTCCATCAGACATACCTTCTCACTTCTCTTTATCTGCTTATACAAATCATAAGCAAGATACAGAATAAGGCAGAGATTGATTGCAGCAAGCGGATATAAAAGCTTTACCGTAGAGCCAAACAAAAATCTCGAATATGTAATCATCGAAAGGACTTCAAAGCCTACCGCTACTGCAAGGCGCTTTACACCGTATAGTGCGTACATAAACAAGAATATCTCGGCAATAAATGCATATCTTTCGTGCATGCACGGAAGACAAAATACCAGAAGCTCAATAGTAAATGCTGCAAGAGTCAACATCATAAGACCATCAAACTTAAATTTCTTATCATAGAGATAATATACAAAGGCTCCAAATATCAGAACTGTTATCATCATTCCGCATGGAATAAGCTCCTTGCTTATATTGCTTCCAAGTTCTGAAGTAATCACAGTATAAATATTCGGGTAATTTGATGAAAGCCTTGAAAACATCTGTGCCTGCGTTCCATATCTTCCAAGAAGCTCAGAAAGATTCCTTCCTGCTGCCCAGGCCGGAACCAGAGACAGGAAATAAATCACAGGAACTGTCAGAATATATCTGATCTTGACCCTGTTCTTGAACCATAAAATAATGATAAACGGCAGGAAAAATATTGCCTGCTGTTTAAACGTATATGCTATCGCAAAATATATAAAAGCGCGGAGATCTCTTTTTCTCAAAATCCAGTAAAATGATAACAAGATAAATGTCGTATAGATTATATCATTTTGTGCCCAGGCCGCGCCGTTAAGAATTACTGTCGGGAGCATCAAAGTTACGCTCATTGCCAGCATAGCCTTCTTCACATCCTTTGACATGTAATGAATTATACGAAAGACTGTTATTGCTGCTACGTAGTCAAATACTACAGACGCTGTCTTTACAAGGTACATATCGCTCATAAGTCCGTGGAAAAGAGATATAAAGCACATTAAATATTGATACATACAATTATAGTCAAATGTACTTGCATCCGTAACGCCCGGTGTTATTCCTATATACAGCTGCCCGTTTGCATGTGCAATCTGAATTTCCTTCATCCAGTCAGCAAACGACAAAGCATAGTCTCCAGATACAATATCATAAAAATAAAGCCTTGCAGCAAGCGCAAAGGTCAGCATTACCATAGCAAAAAGAAAATCTATAAATTCCATTTCGATGCCAAAAAGCTTAATTTTCAGTTTTAAAGTCTTATCAATCAGTCTCATTTTAAGGTCAGTCTCTTTCTTTATTTAATATAAACAGCATTCAAACTTTTGATTCAAAAAAAGTTTTACTGAAGCTTGTTCACTTCCTGTAAAGTACGCTTAAAGCCCGGCGGCTTAATTACTTCTGCAGCAGACATAGGGCCTTCCACTGGTATTTCGTAGGCTCCATTTTCTTCCCCCACTATATCCTCACAAAATTCAAGAAGTCTTCCTGCCGCCTTCTTTGCATTCCACATTCCGGTAATTGTTTCATACGCCTTCTGTCCCATATTCGCACGCTCAATCGGGTGCGATACCAGGTACAGCGCCTTTTCTTCAAACTCCTCATAGTTTTCATTTGAATATGTAAGGCCGTTCACATTTTCTTTTATAAGAAACGGTACTGCCCCAGCCTCATTTGAAGCTACAAGCGCGCAGCCGCTGTTCATCGCTTCATTTACGACAGCGCCCCAGCCCTCAAGATAATTACTTGTAAAAAGAAATATTCCAGCCTTTTCCATAACGCTGCGAACACTCAAAGGCTCCATTGAGCCATAGAAATCAACGAGCTCAGATATACCGTTTTCTCTTACCATATCAGTAAGATACTCATTCATATCACCATCTCCGACCATATGAAGCCTGAAATTCACCTTCATTTCATGAAGCTTTATGGCAAGCTTTATGGCAAACTCGGGATGCTTTAGCGTAATCATTCTTCCTGCCCAGCAGATGTCGATTACACCTGTATGATTTTTCAGATCCCGAAAAGCTTTGTCATCATAAAGCCTTGTCTCCGGAAAATATCCCCATTTTAGCCTCTTATTCTTATAGCTGTGAATAAGCGCAAAGTCAGATGCCACATAGGCTCCGCAGCACAGAAGATATACCGGTTTATTCCTGTATTTCATGTGCTCGCTATACTTACTTACAAGGCCTCTTGGAGAAGCCGCCTTCCACTGCCCTTCGCGGTATATTCTCTCACTCACTCTAAGAACTGGCTTTCCGCTCTCTAAGATAAGGCGGTCGACCTCAGGTCTTCCGGTCCATCCAAGCATCAGCACATCGCTCTTTGCAATAAGCGCCCTACAGCCCTCTTCATCCTCATAGAACATTTTGACAAAAGAGATCTTGTCTTCGTCAAGTCCCCAGCCCATTCGGATTCTTTCATCACTCATAGGCTCGGTTTGAATGAAATGGAAATCATCATTAAGTTTTTGAACCATCTCTGAGCAAAAAGGAAGCTGATGGTGATTTATGAAATTCGATATAAATGTTATGACCATATGGCTCCAAACCTGCGCATTGCTATTTAAAAGTTCCTTGATTTGTATTGCCTGTAAAACTAATTTGCGCTGATTGCCCTGTAAATCTCGATAAGGCGTTCATAATTTATCTTAGGATCATGGGTTATCAAAGCTCTTTTTCTTGCATTCTCGCCGTATACTGACGTAATAACGCTCTCATCCCACATCTCGGAAATCGTCTCTGCAATAGCACCTGCATTTTCAGGCTCAAAGAGTACTCCGCTTTTCCTATCTTCTATCATGTCAGGAATTCCTCCAGTCCTTGATGCTGCAACCGGCACGCCAAGAAGCATAGCTTCTCCAACACTGTTTGGCGAATTTTCAAGAACTGACGGACACACATACACGCTGCACTTTAGAAACTGCTCCTTCATCTGCTCAGCGGAAAGCTTCCCAAGAACTGTGACATTCTTCTTCAAATGATATTTAGAAATAAGCTTTCGAAGATACAGACCATATTCACTTATTCTGATAAAAAGAGGATATTTGCTTTTCCCTGCCTTTTGCGAGCTCTCATCGTCCTTTATCTCTACAGTTCTTCTATCAGGCTTTCCAATTATGCTGTTTCCGCCAACGTAGAGCCTCGCATCAGGATATCTTTTGACCAGAATATCCATAGCTTCAATCATGAAATGAAAGCCCTTAAGTGGATAATCTCCCTGCGACATAAATATTGTATGGGGCCTAGCTTCATTCAGATCCCAAATACTCTTTTCGTCATAAAAGCAGCTTCTCATGGTCTCATTCATAGCATGATATACAGCCTTTGGATTTATCTTTTCCGTCACATCATGGTCAAACTTTGTTCGTCCAGTAATGTGATCCGTAAGACTTATTGCCTCAAGCTCATGTTCTGCACGGCTTTTATATTTCGTAAGCTGATTTTGAAGTGAATCATTTTTGAGCTTGTCTCTAATTGATTCAGCTTTTTGAACTTCTTTGGGAAGTCCTGCCATGTAACACTTTTCTATCTCAGAGCAAAGTCCCTGAATTCCAAGAAGTGTCTTTATTTTAAGACCGCTCTTCTCATTTTCAGAATTAATCTTATTAACTGCCCGAAGCATTGCAAGGCTATGCGGAAATTCCGTTCCAAATATATGCACAATGTCAGGTTTAAACTCTCTGATTATTTGGTCAAAAGAGCTCTCAAGCTCCGGTACATAGTTTTCAGGGAGGTTCAAATCTTCTCCATAAAAACCAAAGAATGATATGCCGCGAATTTTTTCTTTATAAAACGATGGTGCTTTTACTATGTTCTTATGCCTGTCAGAATTCATGATGAGATTAAATTCATCATTATTTGAAGGAAAGCAAATTCCAAGAGCAGAACCATCTCTATCTTCTTTTGAGATCTCAATTTCCTTTTCGATTTTCTCGTAGCAGCCCGAAAGCCATCCCTCTCTGTTTGTAAAGCTCAGTCCATGCTCCTTCGCATATGCAGGAAGCATAACATTACATAGCCATAATACTCTCATGATAAGTCACCATCACTATACATCAGTGTTATTAATATTTTGCTTTTGTTTTCGTTCTTTTTTCTTAAGCTTATTTCATAGGTTCTATTTCTTTAGCTTTATTTCTTACTTTTTATTTCTATAGCGTTACTTCTTATACTTTATTCCATAAACTTTATTTCTTCAGACTATAAATTTTATCTTTCACCGCATTATAAAATCCGGCAGTCTTTGGATTATCTGCAATCTTTGTTCTAAGCATAGCAAGTGTAATAATTCTAATCAGGTCAAATTTAAATAGCTTTCCTGCAGGAAGATACATCTTTACTATTTCGGCGCGTTCTTTCTCCGAAAGCTTTCTGTTCTCTTTCGTTTCTGAAAAACCGCCGCCCTCATAATTTGATATAACCATATCTATGTATGAAGCACTTGCACCTTTTTGATATATGCATCTAAGGAAATGCTCGTAATCGGCTCTAACCTTATACCGCTCATTATTAAAGGCGCCGTTTTCTCCCATAAGAAGATCAAGACTATAAAAGCATGCCTGATGACATGGAACATTCCTGTAGCATGTAAAGTCATTTATCACAGGACTAGATGCAACTCTTTGCCCTGTAGTTCTTTGGCAGATGTTGCCATAGAAAATACTCTTTAATAAAGCCTTACTTTTCTTTATTCTTTGCTTTACGCTCTCAAGGACATTTCCGTCATAGAACAAATCTCCGCAGTTTAGGAAATATACATATCCATCTTTTTCTTCAAGATTATTCTCAAGAGACTTGATGGCAATATTCATTGCATCATAAATTCCGCTGTCCTTGCCGCTAATAACATTCATGACCCCGGAACTTATTTCAGTTTGATATTTATCCTTTAGCTTTTCAATAGAGCCGTCATTTGAGCCGCCATCCTTGATGGTAACGTCAAAATCCCTGCAGCCTTGTTTCATAAGGCTGTCCATAGTCTCGTCAAGCTTTATACCAGCATTATATGCTACTACAATTATGTGAAAGAAATGTTTCTTCATCAGTATCCTTTCTCAGACAAAATAGGCGGCATATCATGGAACATAAATGTCTGATAAGGAAGTATTCTTATTCCGTCGTTTGCAGCGCCCCTCATATACAATAAAAAGTAAGCTATGCACGCCATAAGTACAAGTATCTGAACCGGTTTTTTCCATCTCTTTTGATCAGTAATATTGCAAAGAAGCATTGGCACAAACAAAATATGCGTTATCGTCAAAAAATATCCTATTCTGGAGATAATTGGCAGAAATGAGCAAAATACATAGAGCACAAGCGCTAAGACATTGCAATGGAAGAAAAGCCTGCCTCGTCTGCTGTTTTTAATCTGAGAATTGTAGCACACAAGAGAAAGGATAAGGATGGCAGCACATCTTGCAATGTTAATATAGCTCGTCCCGCCAGTTAAGTATTCAGTATCCTCATACGATGGATAGAGAATAACTACTAGCTTTAAATACATATCCTGTAGCAGTAGAAATGATAAGCACAGGCACCCTCCCGCAAAATACATCCATTTTTTCCATGGAATGATTGCAAGAATATATAGAACAAGAACCACGAGAATTGACTTGTGAAATGTCGCTCCAAGAAGGATCAGTAGTACAAATCGCGGCCAGTCTCTTCTTATGACAAATTTAACGCTATAAAGCGCAATTGCCAGTGCAAGATAATATCTCACTGTGCTTATTGACTGGAAATAATAGCCAAGTAGCATGAACATTATAAACGTATATGTAAACTTCTCGCTCTGCTGCCACATTGCCGCCATAAAAATCAAAATCGTGGCAAAAGCAATAACTGCAAATACAAACAAATAATTTTCATATCCAAAGTACTGATAAATTAAGTACGTTAAGGCGTTAAATCCTATTTCAGTCGGAACATATGATTTGCAATAAATAAGATGCATAAACTCGACATATTTGGCATAATCATTTCCGACATTCAGTCTGCATGCCGATACAAGAAAAAGTGCAGTAAAAATAATCAGGAGACATATGCAGTTTAAAAAGCTCTCTCTGGATTTATAAAGCTTTCCTACTGTCCCTGATTGTTCCAATGTGTCTGTTTTCTCATGATTTTTAATTAGCAGCGAGGTACCAATAACAACTGCCGTCATAATTAAGTATATAAGCATAGGCTACGCTTCCTGTATGCCTTTTTTCATAAGCTTGTAGCACTCTTTTAAGGATTTATCCCTGCACATTTCATTTTTGTTCTTAAGAAGAAATCTAAGCGTAAAAGCTTTTGCCAAGCATCCATAAAGATATTTATATAAAATACCTCTATCGATAAAGAATTTATCAGTATAGCCGTTAAACCATGTTGACTTTCTGCTCTCCTCTTTGCCAATAACAGTGCTCGTTTTATATATTCTCATTTTCTTTTTAAGAGCGTCATGCAAAAAGAGACTGTCTTCTCCGTTAGAGTACCTTGCTCCGCCTCCAAAAAGAAGTGAAAACATAACTCCGCTCCTTAGAAGCGCATCCCTTCTAAATCCAATAGCATATGCCGGATATCTTCCATAGTTATACCATTTAATCCTGCCAAAGCCTGTATTCTCATAGGTCTGTCTTCCTTCAGACTGTCTAACATTAAATAAAAGCATATCAGCCTCAGGATGAGCGTCAAACTCTGCTATAACCTTTTCAAGATATCCGTCATCATAGACAATATCATCATCACCAAAAAGGCAAAGCTCAGCTCTTGCATGCATAAGAACAGTATTTCTTGACAGACCCACACCTCTGTCGGCCATAATATAGCACCTTACATCGTGGCTCTCAACGTTTTGGCTTATATAGGTATACTCAATATAGCCATCTGCGCTACACTGATCACAAATAACCGCATCCGCATCAATATTCATTTTGTGTGTAAGATCACTGATACGGCTTCCTTCAAGTCCGACTACCGATATCAAGTGTTCAAGTCTGGTTTGTGGCATGTAGCCTCCATGCTGCGACTGTTTTAAACAATCTAATATAATCAGATTCCGTAATATCTCTTTATGAACCTGTCGTTTACATCTGTCATTACAATTCCCTTAATCTCGCAGTCATGGCGCTTTAACTGACTGATAACATGGTCACAAAGTGTTCCTCTGCTCTCGCCTGCTCCTATAGCAAGAATTACTCCGCCAAAGCCTGCAAGATCTCTGTATGCTTCAAGTGTAACTCCCGGTGTTTCATGCGCTTCGAGTTTAATATCAGCTGTTTCTACAGCGCTCTTTAGGATAGTCATGGTCTTTTCTGCTACGGCTTTGCTATCCTTTCCGGATGGCGAAATAACAGCAAGCGGCTTTGATGATGCGTTTACCGTAACAAAGCCTGCTATCATTTCATTTTTAAAACGACTTTCGATTTGTGAATTATCTTTTTTCAAAAGAATTCCCAAAACCGGAAGGTGATATCTCTTTTCAAGATCCTCAGGAACATATACTGCATCGTCCAGCGCAAATTTAAGAAATAATAAAAGTATCCCTGCAATTAGGAATAGAACTGCTCCGGTTACCATTGCTGTCTTTGTTCTATCTGTGTAGGTTACAGGAGCTGCGCTCTCGCAGCTTCTAGTTTCAATACTGATAAACTCATCATGATTTAGTCCAAAGCTTTCAAGCGAAAGGTCTGTTGCCTTTGCAATCGCATCTGTAAGGTCTTTGTCATGGTTCTCAATTGTAAGAACCATGAGTCTTCCATCAGAAGGAATCTCTGCCGTCGTACTGTCTATGACTTCCTGCTTCGTTACGCCGTCCTTAACGCTCCCTGACAAAGTTCCCTCAGGATAGCTTTCCACAACCGAAATACCTTCCTTTTCGAGGTTACTAAGCGTAGTATTAATTATGTCATCGGTTGACATAAGATCATTCCACGTGTATGCGTTGTAATAATCCACTACTGTTCCGGTTTCATCATACGCAAATTCAATATAGAGCTTGGAAACACTACTATAGGTTCTTGCAGGCCCGTACACTACATTTGATACGTAGTAAATAACTCCGCCAAGAATAGCTCCTATAAGGATCATCAGTGGAAGAATCCATATTTTTCCGAGCAGTTTTAAATAAAAAGCCCTGATATTTAATTCCTCTTTTTCAAAATGATTATCTCTGCCCTGTCTCATTTCTTCCCGCCTCGTCTGACGAATTTGAGTTGTCCTTTATCGCTGTGACCTGATTATCACTTACTCCCTCCGTAGAATCCGGAGTAAATAATATCTTGACTGTCAAAAGCATGAGCTTAATATCAAGCCATACGGAATAATTCTGAATATATGTTAGATCGAGCTTTAGCTTATCATATGGAGTCGTATTGTACTTGCCATAAACCTGTGCATACCCTGCAAGCCCAGCCTTAACCTTCATTCTGTATTCAAATTCCGGCATAACTTCAAGATACTGATCGATAATTTCAGGTCTCTCCGGTCTTGGACCGATAAACGTCATATCACCTTTTAGGATATTAAAGAGCTGTGGAAGCTCATCTATTCTGCATTTTCTGATGAACCTTCCAATTGAAGTTATCCTCGAATCATTTTGAGATGCAAGTCTTGCCACTCCGTCCTTTTCAGCATCAACTCTCATACTTCTGAATTTAAGGATTTTAAATTCACGCTTATCGATAGTACATCTAACCTGCTTATAGAGAATAGGGCCGCCATCATAGAGCTTTATTATAATGGCAGTTACCAGCATTATAGGCGATGTAATGATTGTGATGAGAAGAGCAGCAACTATATCAATAAGTCTCTTTATTGCTCTTTGTTCAATCTTTATCGGATATTCTCTTACAAGAAGTATCGGCGTATCAAAAAGATGAAGCTGATCAGATCCTCTTACAAGAACATCTGAAATCTTCGGACTAACGTAAACTCTTATCTTGTTAGAATAACAGAATTTAAGAATACTATTTCTCTCTGTTGTCGGAATATCCCATAAAACTATTCCATCGCGGTACTCAAGGCATTTCTCCCGTGCAAAGCTAAGACCATCAGAAATATTGATTGTCTCTTTAATATCATACTTATCTTTCCTTGAAGCGAATTTTTGAAGGATGTCTTCACTGGAATACTTTCCTCTGATAAGGAGCATCCCTCGCGGTCTAAAGAGCTTCCTATAAACCGCGTTACTAAAGAATGACCATATAAAGGAAATAATCAGCTCCCACAAGAAAATCTTGCATATCGTCTCAAACGGAACTAGCCAGTTATTCATAAGTGATAACTGGAAATATGAAATTATGTTAACCATAATAAGTGCAAATATCTGTGAAAAAAATACATCCATCGACTTAAGATACCCTATCTTAAGCCCGCCATAGGTATTTGAGAAGAATATCAAAAGAATAAAATAAATACCAATAACAAGAAGATGTCCTCTAAAATAAAGCTTTAATCCGTTTCCAAGGGCATAGCCATCGGCACTTATTCTTGGCTGCGAAAGTATTGGGTAATACTCGCTAAACCAGTAAACGGCATAAATCGCGGTTTCAAATGCAACCTCAAGAGATGCCAGTATAATTATTACTATTCGTTTCAGATCCTCAGTCTTTTTCATGCTTAAATTCTCCGAAGAGTTGCTCTAAATGCCCAGCCAATCAGACAAAAAAATGCATAAACAGGAGTTATCCCTGCCACATTCATATATAGCTTCCATATTCGCTTTATCGCAACAAATTTATTTGATGACAAAGAGCAGGATGGTCTTCTGTATACCGTTAAAACTTTATCAAGACCGTAGGCATTTACTCCGCTCTTTAATATCTTCCACCATGTAGCTGTATCTTCACTTTCAATTTCAGGCATCATGATCCTGTCTTTTGAAATCAGATTTGTATCAAACATAACAGTAGAAGTAAAGATTACTGTTCGTGATAATGCATGCTTAAAATCAAGAATCTTTGGAGCATGAACGATTCTTCCTGTCGGCTTTGCATTTTCATCACCAAATTCATATGAAGTAAAGGCAAATGCCGCCTTCTTTTCATTCATAAATTTTAGCTCATCAGAAAGCTTCTCGGGAAGCCAAATATCATCAGCATCAAGAAAAGCAACATATCTTCCTCTAGCTACCTGTATTCCTGTATTTCTTGCCTTAGCAGCTCCGCCATTTCGATTCTTTACTACCAGATGAATCTTATCGGAATTCTCATCTTTAGAAGTAATAATATCCTTTACAATGCGCCTCGTCTCATCAGTCGATGCATCATCTACTATTATCAGCTCCCAGTTCTTATATATCTGAGCGCAAACCATTTGCACGGTCTGCCTGATGAATCCTGCGCCGTTATATATTGGGACTATGATACTAACTAGTGTTTCGTGGTCAGACATCAGAATTCTTCCTTTGTTATGTATATTGGACGCTTCTTGACTTCAAGATACGTCTTCGAAAGGTACTGTCCTACTATTCCAAGGCAAAAGAGCTGAACTCCGCTTACAAGTGCAATAATGCATACCAGAGACGGCCATCCGCTTGTGGGATCTCCAAAAGCAGCCTTACGAATAATAGTTACAATAATGAGTACAAAAGCAAGGATACAGAACAACACTCCCATAAGTGATGCAAAGGCAAGCGGCGCCGTTGAAAAGGCAATTATTCCATCTATTGCATACAAAAAGAGTTTCCAGAAAGACCATTTGGTTTCGCCCTTTTGTCTTTCGATATTCTCATATTCAAGCCACTTGGTATTAAAGCCTACCCAGCTGAATATTCCCTTTGAAAATCTGTTATATTCTTCAATAGATAAGATTGAATCAACGAACTGCCTCGTCATTAGACGGAAGTCTCTCGCACCATCGACAATTTCAGTCTTGGACATCTTATTGATGAGCCTGTAGAAAAGTCTTGCAAACCATGAACGTATCGGTGGTTCACCTTTTCTCGATACTCGCCTTGTAGCAGCAGAATCATAGCCTTCATTGACTATGCATTCATACATTTTTGGAAGGAGTGAAGGTGGATCTTGAAGATCACAGTCCATTATCGCTACATAATCTCCCTTTGCCTTCTGAAGACCTGCATATATTCCTGACTCCTTTCCAAAATTTCTGGAAAACCTGACAAGGTGTACTCTCTCATCCTTCTCATGTAGAAGTCTTACATTCTCTGCTGTCTTGTCTGTTGAGCCGTCATCAATATATATAATTTCAAATTCAACATCATTTTTCTTAAAGTAATCTTCTGTCTTTAATAGCTCATTATAGAAGTCTTCAATATTCTCTTCTTCGTTATAGCATGGAACAATTGCACTAAGTAATTTCATATCTGCCTTTCATGCCTCAAAGGTCTCTTTGTGGGCTAAATTCACTGAACATAATTAGGATTATTATACCACGCCTTTCGCAAAGTAAGAAATTAAAATAAAGCCGGCGATATCTCATCGCCGGCTTGTCATTAATTCATATATTTATCAGCGTTCTGCTCTCATCGGGTTACTTAAGAAATCCTCGTATGTAAGTCTTATTCCCTCTTCAAGCTCTGTCTTATACTTCCAGCCAAGTTTCTCAGCCTTTGATACATCAAGAAGCTTTCTTGGTGTTCCGTTTGGCTTTGAAGCATCCCACTTGATTTCGCCCTTATATCCAACTACCTTTGCAACTGTTTCTGAAAGCTCTTTTATCGTAAGCTCTTTACCTGTTCCTGCGTTAACTGTCTCATTTCCAACGTAGTTATTCATTAGAAATACACATAGATTAGCAAGATCATCAACATAAAGGAACTCTCTAAGTGGGCTTCCATCTCCCCAACATGTTACGCAAGGCACATTGTTTTCCTTAGCTTCATGGAAACGGCGAATAAGTGCAGGAAGAACATGGCTATGGGTTGGGTGATAATTATCATTTGGTCCATAAAGATTTGTAGGCATTACTGAAATATACTGTGTTCCATACTGTCTGTTAAGGAATTCACAATACTTAAGTCCTGAAATCTTTGCAAGTGCATAGGCTTCGTTTGTCTTCTCAAGCTCTGATGTAAGAAGGCAGTCCTCCTTCATTGGCTGAGGAGCCATTCTTGGGTAAATGCATGAGCTGCCAAGAAACTCAAGCTTCTTACAATTGTTTGTCCATGCAGCATGAATAATATTCATTTCAAGAACCATGTTATCGTACATGAAGTCTGCAAGAGCCTCTTCGTTAGCGACAATGCCGCCTACCTTGGCTGCAGCAACAAATACGTAGTCAGGCTTTTCTTTTGCAAAAAAGTCTTCTACATCTACCTGTCTGCAGAGGTTAAGCTCCTTGTGAGTACGGATAATAATATTAGTATAGCCCTGTCTCTCAAGCTCTCTTACTATAGCAGAACCAACCATTCCGCGGTGTCCGGCAACATAAATCTTTGCATCTTTTTCCATCATTTAAAACTCATCTCCGATTCTTTTTAAAACTCTGATTTTATCTTCTGCCAATTTCAGGCTTTTTTCATAGCAGCTTCTTTTCTTGCAAGCTCCCTGTCATGAACACTCATAATATGAACAAGTTCTTCGTATGAAGTACTCTGAGGGTTCCAGCCAAGTACTGTTCTTGCCTTGGTAGGATCTCCCCAAAGATTATCAACATCTGTAGGGCGAAGCCAGGCGGCATTTACGCATACAAGCATCTTGCCAGTATTTGCGTCATAACCCTTCTCATCTGTTCCGTTACCCTTCCAGACAATATCTATTCCATTTTCCTTAAAAGCCTTCTCAGTAAAATCACGAACGGTGTGCTGAACACCTGTAGCAATTACGAAATCATCAGGCTTCTCCTGCTGCATGATAAGCCACATACACTCAACATAATCCTTCGCATATCCCCAGTCACGCTTTGAATCAAGATTTCCAAGCTCAACATGATCCTGAAGTCCCTCAGCTATTCTTCCAACTGCAAGAGTGATCTTTCTTGTAACAAAGTTCTCTCCGCGGCGCTCTGACTCATGATTAAAGAGAATTCCATTAACAGCAAACATGTTATATGCATCTCTGTATTCCTTGATGATCCAGAAGCCATACTGCTTTGCAACTGCATATGGGCTAAATGGGTGAAAAGGAGTAGTCTCCTTTTGAGGAATTTCCTCAACCTTTCCAAAAAGCTCTGAAGTTGAAGCCTGATATACTCTTGTCTTACCTGTAAGGTTGAGAATTCTAACTGCTTCGAGAATTCTGAGTACTCCAATAGCATCAACGTCTCCTGAATACTCAGGAGCATCAAACGATATCTGAACATGTGACTGAGCAGCAAGATTATAGATTTCATCCGGTGAAACAAGCGAAATTATTCTAATAAGTGAGGATGAATCTGAAAGATCTCCATCATGAAGTGTAATAGCATTCTTTGCGAGAAGATGATCAATTCTTCCAGTATTTGATATAGAAGCACGACGAACTATGCCATGAACTTCATAGCCTTTCTCTAATAAAAACTCTGCAAGATAAGAGCCGTCCTGTCCTGTGATTCCGGTAATAAGGGCTGTTTTTGCCATTTTGGCCTCCTTAATTATTCATTTAGGTCTGTTATCTATAAATCTCAAAAACCTACTAATGTTTGTCTACAAAATATGCGTATTTTGATAATGTTTCCAAATTGATTATAAATAAATATATAATAAAATCAACCATAAGTCTATTCTACTGCTTTAAATCCGTCTCCTATATCATCTCCTAGAAGCCTAAAATCGTTCTTCTTATAAGGAACTGAGGGGAATGCATCATATCCGGTTCTATCTCCATTTACCGGATAGTAGAATGTCTTTTCATCCACGATATAAGATGCTGTTTCAAATTTCTCATAGTCCTGCTGAATAATCAGGTTGTCATAATTAAAGGTAGCTGCATCGCTCCGAACTAGTCTAAAAGCTTTATAGCAAAGAAATACAATACCAATAGCAATGGCTGCTCTGTATATTACAAGCTTAACCTTTTTGGGGCACCAAATATATATCAGAACTATTAGTCTTCCCATCATTAGCACGAAAGGAAGAAATACAAAGACGCTTCCATATCTGATAAGCGGAGAAGAAACAAACCAGAAAACCAGTGCCACCAGGGAAACTCCCTCTATAAACAAGAAATCTCCTGTTGATACCATTCTAACTGACTCAAGTGCTACAACCTTACCAATTTTCTTGTCTGCATTTCTGATGCACCTAAGATAATAAATAAGCATCCCTATGAATATCACAAGGCAAATCACATCTGCAAGAAGCACAAATTTATTTAGTGTTCCAAGAGTACTCATCCATTTTGGAAACCATGTGCTAAAAGCTGTATCATATGAATCTGCTGAAGTAAGCCCTCTTCCAAATGCACGAATTTCCTTTGCATCAAGTGCTGCTTCGCCTTTTGGTACTTTCCACGATACATTAAATATATCTATACCAGTAAATGGATAAATGAGCCATCCTGAAAGCACGAAATTTCTTGCAAAATACGGGACTATTATTGTCAATATGCAGAGGATATAAACGATAATTCCTCTTTTATAGCTTTTACTTTGTATTCGTCCAATAGGAAATTTGATTATCTGTGTTTTTTTCTTTGCGCTGCTCTTAGTTTTCTGAGTACCATTATTATTTTCATGCTGCAAAATCTTTTTTCTCTTTTGAAGGAGCATGAATACCGGCTTAATCAGTAAAAGCGCAAAGGGTGCTGCAGAAAGCTTTATCGTTACTGCAAAGACTATTACAGCAGAAAGCATCGCATATGGGAATATTCGTTTCTCTCCCTCCGCGTCAAGATCAAGCCACTGAATAATCACATACAAAATCAATGTCAGAACAAAATAATCCGAAGCCGGAGAAACCATTTCATCAAATATTGTAAAAAGAAAATAGATTGCAAAAAGTCTTACGAAATCGCCAACTACAGGTCTTTTCCTTCTTGAAAAATTTCTGATGTCAACACACTGCCATGCAAGAAGCAGCGCAAGAAAACCTTGTACAGTATGAAATGAACGTGAAGAAAAATTTAAGAAAGATGGCATGAAAGAAAAGCTGTAAATCGAACTAAGCGGAAACGCTGCGCTATTATAGGCAAGCCTTAGGTGAAGATTTCCAAGTCCTTTTACTGCGCCAAAGTTTTCAATCCATCTGATTGCCTGTGCATGATAAAGACCAGTATCGTAATGGCTGATGCCATGAGAAGTTCCATATGCAAATAACAGAAACAGAAGTACATAAATCCAGGTACTCCTGGTTGATTTCATTACAAGAAGCTGGCGTTTTATACCATTTCTTACCTTGGAATAATGTGGAATCATCACTGCGATGCAAATTAACGTCAAAATTATTACTGAAGCTACTGATACTTTGCCAAACAGGCTCCAAATCTGTGCATAAACAGTCACAAGAATAATACCGCAGATTATGTACGTTTCCCTAAACCTTACAGAATAAGGCTTGGCCTTATCCTGCCTCATCTCGCACATACACGGAAGATTACTTAGAAATAAAAGAAATGCATACCCAAGACAATAGGTTGTAGCAATAATATAAATCCAAATCAGAATTACTGAAAGCATATTCAAATTCCCCTCTGATTATTACTTTCAGCCCATTATAGAGCAAACAATAAAGCCAACAACAACTCCGAGAATAGCACCCATGCATACCTGAAGCGGTGTATGTCCTACAAACTCTTTAAGCTTATCCTCGACCGGCATTTCTTTTCCAAGGTCTGTAAAAAAATCCATCATATTGTTGATTACCTTAGCCTGAATTCCGGTTTCTCTTCTAACTCCCATCGCATCATGCATAACTATAAGAGCAAGAATCGCACTTACGCCGAACTGAAAGCTGCCTGCGCCATAGCTTAAGCATGAAGCGGTTACAAGAGCCATTACTGTAGCAGAATGTGAGCTTGGCATACCGCCATCTCCTACTATCCTCTCAGGATCAAAGCTCTTATTAACGAGCACATAGATTATTGTCTTTAGAACCTGTGCAATCATCCATGCAAAAAATGGTGCAATTAGTATCTCATTACCAATTAAATATGTAAAAAAAGACATAAATAATTCTCCTTACTTTGCAAAACCAAATTCCTTCATATACTCTTCGATAGCATCCTGCCAGTCTTCGAACATAAAGTCCGTTGTCAGCTTCAGCATATAGTTTTCAAGAATTGAATATGCCGGGCGAGGAGCTGATGCCGGATTCATTCTCTTATATTCTTCTGAAGATACATGATTAACCTTAGTTGACTTACCGGCAATTTCAAATATTTTCTCAGTAAAGTCAGCCCAGCTGCATGAGCCCTCGCAGGTTCCATGAAATGTTCCATAGTTATCAGTTGGAAGAAGACAGGAAATAGCCTTTGCAAGCTCTTTCGTACTTGTAGGTGATCCAAGCTGGTCATCAACAACGCTTATCTCATCATGAGTCTCTGATAATTTTAGCATAGTCTTAACGAAATTCTTTCCATCTCCGTACAGCCATGCCGTTCTGATTATAAAATAGTGCTTTGAAAAAGCTTTGACAAATTCCTCTCCTGCAAGCTTACTCTTTCCATACATGCTTATAGGTCCAACATGATCAAATTCAATATATGGCTTAGTTCCATTTCCTTCGAAAACATAATCTGTTGAAATATGAACAAGCTTTGCTCCGGTTTCATTTGCTGCAATTGCGAGGTTTCTTGCTCCAATAGCATTTATTTTGTAGGATAAGTCTACATCCTTCTCCTGCTGATCAACTGCAGTAAAGGCTGCGCAGTTAATGATTGCATACGGCTTTATCTCTTTTGCAAAAGCTACCACTGCTTCAATATTGGTTATGTCAAGACTTGTAATGCCTTCACCCTCTGCCACATCAGTATTAACAAGTTCATACTCACTATTTTGTCCTAAGTTAACATTTACCGCTCTGCCAAGCTGTCCGTTGCATCCTGTAACAATAATCTTTTTTTTCATTTTTTAGTCCTTCCCAGCTTATTATCTTCACAAAAGACGGGCGGAATATCGCACCGCCCGCCAAATAGTCTTTATTCTCCTAAGCCACTTTCAACTTCACCAACTAAAGCATCGAGAGCATCCTGTTCATCTGCTCCGCTGCATGTAAATGTGATTTCATCACCGCACTTGACACATGCTCCCAAAACACTTAAAACGCTTTTTGCATTCGCTGTTGTATCCTTAAACTGAAAAGTAATCAGCGATTTATACCGCATGGCCACTTTACAAAGAATCCCTGCCGGTCTTAAATGTAATCCTGTCGGATTCTTAATAATTACTTTTTGGCTGACCATTACTGTCCTCCCACCTTACCTCTTTTTATTCCTGACTCGATGCAGATGAAGCTGACGTAGATGCATCTGCTGCCGATTCAAGTTTTACCGATACCGAAGTATCTCCTATCTGTGTTATGCCATCCGGAAGAGTAAACTCGACTGTCATCACGGTGCTTACCTTAGTCAAATCTTCTTCTGTCAGACTGCTTAAATCAATTACACCAGAAATATCTCCGGCATCAATACCCTGCGTATCAGCAGCAAGGCCATGAATCACTACCTGGCACGTATCTGATGAACTAAGCGAAGTAGCTCCTGACGAACTTATCAGAGAAGCAGTATAGCCATCCGGCACATTAGTTATCTTAATATCTTCAAGCGGAATCTTTATCGTTTCTGTTCCGGATTTCTCGATATGAACAACAACTGATACTACTCCGTTAAAGTCCTTATCTCCAAACTTTACTCCTGAAGGAAGATCATCAGATACATCGACGGTCACATCAAGATTATCACTTAGTCCGTTCACGTTCAGCTCTTCGTCAGAAACATCCAGCGAATCGATACTACTAAGAGTACTGCTCTTTCCTGCTATCAGAACCTGTTCCGGAGACGAATCAATCTGTCCCGTTGTCATATATCCTTCTGCAGGTGTTCCGGAGATTTCGTAGATAAAATCTACATACTTAGTCTGGAGTATTGTAACACTAATTCCGACAGAATCAATATTCTTTGTTATCTGAGAGTCTGAAACCTCGTTGCCATCAGCATCGTAGAACTTGATATCAGCATCAGTATCGATGTCTGATGTAAATCCTGTCACATCAACATCAACAGATGCAGATGCAATATTATCAACTACAGATTCAGGTCCTGAAATTCTCACAAGGTTCTGATCTGTAGATACGCTGTCAACAATATATCCATCTGAAACAGTTCCTGAGGTTGTAGCGCCAAGAGCAAGCGTCTTGGTCTTCTTAGTCTCAATGCTTAAATTTGTTGTACTAATGCTGCCCGATATACTCTCTACTTCATTACTGTATTTATTTACTGAAAAATGTATTTCCATTGACTCATCATTTGTAAGCTCATCAACATCAGCCGATGCAACAATGTTGTCCTTTGAAAATGAATCCGCTACGGATCTTGGAGCAAGAACTGTAACTGTTCCGATATTATCTGTATTATCCAGTACCTGATATACATTACCAGAATCAGTAATAACATCCGCATTCTTAATTGTAACAGGGACATTATAAAACCTGACCGTTACCACAGGATCATTTATGTTTGTAATCAGAAACCATAATATTATTGCAAACAGAAGCGAACAGATTTTAAGTCCGGGATTGGAAAGAATGTCTTTTATCTTCATTTTGTCTTCCCTCTCCAAGCTATCTTGGATTTCACAATTCTTCTCTTGCGAACATCCTCCGGCTTATTTTGTATCTGTCTAAGTCTCTCCTTAAGTCTTTCTGAATCAAGTGTTCTTTCAAGTCTTCCGCCATATGCCACGCTGATTTTTCCAGTTTCCTCAGATACTATAACAGTAAGTGAATCCGTTGCTTCCGAAACTCCAACGCCCGCGCGGTGTCTTGTGCCAAGCTCTTTGCCAATCTCCATATTATCAGAAAGCGGAAGATAGCAGGTAGCCGATGTAATTCTGTCGCCGCTGATAATAACTGCCCCATCATGAAGAGGCGTATTATGCTCAAAGATATTTATCAGAAGCTGGCTGGTTACTATTGCATCTACGTCTATTCCTGTCTGCTCATATTCTGCAAGCGAATTATTCTGCCTGATAACAATAAGCGCACCTGTTCTTACCTTTGCCATTTCTACACATGCTCTTACTATTTCATTGATCGTATTATCAGAAAAGAGCCCTTGTGATCCATTTGTATCAAACGGGAAAAGAGCTGCAAAAAAGTTCTTTCTCCCAAGCTGCTCGAGAGCTCTTCGAAGCTCGGGCTGCAGCACAACAACAATAGCTATTACAGCAATACTGAACACATTCTTTACTATCCACAAAATCGTGCTCATGTTAAATAATGCTGCCGCCAGTACAAATACCACTATGATGACAATGCCCTTCATCAGGGACCATATTCTCGTATTCCTTGCCCAAACAAGGATATGATAAATAAGAAATGCTATGATAAGTATTTCTACAATATCAGTTACCCTAAGGCTTGGCATACGAAAGGTTGTCAGATTTGTATCCAAAAAGTACCCTAACTGCTCCATGTAGGTTTCCTAACTTTTATATAAAGATTTCAACTAATTTCTTTTGCTCTTCTGTTCCTGGGAACGATTTATTTTCTTAACCTTGTTCTCCCTTGTAGCTACAGTGTTCTTTGGCACTGCCTTAACATAATAATAATATTCGTCATCCTCAAACTGAACCTTCTCAACCCTTGAGTAATTCAGGTTAAATGCAAAGAGCTGAATGACCATTGCAATAAGTGCTGCCAAAACGTTACCAAGTATAACACCTATAATTGAATTATCTGTGTTGTAAACCAAATCTCCAATAAGAAGACACATCATATTTGTCAAAACCCCTGCAACAATTGCTATCTGCCAGGAATAATCCATTGATGTTCTTCTGATAAAATAAACTACTAAAAGCGTTATGCAGAAAGCTCCTACCATTACCCACATTGTTTCGTTGCCAAGAATATTCGTAATGATGGTCTGGTATCTCGAAACAGTCTCATCAGATCCAGTCATACTTCCAAGAGTAAGGGCATTCTGTGAAATATACTGCAGAAAATACGCTGTCAGAAGTCCAAATACTATCGTAATAACTGAAGCCGGTCCTGCCAAAAGTCCAAGTGCTATCGGAACAACATATGGTATTTTAAGCACAAAGCATATTGGAAGGAGCATTATCGCAACTGTATCCTTTGGCGAAAAGTGATAATACAAAAGAAACATAATCAGAAATAACAGAAGTCCTACAAGCATACATTCATTAGAAAGTGCATGCAGATGTCCAATTACAAAAGCAGCAGACATCACTACTGTAAATCCGACCGGAAGAATAGAGCACAAAAGTGCAGCCATAAGTACAATCAATATGTTATTAAGTGCAGACATATATCCAAGCTGCCCATTTATCATGAGTAAACAAATAAAAGCCAGCAGAAATTTGCCGACATGAGTAATAATCATCTCATATTTGCTAAATAGATTCACTAGTTCCTGCTTAAGTTCAAGCCAAAAAATCATTATCGTTTATTCCTCTTCATACATTCTGCTAAGTTTTCTCAGGTTATTTAAATATGTTCTGATGTTCCCACGCATCTTGGCATACCTATAGGAATAAATGATATACGATGCTATAGAATATGCTCCGGTAAACAATATGTAATAGATAAGATACTGTTTGCCCAAAGCTAAAATATCAATGCTATATAGATTTGATATAAACTTTTCGAAATAACACATAGCGTAAATCGCTACAATAATAATAAACACAAGTGTTGATGCCAAAAATGACTGAAGCACATGAAGTCCCACGTAGTCACTTCTAAAATACTGATTGATCTGCGTGTCCTTTTTTCCTTCATGTTGTTCAAAGGAAGCCATCTTTGTCATAAGAATAACTCTCTCTTCATTTAACATAAAAGGCCTCCTTTCTTAATCTGGTGTTACATAAATCTCATTCCGCCCTTGCCCTTTTCAGGCTGTATAGGTTGCTTAATCTGAGGCTTTTCTCTCTGAAAAGCATTATTTAGCCCGCTTACCATGCTGTTCTTACATGCTTCGCAATATCTTCCTGTAAGAATCGGCTTTCCACACTTTTCACATACAAGCTGAACCGGAGATCCCTTCTTGAAAATAAGTCTTTCTTCTCTGATCCATTCCTTAATCTGCGCAGTTGTAACTTCATTATCAGTTGCAATCTGGTCAAGAGTACTTCCCGGATTCTCAGTAATATATTTCTTTACTTCCTGAAATTTATCTTCAAGCTCTTTTTTACATTTCTCACATAAATTCGGTCCAACTACATAGTTATACATTTTCCCGCATCTAGAACAGTTTTTTATACTCATAATTTTCCTTTCAAAGTAAAATTTTAGTCTGTTACACGCCTTGACCGATTGCAAGTGATAAAACATACACTTTACGTGCTCCGGCGCGTTTGAGTTCAAGAGCAACAGCATCGGCGGTGCTACCTGTAGTATAGATATCATCCACCACTATAATCGTTAATAATTTTACATCATTTCGCTTGATATTGAAAGCCCCTTTGAGATTATTACGGCGTCCGTGACTGTCTAGTTCCTTCATCGGTACGGTATTTTTCACTCTTTCTACAAGCCTTTCATTTACCGGAATATCCATGCGACGCCCAATCGCTTTTGTAAGAACTGCCGCCTGATTATAGCCTCTTTTATTCTGCTTTAAGGGATGCATTGGAACAGGAATAATTACATCGCTCTTAAGGCTTCTTATAAGCGGTCCCATTTTATCTACAATATCATCTGCGTAAAAGCTCGCATATTCAGGTCTTTTCATATATTTAAATCTGTATATCGAGCCTGAAACGCTTCTGTATTTGTATAGCGCAAATCCCCTGTCAAATACATGCTCGTTATTTAAACAATCATTGCAGTACTCGGCAGCGGTATTTTTAAGCGGCTTGCCACATTTCATGCACAGTCCTTCTTCATAGCTTTTCGAATATGCATATTCAATTTTGCTTTTGCATGAAGGGCATATTTTTTCTCCAAATGGAGTAACTATTTTGTCACAAATCGGACATCTTGCAGGAAATATCACATTAAGTGCAAGATTAATCGGTTTCCATAATTGCAAATGTTTCGTTTATCCTTTCTTTAAGTCCGGTATACCTCTTAAGCTGTTCTTCATTTCTTACCATTGTTTCAATAGTATCTTTGCTGCCAAGAATCGTTACACAGCTTCTTGCTCTGGTAACTGCAGTATAAAGAAGGTTTCTGTTAAGAAGCATTCTGGGTCCGCCAAGAAGAGGAATCACAACTGCCGGATACTCGCTTCCCTGCGACTTATGTATCGTAATTGCATAAGCAAGTTCTATTTCATCAAGCTCCGAATATGGATAGTGAATAAGTCTGTGCTCATCAAACTCTACAGTAAGAAGTGCTGCTGTATCATTAATTTCCCGGATAGTACCCATATCTCCATTAAATATGCCAGTTCCCTCATCTATTCTTGTATTAAACTTCCCAACGACCTCCCATTCGGCCTGATAGTTATTCTTTATCTGCATGACCTTGTCACCTTCCCTAAGAAGATGATCACCATAAGCATGCTCTTTTTTGTTTGTATCAGGAGGGTTTAAATACTTCTGAAGAATCTCATTAAGAGTCGAAGCTCCAAGCGGTCCCTTACGCATTGGCGTAAGTACCTGAATATCTTCTGTCCCTGATTCAACATACCTTGGCAGCTTATCTCTTATCAGCTGTATCATATGTTTGTATATGACGCCAGTGTCATTTCTTTCCAGGAAAAAGAAATCCTTGCTATGATTATCAAGTACAGGCATTTCACCACGATTGATTCTATGCGCATTCATTACGATATCGCTCTCGCCTGCCTGTCTGAATATTTTTTGAAGTATTACTGTAGAAAATTTGCCACTGCCAATAAGATCTCTAAGTATCTGCCCCGGTCCAACACTTGGAAGCTGTGATGCATCACCAACGAGGATAAGATGTGTTCCTGGAATTACCGCCTTTAAAAGTGCATAGAAAAGATGAATATCAACCATCGACATTTCATCAATAATTATCGCATCTGCTTCGAGGGGATTTTCTCTATTCTTGTTAAACTTTGCGCTCCTTCCACTACTATCATCCATCTGTCCATTTACTTCAAGCATACGATGGATTGTTCTGGCTTCATAGCCGGTTGCTTCGGTCATTCGTTTTGCTGCTCTACCTGTAGGCGCCGCAAGCATTATATCCATTCCGCTTCTGACATAATATCTGATAATTGTATTAATCGTGGTTGTTTTACCGGTTCCAGGGCCTCCAGTAATAATTACGATTCCATTTCTGATACTCTCTATAACCGCCCTTGTCTGAAGCTCATCAAGTTCAATATCTGACTGGGCTGACAGAGAATTTACCAGCTCTTTTTCTGACTCTTTATCCGTTTCATGAAGATTAAGCTCGTATAGCATCGAAGCGCATGCTCTTTCTTCAGAATAAAGGAAACTACTGTAAACATCATTGCCATTCTTGCATACAAGCTTTCCTTCAACAACAAGATTATCGCACTGCACCGTGACCATTTCGTGATCAACGCCCAGAAGATTTGCTGTATCAGTGATAAGCTTATCCTTTGGAAGAAAGCTATTACCCTCTCCCTCTGAAAGCTGAAGTCTATATAAGAGTCCACTTTTGATTCTAAAATCAGAATCAGTTCTAAAGCCTATCTTTTCTGCAATCTCATCAGCAGTTTTAAAGCCGATCCCGCCAATATCTTCAATCATTCTATATGGGTTTTCTTTTAAAATCTTATAGACCTCAGTCCCATATTTCTCGTATATCGTAACCGACATTGCATTAGAAATACCATATTTCTGCAAAAAGATCATTGCATCTCTAAGCTCTTTCTTATCAACCATCTGACTTGCAATATCAAGGGCTTTCCTCTCACTTATTCCCTTTATTTCAGATAAACGCTCCGGATCCTCTTCTATTACCCTAAATGTATCATCCTTAAACTTTTTGATTATTCTTGCAGCTAAGGCTTCTCCTACACCTTTAATTGCTCCAGAGCCAAGATATCTCTCCATTGCCATCTCATCTTCAGGCTCGATTATTCTGTATTTTTTAATTTTGAGCTGTTCGCCATAGGAATAATGGACAACAATATCGCCCTCTGCTTCAAGTGAGCATCCTTCGTCTACGTCCTTTAGAAAGCCGATGCAGGTGAATTCTTCACCCTCATCCACAAGCGTAAGTACTGTATAACCGTTTTCTTCATTTCTATAAATAAAATGGTCTACGTAACCTCTTATCTGTTTCATTAACACTCCAAAAAATGACCGGAGGCTGTACCCTCCGGCCACAACATATAAATTCATCAGTAAAGTTTAAAGATTATAATTCCTTTTCATATTCTCATATAGCATCTGAGCAAGTCCAGTTCCTTGTGTTTCAGTAGATGTCGAAGCAATATCAGAAATTGCTTTGTCTTTAAAATAGCTAACAAGTGAATTATTCTCACCCATGCTCCCGCTTTTCTCATCATCGCTTTTTAGAGCATCAACAGACTTTTCCATCTCTTTAAAAACCTGCTCAAGAAAATAGGATTCAAATTCCTTACAAGCAGACATAAGCTCTTCATCAGTAGAATCCTCATCTGTATTTTCAAGAGTTTTCTTGACTGAATTCGTTGATGCATTAGATAGCTCAGAAGACATGTAATCCGTATATGCAGTTGAATTAAGTCCTGATACATCAAAAGCCATATTGTTCCTCATTTCAAGGTGAAGCACATTAGTAGCGACAATCTTTAATCATTTATAAGCTTAACGCTTAAGATTATTTGCTGTCTGCATCATTTCATCAGAGGTTGTTATTGCAGTCGAGTTCATCTCATATGCACGCTGTGCAACAATTAGATTTACCATCTCTGTTGCGACATTAACATTTGAGCCCTCAAGATATCCCTGTCTTATCGTGCTCTTTGAAAGAGCATTATTTGTACTCTCATTAAGAGCAGCTCCACTTGCAGTAGTAGCTCTATAGCTGGTACTTCCTACTCTTTCAAGTCCGTTTGTATTACTAAACTGATAAAGTCCAATCTTTTGTCCTACTTCTTTTAGGTTGCCACTATTATCTGGATAATAAATTGTACCATCCTCGCCAACTTCAAGCTTACTTGCAACATATGTTCCATTAAGCCTTATCTCGGCTCCGTTTGTATTAAGAACCGGATTGCCATCTGAGGTTGTAAGAACAAGCTGTGAACCTGCTGTATTACCAAGCGCCCAGGTAAAATCACCATTTCTCGTATAAAGAGGATTCCCATTGGCATCATTATAAGCAAAGAATCCATCTCCGCTTATCGCAAAGGCTGTCGAACTCTGATTATCAAGTAAACTTCCCTGTGAAAAATACTGATTTATCGAAGCAGTACGAACACCAAGTCCAATTTGTGAAGAAATTGGTTTAGGGTCACCGTTTGCCGTTGTAGTTGTCGTCTGCATTGTTTGATACAGAAGGGACTTAAACTGTGCTCCCTGTGCCTTATATCCGGTTGAGTTAACATTTGCAAGGTTATTTGAAATTGTATCAACATTAGTCTGTTGAGCATTCATTCCGGTTGCTGCTGACCATAAACTTCTAAGCATAAGCTTCCTCCTATACTTCAAAGTGCTAAACAATCTTTATACAATAGCTATCTGAAAACTTCAATTACAGCCTTCCAAGTGAAACTGCTGTACTAAGAGTATCATCCTCTGTCTGAATCATCTTCTGATTTGTTTCATAATGCCTTTGTACTTCAATCATATTAACCATTTCATCAATAGTAGAAACATTTGATTGCTCAAGAAAACCTGCATTTACTGTAGCGGTACTATCAGTAGTAGTTGCTCCATCTACAGCTTCAAATAAATTCTCACCATATCTTGAAAGATAGTTATAATCTTCAAAATCAGTAACCTGAATTGTTGCTACAACATTTCCATCCTGCATTATCTGTCCGCTTGTATTAATCTGAGAAGTCTTATTAGGGTCAAGCGTTATATGATTGCCATCTGTGTCAAGAACATAATCCCCATCAGATGTTACAAGATTTCCGTTTACATCAACAGTAAAATTTCCATCTCTGGTATACATGACCGTCTGCGTATCAGCAGTATCTCTCTGAACATTTACTGCCTTATTAGTATAATCAATTGCAAAAAAGCCATTTCCACTAAGCGCAAGGTCATATGTATTTCCGGTACTCTTCATCGGTCCGTCAGACCAATCCGTATAATTCTCACCAATCTTAACACCCATATTCATAGTTCCAAGTGTCTTTGCAGTACCATAGCCTTCAGAAAGATCCTTTATCTTAATTCCAAGAACATCACTAAATGCCTGATTGGTAGTTCCTTCCTTCTTATATCCAGTCGTATCTGCATTTGCCAGATTATTCGTAAGGGTGTCCATTCTATGCTGTTCATTTATCATTCCCGTATAAGCGGTATATAATCCCTTTACCATAGTATCGGCCCTCCGAATTTACTTATTCTCTAAAAAAGAGATAAAGATAATAGTCAGAATATATATTTACTTACTCTTCTCTGCTTCCGCCAAGAAACTCAAGCCACTTTCCAGTTCCAATAGCAACTGCTGTCATTGGATCCTCTGCCGTGACTGTATTGATTCCTGTCTTTGCACAAATAAGATCTTCAAGTCCTCTAAGAAGGCTTCCGCCTCCGGTAAGTACTATTCCTCTATCTGCAATATCAGCAGAAAGTTCCGGAGGAGTCTTCTCGAGAACGCTGTGTATAGCTTCAATAATCTGTGCTGTAGGGTCTCTTAGAGCTTCTTCAGTCTCTTCAGAGGAAACCTTTACTGTCTTTGGAAGACCTGTTACAAGGTTCCTTCCTCTGACATCCATATAATCAGCTTCTGCACGTGGATAAGCTGATCCAATCTTTATCTTAACATCCTCAGCGGTTCTCTCACCAATAAGGAGGTTGTGCTTCTTTCTCATATATCTAACGATTGCTTCGTCAAAGTCATCGCCTGCAACCTTTACAGATGCGCTGACAACTGTTCCTCCAAGAGAAATGACAGCAATATCAGAAGTACCACCACCTATATCAACTATCATGTTTCCACAAGGCTGCATTATATCGATTCCAGCTCCAATAGCTGCGGCAATAGGCTCTTCAATAATCTTTACATCTCTTGCTCCGGCCATTCTGGTTGCATCTTCAACAGCCTTCTTCTCAACCTCTGTAACCTCACTTGGTACGCATACTGCTACAAGCGGCTTCATTCTAAAGAATCTGTGTCCGATAGCCTTATCTATGAAATGCTTCATCATTTGCTCAGTTACCTTGTAATCTGAGATAACTCCCTGACGAAGCGGTCTTACTGCGACAATGTTTCCGGGTGTACGACCAAGCATCAGTCTTGCATCCTCACCAAAAGCAGTTATTTCTTCAGTATCTCTGTTATATGCAACTACTGAAGACTCCTTAAGTACTACACCTTTTCCTCTAAGATAAACCAGGATACTGGCTGTTCCTAAATCAATTCCTATATCTGTGTACTGCATAATAATCCGGTTCCCCTTTCAATGGCACAAATAAAAAAACGCATTAAGCGAAATTATACTTTTTAATTACATAATTCAAAGCCATTATAAACTAACAGGGGCATTTTTTAAATACCTTAAGAAAAAATTCATAATAGTCTATATCTCCACGCGCCAACTATTTCACTATAGAAAATGACGGAGAATCCATGTAAACACGGATCCTTCCGCCATTTTCTTCCATAGTCGTCAAATTGTCAGAGTCAGCTCTCTACAGTCGGGGAACCATAAAAAACTATTATTCTCAAATCATATATCGGCAGTCCTGATTATAAAATTAACCCTTTTATGAATTTTTTAAAAAAGATTTACATAATAAATAAAATTTACTATTTTACTTATTTGATGGCTTTTTGTTTATCTAGCATTCTCTTAATATAAATTCCGGTATAAGATTCCTTACACTGCGTGATCTTTTCAGGTGTTCCCTGCGCAACAACAGTTCCGCCGCCGTCGCCACCTTCAGGTCCCATATCAATTATGTAATCCGCCGTTTTTATTACATCAAGATTATGTTCTATGACTATTACAGTATTACCGTTATCAACAAGTGTGTGCATTATTTCAACAAGCTTTTTAACATCATCAAAATGAAGTCCGGTTGTAGGTTCATCCAGAATGTATATTGTCTTTCCGGTACTATATTTACTAAGCTCTGTTGCAAGCTTTATTCTCTGAGCCTCGCCTCCTGAAAGCTCTGTAGAAGGCTGCCCGAGCTTAACATAGCCAAGTCCTACATCGAAAAGTGTTTGGATCTTGCGGCGTATCGTAGGAACATTCTCAAAGAAAGTAAGTGCTTCTTCAACAGTCATATCAAGAACGTCATAAATATTCTTACCCTTATATCTAACTTCAAGAGTTTCTCTATTATATCTCTTTCCTTCACATACTTCGCATGGTACATATACATCCGGAAGGAAATGCATTTCAATCTTGACTATTCCATCTCCGCCACAGGCTTCGCATCTTCCGCCTTTGACATTAAAGCTAAATCTTCCCTTACTGTATCCCCTTGCCTTGGCATCCGGCGTTCCTGCAAAAAGGTCCCTTATCATATCAAACACGCCGGTATATGTTGCAGGATTAGACCTTGGAGTTCTTCCAATAGGCGACTGATCAATATCAATAACCTTGTCAAGCTTTTCGATTCCATCGATTCCCGTATGCTTTCCGGGAATACATCTTGCCCTGTTCAAATCTCTTGCAAGATGCTTATATAATATTTCATTAACTAGTGAACTCTTACCTGAACCCGAAACACCAGTTACGACAGTAAGAATACCAAGCGGGAATTTTACATCAATGTTTTTAAGGTTATTTTCTGCAGCTCCCTTTACTTTAATCCAGCCTGTAGGCTTCCTTCTCTTTGCCGGAACAGGTATAGACATCTTACCGCTAAGATACTGGCCTGTAATGGAATCAGGATTATTCATAATGTCTTCGGCAGTTCCAGCAGCAATAATCTCTCCGCCTCTAGAACCTGCTCCAGGTCCGACATCAACGATATAATCTGCTTCTCTCATAGTATCTTCATCATGCTCAACAACTATAAGAGTATTACCAAGATCTCTAAGATTCTTAAGTGTATTAAGAAGCTTATCATTATCTCTTTGATGAAGACCTATGCTTGGCTCATCAAGAATATAGCACACTCCGCAAAGTCCCGATCCAATCTGAGTTGCAAGCCTTATTCTCTGAGCCTCGCCTCCGGATAAGGTTCCTGTTGCCCTTGAAAGAGACAGATAATCAAGTCCTACGTCAACAAGGAATCCAACTCTCTTTCTAATTTCCTTAAGAATCTCCTTGCCTATAAGCTCCTGCTGTTTTGAAAGATTCAGGTTTTGAATATAGGCGTAAAGGTTCTTAACTGACATAGATGTCACTTCATAAATATTCTTATCGTTTATAGTCACAGCAAGAAATTCCTTACGAAGTCTCTGTCCGCCGCACACCTTACATGGGGTTATTCTCATAAACTCTTCGTATTCCTGTTTCATTGTTTCAGAACCAGTCTCACGATAACGTCTCTCTTCATTCTGAACGAGTCCTTCAAACAATATAGGATAATCGCCTTCTCCGCGCTGTCCCTTATAATGAACTGTTACAGTCTTATCGAATCCGTTTATGATCATATCCTGAATTTTGGCAGGAAGCTTTGCAAAAGGTGTATCCAGACTGAATTTGTAATTCTTTGCAAGAGCCTGCAATATTGCATTGGTAAAGCTTCCAGGCTTACTACTTGACTGCCATCCCATAGCCTGTATGGCCCCGTCATTAATAGAAAGTCTCTTATCTGGAATCATTAGATCCGGATCAAATTCCATTTTATATCCAAGGCCTGAGCACTCTGGGCAGGCACCATACGGATTATTAAACGAAAAGCTTCTTGGCTCAACTTCAGGTATGCTTATCCCACAGTCCGGGCAGGCAAAGCTCTGTGAAAAAGTAAGCTCATCTCCTCCAATAACATCAACCGTCAATAAGCCGTCAGACATACCAAGTGCATTTTCAATAGAATCAGTAAGTCTTCCCCTTATGCTGTCAGCATCCTCTTTTATTACAAGTCTATCGATAATAATGTCTATGCTATGCTTTATATTCTTATCGAGACTGATTTCTTCAGAAAGTTCGTATGCGCTTCCATCAATTCTTACTCTGACATATCCACCACGCTTTGCTCTGTCAAGAACCTTTGCATGCTCTCCCTTCTTGCCTCGTACTACTGGAGAAAGAAGCTGTATCTTTGTTCCTACAGGAAGAGTGAGTATTTGATCTGCCATTTCATCGACAGTCTGCTTTCTGATTTCTCGTCCGCAAACCGGGCAATGCGGTATTCCTATTCTGGCATATAGAAGTCTAAAATAATCGTAAATCTCAGTAACAGTTCCAACGGTTGAACGAGGATTCCTGTTCGTTGATTTCTGGTCTATCGATATAGTAGGTGATAAACCCTCAATCTTCTCTACATCAGGCTTCTCCATCTGCCCCAGAAACATTCTGGCATATGATGAAAGCGACTGCATATAGCGTCTTTGACCTTCTGCAAAAATTGTATCAAATGCAAGTGAGGATTTTCCGGAGCCCGAAAGTCCTGTAAAAACCGTAAGACTTTCTCGTGGAATATTTACATCAACGTGCTTTAGATTATGCTCATTCGCGCCCCTTACTCTTATGTAATCATGAATATCTACAGGAAGTGGCTTCCTCTTAGATGTATTTTGCTTTGTCATATGCTCATTGTCTTTTTTATTATTTTCCATTTTCGCATTCCCTCAATTGATTTTTGAGTTCTACCATCTGATCTCTAAGCTCTGCAGCTGCCTCAAAATCAAGCTCTGCAGCTGCCCGCTTCATTCTCTTTTGAACTTCTCCGATAAGCTTTTCAAGCTCCTTCGTATTCATTGATTCAGGATCCTTATCAAACTGAACCTGCTGCCTCGTTACTTCTTTCGTAATGCTGATAAGATCCCTGACTGCCTTCTTGATCGTCTGCGGAGTAATACCATGTTCATCGTTGTATTTCTGCTGAATAAGACGTCTTCTCTTCGTTTCCTCTATGGATTTCTTCATAGAATCAGTCATATTATCGGCATACATGATTACATGGCCTTCCGAATTTCTGGCAGCTCTTCCTATCGTCTGAATAAGCGAAGTCTCAGATCTTAAAAAGCCTTCCTTGTCCGCATCTAATATGGCAACCAGCGCTATTTCAGGAATATCAAGTCCCTCTCTTAAAAGGTTGATTCCAACAAGAACATCAAAAACATCAAGTCTCATATCGCGAATAATTTCAGCTCTTTCAAGCGTATCTATATCAGAATGAAGATACTTTACTCTAACTCCTGCCTCTGCAAGATATTCCGTGAGGTCCTCTGCCATACGCTTGGTAAGCGTGGTAACAAGAACCTTATTCTTTTTTCCGGTCTCTTTCTTTATTTCTGAAAGAAGATCATCAATCTGCCCCTCGATAGGTCTTACAGATATTTCCGGGTCAAGAAGTCCTGTAGGTCTTATTACCTGTTCTGTTCGAAGGAGCTCATGCTCTTCTTCATACTTACCAGGAGTCGCTGAGCAAAATAACATCTGATCTATATGTGTCTCGAATTCCTCAAAATTAAGCGGTCTGTTATCAAGAGCACTTGGAAGTCTGAATCCAAAATCAACGAGTGTTTCCTTTCTGGAACGATCTCCATGATACATTGCGCCTATCTGAGGAATAGACATATGTGATTCATCCACAATAATAAGAAAATCCTTTGGAAAGAAGTCTAAAAGCGTAAGCGGAGGTTCTCCGGGCTTCATAAAGTTAAGCTGTCTTGAATAGTTCTCTATTCCGGAGCAAAAGCCAGTTTCGCGCATCATCTCAACATCAAAATTAGTTCTCTCTGCAATTCGCTGCGCCTCAATTAACTTATCCTCTTCCTTAAAATACTTAACCTGTGCATCAAGCTCTTTTTCAATATTATCGCAGGCAGCCTGAATCTTATCCTTTGATACTACATAATGAGATGCAGGAAAAATCATGATGTGACCAAGCTCTGCATGAACCTTGCCGGTTAAATTATCAACCTCTGATATCCTGTCTATTTCATCTCCAAAGAATTCAATTCGAGTAATAAAATCGCTCCCCTGCGCAGGAAAGACTTCAAGAACATCTCCATGTACTCTAAAATTACACCTGTTTAGCTCAACATCATTTCTCGTGTACTGAATATCAATAAGAGCCTTTATCACTTCATCTCTGTCAATAGTCATCCCGGGTCTTAAGGAAACTGACATTCCCTTAAATTCTTCTGGGCTTCCAAGGCCATATATACATGAAACACTCGCTACAACTATTACATCCTTTCTCTCAGAAAGAGAAGCAGTAGCAGAGAGTCTTAACTTATCAATTTCATCATTTATCGCAGAATCCTTAGCTATATATGTATCCGACGAAGGAACGTATGCTTCGGGCTGATAGTAATCATAATAAGATACAAAATATTCAACGGCATTCTCCGGAAAAAACTCCTTCATCTCCCCATAAAGCTGTCCTGCAAGCGTCTTATTATGGGAAATGATTAAAGTGGGCTTATTAAGTGCCTGAATAACATTCGCCATAGTGAAAGTCTTGCCGGAGCCTGTTACCCCAAGAAGAGTTTCAAACTGATTACCCTTTAGAAAGCCTTCATTCAGCTCTTTGATTGCCTGCGGCTGATCACCTGTAGGCTGATATGGTGCTACCAGTTTAAAATGATCCATAATCATTCCTTTCTTATCGGTAAATCGATATTCTATCTACAAAGTCTATTCAGCAGTATATCATGTTGCAATCAAAAAGTCGAATGTTTGTTCTGATTATTTTGTAAGTTTTCTTTATTTAATTATTCGCAGATTACTATATCCTTTTTTATAATAAGTTTTGATTCATTTACATATCTGCAGCTTCCCTGTGTAAGGTCTATCAGTGTATTTCCGCTCGTCGATGTATCAATATCGATTTCCCTATAATCATCAAAGCTTCGAATTCCGCTAAAAACATCCTCCCCAAAGGTTCCGGTAAGTCTCATTTTCCTCTCAAGCCTTCTTATGTAGAAAATCCCTCCAAATACATTTTTCCTAAAGCATTCGCGTATTCCCTCAGCCTTTTGCATTTGATAATACAGCTCACTCGCGCTTCTAAACCTTTCCTCTGGCTCATCAGATATGCACCTTCTAATTATCATCTTAATTTTTCTGTCTCTATAACTATTTATTTCATTTAGAGTTTCATTTTTATTAAACCCTGGCGCCGATGGATTTCTTCTGGTAAAAAGATATAACAAAGTCATTCCAAGTGCGTAAATATCAGTTCTGTTTGTTATTTGTCCATTTCGCTGCTGTTCCGGAGCGCAAAATCCCTTCGTTCCAAGCCTTAAGAAGTCTTCACCATTATTCTTAATTTCAACTGCTGTTCCAAAATCAATCAGCTTCACATCACCCTCATTTGAAATCATAATATTCTTTGGCTTTAAATCCTGATAAATCACCGCCGTTTTTCTCGAATGCAGGTATCCAAGAACGTCGCAAAGCTGAAGTATCCACTTTAAGGCGTCGCTCTCATAATAGTCATCCTTTTGAATTATTTCTTCAAGCGTCCTTCCCTCTACATATTCCATCACAAGAAAAATCTTATCTTCGCTCTCTACAACGTCTCTAATCCCTAGTAAATGGGGGTGCGAAAGCCTCTTTAGAATATCCCTCTCAGCAATGAGGCTTTGCCTGATAATTTGCTCCCGAATACAGCCTCCATCTTTTGAGTTTCTCTTCGAAACCTTCTCTATCACCTTTATTGCCCATCTGCCCTTGGCAGCTTTGTTTTCGGCTAAATAAACACTGCTCATGCCGCCGCTTCCAATCTTTTTCTTAACAGAGTATTTCCCATCGATAAGTCTATTAACAGATGCCTTTACAAATTCTTTTTTCTGGTTATTTTTAAAAATTTCCTGTGTGCTCAAATAACATTTTCTCTTCATTTCACGTAATCATAAGTAATATGCTGCAAGTACTGCCGATATATCATCGCGCTCCTTTTTCCCTCGAAGTTCTCCTACTTGAGATGAAAGCGCTCTTTCAATCTTCCTCTCGCTAGGAGCGCCAAGGCTCTTATACACGCCTTTTGTCTTTCTCATCATTTTTTCTAATTCACCACTTGGATTTTTCTTCCAAAAGCCATCTGTACACAAAAGATATACACAGTTTTTGGAAAAGGTATCTCTAATTACTTCAGGAGCAATTTCGCCTGATGCACCGATGCACTGAGTAAGCGCCCCTTCGTATCTCTTTTTATCAAAAGAAATATCTCCCGCGGAATACTTTCTTCCATATCTCTTTACGTACTCTTCTGCAAATGAATGATCCCTTGTCATTTTGGTAATTCGCCCAGCATCATACTTATAGCATCTTGAATCGCCAACATGCATAACAAGAGCTCTTTTCCCTATAGTAAAAAGACATACCGCTGTCGTGCCAAGCTTTATTCCATAAAGTCTTCCATATCCTGTTATTTCAAGATGAAGCCTTGCAAACAGCTCCGTCCATCTTTTTTCAACCAGTTCCATGACTCTTTTCTCATAGCTGCTTTGCATCCGCACTTTACTCGTGGAATTTCTAATAGGCTCCTTATCCAAACTTGTCTTAGTTTCTTCAAGAAGGTCAGACAGCTCCTCGTAGAACCAGCTTTCCATTCCCCTTATAAACATTCTGCTTGCAATCTCGCCTTTTGAAAGGCCTCCCACTCCATCACAAACAACTGCAAATACTATCTTTTCCTGCTCAAACAATGCAGTCTTTATTGTAAGAGCGTCCTGATTTTTTTCTTTTGAATATGTGCCCTTCTGTGAGAAGGCACAGCAATTAATCTTCATATTTCATCTCCATTCCACACGTGCTACTTCTATGCGCGTCAATACAAACCTGCTTAGTGGAATAATTGTCAAATTATTACACACTTTACTCATGGGTATCTTCATCCATCGGAAAGGTGGGCAAAAAAAGAGAAGCTTCAAGTCGAAGCTTCCCTATCTTATACTATCTGATTAAGTTTGTAAATACTTTTATTTGAAATTTGGTTTACTTAAAATGCCTTTATATCTTTTATCCCTATTCCATTTGCTCTTTTAAGGCTTCAAAAGCCTTTTCAAGCTGCGTATCAGTTCCGTCAGCAAGGTACTTCTCGCTATCAAGCTCCGCCTCTATGTCAGGGGTAATTCCAACGCCATTAATATCATTTCCTGATGGAGTGAAATAATTAGCTATCGTAATATGTACAGCACTTCCATCTGTAAACGGAAATGTCCGCTGCACTACTCCTTTTCCATAAGTAGTCGTTCCAACAACTATTCCGATTCCATAATCTTTTATTGCTCCGGTAAGAATCTCAGATGCGCTTGCGGAATATTTATTAACAACAACTGCAAGAGGAATCTGAATCTCATTTGCGCCATCACAAGTGTACTCTGTCTTATTGCCGTCTCTGTCTACCTCGTAGAAAATATCACCTGCCGGAAGAATTTCTCTTGCAATATCGCACACTGTTGTAACATTTCCGCCAAGATTTCCCCTAAGATCAAGTATAAGTGCCTTCATTTCCTGCGAATTCAAATCGTCATATGCTTCCTTGAACTGGTCATAGGTTACTCCATCAAAAGAGTTAATCTGAATATATCCAACCTTATCTTTGAGCATCTGATGAGAAACTGTAACGCTATCAAACTTCGCTCTTGTTATATCAAATTCAAGCGTAGCGTCTTCACCCTCTCTTTTTATTGAGAGATGTACGCTCGTTCCCTCTTCGCCCTTAACCTTCGAAACAAGATCTGTAGTTGACATTCCCTTAGTTGTCTCTCCGTCAACAGCAGTAATAATATCTCCAACCTGCAGTCCAACGCTTTCAGCAGGGGAATCCTCTGTTATGCTGGCGATGGAAGGAAGCGTTGTATCTTCATCAACACTTATAGAAGCACCGATTCCATAGTAAACTCCCTCCGAATCGTTCGTCTCGCTCTTCATCTCATCTGCTGTATAGTAAAAAGAAAATTTGTCATCAAGTGATTCGATAAGTCCCTTATACAGTCCTTCTCTCTCGTTACTGCTGTCAATATCTGCCTTGTAATAATACTGATCAATAACTGATTCAATCAAATTAAGCTTATTCACCGTCTGGGAATTAAGTAACGAATCCGTAGAAAAAATCGATACACCATTTAAAATTAGACTGGAATTGGTGGCAACAAATACGACTGAAAAAATTAGTACAGTGCAAAGGACTCCAGTAATAAATCCAAGTCCGTATGGATGGGGATTCTTTTGCTTTTTCTTATCAGTCTTAGATTCTAAAGAAGGCGTTTTAATTTCAATATCTTCGTTATCTTCTTTGATATCATTATCTTCTTTGATTTCACTGTCCTTTTGGGGGATATCTTCTTGCTGTAATTCGTTATCTTTTTTCCAAAATTCAAACATAAAAGGCTTCAAGTCCTTTCTGCCAAAAACGCTTCCTATAAATTGTTTCAATAAACTAAGTGCAGCTTAATTACTTAAATAGTTCCAGGGGCTGACATATTCTCCATTTAGTCTGACTCCAAAATGCAGATGATTTCCTGTTGAACGTCCTGTCGATCCAACTGCCGCAATCGTCTGCCCCTTAGTGACATCCTGTCCTTCTGATACATATAACGCAGAAGCATGCATGTACAACGTATACAATGAGCCGCCATGATCTATCATTACATAATTTCCCATTGAACTGCTATATGAAGCTGCAACAACTGTTCCATCATATGCTGCAAGAATAGACGAGCCTGCCGGAGCTGCCAGATCAATTCCATTATGGAATTTCTCAACATGAAGTGTTGGATGCATCCTCATTCCATAATCATCCGAAACCCTTGTATAGGAAGGACACGGCCATGTAAACATTCCGCCGTCATACTGCCTTGCCTTTTGCTGCTCAGTAAGCTTTGCACGATCTTCCTTTACAGCCTTTTCAAGAGCTGCAATAGTATCGTTCTGCTCTGAAATACTAGCTTCATAATCATCAATTGCCGACTGCTGGGTAGCTATATCAGAAGAAAGGCCTGAAATTTCAACGGACTTATCATTGATAAGCTCCTGCATATTCGCCTCTTCAGCGTCAACAGTCTTCTTGGCTTCATCAAGAGTAGTCTTTTCTTCCTCTAGTGCTTCTTTGGTAAGTGCTACATACTTTGCAGTCCGTGTATATTCATCGAGCTTATTTCTGTCATATGCCGAAATTGCTTCAACATAGGCAGTTTTATTAAGCATATCAGCAAATGATCCTGAATCAAATAATATATCCAAAAAGAGTGTGTCACCCTTTTCATAGATAAACTTTATTCTGTCCTTCATTGCATCATACTGATCCTGCTGCTTTTGCTGAGCCTCTTCAAGTTCAGCCTCGGTATTCTCGATTTCCTGTTCTTTGTCCTCAATATCTTTTTCCAAAGAATCAATCTTACTTTGGATTCCAGTTAAAGAAGCATCAAGCTGCGAAACATAGGCATCCAAATCATCTTTGGATGCCTGAAGGTTTTCCTTTAATTTCTTTAGCTCTGTGACGCTGTTTTGCATTGCCTCGCGCTCTTCTTTAGCAGAAGAAATCTGGTCTTCTTTTTCTTTAATGCTCTCTTCTGTAACTGTTTCAGTATAAAGAGAAGCATTGCAGAAGCAAAACACAGGTATGCACAAAGCTATTGCAATTGCAGTAAGTCTCGAAATAATCTTCTTGTAATATATCAATAGTCAGTCCTTATACATGTAAATGTCTTCTTACAGTAAATGAACTTCCGATAAAGCCAATTCCAATTCCAAGAAGTAGCATAATTGGCGCAAGATCTGCAAATACAGTTCCTACCGGCAGGAAATTCACAAGAGAAGTCAGCATTGAGAATCTGTCTCCAAAAAAGCCTATAAATTTAGTATAAAGAAGATATACAGCTCCAATTGGAATTACAGATCCAATCATTCCAATAAGTATTCCTTCGATAACAAATGGTGCTCTGACAAAAAAGTCAGTCGCTCCAATATATTTCATAATAGTAATCTCAGCAGTTCTAACTGAAATACCAATCGTAACAGTATTACTGATTAGGAAAACTGATACACATAGCAGTATCGCAATAATTGCTACAGAAACATATGCAATAAGCTTATTTACTCCACTAAGTGTTGTAGCGGTAACTTCAGAGCGGTTTACCGTTCTAACGATATCTATTGATTCAAGATAGGTTACAAGAGCAGGCTGAAGCGATACATCGCTTAAATAAATCTGCAGGTTTGCCGAATCTGCAAGTGGGTTTTCTGTAAAACCATCAGCATATTCTCCAAGATAATCTTCTTTAAAATCATCCCATGCTGCATCTGCAGATATATAATCGACCTTGCTGACCTCTGTTCTCTGCTCAAGATCGCTTTGAAGCGATAGCATCTGATCTTCTGTAGTTCCTTCGTTGAAGAATACAGTTACAGAAACACCTTCCTCAGCCGTCTGAACTATACTCTGGAAATTCAAAATAATCGAGAAGAAAAGTCCAAACAGAAAAAGACACGCGCTTATAGTAGCAATTGATGCAAGTGTATACCATTTATTTCTGAAAAGGTTTTTAAAGCCCTGTCCAACCGTATAAAAAAATGAATTAATCCTCATCTATGTATATGCCCTCTTCTTCGTCGTCAACGACAACGCCCTTCTTCATCGTGATGACTCTTTTCTTCATGGCATTAACAATTTCTCTGTTGTGAGTTACAACCAGTACTGTCGTGCCATTTGCATTAATCTGCTCCATGAGCTTCATGATTTCCCGGGAATTGTTAGGATCAAGATTTCCTGTTGGCTCATCTGCAAGAAGAATAGTAGGCTTATTAACAAGTGCTCTGGCAAGAGCAACTCTTTGCTGTTCTCCACCGGAAAGCTGATCCACTCTGTTCTTGTATTTGCTGGCAAGACCAACAGTTGCAAGAATAGATGGAACATTTCGTCTTATCTGTTTTGAAGGAGTCTGAACAATTCGCTGAGCAAATGCTACATTTTCATATACATTTCTGTCCTTAAGAAGACGGAAATCCTGAAATACGATTCCGAGATTTCTTCTGAACTTCGGAATGACTCTATGTTTAATTTTGTTAAGGTTATATCCCATAACGGTGATATTTCCTTCTGTCGGAACGAGCTCGCGAAGTAGTAGTTTAATCAGTGTTGACTTACCTGAACCGCTATCTCCAACAATAAAAACAAACTCTCCCCTGTTAATATGCAAAGTGATATTATCAAGTGCCGGAGATCCGGTCGAATATGCCTTTGTAACATTCTCGAGAGTTATTATTTCATTCTCAGGTATTTTATTTTTTTTCTTTCTTTTGCTTGCTCTTTCCATTTAGATCCTATCCCCTAAAATCATTGTTGTCCGGTGCAATTAATCATGTACTAAATCAGTATTCAAACTTTTCCATGTAATTCATATATTTAACTACCATAAGTGCAATCTTAAACGTTATGGCATCATCAAATACTCGAAGATCAAGTCCTGTGCTCTTTAAGAGTTTATCTAGTCTGTAGACAAGAGTATTCCTATGGACAAAGAGCTGTCTTGATGTTTCGGATACGTTGAGGTTGTTCTCAAAAAATTTATCAATAGTAGTAAGAGTTTCCTCATCAAATTCATCAGGATTCTTGCCATCAAAGATTTCCTTGATAAACATCTTACAAAGCGGAATCGGAAGCTGATAGATAAGTCTTCCGATACCAAGCTCGCTATAGGAAATAACCTTTCTCTCGTTAAAAAAGATTTTTCCAACATCAAGTGCCATCTTTGCCTCTTTGTATGAGCGGCTGACTTCCTTGATTTCACCAACAACAGTTCCTATTGCAACGTGAACATCCTTAAGTCCCTCTTTTTCCAAATATACAGCAAGAGCCTGTGCGCTGGCTGTAATCTGCTCCGGAGAGTTATATTCAGAAACATTCATCACAACGACGACATTATCCTCATCAACCTCTGTTACAAATTCATTAGCCGGGTTTCCTGAATATGAGCGAATAACCTCAAGAGCATTATTGTCCCGTCCGTTTGATGACTCAACAATCATCGTCACTCTCTTAGAGTCAGTCTGAATGTGGAGCTTTTTGGATCTGGAATATATATCAACAAGGAGAAGGTTATCAAGAAGAAGGTTCTTAATAAAATTATCCTTATCAAACCGCTCTTTATATGCTACTAAAAGGCTCTGAATTTGGAAAGAAATCATCTTGCCAATCACATAGCTGTTATCGCCACCGCCAGAAGTTATCAGAATATACTCAAGCTGCTGCTCATCATATATTTTAAAATACTGATGTCCCTTTATCTCCTGAGAATCTGCAGGTGATTGAACAAATGCTCTTGCACTGTCAACACTACTGTCAAGGTTCCCGGATGTAGAAGCAACCTCTTTGCCATCAACATCGAGCACATACAGTTCAATATGCGCAATTTCCTTTAAACCATCTATTGTATTCTGCAATATCTGATTTGATATCATGTCCCACACTTTCCGCGAAAAAAAATCTGTATCGCATTACTATATAGTCTAACCCCAATCTATATAATAATGCTTACAGATAAAAAAATCTACAATTATCGGTTGATTTTTTGTGTATTTTTATTGCTAATTTACCAAGTTTACTTATTTTCCTTCTTGGAATACTCTGAAATTCGACTTTTAAACACTTTTATATAGACTTTTCGAATTAACTTTTCGTAAATTCCTTCATGAGAAGCTGCAATGTTAAGATCCTCCGGAAGCCCAATTACTGCCTCTGAGTTTATCAAAGCACCATCTCCGATAAGACGTTTCTCGTATGCATACGGCATTCTCATGATGATCATCGTCGGAACAATTCCATTAATTTCGTTAATAGTAATAGAGTTAAGATTTCCATCATCACCAAAGAGATTCATTCCTGAAATTGCAATCTCCGGGCATAAAGCTTCAATGTCTTTTTCAAGTGCCTTTAATGCACTGCCAGTATCTGCTACGAGATACAAGGATGACCCAGAGCTTTTGAGCATCTCCAAAAAATATTTCAAATGCTCGAATGTCTCTGCTTCATGAAGTCTGCTCTTTGACGTAATTCCAATCTGTCCCAAAAGCTCCTTCTCACCGCATATTACCATATCAGCACTTTCAATCCAATCCGATAGCTGTTCATCTCTGCTTGCCGCTACAAGCAGCTTGGTATTTAGATATAAAACTGTATTCATTGCTCCGTTTTTCAGGAACACTCTCATTTGGTCAACTGATTCAGACAGCGTAACATCGCTTAGCTGCAGACCAAGTAAATTTATCTTCCGCATTTTCTGTTCTCCCCATGGCTTAATGCTGCTTCCCCCTCGAAACTGCAGAAAATCATAATGATTGAAATTTATGAAAAAACGTTATATAATTAGCATAAATAATAAACATATATCTTTGTTACAAATGTTAACCCTTTTTCCAGGGCGTTTTAGAAAGGAATAGGTATTGCTATGAATATACCTCAGTTATCAACCGCAATGTCAACTGCTAACCTTCAATCTGACTTTGGTGTTGCCATGCTCAGCAAGAATCTTGATAATTCTCAGCAGCAAGGGGCAAGTTTAGTTGGAATGATGAATTCCTCGATGGAGCTGTCAGTTAACCCATCTGTTGGAAGCACTATGGATTTACGAGTTTAATACAATAAATTGTCTTACAAAAGTCGCCTGATTAGGCGACTTTTTATTTTACCGTATTACTGTAATGGGTTTCCAAAAGATCATTTTATCTTTTCAATCTTTCCATCACCTATAATAATCATCTTATCCTTAAGTAAATGTCCTATTGCTCTCTTGAATTCATTCTTACTCATCTGCATCGTTTCTCTGATAAGTTCAGGATCTGCTTTATCTGTAAACGGAAGGCTTCCTCCCTGTGCGTCCATGGCCTCAAGAATTTTCTTTGAGTCTTCATCAATTTGAAGATATGCCTTTTGTCTAACACTAAGCGTAAGCTTTCCATCAGGCTTTACATCAAATACTCTTGCGTCAACAAAATCGCCTATCTTAATATCTCCATAAAGCTCTTTCTTCGGAATGAGAGCCGAATATTTATCATCTATTGCAACAAACATTCCAAAATTATCACTTGATTCATAAACACGTCCATGAACCTGATCGTCCTTCTTATATGGACTGTCTGTCTGTAAGAATTCATATACATTCATAGTAACGCAAAGTCTATCGCTCTTATCAATGTATAATGCACAAAGTACATCTTCTCCGGCAGCAACCTTCTTGGTCTGCTCATGAAATGGAAGAAGAACATCCTTTTCAAGACCCCAATCCACGAATGCACCTATCTTACCAACTTCCTTTACTTTAAGGACGGCAACGCCGTGAAGCATAATAAGAGGATCATTTACTGTTGCAATCAATCTGTCATCTGAATCACGATAAATAAAGACTTCAAGCTTATCTTCAAGCTCCGCACCCTCCGGCACCTGCTTTTTGGGAAGAAGCACTTTGTCTTCGCTTTCCATCTCATCAGCAAGGTAGACACCAAATTCCACCTTTTTGATTATCATCAGTTCCTGCTTTTCTCCAAGCTTTATCATAGGTTACTCCGTTCATTTTTATCAAATATGTTCATAGTTTATAGAATCAATTATTACCTGTTATGATTATTTTGCAAGCTCAAATTCAATAACCGCATATGGCTTCCTATCTGAGTCATTTAAAGAAACAGTGCAGACGTCCATTCCGTCAATATTTCTTTTGTTTACAAATGGATATATAGTATTTCCAAGCCTTGCCTGCTGTTTGTACTCTGCTCGAAGTCTCCTGACAGGTGTCAGTGAGCCTTCCTCGCTGATACTGTCCCTCGCCATTGCAATATACTGCTCATTATTGACGTGCCTGTTCGTATCAAGCTGACTCTTTACGACTACTATTTCCGGTGCATCAAAGGTTTCTCCATCCTTTGGAAAAGAGATTTTTCTTGCCGGAAACTCAACATCAAGCTTTTCTTCAAGAACAAATTTGCCAAGTAGTTCATCGCTTATTCGCTCAGGGAGCCCCGTTTTAATATTGATAAGTGCCCAGACCGAATTTGCACAGGAAAGAAGCTCTCCGCTTTCCGATTCTATTTTAAAATCTCTAAATCCAACAAAGCCCTTCATTCCATATGGCATGGTACTTACATATATCTTTTCACCCAAAAGAGGGTATCTATAGGTAATTACCTGCCATGATGAAACAACCCATGCTATGTTCCTATCATACATATAATCAAGACCTGCTCCGCAGTCCTCCGATTGAAACGTTGAACAGTCCTGATAATAATTCATAAGTGCTTCAAGCGTAAGCCTTCGCTTAACGTCTACTTCACTGTATCTGACCCTTGAATCAATTGTATACATTTTTATTCCTCGTTGCCCTTTTGCCGTGAAATGCTCTGTCTAATCCATTTCACGCATTCTTCTACCTTGTCACGAAAATGCCGTTTGCTACCATTTCATCAATATCCATTCCAATGATATCAGAAGCCTTCTGCTTATATTCTGCCGCACTGTCTGTATCTATATATTTATAAAAATCGTATGCCATCTTGTGTGAATGATCCGTATTTGATAATCCAAGTGCAAGATTTGATTCCATCTCATGTGAATCATCTGTTTCTCTAAAAAGAAGGAATCCATCAATATAAGGATTTGCATTTGCAGTAAGATATCCATAGGTTACTGAAGCTGCCTGGAGGTCTTCACCAAAGCTTGAAGTAAAGCCGATTTCAGCAAGTGAAATGCTTCTTACCTGTCCTGAAGGGCTAAGGAATTCTTCCTGCTGCATGTAGTCTGTAAGCACATGTAAATTCTGCATAGTAATATACGGCGTTTTTACATTATCATACACATAGATTGACTGTCCCTTCCACGCATATGGATCATACAAAGGAGCATCATATGGATGGAACGAAAGTCCCCAATCGATATTTCCTTCACGCTCCATATAGTAATTAAACATATCAAGATAGTCTTTGCTAAGGAAACACCCAGGATTAGACTTTCTCTGCCATTCCTGATCAAGTGAATTATAAACATTAATGCTTCCGTTTATACTCTTAAAGGTATTATAGAAAAGTCGAAATGCCTTAACATAAGCGTTTACATTTGTTGCAAGGTCATCTGTTCCAAGATAGTAACACTCTGTTCTTGCATTAACTTCATTTCCAATTATCCAGTTATCAACCTGCCCATGGCCCTGTGTTCCGGAATATCTCTCACCAAGAAAAGCTGCAATAGCTTTTAAATGATCTACGCCCTGTGCATTTGCTACGTTAAATGCATATCCCGGCCATGAAAGCTCACTCCATGTATGTCCATCAAGTGCAAGTGGATGAATAAGATCTTCATCAGCCTCATCACCATTATTTAAAATTGCCATAGTAACCTGGATGTTTCTTGCATTTAAAATTGTGACAACATTGTCATATTCATGTACTATCTTTCCGTTGAATTTGTATGTGTTTCCGTCATATGTATATTCGATAGTAGGATATGTTCCATCAGTTGTTTCACCGCAAAGGTATCCAAGATTCATGTTATATACGACCTGTTGAACTCCAAGATCTGAAAGTGAATCTGTTGAGAGCATTTCCTGATCTGCAAGAATACCTTTTTTGCCATTATCCATTCGAACAGTGGTTTGAGTAGCTACAGCTTCAGGGTTGGTAATATAATGCTCATTACTTACCTGAACCATTGAACCCGAACGCTTTACTGCAACAAGAAATTTCCTGTTAAGATTTGAATCAGATGAATTAAGATTCAAATCAAACGTAAATGATGCTTTTTTGGAAGCATCGGCTTTAGCGATAATTTTGCCGCCTGCTCCGTCCTGATATGTTTCATCAGCATAGAGGTAATATACTCCGTCATCACTTGTTGGAACCAAAGAAGCTGAAACTGTACAAACGACGCTTCCTCCATCTATCAGACACGAATCTATTGAAACCGGTCTTGTCTCTGCAGCATATACCGTATCAGTATCTATGCTGTCTGTGCCTCTTGTTCCAAAAAAAGCAGAGCCTGTAACAACCGCTGTCATTGAAATTGCCAATAAAGTTCTAAGAACAGTTTTCTTATTCACCTTCACACTCATTCCTCCATAAAAAATCAAGTTTGTTTCTTGCTGTTATCTTACTGTCAATATGGTAGCCATGTCTGTTATTCCTATCGTTGAAGCTGCGGCAGCCATATATGTAGCAGCATTTGCTCCATTAATATTCCTGTAATATTCATATGCCTGTTTATGAGTTCCGTTAGTCTTTATAAGTCCCAGTGAAAGCCCCTGTGCGATTTCACTCTTGTCATCAAGCTCGCGAGATAAAATAAAGCCATCGATATGCTGATTCGCCATAGCCTGAAGATATCCATAGGTTACTGAAGCTGCCTGAACTGCTTCTCCTGAAGATGAGGTATATCCAACCTCGCTACAGATGATGCTTCTTACCTGCCCATTTGGTGCAAGAAACGTGCTCTGACATAAGAAATCCGTAAGCACATCAATATTTTGCATACTGACATATCTCGTATCCTGTGAATGCGTTACAAGTGATGACTGTGCCCATGCCATAGGCTGATAAAGCGGCACATTGTATGGATGAAATCCTACGTGCCAATCAATATTTCCTTCAGCAGTAACGATTGCATTAAATGCATTTAAGAATTCAACAGAGCCATAATACTTATTTGAATCAGAAGACTTTGACCACTGCTGATCAATTGATATATAAATTCTTGCATTTGCATTCTGGCTCTTGATTCCATTGTAGAAAATTCTAAATGCATCTGCATAATAATCTGCATAAGTATTTACATCAACATTCGACATATAATTCCACTCATATCTCGCGTTGATTTCATTCCCGATTATCCAGTTATCTATCGTTCCATGTCCTGTTCCCGAATATCTTTGACCAAGAAACGCTGCAACAGCCTCAAGCTTCTCAATACCTACAGTCTCAGCAGTGTTAAATGCATAATAATTTGCTCCGGAGTGGCCTCTTGAAAGCGGATGAATAAGTGTGGTATCAGATTTAAGATTATTTAGAACAACCATTGAAATCTGAATTCCTCTTGCATTCATCTTCGGAACAAGTGAATCATATTGTCCAACGATTGCCGCATTAAAGCTATATGTTTTGCCATTATAAGTAAAAGGAATCGACCCGCCGCCAGAGCTGCAAAGATCTCCAACAGGAAGATTATATGTTATCTGATTAACTCCAAGATTTGTCAGATCATTTGTATCTATCATTGATGCTGCAGGAAGGATTCCCTTCTTGCCACCATCATGTCTTGCAGCGGTGTGAGCAGCAACTGCTTCAGGATTAGTGATGCATCTTGTATTACTCACCGGCGTAAGAACTCCGCCTCTCTTTACTGCTACAACGAATCTCTTATATAGATTTGAGTTTGCGGTATTATTTCCAAGTGCAAACGTAAATTGTACTGCAGTACCTGCAGCTACCTTTGCAACATTTGTTCCCGCAGCTCCTGCTTCGGAAAAATTCTGTGCGATAAGATAGTACATACCATCATCACTTGATATGACACTATCAGCCTTACCAATGACAACGACATTCGTTCCCGCTATTGTCGCTGTACTAAGTGTTACCACCCCGGCTGCAGCACTTACTTCTTCACAGCCTCCTGTCAAAGAAGCTGTTCCCATCACTACAACAGTGACCAAAAAGGCCATTAACAGTGCAAGTCCCTTTACACGTTTTCCAACCCTCATAATTACCCCTTTATTTTTTTATTTATTACTTTTCTTTTCGCCTGCCTTTATAAAAAATACGTAAGTAAAATTATACCTTATCTTATAATTTTAAGCAAAAAAAATACTCTGGATAAAATCCAGAGTATTCTCATTTATTATAACTGGGCTAGAAGGATTCGAACCTTCGGAATGACGGAGTCAGAGTCCGTTGCCTTACCGCTTGGCTATAGCCCATCGACAAGATAAAAATATACACGAGAATGAAATAAAAAGCAAGTACTTTTTTTAAAAAACTTTTTAAAGCGTTTTAATTCTCAGTATATCGTATCTTTCTGCCATTTCACTAAGTTCAAGAAAAATCTGCTGCTGTGGATGAGGACAGCTTTCAACTGCCGTTCCATCCTCTGCATACATAGAAATAACCTTTGCAGGAATATCTCTTCCGTCCGGCTTCATTATCTCAATCGTATCTCCAACGCTGAATTTATTCTTCTGCTCGATATTTGCTCTTCCATTTTCATCAACGTTTGCAACTATACCCAAATATGTATATTCGTTAACATATGTATTTGAGTCGTATATCTGTGCCTCCTGACTTGGCTTTCCAAAATAGAATCCCGTCGTAAACTGTCTATAGGTGCATCTTGATATCTCATCAAGATACCATGGCATATTCGCACGGTATTTCTCCTCTGATTCAAAAAAGTCGTCAATAGCCTTTCGATATGTTCTGGCAACAGTAGCAACATAAAGCGCTGTTTTCATTCTTCCTTCAATCTTGCAGCTGTCTACTCCTGCATCTACAAGCTCCGGAATATGCTCTATCATGCACAAATCCTTGGAATTAAAGATATATGTTCCGCGTTCGTTCTCATAAACAGGCATATATTCGCCAGGTCTTGTCTCTTCCACAATAGAATACTTCCATCTGCACGGATGTGTACATGCGCCGTGGTTTGCGTCACGTCCTGTAAAATAATTGCTAAGAAGGCATCTACCCGAATAAGAAATGCACATAGCTCCATGAATAAAGGCTTCCATTTCCAAATCCTCCGGAATATGAGCCCTTATATCTTTGATTTCCGCAAGTGATAATTCTCTTGCCGCAACCACTCTCTTTGCGCCTTGCTTATGCCAGAAATTATATGTCATGTAATTTGTATTATTAGCCTGCGTTGAAACATGAATATCTATCTCAGGGCATATCTCTCTTGCTAGAGTAAACATACCCGGATCAGCTATTATAAGCGCATCAGGATGAAGCTCTTTAATCTCATGGAAATAATCCTCAGCTCCGGCAAGATCAGCGTCATGCGCCAGAATATTTGCAGTAACATGTACATGTACTCCATGCTCATGGGCAAATTCTATGCCCGCTTTCATGTCCTCTTTAGAAAAATTCTTGGCTTTAGCGCGAAGTCCGAATGCTTCGCCTCCAATATAAACTGCATCTGCTCCGTATATAACTGCTGTTTTTAGTACTTCCAAAGAGCTTGCAGGAATAAGTAGTTCAGGCTTTTTCATTATTTTTATCTCCATCTAACTAAATCACAAAATTGCTTCTATCATTTTTTGTAGCTAAGCGTCATCCCATCTCCAACCGGAAGAATCACTGTTTCTAAATCATCAGAATGCTTTAGAGTATACAAATAATCCCTCATCCTGGTATGGATTGTTCTGTTCCTTCTCGTAACAGCAAACCTTGATTCGATTATATCGCCGTCCTGAAGTACATTATCAGACACAAGTATTCCGCCATCATCAAGAAGCCTTATTATTTCTGGAAGGAAAAAGATATACTGGCCCTTCGCAGCATCCATAAAAATAAAATCATACTTCCCTTTTAAAGTTCCCAGCACTTCAGCTGCGTCTCCTTCAAGAAGCGTGATCTTATTGTTGATATCATATTTTGCAAAGTTATCTTTTGCTATGGGAATTCTCTTCTCATGCTTTTCTATGGTAGTTATCCGGCTCTCTGGCATACTATAAGTAGCCATCAAAAGAGCTGAAAAACCAGTAGCCGTTCCAACCTCAAGAATACTCTTAGACTTTTGCAATCCCAAAAGGAATTTCAAGAGACTCTGAGTATCCTTTCTGATTATCGGAACGTCATCATTAATTGCAATGTTTTCGAGTTCATCAAGCCATGCTTCATTCCCTCTATCCATTGAATTAATGAATGCGGTCATTCTTTCCAAACCAATCATTTACAACCTCTTACAAATACAAAATGCTAAGTTCTATGAACATTGTGCTCTTAAAACAGTCGCAGCACGATGTAAAACATAAGTCCTTACTCTATCGATTCAGCTATATTGGAATAATCACCAGTTCCCTCAACAGGGTCTGTATCACCACTATCTGTATAGTTTTCTGATTCAGAATACTCTGAGTTACCGGTTATTTCTGTTTCATCCGTTTCGGATTGACCTGCCATAATTTCAAGCATCTGTTCAGGTGTCATTGAAGCGCTAAGCTCATAGCTTCCAGGAGCAATCATTCCATGGTAATTTGAAAATCTCTCTTGAAGTTTAAAAAGCTTTACATCATTTATCAGCCCCTGATTTTCAAGAGTATTAGCCACATCTGTAACAGAGTCGCCATCATTTACAACTACAGTAACTGTTCTCGTAGAATTGATATTAACGGGAGTCTGATTAAAAACCTGATAGCCATATGTATATGCCATTCCTGCATAGTGATATAGGAGCATGATAACAACGATAGCAATTACAATCTTAACTATTACCGAAATAATTCCGTATCCAACCTGCTTACTATTCATAAAATCCTTGATCCTTCCATGTATGTACAAAACCTATTACATACACTTTAATTCATTAAGCTTAGACACTCTCTTCCATAATGATTGGAAGAATCATCGGTCTACGCTTTGTCTTTTTCCAAATATACTCGCTTAGAGAATCTTTTACAACATTCTTGAGCTTACCCCAATCAGTCGTTCCCTTTGAAAGTGCTTCGACAAGCTCGTCATACGCGATATCTGTAGCATCTTCAATAAGTTTATCTGATTCCTTGACATATACGAATCCTCTAGAAACAATTGCAGGTCCTGAAACAAGCTGGCCAACCTGCTTATCAATTCCAAAGGTAACTATTACTATTCCATCCTCAGCAAGGCGCTGTCTGTCTCTAAGAACAACGTTTCCAACGTCGCCAACACCAAGACCATCAACAAGTATTGCTCCAACAGGAACCTTGTCTACAACCTTTGCTTCCTCATCACCAAGCTCAAGAACTTCTCCGGAATGCAGGATAAATACATTCTTCTTCGGAATTCCAAGATCCATAGCAAGCTTACCCTGTGCGATAAGATGCTTATATTCTCCATGAACAGGTACCGAATACTTTGGCTTAACAAGTGTATAGATAAGCTTAATGTCCTCCTGGCATGCATGTCCCGAAACATGTACATCCTGGAATACAACGTCGGCGCCCTTCATAAATAGCTCATTTATAACATTTGTTACAGCCTTTTCATTTCCCGGAATAGGATTGGATGAAAAGATAACAGTATCGCCGGGAGTAATCGTAAATTTCTTATGAATTCCTCCAGCCATTCTGCTAAGAGCAGCCATGCTCTCGCCCTGGCTTCCCGTTGTAATGATAACCTGCTTGTTTGGGGCATAGTTCTTTAATTCATCACTGTCAATAAGGGTATTCTCAGGTATCTTTATGCATTCAAGCTTCTGCGCGATGTCAATTACATTAACCATGCTTCGGCCTTCAACAACAACCTTTTTGCCATATTTATAAGCAGTGTTGATTATCGTCTGAACTCTGTCAACATTTGAAGCAAACGTAGCTACGATAATTCTTGAATTACTATGTTCTCTAAAAAGAGTATCAAATGTTTTTTGAAGAGTCTTTTCTGAAGCAGTAAATCCAGGTCTCTCTGCATTTGTAGAATCGCATAAAAGTGCAAGAACGCCTTTTTTGCCAATCTCTGCAAATCTCTGAAGATCGATAGGATCTCCATAAACAGGCGTATAGTCAACTTTAAAATCTCCTGTGTGAACAACTATTCCTGCAGGTGAATAAATTGCAAGTGCTGCTGCGTCTACGATTGAATGATTTGTTCTAATAAATTCAACTCTGAACTGGCCAAGATTGATAGACTGTCCAAATTTGATTACCTTTCTGCGAACATTCTTCTCAAGTCCGTGTTCCTCAAGCTTATGCTCGATAAGACCCATAGTAAGCCTTGTTGCATAAAGCGGAACGTTGATCTGTTTAAGAATATACGGAAGAGCACCAATATGATCCTCATGTCCGTGGGTAATGACGAAGCCTTTTACCTTGTCAATATTCTGCTGCAGATATGTAATATCAGGTATTACGAGATCTATTCCCAGCATATCATCATCCGGGAATGACAGACCGCAGTCCACCACAATAATACTGTCCTCATATCTGAAGGCAGTAATATTCATTCCAATCTGTTCAAGACCACCAAGTGGGATGATCTGCAGTTTGGACGCGTTTTCATTTGTTTTCTTGTTCAATAAATTATCCTCCATTTAAAATTCTCACATATGATTTCGCAATTATTCTCACATAATCTTTGATCAATATGTTTAGAACTCTAAATCGATTCCATCATCATCAAGAAGCTTTTCGAAAACCATTCCGACCGCTTCAAACTCCTTGTCGTCTTCTATCATGCTGTACTCTGCCTCATCGGCTTCCTGATCTGAATCGTCCCTTAAAATAAGAGCCTCTCCGTCACCAGTTTCCGAATCAGTTACCAGAATGTAAGACTTGGCACCGATTATAGTCTGTTCCAGTACATAAAAATCTATTGGCTCTCCGCCATCAGGACTGAAGGTTATCTTTTCCACTGATCAGCTACCTGTTCCTTTCAAAAAATGATTTCATGTAAGAAAATGCTTGTTATAAAATATATACTCAGCCACTTTGAAATTCTTCCAGACGCAAAAAATAATCTGATTATTCAGAATTATTTTTTCTGCAATCTTTTCTCGTTAAGAAAATCCTGAAGAATCACTTCCGCAGCAATCATATCAACATAATTTTTCCTGTCTTTGCCTACGATTCCGGCTCTATCCATTATCTCGTCAGCTTCAACAGTTGTAAGTCGCTCGTCGACAAGCGTAACGGAAAGTCCGGTACGTCTCTCGAGTTTGTCCTTAAGTTCAATAGAAATCTGTGCTCTCTCGCCAATAGAACTATCCATATTAAGTGGAAGTCCAAGAACTATTTCAGAAACATTATTTTCAGAAATAAGCTCCTCAATTCTGGCAAAAGTCCTGCGCAGTTTATTTGTTTCTTTTCTTCTGATTATTTCTCTGGCCTGCGCAGTAATGAGAAGATCATCACTTATGGCTACTCCTATAGTTTTAGAGCCAAAATCAAGGCCCATTATGCGCGTTTTATTTTGATTATCCAATACTATTTACCTGACCAGTTATTATTCTTAATATACTCCGTCAGCATTTCTTCAACAAGCTCATCTCGCTCAACCTTCATAATAAGGCTTCTTGCTCCCTTGTGGCTTGTGATGTATGTCGGATCACCAGACATAATATATCCTACAATCTGATTAACCGGATTATAACCCTTTTCCACAAGTGCTTCATATACTACTTCAAGTACTTTCTTTACACCAGTTTCCTGTGGTACCTCTACTTTAAAAAACTGAGTGCTTCCTAAATCACTGTTATTTGCCATATATATCCTTTCGACTCCGGCTCATCCGGAGAAATTTGATTAATCTCAATTTATATTAAAATAAGCTCATATATTCGTTTATCTATATATTACATTATTTGAAGAGCTTTGTGAACGCTCCAAAGAGCTATTTTGCGATAAGTGTCTCATTATTAAGAAAATCATAAGGCTTTATTTCAGAAATTTTCCCTGCAAAAGAGCTTTCGTCATCCTTATCAATCTTCATGGCAACACGTACATATCTTGTCGTATGTCCGACTATATAAAGCTCGCCATATATTACTTCGGCATCCTCCCACAAAACCTTAACCGTTTTACCGATAAAAAGCTCTCTGAATGCCTTTGAATGGATATCTGTCATTTCAAGAAGCACATCGCTTCTTTCAGATTTCTGTTTATCAGTAAGCTGCATAGGCATCGTTGCTGCAGGTGTTCCGTGACGGATTGAGTATTTAAACACATGCATTTCATAAAATCGAATCTCTTCGAGAAAATCTCTCGAGCTTTCAAATTCAGCAGGAGTTTCCCCCGGAAAGCCAACAATAACATCCGTTGTTATAGCCGGATTATCAAAAGCCTCCCTTAATAGTCTTACGCTTTCTCTAAATTCTTCGCAGGTATAATGCCTGTTCATTCGCTTTAATGTCTCATCACAGCCGCTTTGAAGTGATAGATGGAAATGTGGACATAGCTTATCTAAGCTGCTAAGAGCAGTAACATTTTCCCTTGTCATAAGTCTTGGCTCTATTGATCCAAGTCTAATTCGCTCTATTCCATCTATTTCATTAATAGCAGATACAAGCCCAACAAGTGCAGGTTCTCCATTATCAAGTCCATACGAACTGATATGAATTCCCGTAAGAACCACTTCTTTGCAGCCATTAATTGCCAGTCTTCTTATCTCAGAAAGGATGCTATTCTTATCTCTACTAATAATCCTTCCTCTTGCATAAGGGATAATGCAGTATGTACAGAACTGATTGCAGCCATCCTGTATCTTGATATATGCTCTGGTATGCCCCGGGTGATGATCAAGTATTGTATCAAAGCTTCCATCGTTTCGTTCATCGCCAATAATTTTAGTTTCAGAATGAAACATTTTTTGAGCACGAATTGAATAATCATTATTACTGCCTGAATCTTTTTCAGTGTTTGCAAAGTATTCATCAAGGATTTCTGCAATATGATTCTTGGTTTTATTTCCAAGCGCAATATCAATACACTCATCCTTAATTACGCCTTCTCTACCCGTCTCCACGTAGCATCCTACCGCAACAACAAGAGCCTTAGGATTCTCTTTTTTGGCCTTATGAAGCATCTGACGGCTCTTTCTGTCAGCAATATTTGTAACAGTACATGTATTGATAATATAGATATCAGCTTTTTCATCAAATGGAACAATACTATATCCATGTTCGGAAAGTTCTTGGCTCATAACATCTGTTTCATAACTGTTAACCTTGCAACCAAGGCTATGTAAAGCAACACTTTTCACTAAGTTTCTCCCGATTTTTAGGCGTTTTGACATTGACTAATAATACCGCTTTGTTTATTATTAAGAAAAGAAGGAGGTATTTGCGCAATGAAGACTGTTAAAATTTCTCTAAATTCTATCGATAAGGTTAAGTCTTTCGTAAATGACATCACAAAATTCGATTATGACTTTGATCTTGTTTCAGGTAGATACGTTATTGATGCTAAGTCTATCATGGGTATCTTTTCACTTGATCTTTCAAAACCGATTGATCTTAACATCCATGCAGAAGACGGCTCTGAAGAAGTACTTAATATTTTAAAGCCATACATGATCTGAGTTTAATACTAAGATTTGTGGGGGCAACTTTTTCAAATGATTATTCAAATGTCCTGACTTTTATAGTCAGGGCATTTTTCGTTGTCATTTTTTACTCAAAGCTGCGAATTTTTCCAAAAGCTTCTACTGCAATTATCCTTCAACGACTATTACTTCGTCGGTATCAATTGCAGTCTTTACCATCTCTTCAATTTTCTCATGAAGATTCTGCTCATGATCTACGATTACTTCAAGACGAGGCTTTGTAACCGGATGCTTTGCAACAAATATTGTACAGCAGTCCTCATATGGAAGTATCGAAGTATCATAAGAACCAATCTTAAGTGAAACATCCACAATATCCTGTTTGTCATATGCGATAAGTGGTCTGTAAACAGGCATATCCTTTACAACTTCATCTGTAACAAGAAGGCTCTGCGTAGTCTGAGAAGCAACCTGTCCAATGCTTTCACCTGTGATAAGCCCAATGCAGTTCTCTTTTGATGCTATAATATCAGCTATTCTCATCATGTACCTGCGCATTATTATCGTAAGCTCATCATGTGGACATTTATCATATATATAAAGCTGAATATCAGTAAAGTTGATTACATGAAGTCTGACCTTGCCGGTATACTTTGCAATTATTGCAGCAAGATCAATGACCTTCTGCTTTGCTCTCTCACTGGTATATGGAGGCGCATTAAAATAAACAGCCTCAATTTCAACGCCTCTTCTTGCAATCATATAACCTGCTACAGGAGAATCAATTCCTCCTGACAAAAGAAGTGTTGCCTTTCCGCATGTACCAAGAGGCATTCCCCCAGGTCCAGGAATCACTTCACTGAAAATGTTAATCTTTTCACGGATTTCTACGCTAAGCATTATCTCAGGATTATGAACATCTACAGTAAGATTAGGGCACGCTTCTAAAATATCACCGCCAAGCTCTCTGTCAATTTCCATTGAGTCCTCAGGATAGCTCTTATCAACACGTCTGCACTTTACTTTAAATGTCCTTTGTGCATCGCCGTATACATCCTTAACATATTCAACAACCTTTTGGGATAATTCAGGAAGAGTAGGAAGCTTCCTTGTCTCAGGATCTCTTTCTATACAAACAGCAGGGCAAATTCTGGTTATTCCAAAAACAGTCTGAAGAGCCCTTATCGTTTCATCAAAATCGAAGCCATCAGCTTCAACATATATTCTTCCTGCAACTCTTGTTATCGTAAAGCTTCCATCACACTTTTTCAGAACCTGCTCTGCCCTTTTGACAAGAGCCTCTTCAAAAATGTGCCTATTCTTACCCTTTACGCCAATTTCCGCATATTTAAGTATAAAAGCATGGTACTTCATATTGTTGTCTCCATATCGAATCTTTAACAGGTAACCTTTATATTTTATCAAACAAAAAAGAGTTTTGTTTGTCAGTGACGCGTGTACTTTCTAAGCATAGGTACAATATCACATAAAGCTTTAATTGTATAGTCTATTTCTTCGCGCGAAGTAAATACCGACAGACTAAAGCGAAGCGTAGAATCCCAAAATCTGCTATCAAGTCCTATCGTCTCAAGAGTCTGTGAAGTATGTGGTCTGTTTGAAGCACAGGCGCTTCCTGCAGAAATATAGATTTCCTTATCTCCTAGTGCATTTAGAAGAACTTCGGCCCTTATGGACTCTATCGAAAGGCTGATAATATGAGGTGCACTGCCTTCTGGTGATGTATCTCCGTTGACATAGACTCCGTCAAGTTTACTTGTAACTTCCTTGATGAAATAATCCTTTAGCTGCCTCATTCTGCTTATATCTTCATCAAAATTTGCATACAGCTTTGAAGCGGCAAGTCCAAGTCCTGCAATTCCCGGAACATTATCAGTTCCGGAGCGCATTCCCTTTTGCTGCCCTCCTCCAAGAATAAGCGGATTTATCTTTGTTCCCTTTTTGATATACAAAAAGCCAACGCCCTTAGGTCCATGAATCTTATGTCCACTAACTGACAAAAGATCTATTAAGCTTTTCGAAGGGTTTATTCTATACTTGCCATATCCCTGCACTGCATCAACATGAAAATACGTATTTGGATTTGCCTTCTTGATTATCTCACCGGCAGCTTCGACATCCTCGCATGTTCCAATCTCATTATTTACAAGCATGATAGAAACGAGAATTGTATCAGGTCTTATCGAAGCCTTCAAATCCTCCAGATCAATATGTCCTTTTGAATCAGCCTTAAGATATGTTATCTCAAAGCCTTCACTTTCAAGAAGCTTTGCAGTTTCAAGAATTGCAGGATGCTCGAGTTTTGAAGTAATAATGTGCTTCCCTTTTCTTGAATTTGCATGTGCTACCCCGATAAGCGCCGTATTATCTGACTCAGTTCCTCCGGATGTAAATAAAATCTCCGCAGGATCGGCCTTCAAAGTGGCTGCAATTTCTTTCTTTGCAGTATCAAGATATTTTGCCGCACAAATCCCCTTATGATGGACACTTGAGGGATTTCCATAATCCTTAGTCATTACTGTAGAGACTAAATCTGCAACCTCGTCAAAACTCCTTGTAGTAGCTGAATTATCTAAATATATTTCCATCTTTTTCTTTCACTCTTAATCTAAAAATCCGTTAATTTTCAAGCTGATACATAAGCCAGGCAAGCATTGTAAAGCCGGCGGTCTCGGTTCTAAGTATCCGTTTACCCATTGTAACTGGAACAATACCGCTGCCCATGGCAAGTTCTATTTCCTTCTCATCAAATCCGCCCTCAGGGCCGATAAAAATTGCTACGCTTTGACCTGGTTTAATTTCAGAAATTATCTTCCTTGTCTGTTCCATTCCATCTGCAAGCTCATACGGAATAAGCTTAATATCCATCTCGGACGCCATCTGCACTGCCTGTTTCATTGTAACCGGCATGGTAACCTCGGGGATGATGCTTCTCTTACTCTGCTTTCCTGCAGCTTCAGAAATTGCCTGCCAGCGCTTTACTTTTGCTGCTGCCCTCTTTTCATCAAGCTTAACTACGCTTCTCTTAGTGGCAACAGGAATTATTGAAAAAGCTCCCAGTTCAACTGCTTTTTGTACAATAAGCTCCATTTTGTCTGCTTTTGGAAGGCCCTGAAAAAGATAAAGCTTAGAAGGAAGCTCTACTCCGTCCTCCTTAATAAATCTAAGGCTACAGATAATCTCGTCTTCTGTTATTTCTTCAATACCGTATCTGTACTCTGCAGAATTTCCATCTCTTATACTGACAGATATCTCATCGCCGATTTTAAGCCTGATAACATTTGCTATGTGATTATAATCATCGCCTGTTATAATCAGACTCTTGCAGTCATCCTGCATTTGTTCTTCTTCAACAAAAAAATGATACATTCAAAAGTCCTCAAAATTAGTGTTGCTACACACAGTATCCAAACCTTCTTCAAACTGATTTATTACAAAAAATTTCTTCAGTGCTTGATTGAAGTAATCGAAAGCCATTCGCCCTGATGCTCAATTTCAACTATTTCAAAGCCTGCTGCCTCATGAGCTGCCTTAACTTCCTCTTCCTTCTCATCAATAATTCCAGAAGTAATATAAACTCCGCCTTTTTTTAGGAATGGCACAATGACTGGTGTAAGAGGAAGAAGTATTACAGGAAGGATATTTGCGACAACAATGTCATATTTATCATAGCCTGCCTTTTGCTGAAGCTCTTTATCAGTAATAATATTACCAATAACTGCATTAAATTTATCCTTTGGAATATTATTTGACTCCATGTTCTGATTTACTGCAAGAAGAGAGCATGGATCTATATCTGTTCCGAAGCAGTGTTTTGCTCCAAACATTACAGAAAGAATTGAAAGTACTCCGCTTCCTGTTCCAACATCAAGTATTTCTGATGATGGAGTAATATACTTCTTTAACTGCTTAACGCAAAGCTGTGTTGTTTCATGCATTCCGGTACCAAATGCAGTTCCGGGATCAATATTAAGCACATATTTTGCTTTCTTTTCGTCCGCAAGATCCTCTTTTTCCCATGAAGGAATTACGAGAACATCTTCATCTATATAAAACTTATGAAAGTATTGCTTCCAGTTGTTAATCCAATCAACATCTTCAGTAACATCGATTGAAAGAGTTCCGTCTCCTATATCAGAGAGTTTTCTAAGATCTGATAAAATTTCAAGAATTTCTTCTTTCATTTCATCCGGTGTCTTTCTCATATTGCTATCCTCAGAAATAAGAAGAGTCTGATCTTCATTTAGCTCAGCAAAGAAATTAAGGAAAGCAATGCCATCATCCAAAACTCCCTCTTCCTCAGGAAGATAATCAATAAACATCTGCTCCTTTTCAGCAGTAGTAAGCGGCACCTTATCCTCAATCTGTGCACCTTCAAGGCCAATCTCTGCCAGTGAGCTGATAATGATATCCTCTGACTGTTCATTTGTCTTTATTCTAAATCTCATCCATCTCATTGCATATCCTCCTTGAAAAGCTTCATGAATTCGCCAAAAAGTAAATCATTCAATCTATAGAACCTTTATATCTACGAATCCGTATTCACCATTAATTATCTACATAAATTACGCGGATGTGCTAAAAGCATACCCGCGTATATTTTATACCCTTAATGCAATTTTGAAAAATCTTTTTCAAAAAATACTTTATTTATTCCAGAATTTCTTCTTTTTGCCTGAAGCATCCGGTGTCTGATCATCTGCTGCAGGGCTTAGTGAAAGCGTATTTCCATTCTCTGCATCAAACTGTTTAAGTATATCCTTTGCTTCCTTGGAAAGCTTCTCAGGAGTCTTAATTACAAGTGTAAGATAATGATCTCCTCTTACCTTTGGATCACGAAGTGAAGGAACACCCTTTCCACGAAGTCTTACCCTTGTACCAGTCTGTGTTCCAGCTTTTACGTCATAGACAACATTTCCATCTACAGTGCTTACAAGAACAGAACCACCAAGTGCTGCTACAGGGAATGACATCTCAACTGTTGTATAAATATCATAATCCTGACGCTGGAAAACAGGGTCTCTTGAAACAATAACTTCTACAAGAAGATCTCCTCTTGGTCCGCCGTTCTCACCTGGTTCACCTTTATCTCTGATTCTTACACTTTGACCATTATCGATACCGGCAGGAATTGATACCTTAATCTTCTTGCGAGAGGTAATATATCCGGTTCCATGACAATCCTGGCACTTATCCTCAATAATCTTTCCAGAGCCTCCGCATTCAGGGCAAGCCTGCACATTACGGACAGTACCAAAAAATGACTGCTGCGTAAAGACTACCTTTCCGGAACCATTACACTTAGGACACATCTTAGGGGTTGTACCAGGCTTTGCTCCGGTTCCCTTACATGTAGCACAGGTTTCCTTAAGGTTAAGTGTAAGCTCCTTCTCGCATCCCTTTATTGACTCCATAAATGTAATTCTAACGCTTGCGCGAACGTTGGCTCCCTTGGCCGGGCCATTAGATGGTCCGCTTCTGCGTCCCTGACCGCCTCCAAAGAAATCACCGAAAATATCTCCAAAAATATCTCCAAAGTCAGCACTGTTAAAATCAAAACCGCCTCCGCCAAAGCCGCCCTGTCCGCCTTCAAATGCAGCATGTCCAAACTGGTCATACTGGCGTCTCTTCTCAGGATCGCTAAGAACTGCGTAAGCTTCTGATGCTTCCTTGAATTTATCTGCAGCAGCAGCATCTCCTGGGTTCATATCAGGATGGTATTTCTTGGCAAGTACTCTGTATGCTTTTTTTATTTCATCTTCCGAAGCGCCTTTACTAACACCAAGAACCTCGTAATAATCTCTCTTTTGTGCTGCCATTTGTTTCTCCTTAAAATTAGTAGTTAAGCCTTATACCCAATACACATTTTACATGGTATCAGGCATAAGGCAATCAGATTTTAATAAATATTACATTAAATCTTTGTATCAATTTGAAAATTAACAGTAAAGACTAATTAAACCTCTCTGTAATCTCCATCAACTACATCATCATTCTTTGTCTCAGTACCCTGATCAGCTGTTCCTGCTGCACCAGCTCCCATATCAGGACCAGGACCTGCCTGTGCTCCTGCTGCTCCCTGAGCTGACTCATAAACCTTTGCAAAAAGGCTCTGAGCATCTGTCATAAGCTTTTCTTTCTGAGACTTGATTGACTCAACTTCGCTCTCTGTAAGCTCTCTATCCTTAGTCTGCTCAAGAAGATCCTTAAGGCTCTTAAGCTCATCTTCAACAGTAGCTTTCTGAGAAGCATCAATCTTATCTCCTACTTCTCCAAGTGCCTTCTCTGTCTGGAAAACAAATGAATCAGCATCGTTACGTGTATCAATTGCGTCCTTCTTAGCCTTATCCTGTGCTTCGTATTCAGCAGCTTCCTTAACAGCCTTATCAATATCAGTATCAGACATATTTGAACCTGCAGTAATTGTTATGTGCTGTTCCTTACCTGTTCCAAGGTCCTTAGCAGATACATTAACAATACCGTTAGCATCGATATCAAATGTAACCTCGATCTGTGGAACACCTCTCATTGCTGGCGGAATTCCATCAAGTCTGAACTGTCCAAGTGACTTATTATCCTTTGCAAACTGTCTCTCACCCTGAAGTACGTTGATATCAACGGCTGTCTGATTATCAGCAGCTGTTGAGAATATCTGGCTCTTCTTTGTAGGAATAGTTGTATTACGCTCGATAAGCTTTGTTGCAACGCCGCCCATTGTCTCAATTGAAAGAGTAAGAGGAGTTACATCAAGAAGAAGGATATCGCCTGCGCCTAAATCTCCTGCAAGCTTACCACCCTGGATGCTGGCACCAATAGCTACACACTCATCAGGATTAAGAGTCTTACTTGGCTCTTTACCCATGATCTGCTTAACCTTCTCAACAACACATGGTACACGTGTTGAACCGCCGACAAGAAGAGCCTTTGAAATATCACTTGCATTAAGTCCAGCGTCCTTAAGAGCATTCTGTACAGGAATTGCTGTTCTTGCTACAAGGTCAGAGATAAGCTCTTCAAACTTTGCTCTTGTAAGGTCCATATCAAAGTGCTTAGGGCCTTCTGCTGTTGCTGTAATGAAAGGAAGGTTGATGTTTGTTGTTGTGCTGGCAGAAAGCTCTTTCTTAGCCTTCTCTGCTGCTTAAGTCTCTGAAGAGCCATTGTATCCTTAGAAAGATCAATGCCTTCCTTCTTCTGGAATTCAGCAATCATCCAGTTCATAACGATATTATCAATATCATCACCACCAAGGTGTGTATCTCCGTTTGTAGAAAGAACTTCGATAACGCCATCACCGATTTCAATGATAGAAACATCAAATGTACCACCACCAAGATCATAAACCATGATCTTCTGTTCCTTCTCGTTATCAAGGCCATATGCAAGAGCTGCAGCTGTAGGCTCATTGATGATACGCTTTACATCAAGACCTGCAATCTTACCTGCATCCTTTGTTGCCTGACGCTGTGCATCATTGAAATATGCAGGAACTGTAATAACAGCTTCTGTAACTGACTCTCCAAGATACTGCTCTGCATCAGCCTTAAGCTTCTGAAGAATCATTGATGAAATCATCTGAGGTGAATATTTCTTGCCATCAATAGTACGACCGCGATCTGTACCCATATCTCTCTTAATTGATGCAATTGTTCTGTCTGCATTTGTAACAGCCTGACGCTTTGCAGGTTCACCTACAAGTCTCTCGCCGTTCTTTGTAAAAGCTACGATAGAAGGAGTTGTTCTTGCGCCCTCTGCATTAGCTATAACTGTTGGCTTTCCGCCTTCCATAACTGCAACACAGCTATTTGTAGTACCTAAATCGATACCTATAATCTTACTCATTGTATTTTCCTCCAAAATTGATTTTTGTTTGTGATTTATGTAAAAAAAACTTATTGAATTGTGCCGTCTGTTATTTCAATAATTTCTCAGCAGACGGACTCATTACTGCTATTTTGCAACTGACACCATGCTGTGTCTAATTACTGTATCGTGATATTTATAGCCCTTCTGAAGCTCTGCTACCACGAATCCAGATTCAACATCATCACTATCCACCTGCATTACTGCATTATGAAGTGATGGATCAAACTCTTTACCTGCTGCTTCAATCGGTGAAACTCCAAGCTCTTCAAGCTGCTTTAAAAGCTGCTTATAAATCTTCTGCATGCCATCAGCAAAGGCTCCGTCCTTTTCATTCTCAGGAACGGTATCAAGTCCTCTTTCGAAATTATCTATTGTAGGAAGAAGCTTCTCAACAACGCTGCTTGCGCCTGCACTATACATTTGAGATTTCTCCTTCTCAGTTCTCTTTCTGAAATTGTCAAACTCAGCAACCTGTCTCATGTACTTGTCCTGTATATCAGCAAGTTTTTCCTTGAGCGGATCCTTCTTTTCTTTCTTTGAGAAAAAAGATTTCTTATCCTTTCCCTCTCCCTTAGCATTATCTTCAGCAGATGCATCACCTTCATCAGAAGCATTCTCATCATCTGCTTCGCATTCTCCGTGACAGCAGCAGGTATCATCGCCTTCACATCCGCACTTCTCATCACCACCTGCATCTTCACATTTGCATTTCTTTTCAGTCTTATCAGAAGCATCCTTGTCTGTTTGGTCAGCCTTTTGCTTAGCATCATTTTCAAGGTCTTTCATTACTTCTTCATAGGCCTCTTTCTTTTCCTTATCGTTCAATACATTACCTTGCCTTCCCGCCGGCCATCATGCTGCCGGTCATCTTCTAATATATTCCTGCTATTTCTTCCTGTATAAATCATCAAGCTGATGCATTATGTCCTTTAGTGTTCCGATTACCTTATCATAATCCATTCGTTTAGGTCCTATTATTCCAACAGTGCCTCTCATTCCCTCTCCGATTTCATAAGTTGCGGTAACAACACTGCAATCCTTCATGGCAGGCACAGGTGATTCATTTCCTATATAAACCTGTATACCATTTTGCTTCTCATCTGAAAGAGATTTCTCAACAAGATCACCAAGCTCGCTCTTGTCTTCAAATGTATTGATTATCTCGCTTGCCTTCTGTGAATCGGTAAGCTCTGGATATTTGAAAATATTATTAGCACCGCTTGTATATATCTCTCTGTTATCGTCGCCTACAATTGACTCAGCCGCGGCATCAATTACATCTCCTACAACACCACTGTGTATTCCGGCTTCCATCTTCATCGCCGAAATAAGTCCAAGCGTAATATCTTCAACTGCCACACCTCCAAGTCTGGTGTTAAGCAGAATATTTAATTTAAGAAGAGTTGCATCATCAATATCCTCATCTACTGATATCATCTTATTCTTGATGACGTTTCCCTCAATGACTATTGTTGCAAGCATGTGCTGCTTGTCAACACGGGATATCTGAATAAACTTTAGCTTATTCTTATTAAGCTGTGGAACTGACACCATACTTGCATAATTCGTGTTAACCGCAAGTGTTCTTGCCACTTCCTTAAGAAGATCCTCAAGCTTTTCTTCCTTATCAAGAAGAACCTCTTTGATCTGATCTACTTCCCTATCCTTCTCCTCAAGTCTTGCGTTTACATATACCCTGTAACCCTTATCGGATGGGATTCGTCCTGCCGAGGTATGTGGCTGTATGATAAGTCCCATTTCCTCAAGATCAGACATTTCATTTCTAATTGTTGCAGAGCTTAGATTAAGATCAGCATCCTTTGAAATTGTCCTGCTTCCAACCGGTTCACCAGTCATCAGGTAATTATGGACAATGGCATATAAGATCTTCATCTGTCTTTCTGTCAGGTCCAACACCATCACCCCTTTCCAAAGGATCAGATAAACAATTGCTACTATAATAATGAACCATCCGGATGTGTTAGCACTCGGTTAAGTTGAGTGCTAACTACTTTCTGTACATAAAAATAGCACTTGCCCTATGCAATGTCAATGTATCAATTTCTAAAATAGTATTAAAAAATAATTAAAAAAAAGACAGCCCCATTTTTCCATTAAAAAACGGCAGAGAAAAATCTCTGCCGTTTATATCTATATCTGTGTTATCACAAATTACATGTCAAAGCTTCCTGTTTCGCTATCGTTTACCACATAGTAAACTCTGTTCTCTTCAGGCTTAACATATAATGCAAGCTTCTTGATATCTTCTACTTTCTTTCCTAAATCGTATTTCCAAACATTCTTGGCATTCTCAACAAGATCTGAATATGAAACCGACTTATCATCACCATACTGAAGAAATGCTGATACTTCTATTTCTTTTGCAGCTGCCTTCTTAACAGGTGCTGTCTTCTTTGCAGATGCCGCCTTCTTAGCTGGAGCAGCTTTCTTTGCAGGTGCTGCCTTTTTAACTGCAGGTTTCTTTGCTGGTGCTGCTTTCTTTACAGGTGTCTTAGCTGATTCAGCCTTTGCAGCTGCTGTCTTGTCAACTTCTACGGCTGTCTTCTTTGATTCAGCTACAACAAAATTTTTCTTGATTGTTGCTAAAGGCTTTGTTTCTGACTTCTTCTCTTCCATAATAATCTCCATTCTTTGCAAACTTTTTTGAAAGAAAACCCTTGTCCCCTAAAACAGTCTTCCTCCATCCACATGAAAAACCACTGTACATCGACTTCAAAATAATCACCAAAAATCAATCCACCGATATGTAGAAATTTTATATCCTAATGCGAATATTGTCAATAAACCGCTATCACATTGACGCAAATAAGTTGTATGCATTGTTTGAACTAAATACTCAATTAAAACAATTCGCTGCCAGAAAACCGGCAGCGAATAAGATAAATTATCATTTAATTACAAAGAAATAAAGAAGAACAATTATTCCAAGGACTATTCTGTACCATCCAAAAACTTTGAAATCGTGCTTTCTGATATAGCCCATCAAGAATCTGATTACTACGATTGATACAATGTATGCAACAACCATACCTACAATAAGAAGTCCTACTTCAACACCTGTAAATGCAAAACCATGCTTTACAATCTTGAGAAGACTCGCTCCAAGCATAACAGGAACTCCCATAAAGAATGTAAACTCGGCTGCTGTCTTTCTTGAAACTCCTACAAGAAGTCCTCCAAGGATTGTTGCTCCTGATCTTGAAGTTCCCGGAAAAATAGCTGCTACCATCTGAAAAAGCCCTATAATAAAAGCTGTTTTGTAATCAATATCCGAAATCTTCTTTATTGAAGGCTTTCTTTTCTTATTGTAGTTCTCAATAAGAATAAACCCTATACCAAATATGATAAGTGCTGCTGCTACGCATGGTCCATTGTAAAAAAGCTTCGTAGTAATATCATCAAATAATACTCCAACGATAACTGCAGGAATGCAGGCAATAATAATCTTGAACCACATCTGCCAGATTTCAGGCTTACTTACCGTGCCATGCTCTCTTGCTTCCTTTGAAAAGTCAAACGGGAAGAGCTTACCCCAGTACAAAACTACTACAGCAAGAATTGCTCCAAGCTGAATTACAACGAGAAATACATCCTCAGAAACATTCATCTTTACAAACTCATTTAAAAGGATCATATGTCCCGTTGAGCTTATAGGAAGCCATTCTGTTATTCCCTCTACTATTCCAAATAAAATCGCCTTAAGAAAATCAAGCATTACTTAGTTCTCCTTCCATAAACCTCGTTAACAAACTGTTCAAGTCTTGGCATAGCGCGTTCTACCTTCTCAGTATCAATGCAATATGCCATTCTGAAATATCCAGGTGCCATGAAACCATCTCCGGGAACAAGAATAAGGTCATATTCTTTTGCCTTATTGCAGAAATCAACAGAGCTTTCCTCAAGTGCCTTAGGGAAAATATAGAAAGTTCCGCCCGGTTTTACAACAGTAAACCCAAGTTCAACGAGCTTTTTATAAATAATATTCATATTTGTCTCATATACAGACAGATCTGATGTCAAGTCGCATATATCTCCAACTGCAAGCTGTATGCTTGAAGAAGGGCAATTATGTCCGATTCCTCTTGAAATCTGTCCACACATAGGAACAATATATTCAGCATCCTCACACTCAGGATTAACCGCAACATAACCAATTCTCTCTCCCGGAAGTGAAACCGACTTTGAGAAAGAATAGCAGGAAAGTGTGTGCTTATAAAACTTTGATACATATGGTGCATCAACTCCGGAAAATACTATCTCGCGATAAGGTTCATCTGAAATAAGGAATATCGTATGTCCATATTCATTGGACTTTGCACTAAGAATATCCGCCAGCTTTGAAAGTGTCTCAGTCGAATATGCGATTCCGCTTGGATTGTTTGGTGTATTAACAAGAACAGCTGCAACATTTTCTGTCAAAAGCTTCTCAAAAGCATCAAAGTTAATCTGAAATGTGTTTGTATCAGCCGGAACTACCTTAAGCTCTGCTCCTGTTTCATTTATATATGGTATATATTCAGGAAAAAATGGCGCAAATGTAAGGACGTCATCTCCCGGCTTTGTCACTGCTCTTACAGCATGTGCAACAGCGCCTGCTGCTCCGGTTGTAGGAAATATAAGTTCAGCTGTATAATTCATTCCAAATCTTTTATTTAAAGAAGCTGCAATCTTTTCCTTAAATTCAGGATTACCAAGGCTTGGGCTGTATCCGTGCAGATATGATGAGCTCTTGGTTTTAAGAAGCTCTATGGCAACATCTGCATACTTATCAGGTGCAGGAACAGAAGGATTACCAAGGCTAAAATCAAATACATTCTCATATCCAATTTGCTGTCCTCTTGTGGTAGCGTACTCAGAAAGCTGTCTGATGACGGATTTGCCTTCAAGCATCTTTTTATATTTCTGATTTATCATTTTATGTCAAACCTCCAAATTCTCGAAACTTTTTACCGGCCGGCAACTGGTTTCACTTATTTACCTGCCCGCCTTTTTAAACAAACTATGCCAATTTTACCACATTAGTTATCCTACTGCGAGTTTCTCTTCCATATCTGTAATAATATTTTCAGCATCCTTTAGAAGAATTCTCTCAGCGGCTTCTGCCGACTCATCCTTATGATACTTGTATATGAAAAGAGCTTTCCCCTTAGCCTTAAACGACATCTGCCCCTTGTATTTATCAACAAGCTCAGGTATTCCTGCTGTATTGATATCTGCGCTTCTGTTTATTTCAAATGTAATCTCACCGTTTCCACCCTTAACCTCCATAATATAGAGATTATGTGCGCGAACTCGAAGAAGCGCTATTCTAAGCAGATTATCAACTGCCTCAGGAATCTCTCCAAACCTGTCTCGAAGCTCATCTGCCATATCATCACATTCGCCCTGATTCTCAATTCCGGCAATACGCTTATAAATTTCAAGCTTCTGCTCTTCATTAAGAATATATTTCTCAGGAATAAAAGCATCAGTATCAAGATCTATGCTTGTATTAATCTGTTCAAGCGTGCTTTCCTTAGGAGAAACACTTCCTCCTGCATGCTTTACTGCTTCGCTCAGCATTTTGCAGTACATGTCATATCCAACTGCCTGCATGTGTCCACTCTGGCTTCTTCCAAGAAGGCTTCCCGCACCTCTTATTTCAAGATCTCTCATCGCTATCTTAAAACCAGAACCAAGATCGGTAAATTCTCTTATTGCCGAAAGTCTCTTTTCAGCAACCTCTTTGAGCATCTTATTACGTCTGTACATAAGAAAAGCATATGCAGTTCTATTCGATCTTCCAACACGTCCCCTTAGCTGGTATAGCTGCGAAAGACCCATTTGATCGGAGTCATGAATTATCATCGTATTAACATTTGGAATATCAAGTCCTGTTTCGATAATAGTTGTTGAAACAAGAACATCTATATCTCCGTCAATAAAATCATACATTATCTTTTCAAGCTCATGCTCCTGCATTTGTCCATGTGCGAAAGCAATATTGGCTTCCGGAACTAGCTTTTGGAGCTGCGCTGCAATATCGGCTATATCATTTACCCTGTTATAAACGTAGTAAACCTGTCCTTTTCTGGAAAGTTCTCTTACAACTGCTTCTCTAACCATCTCATCATTATATTCGCAAACGAAGGTCTGGATAGGGAGTCTGTCATTTGGTGCTTCCTCCAATATACTCATATCCCTTATTCCAACAAGACTCATATGGAGAGTCCTTGGAATAGGAGTCGCGGAAAGAGTCAGAACATCAACATTTTCCTTAAGCTTTTTAATCTTTTCTTTATGAGTAACTCCAAATCTCTGTTCCTCATCCACAACAAGAAGTCCAAGATCCTTGAACTTTACGTCCTTTGAAAGAAGCCTGTGAGTGCCAATTATTATGTCAACCTGGCCTTTTCTAAGATCATCGATTGTTTTCTTCTGCTCAGTAGAAGTTCTAAACCTTGATAGCATATCGACGCGTACAGGAAAGCTGTCCATTCTCTGTGAAAACGTATTATAATGCTGCTGCGCAAGTATAGTAGTTGGAACCAGTACTGCAACCTGCTTGCCATCCTGAACTGCCTTAAACGCTGCCCTTATGGCAATCTCTGTTTTGCCAAAGCCAACATCTCCGCAGACAAGTCTGTCCATAACCTTGCCGCTTTCCATATCTGACTTTGTGGCTTCTATCGCATTTTCCTGATCCTCTGTTTCCTGGTAAGGAAAGGCATCCTCAAATTCCTGCTGCCAAACTGTATCCTTTCCATAAACAAAGCCGGTTTGCTTCTGCCTCTTTGCATATAATTCAACAAGATCCTGTGCAACTTCTTCGACTGCTGCCTTTACTTTCGACTTCGTGTGGTTCCAATCCGGCGATCCAAGCTTATTAAGTTTTGGTTTTCGCGTCGTATCATCAGAAGAGCCATTAGCATACTTCTGAATAACAGAAAGCCCTGTTGCAAGAACGTAGAGATTTCCGCCATCACCATATTCAATCTTGATATAATCCTTTGCCACTCCTGAGGACTCAATCTTCTCAATGCCCTTATAAATACCAAGTCCATGATCTTCGTGCACAACAAAATCTCCAACCTTGAGGTCGGAGAAATCATTTATCTTTTCCCCTGAATATTTCTTTTTCTTACTACGCTTCTTCTTGGTGTGCTCTGTAAAAATATCGCTCTCAGCTATTACAGCAAACTTAAGTGAGGGATATTCAAAGCCCTTAAGTATTCTGCCATAGTAGGTCATTATTTCGCCGGCCTGCAGGACTCTTACAGGGTTTTCACTATAAAAAGCTGTAACATTATTATCCGAAAGTTCTGTAATAAGGCGCTTTGCCCTCGTTCTTGAGCCGGACAGGATAAGAACCTTATAACCGTCCTTTTTGTACTTCTTTAAATCTTTTACCAGCTGCTCAAAGCTGTTGTTATAAGGTGCAATACTTCTTGCATCAAGAATGTATTCCTTCTCGGGCTTAAATCTGTTCATCGAAGCCGGCATCGCAAGCGTAGAAACAAGAACACGCCTTCCGCCTGCTATTCTTGCCATACATTCCTCGGCAGAAAATAGCAAATTCATCTGTCCGGGCAGGATATAGCCCTTTTCGCATCTGTGAATCATGCTTTCACGAAATTCAGCTTCTACCGCATCTGCCTGCTCCTGTACATGTCCTGCTTCATCAATAAATACGCAGGTTTCTCCTCGTGAAAAGAGCTCTAGAAATGATACAGGTTCATCAAAAAAATACCTAATATAGCTTTCAGCTGATTCTGTACTTCCAAGCTCTGACAGCTGCTCTTTAAGCTCTTTTGCAGCTGTCTTTATTCTAAAAGCCTCTTCAGTCTTAAACTTTGCGCGAAGATCCTCTGAAACTTTCTTAGCCTCGTCCGTAATCTTTAAAAGCCCCGCATCAAGCTGCTCCCTTGTAAGAACCATCTCTGTTGCAGGATAGATATCAATCACTGAGAGCTTCTCAAGGGAACGCTGTGAAAGAATATCAAAGCTCCTTATTGAATCAACACTATCACCCCAAAGCTCTATTCTGTAAGGATTCTCCTCGGTAAGGTCAAATACATCTATAATACCGCCCCTTATTGCAAACTGCCCCGGAGCCTCTACCTGATAGCTCTTCTCATAGCCCATCATTACAAGCTTATCTGCTATCTTCTTCTCATCGACAAGCTTTTCCTTATCAATAGTAAGAATATTATTTTTTATTACCGATAATGGTATCTGCGGTGTCATAAGGCTTGAGAAAGTCGTAATAAGAGTCGTAGGCTTTCCTTCAATTACTCTTCTAAGGCACTTAATTCGCTCTCTCGTAATCTCATTACTATGGATGTCTGCTTCAAAAAAGATAAGATCCTTCGCAGGAAATAATGTGACATTTCTGTCATAAAATTTATAATCCTCATACAGCTCTTTCGCCTTAAGATCAGAATATGTGATTATTACTCTGTATTTAAAATCAGAGCCGATGCCGTTTATCAGATGAAGCTTTTGAGAGTCAACGCATCCACTTACCTGGGCACATGCAAAGGGCTTTTCAAGATACTTATCAAGTTCATTAAACTCTTTCAGCTCTCTTAAAGGTTCTTCAATGGCTTTCATTGCTCTCCGTTTCTCTTACCGTTAAAAAGATTCATCGCCGCGTCCGGTCCGCTTTCCATTATCGTCTCTACTGCGCTCGCCGCACTCTCTATAGCTGCGTCAACTAGTTCCCTGTCCTTCTTATCAAAATGTCCAAGAACATAATCCGCAAGATCCATTCCTTTTGGTTTAGCACCAACTCCAACTCTTACTCTCCTAAACTCATCAGTTCCAAGATGAGCGATTATGTTCTTAAGGCCATTATGTCCTCCGGCGCTTCCCTTTGGACGAACCTTGATAAAGCCCGGCTCCTGGTCAATATCATCAGAAATAACGATAAGCTCAGTGCATGGGTCAACCTTATAATAATTAACCATCTCTCCAATGCATTCGCCGCTAAGATTCATGTATGTAAGAGGCTTTACAAGAATAACCTTCTCGCCTCCTATCATTCCTTTTCCAAAAAAGCCTTTGAACTTCTGATCAGATAGCTTTATTTCATGCCTGTCTGCAAGTTCATCTATTGTGTCAAAGCCTACGTTATGCCTTGTTCCATCATATTTTCTCTCAGGATTACCAAGTCCTGCTATTATATACATTTCATTTCTCCCACAAAATCAAGTCACAGCGGTACCATAATATGCAGCACCACCGCGCTTTATACTACAAAGTGATTAAAAAATCAGCATTCCAATACAGTTTACAATAAATGCGACTACCCATGCAATAACGCACTGAAAAACGACTACTCCTACAGCCCACTTGCCTCCAAGTTCTCTTTTGACAGAAGTAATAGCTGCAACACATGGCGTATACAAAAGTGTAAACGTCAAAAATACTATTGCTGATAAAGGTGTAAAAATCGTAGAAAGAGAAGCAGTAGTCCCTCCAAGAAGGACTGTAAGCGTACTTACTACGCTCTCTTTAGCCATAAAGCCTGTTATCAGTGCTGTTGAAATCTTCCAGTTGCCAAAGCCAAGCGGAGCAAATATCGGTGATATAATTCCGCCAATAAGCGCAAGCATGCTGGTAGATGAATCCGTCACAACATTAAATCTCGTATCGAAGGTCTGCAGGAACCATATTATTATAGAAGCAATGAAGATTATGCCAAACGCTCTGCTAATAAAGTCCTTTGCTTTATCCCAGATGAGCTGGAAAACGCTCTTGGCGCTGGGAAATCTATAATTTGGAAGCTCCATTACAAACGGAACCGGCTTACCCTTAAACTTCGTATTCTTAAGTATAAGTGCATATAAAATCGCCACAATTATTCCGATAAAATACATTCCTATCATTACAATAGCTGCATGTTTTGGAAAAAAAGCTGCCGTAAAGAGTGCATATATGGGAAGCTTTGCCGAACAGCTCATAAAAGGAGTAAGAAGGATTGTCATCTTTCTGTCTCTCTCAGATGGAAGCGTTCTCGTTGCCATTATTCCGGGAACCGAGCATCCAAAACCAATCAGCATAGGAACAAAGCTTCTGCCTGATAATCCAATTTTCCTTAACAGCTTATCCATTACAAAGGCAACTCTCGCCATATAGCCTGTATCTTCAAGAATTGATAAAAAGAAAAACAATGTAACGATAGTTGGTAGAAAGCTAAGTACGCTTCCAACTCCCGCAAAAATTCCGTCAATTACCAGTGAATGGACGACCGGATTTATCTGATAAGCAGTCAGTCCCTTATCCACGAGCATAGTAAGAGCATCAACTCCAAGGCTTAGAAGCTCTGAAAGTAATTTACCGATAAGACCAAAGGTTAAATAAAAGACAAGTGCCATGATAAGAGCAAACATCGGAATAGCCGTATATTTACCTGTAAGAATTTTATCAATTCTGGTACTTCTGATATGCTCTTTACTTTCTCTTGGTTTTACTACAGTTCTGCGACAGACATTCTCAATAAAGGTAAAGCGCATGTTCGCCATGGCAGCTTCTCTGTCCATGCCGCATTCCTGCTCCATCTGTTCAATCAGGTGTTCAATCGTTTCCTTCTCATTCTCATCAAGAGAAAGCTTATCCATAATTCTCTGATCGCCTTCTACAAGCTTACTTGCTGAGAATCTAAGTGGTAAATGGTTATTCTTTGCGTGGTCTTCAATCATATGCATGATTGAATGAAGACACCTGTGAACGGCGCCGGTACTATCCTCTGAATCCTCACAAAAGTCAATTCTTCCGGGACGTTCTCTATACTTGGCAACATGCATTGCATGCTGAATTAGCTCATCTATTCCTTCATTCTTGGCTGCAGAAATAGGAACAACCGGTATCCCAAGTGTATCCTCAAGTTCATTTATCATGATGGTTCCGCCATTTTCCCTGACTTCATCCATCATGTTAAGTGCAAGCACCATAGGAATATCCATCTCCATAAGCTGCATAGTAAGATAAAGATTTCTCTCCATATTTGTTGCATCGACAATATTAATTATTCCACGTGGTCTATCACCAATAATGAACTCTCTTGTAACGATTTCCTCACTCGTATACGGAGACATCGAATAAATTCCGGGAAGGTCGGTAACGGAGGTATTTGCATGTTCTCTTATCTGCCCATCTTTTCTATCAACTGTAACACCCGGGAAATTTCCAACATGCTGATTAGAGCCTGTAAGCTGATTAAAAAGAGTTGTCTTTCCGCAGTTCTGATTTCCTGCAAGCGCAAATGTTATCATGTCACTATCAGATAAGACATCTCCTTTTGCCCTTGGATGATAAACCGTATCCTCACCAAGACCTTTATGCGGAAGCGGAGCTGTTCTTTGCTTACTTTCGCTCTTTGCAGTATCTTCACTGACAGAAGTCTCGATAACGTCTATCTTTCCTGCATCTGCAACTCTAAGTGTAAGCTCATAGTCGCGCACCTTAAGCTCCATGGGATCTCCCATTGGAGCCATCTTTACAAGAGTAACCTTTGTTCCCGGAATAAGTCCCATATCGAGAAGGTGATGTCGTAGTGAGCCTTCACCTCCAACCGCTGTAATTGTTGCGTTTTTCCCTATCTTAAGCTCTTTTAGTGTCATAATAGTCGCTTTCTTTGAAATTTAATGTGTACAAATCCATATACATAATATAGTCATGACTAACTATTTGCAATAGCTTATCCACTTTTTTTCGAGTTTACGATAAAGTTATTGTTGTTAATAATTCTTATCTTCATACACAATCATTTTTCTGAAAGATATAGCTTTGCTTCTTCTATATAAACATTTGCGTTTTCTATATTATCAATTGCTGCCACATCACTTACTGACTTAATTATCTTGCCGGGACACCCAACTACAAGTGATCTGTCAGGAATAACAGCATTTTGTGTCACTACTGCTCCGGCGCCTATTATACATTCTTTTCCTATTTGCGCACCGTTTAAAATTACTGCGCCCATTCCAATAAGGGTTCCATCTCCTACAACGCAGCCATGCACAATTGCTCCATGTCCGATAGTAACATTATCTCCAACGTGGACATTAAAGCCTCTGTCGGTATGAAGAACTGCGCCATCCTGAACGTTACTTCCCCTGCCAACATAGATTGATCCTCTATCGCCCCTTATTGTTGAGTTAAACCACACGCTCGAATTCTTACACAGGGTAACATCTCCAATGACAACAGCACCATCTGCAACAAATACACTACTATCAATTTCAGGTTTTTTCACCATGTCCTCCAATCCCAGAACAGCCGAAAAGCTTGCAGCTTTATGCTGGCATAAAGCTACGAAACAACAATTATTGCTGATATAATCTCAGTTTTTTAATCCATCATTAATTAAATCAGCATACCTTACGGTTTCCATTGCATCAGCTGCATATTTGTCGGCACCGATTTTGGCAGCATATTCCGCAGTCATTACCGCTCCGCCAACAACAACCTTGCAAAAAGGAGCCTTTTCTCGCAGCTGCTTTATTGTCTCTTCCATTGCAGGAACTGTCGTTGTCATAAGTGCGCTAAGTCCGGCCACAGGCGCATGATGCTCAAGAACAGCCTCCACTACTGTTTCAGGTGGAACATCTCTTCCAAGATCTATTACGTCAAAACCATAATTTTCCAAAAGTAGCTTTACGATGTTCTTTCCGATATCATGAATATCTCCATGAACGGTTGCTATTACAAACGAGCACTTCTCAGCGCTTGATTTAGGAAATGCACTCTTAATTTCGTCAAAGGCACACTTTGCCGCTTCAGCGCTTATAAGTAGCTGTGGAAGATAAACAGTTCCCTTTTCATATCCAGCGCCAACTTTATCAAGCGCAGGAATTATTTCATTTGAAATAATATCAAGCGGCTCGGCAGATAATAGCGCCGTTTTGGTCAGAGCTCTTGTCTGCTCCTTAAGTCCTTTTATTACTGCATTTTGAAGAGCAGATGCCTCTCCATCTGCATTAGATGTTCCTTCGCTACTTCCTTCTATGGGTGTCCCCGCCGGTACCTGTTTTATCATCTGGTGCTTTGTCGCATAATCAATATACTGCGTACAATTTTCATCCATCTTCTTAAGCGCCTTAAATGAATAATAGGTCTGCATCATTTCAGAAGACGCCGGATTCATTATTGCGGCAGATAGTCCATTTTCAAGTGCCATAGCGTAGAAGGTTCCATTGATCATTCCTCTGTTTGGAAGTCCAAAAGAAATATTGGAAAGCCCAAGTGAAGTATGACATCCCATCTGAGACAGAAGTTTTACTACTTCAAGTGTTGTAATTGCAGCATCAGGAGCTGCACTGACTGCCATCGCAAGAGGGTCAAATATAAGATTTTCTTTTGTTATTCCATGTTCGGCTGCTGTCGTAATTATCTTCTTTGCAACATCTACTCTCTTTGCAGGTGTATCAGGGATTCCATCCTCATCAAGTAATAGAGCAACAACAAGCCCGCCATATTTCTTCACTATAGGAAAAATGGCAGCCATATTTTCCGCCTTACCATTTACCGAATTAATCATTGGCTTTCCGTTATAACGTCTTGCAGCTATTTCCATTGCTCTCGGGTCTGATGTGTCTATCTGAAGAGGAAGGTCAAGAACTGCCTGAAGTTCTGAAACAATTCTGACCAGTTCACTCTTTTCATCAATTTCAGGAAGACCAACATTTACATCAAGTACATCGGCGCCTGCCTCCTGCTGTGAAAAGCCCTGCCCTAAAATGTAATCTGTATCCTTTTCGATAAGGGCAGCCTTAAGGCGCTTCTTTCCGGTAGGATTAATTCTCTCGCCAATAAGAACAGGCACATTTCCAAAGCTTACAGCATGAGTGTATGAGCTTACGACGCTGCGCTTTTTATCACTAATAGGGACAAGCTCTATCGTTGGTATTTTGGCCTTAAGTGAAGCAATATACTCAGGAGTTGTTCCGCAGCATCCGCCTGCAATTCTGACTCCTTTTTCAAGAGCGGTTCCAACTGATAATGCAAAATCATCAGCTTCAATATCATAAATAGTTCTTCCATCTATCATCTTTGGAAGTCCTGCATTTGGCTTAAATAGTACCGGAACTGAAGCGAATTTCAGATAATCCTCAATTACCGGCATCAGCGCATCCGGTCCAAGTGAACAGTTAACGCCAATAGCATCAGCACCCATGCCTTCAAGCATAGCAACCATCGCCTCAGCATTTGCACCTGTCATGAGCTTTCCATCTGCTCCATATGCATTTGATACAAATACCGGAAGGTCACTGTTTTCTTTTGCAGCAAGAAGAGCAGCCTTCGTTTCATAGCTGTCGTTCATTGTCTCTATTAGGATAAGATCTGCGCCCGCCGCTGTTCCAATTTCTACGGTTTTTGCAAAAAGAGCTACTGCATCTTCAAAGTCCAGGTCCCCATACGGCTTTAACAGCTTCCCGCTAGGTCCTATATCAAGCGCAATAAATTTCTCCTTTGAACCGTTGCTTGTATCTCTTGCTGTTCGTACATTATCTACTGCCGCATATATCAGCTCTTTTAGCTCAGCGTCATCAAACTTAAGACTATTTGCGCCAAACGTATTCGTGCTGACAACATTACTACCAGCGTCGTAATAGCGTTTGTGAATTGACGTTACAATATCCTTATGAGATATGTTCCATCTCTCCGGAAGTTCTCCCGGATTAAGCCCTGCCTCCTGCAAAAGAGTTCCCATTCCGCCATCAAGCAGAGTAATATTATTCTTTATGTATTCGGTAATTTTCATTTGCTGCTCCATTTATATCTCTTTTTCCAGATAAAACTATATCAGATAGGCCGTTCCAAATCAGTCGGGGTCCTCTCAATTCCAATAAGCGCCGTAACAGATTTAGACGGTGACATAAGAAGACTGTCATTAAGTGTAACCCCAATTTTTGTTGAAGGGTCCAATACGCCAAAAATATCCTTTTGCACGGAAAGCTCGAACCCACCATAGCCCGGTGAAAACCTCGGTCTTAGCTTCTCGCTCTCGTTAAGTTCTAACCTAATCTTATCCATAAATGCATCACAAAGTGCTTCAATTCTCTCTGCTCCAAAAGCCTGAAAGAATAGCGCTTTCGATGGAGAAAGCCTTCCGTACCTTTCAATAAGTCTGTCAGGATAAAGGCCTATCGTTCCTGCAAATAGAATTATCTCTTTGCAGCCCTTTAGATTGAGTAAAAGAGATGGCGATAATGTCTTAGTAAAGCCAAGGTCAATAAGCACACTGCCATTTTCCTGTGTCTTAAAGGTTACAGGAAATTTTCGGTAGCATACCTTATAGGATAGCCCCGGAAGCATTAACTTTATGCACTCATCAATCAGGTCATCAAACTCGGCCGAATCAATAGGAGCTCCTGCGTACCTAAGTATTTCTCTTTTCCTAACAGGAGGCTCATCCAAAATCTGTGTCAGTATAGTATCTGCCATAAAAATTTCTTTTCCTTAATAAACAGTAATGATATCAGAGAGATTATCTTGAATCGCAGCTGCAACATCAGGCTTATTCATTGAATAAACATGCACATTCTTAATTCCATTAGCATATAAATCGATTATCTGATCAGTTGCATATGCAATTCCTGCCTGCTTCATTGCTGCCGGATCACTTCCAAATTTATCAACAAGGCTCTTAAAGTGCTGCGGCATAAATGAGCCGGAAAGCTTTATTGAACGCTCAACCTGCTTGGCATTTGTTATTGGCATTATTCCAGGAACAACTGGAACTGTAATTCCTGCCTCACGGATTTTATATAGGAAGTTATATAGAAGATTATTGTCAAAAAACATCTGGGTAGTCAGGAAATCACACCCTGCATCGACCTTCTCCTTTAAATGCTCTATATCTTCTTTCTGGTTTGCACTCTCAGGATGGATTTCAGGATAACAGGCACCGCCTATGCAGAAATCATAACCACTTTCTCTGATTTCTTTTACAAGCTCGCTTGCGTGATGATAATCCCAGGTACTTCTGTCACGTGCTTCAAGCTCAGGGGTAAGATCGCCTCGAAGCGCCATTATGTTCTCAATTCCTGCTGCCTTAATTGCTTCTATCTGGGTGTGGACATTCTCATGTGTAGATGACACGCATGTCAGGTGCGCCATTGTCGGAACGTTTTCTGTTTCAAGAATATTCTCAGCTATATCAAGCGTATACCTGCTTGTTCCGCCACCTGCGCCATAGGTTACGCTGACAAAAGATGGATGAAGCTTTGCAACTTCATGCGTAGCTTTTCTTACATTTTCAAAATTACTGTCTGTCTTTGGCGGAAATACCTCAAAGGATAAAAACAATCCGTCTTTGTCAAAAAGTTCCTTGATCTTCATTAATTTAGTCTCCATGCTGCGACTGTATTTTAGGAACAGCTGATGACTCGAGGTCTAGCGCAGCTTAGACCTCGAAGTTTGAAAGTTTTCTTTCAAACTTTAGTCTCCGTTTCCTGTATTAAACAGGTCTTTACAATCATGTGAAAATTATTATATCATCTTAACGTATGAAAAAACCATAGGGGTGCTTATTTTTAGGGGCAGCATAAAAAATCAGAACCCCAGAAAAAAAGGAGTCATAATTTGAAAAAAAATAATGTAATCAAAATCGTTCTCGCAGTAGTCGCCGTTATCGTTATAGTTATATGCAGCCTTTTTGTATCAGGTAAATTTGATAGTAGTACTGCAAGAGACGGAAGCATTGAAATCAAGCTGGTAAATCTTGACGGAAGTGTCGAAAGTGATAATACTTTCCAATATGCCAGTGGGGCAACTTTGGTAAATATTTTAGAGAATAATTATTCAAATGTTGTAATAACTGATAACATGCTAATGTCTATAGAAGACTTTACTACTCCTGACGACTGGTCAAGCTATATTGCAATTTACGTTGACGGCGAAATGAGCCAGGTTGGGGTAAACGAAATAAACCTTTTTGATTATTCAGTAATCACTTTCCAAATGACTGCGTATACTGCAGAATAAGACTTACCTGATTATTTAATTATAAAGAGGCTAATGTGAAGACTAAGAGTACAAAGCTTTTTACAATTCGTGATATTACAATAATTGCAGCTCTTGCAGCAATCCTTTTTGTTCAGGAGGAGGTTCTTACCTTCCTCCCGAACATTCAGCTGACTGTGCTGCTCATCGTTTTGTACAGTAAATGTCTTGGCTTTTCAAAGACAACTGCCATAATAATAATTCATGTAATTCTGGACAATCTGATAATGGGTTCGTTTAATCTTTTTTATATGCCATTTATGCTAGTAGGATGGCTCATGATCCCGCTTCTTTTATGTACTGTCTTTAAGAAAATAAGTTCTACTATTCCACTTGCTCTTCTTGGAATACTTTTTTCACTACTATATTCATGGATGTTTATTATTCCAGGCGTTCTAATTACAAAGGTAAATCTAATTGCTTATCTTTCATCAGATATCCCTTTTGAACTGCTATTATCCGCATCAAGCTTTTTGTCAATTCTTCTGCTTTATGAACCTCTTAAAAAAGTAATGGACAAAATGCTACATAGTCATGACTGATTATTTCTACTATTACTTAAGAGCTCAGAAATCGCATTATACATTATTTCAGGCTCAATAGGCTTACTTAAATGCGCATCCATTCCTGCAGCATAGCTCTTTTGAATATCCTCCTCATATGCATTTGCACTCATTGCAATTATTGGAATAGTCTTTGCATCAGCTCTTTGAAGCCCACGAATCTCTCTTGTTGCTTCGAGGCCATCCATTTTGGGCATCCTGATATCCATAAGAATGGCATCATAATAACCCATGTTTGAACCAGAGAACTTTTCCACAGCCATCTGACCATTCTCAGCTGTTTCAACTATTACATTTTTCTTCTCCAGAAGCTTAACAGCAATTTGAACATTAAGTGGCTGATCTTCGCACAGAAGAATTCGTCTTCCATCAAGATTAGTCTGAACAATATCGGAAGGCTCTTTCACCTTATTCTCATCCTCCTGCGAACACTTCGTGAACGGAATAACGATTCTAAATGTCGATCCCACGTTCTGCGTGCTTTCAACACTGATAGTTCCTCCAAGACCATCAACAAGCTGTTTAACTATGCACAGTCCAAGTCCTGTTCCCGGCTGGCTTGATACTCCTTCTCTTGTAAATGGTTCAAAGATATGCTGCAAGAACTCCGCTGACATTCCGATTCCAGTATCAGAAACAGTATAAAGTGTATATACTTTATCTCCATCCACATGGTCTATTTCAACATCAAGTTGTACCTTTCCGCCGCTATTTGTAAACTTTATTGCGTTATTTAGCACATTCATAAGAATCTGTTGAACGTGAAGTCTATCTCCTATGAGATATTTCGCATTTATCCCATGCCTCACAATTGTAAAAGCTATTCCACCTGCTTCTGCATTTGGGCGTATTATCGTTTCAAGTTCTTTAAAGAATGAATCTATATTTTCTTTTTTTAAAATGTACTTTATCTGGCCATGCTCAATTTTGGTTATGCTAAGTACATCATTTATCAGGGTCAAAAGATATTTCGCTGAAATATTTATTTTATCTCCATAATCGATTAGTTCATCACGAGAAGCATTCTGTGTCAGATCTTTTGACGAAAATCCGATAATTGCATTAAGAGGTGTTCGCATATCATGACTCATGCTCGACAATAAATCACTCTTTGCCTTACTATACTCATCAGCACGTACTGCCTCATCGCTGAGCTGTTTATTAAGTCTCTTTATCTTATGAGTGTTACCCATTACCATAATGGTAATAAGAACTGCAACAATAAGCGCAGCGATAAGAAGGAAACGGTTATTCTCTGCAAGAAAATCACGCGCTGTCATGTTCTCATTGTCATAACCAATGTTATCAATAAGCAGTCGATTCTGATCTTCATCAGAAATTGAATCAACTGCTTTATTTATTATGGAAAGGAGCATCGGATCTGCATAATTCGAAACTCCAAATCCGAATTCATAATTTGAGCTTGGAAAACTATATGAATCCAAATTCTCATAGTATGCGTGTCCAAGAAGTGTTCCTACGCTGTTTGCTGAAACGAGTGTGTACTCAGCGTTTCCATGCTTAACCGCGTCAAGACATTCATCAAAAGTATCAGCATACCTTATATTTGTGTATCCATTCTTCTGGGCAACCCATTTAAAAAAGGGATAACCCTGTTTAACAATCATATTGCCATCTAATTCAGCATCCGGAGATGCGCCGGATTTTGCCACAAGCACTATGCTGTTCATATAATATGGATCAGATGCGGTAACATCAAGTTCATTATCAAATTCTTCGCTGCAAACTACAGATGATACCAATTGAATCTGCCCTGTCTGAAGCTGAGAATTTAGAACTGTTGCGCTCTGCCTTGGTATAAATTCAAAGGTTAGTCCTGAATAATCCGAGACTGTCTTTAGTGCATCCACTACTATTCCTTTATAAGTTCCGCTTTTTTCATCATAGTACTCCACAGGACTCATATCTGTTGAAATAGCAACTACTATTGGATCCGAGTTCTTAACATACTCGATTTCTGCTTTAGATAGAGAAGACTGAGTAATAACGTTTCCATAGTATTTCTTATCCAAATCTTCTTCATAATATGGATGATCAAGATGTATCTCATCCATAGCCTTATCCAGCTCTGTTTTGAGCTGCGGTTTCTTTTTATTTGTACAAAAAAACTGCGGTGTTGAATTTATTCTGGAAATAATTTTATAAGCACTTTCGCAGCGGATTGTGCTCATTAGTATTGCATCAACTTCGCCGTTTTTTAAAGCTTCCTTTGCCTCTGCATCTGTGTCATATTCTGCGAATTCTGCCTCAGCACCATATTCAGAAAGTTTTTCCCTTGTCTGTTCTATTCTGGCTGTTTTCTTAAGTGCTCCAATACGCATTCCGCCATAGGATTCAAAATCATTAAAGGCATATGTATTATTTTCAGGCAAAGTACAAAGAACTGTTCCGCTCTCTCCCATATCTCTTTTGGAATAGTCCCAAAGCTTAGCTCTTCCTTCCGTATACTGGTTGCCGGCTAGAATATCTATCTCTCCGCTTGTAAGAGCACGAGTAGCATCGGCAAAGCTCATTTCAATAAAATCAAATTTCCAACCGGTATGCTTTTGGATTTCCATGAGATACTCGTAGGCATAACCTGATACAGACCCATCCTCCTCCATCATGAGGTAGTTCGGGTAATCAATTACTGCAACCTTAACAACTTCACCACTATTATCTGTTTCTGTACAAAAACAAGATAATACCGGTGAAAAGGTAAGCATCAATATGATCAGAAAGCTGAAAAGCTTTTTCATATCACGCCTTTCCAAGCACGTTCCTTGCTATATCCCTCTGCCTTAGAAACTCAGCATAATTAATCATAAGCTCCTGATAATCAGGATTGTCTCCCCTAAGAGGGTCAACCACTTTCACAGCACTTTCATACAAAGGGGTCATTCCGCAGTTGGCTATGACTCCTTTTAGGTTATGTGCAATATCGAAAGCTGCCTGGCGGTCTTTTCTTTGCAGTGCATCGCCAAGCTCTTCAAATCCAGATTCCCCAAGAAGCTCATTTGCAATTTCAAGATAAAAGGCTTTGTCATCCATAAATCTTGCCTTTGTTCCATCAATATCTTTGCATCCAAGACTACCAAGTAATTCGTCCATCACCTGTTTTCCTCGATTATTTTATCTATTATAGGGTCAATCTGCTCAAGTACATTGTTCATATCCTCAAACATAAATCCTTTTCCTGTGATCTTATCCTTCAGATCAGAAATCTCATTTGTAACATTAGAAAAGTACTGATTAGAATCATCTATACTTGAAGCAATCGCATCTATTGTGCTATCGCAGCTTCCAAAAACATTCGTCATTTCTGCGCTCTGAACTCCGACATCATCTGCGACATTTTTAATTGAGCCAATAATTCCCTGAGTTGCCTTTATTTCCTCGTGTGACTGCATGATAGCATTCTTGGTATCCTCAAGTGACTCGTTAAGATGCACATTATTCTGATTTAGACCAGTCATGCTTTCTCCAACGGAGCTAACCAGATTTTTTATCTCATAAGAAAGCTTATTTACCTGGGTTGCAACAACAGCAAATCCCTTTCCGGCTTCTCCTGCTCTTGCTGCCTCAATCGAAGCATTAAGCGCCAAAAGGTTTGTCTGCGAAGCTATTGAATTAATCTGATTGATCTTCTCCTGAATTTCATCAAAGCTTTGCTGGAAAGCATCAAAAACTTTCTGCATGGATTCAATAGTCTCTGCTACAGAATCTGAGCTTGCAGCCATCTTTTCAATACCTGCATTTGACTCATCTGCAGTCTGAACCATCTGACTGACTATCTGTTCAAAATTATCCGAAATAGTCCTGATATTATCAAATTCTTCCTTAAAGGAATCAACAGATGCTGAGATATTCTCATATTTATCCTTTACAAGTCCAAAGGAATGCCCAATCTCATCGATTCCATCTATTGTCACAGTTTCCTCTGCCTGAAGCTTTTCCTTCTGCTTAGTAGCAAACTGCCCAATTTCATGGATTGGTTCAAGCTGGTCTGAAATGCTTCTTGTATTTTTTTTGGCTGCTTCCTGTTCCCCTTTTAATTCCTCTGTCTTTTTTCTGTTAAAAAAACTCATAATGACCTTGTATGATGTTTTCAGAAGCAAAACACCATATCTTCCTTTCTTTTTAATATC
>CAZJWA010000002.1:0-132589 GCA_964549585.1 uncultured Butyrivibrio sp. | reverse complement strand
GTCTTCAGTATGGAATTTACTTTTACATGTGGAATTAAACTTTTCACTCAACCCATGAATCTTGTATCGCAGGCATCGAGCCAAAATATGCATGCATCCAGATTTCAAAACATGGATTTGACCAACCAACTTTTATTCCTTTGCTCTCGGCTTCTGCAATAATTGCATCAAGTCCTTGCACTTGGTCCCTATCAAATACGATCCAAGGAATTCGATACTGACCATCATATGCTGTCAGTTCTAAACATTTATCAATCATCGCGCGTGTCTTTGTTTCAATGACTTTAATAACTATTTTATTTCTAATACCATTTGAAAGTTCTGCATGTAAGCCATCAAAAAAGCAGCGCTCGGTGCCTTGCGTATCTGTGACAATAAGGTAATAACCTAGCTCAGGCACTCTAAATTTTCTATTTTGTTCGCGGCTTTTTCGATTTCCAGTTCTATCTTTTCTCGCCATTTTAATCCTCCTTGCTTTGTGAAGCAAAATGCCCGCCTACTTTTGCGGATTGAGGATTTTCCTCCTTAAGTAATGTAATGCTCTTAAGGGTAGGAATTGCTCCATACTTTCCTATCAGATAGTTCTTCTCGTAGCTTTCATCTTTGCGAATTTTTGAGCCATCCTCATCTATGAAATCTGCAAGTGAATATAATGTTGATATTCCATTGTTATCTTTTTCTGTAAACCATATTTCATCTCTTCTAAGCAATTGATTAGACAACTGCCAAGTATCATGTGTCGTAAATATCAGTTGTGCATGATTTACATTCAGCTCAGGGTTTAAAAAAGTCAGCACAAAGTTTCTTACTAAAAGTGGGTGCAATCTCGCATTTAGTTCATCAATAAAGAATACACTTCCCTTCTCTAATACTTCCTGTAATTCAGGATATAATGCAAACATTTTTAAAGTTCCTGAAGACTCAACCGAAAGCGGTATTTCTGCCATATCATCAGAATCTATTTTCTTATGCAAAGCATTTATTGTATAAGTATCATCTTTCTTGTCGTCTTCGTGGGGAACCTTCTCAATTTTGAAATCTTTGATATGCTCGTCAAATGAAGCGAGATAATCCAATACTTTTTGTTGCACTTCTTCGTCTTCAACAAAACCTTTTGGAAGACTCTTTGACATAAAAAAATTCATTATAGGATCACCAAAGTTTGCAAATTCATTATTTGTAAACCAATCCCGGATTGCCTTACATTTTGCGACTTTTAATTTTGCACCTAGAGATACAATTAATACTTGCTTTTCTAGTGCAACCCCTAAGTTATCCCTGCTACTCTTTGGAAATCCTGAAAGATCCAGTTCCTTCTTTTCTCCACCACGATAAAATACCGAGCTATATTTTCTTGCTGTTTTTGCTTTTGTATTCAGCCATTCTTCTGTAACACCTTCTTTATCTACACAGAAACCATAGTTATATGTCTTTCCTTTTTTATCATCTGGCATGGTGAAATATACTTCAAATAACGATTCTTCATTTTCAGATGTCGAATCAAACAAAAAAGGAGTTGGTCTATATTCCACAAATTTTTCTTCTTCATCTCCATATTTAAACGAATCCATGACATACCTTGACATATATTCAAATGCATCATAAACATTTGATTTGCCACTGGCATTTGCTCCATAGATAGCAGCAACTGGTAATATCTTTTCATTTCCAATCGTTACAACTCTATCTGAGAACTCTGTTATTTTAGCAGCTGATAAATCTAAAGTTGCTTCATCTCTGAATGATTTGAAATTCTTGAAACTAAATTGAATTAACATAATTGCTGCCTCGCCTTCTTTTCTAATATCAATTATATCAATTTTTTCAAAATAATCAACGCGCAAATGTGAGTTTATCTCATTTAAGCGTATATCCGTCCACTTCCAATGTATGTTATAATGATGCACAGTTACGTGCAGTAATGGGGCTAGTTTTACATCTGTCCACTTCCAATGTATGTTATAATCATACCAAATATATTTGAAATAGCCATGACGTTTTACATCTGTCCACTTCCAATGTATGTTATAATAGTGGGATCCGTGGAAATGGCTTCAGTCGCGTTTTACATCTGTCCACTTCCAATGTATGTTATAATTGCTATGTTGACAAGTATTCAGATAATTATGTTTTACATCTGTCCACTTCCAATGTATGTTATAATAAAAAAATTTGTGTGGAGAGTGTCGGAAACGTTTTACATCTGTCCACTTCCAATGTATGTTATAATTGAAACTTATGCTGACAGGCAGCACGGCGGTTTTACATCTGTCCACTTCCAATGTATGTTATAATACATACAGTAAAAACCGCCCTAGCCAAAAGGCTTTGAGCGGTTTTGTTTTTTTCAAAAATCCAAATTTCAATATAATTATCATATGCAGATATCTTCTTTTCAAAATAATGAAAGCTGTCCTTTAATCTGTCCTTTTTCAATAAATGTTTCTTTTCTTCCAACAAGAATTTTCTTGTTTTCATATTCTTTTTCAGTTAAAGTAAATGCAATAATAGCTCCTTCTTTTGGAAGATTTTTTTGTAATCTATCATAATGAGTTGATAAATCATTTACCCCATTGCATAGCCTGACATAAACAGAATACTGCAACATATCGTATCCATCTTTAATAAGAAAACGCCTAAACTGGATATATGCTTTCTTTACATCATCATCTTTAGTTGGAAGATCAAACAAAACAATAAGTCTCATAAATCTATTCATATAATTAAAAGTTTTGGAAATACTAATAGGTTTTTATGTTCTAAAAGCGATTTTTTATAGCTGACTATAACCAGGTCGGCAGCTTCATTAAGATCAAAAGCGGAGTCAATCACTGACTCATAATTAGGCTTAATCAAAACTTTTAAGTACTGTACTTGAATTATATACTGCTTCATTTCAAAAGACAATGACTCATTGGTTGCAATAGTGATATTTTCACTTTGAAAGTATTTGTATGCATAATAATCCGCTATGCCGCGAAAAGGTTCAATAAGATCATCTGCAAGATTAAATGTGTTGTCATCACTAATATGTTTAATTCCAAGAATTGTTTCAAAACCATGATAAACTAACTGCCTGGCAATTATTCCACGGATAATAGCGTACATAAAGTTCAAGAACAAATTTATAGTACAATTATCTCTCCTTTTAAACTCTTTTCCAAAGAGAGATAGAAAATAATATTTTGCCGCAACAGCTTCACGGTTTGTAGAATCAAAACTGCATACCTTATTTTTTAGTATCAATAAATGTTCTGTGCCCGGTAAGTTAAGGCTTGACAGGCAATCACTTTGATTCTGTATTTTAGCTTTAACAATGGATTGCCATAACTGCTTATTAAGCACAGTAGGGCAACTAATTTGTGCTTTTATACAATTCAAGGCATGAGATCCTTTATTAAAAGGCATCATAAAAGAACAAGGCAAATATTTATTATCACAAATAATTAGGACAATATTATAAGTTGCGACAGCAGATAAAAGCATTGCCGATACTTTACTTTTATAGCCCTCAACAATAATACAGTTAATATCTTCCAGTGGAATAGACTCCGTGTCATTGACACAGAGCCTATTATTTTTAAGAGATAGATAACAGTTGTTAGCAATATAAATATCTCTAAATCCTGACATTTCTAACCTCTCCCAAAACATTAACACTCATAATTTCAAAGTTGTTATACAAAGTTAATGGAACAAGTTCTTTAAAACATAAGCAAGAATATGTTTTAAAGTTGTTATTACTGATATGATTATTTGTAACTAAGAAAAACAGTTTTCCTGTTTTATTGCTTCTTATAAGCGAATACTTATAAATATTACAAATATATTCCATCATATCATTTCTGCTAAACTTCTCAATTTTTTTATCAGTAATATACTTCATAACATAATCAACTGAATAGTGCTTTGATTTCTTTTGACAATTGTACACTGGAACAAAAAGTTTATAGCCCGTTTCTGCGCTTTGCCACACTTCCCAATAAGAAATATTACTTCCTTCTGCTACTCCTTTTCTAACATTCATAGGGAATGAAAGGTCTTTTGCATAAATCTTGATTTTTTTAATTCTATTTTTGCCTTCTTGATTTTTACTAGGCTTATAAAGATTTTCAAAATAGCTTTTTTCATTTTCTTTATCAGATAAAGCTTTATCGTATGCATCTAATAGTACATTTTCAATACATATATCATCACTTGCATAATCAATTAAGTGTTCATTGCATATGACATCTTTCTTTTCTTTTAATTTGTTACCTTTAAAGAAATAGTCCATTATAGAGACTCTATGAACTACCTTATCAGTACCTTTTTCTGATGAATAGATAGTATCCCCATGAAGAGCTTTCCCATTTGGGCTTTTGCCACTTGTTAGTAACGCCATACAGAATGGATAAATAAGCTTAAGCTCTTTATTTGTGTATGGATATTTAAGGAAGCCCTCCGATACAAGAAGCTGCTTTTGCTTATCTGAAATCTCATGTATTGATAATCTGATAGCAAGTTCATAATAAAAGCCAACATACGGCTGAGCGTCAAATAATAAATTCTTTAAATAAGAATCTCTTTCTTCCCGGCTTGTACTCTTATTAAAGTATGAATACATTTGTTCTTTCTTTCGTAAATATAAATAACACTTATTAACTATTTTAGGAGAAAAGCACCCTATAATAACTGCATCAATCGCATGATGACGAACATCATTACGATCCTTAGATTTAAAAAGAGAATTTATCGTACCACCATCTTCACTTGCAAGCTCTTCATGTACATCATTAAGCAGCATGTTCTGTGACAGACTCTGTTCAGGATTAAAACGATACAACCATGTACTACGAAGTACAGAAGTCATATAACCATTCAAGCAAACCACAGATATTTTACTACTATCTTTGGAATTTATGCCATGCTTAACAGCGGATAATAGCTTAATCATGACTTTGTTTCCATATGCTGTATGATTAAGATCAGCAACGCCTGTATCAATAATTCTCATAACGTCTGCAAATTCAGCAGGCGAATGCTCTGTCAGAAGCACTTTCTTTTTCTTAAAATCCATTCTATTTCTATTAATAATTGCTTGAAATTCACTCCAAGAAAGATGTTCTGCATTATTTCTTTGACACGGAGTGGATAAGTACTCATTAAGCGGCATACTACTCTTCTGCTGATTCTGTGCTTTAAATACAAGAACTTTATTAAAGTAGCTATCCGTGCCACCGGCAGAGCGTGGAATAACATGATCCACTTCACATGAGGAATAATCAAATAATTCCTTTTCTAAGCTGATTGGTTTACCACTATATAAACAGCACTCATTTTGTTCACTCCAAAGCTTGAAACGAAGAATATCAGAAGCTTTTACATCATTTTTTGAAATACCCTTTACATCGGCAATAGTTTCCTTGATAGAATCGTTATTCCTATTATTTTCAATGTTATTTTTTTGGATTCTATCCTTTTCCTTTTTGGTATGCGCCATATCTCGTGCCATTTCAAAGCAAACCTTATAAGGAATACCAAATTTATTTACAATAACATTGTATAACTTTGATGTTTGTGTAACGCAATAGCGTACAGTAGGATTAAGAACATTTTCAAGATGCTGGCTAAGAAGCTCTGACGTAATAAAAGCCGGTTTATCTTCAAAAGAAACATCCTGCTTACAGTTGAAATCATATCCTGCTCGTTCACAAGCCACATTATATTTCATTTCAGGCTCATTTAATTGTAAATATGGTAAGATCTTTCCTAATGCCTTTTCAGATAAGTTTGTAAAGCCATTACTCTTAAGCGGCAACAGCGATTTGATTGTTTCGATAGATAAAGAACTAATTTCTTTCAATTTTTTCTCACGATTCACTTTAGTCTTATACCTTGATAAGACAAACGAGATCTTATTAACAAGAGAAATAGTATCTCTGTAATCATCGAAAATGATACCGTTTTCGCCAAATGAAAACGGTTCAAAGCCCAAAACATCCATCATATTGTGGTAAAACTGCAAAGATACCGCTGTTTTACTTTCATTAGGTTTTTCTATTTTATCGCTGATATTCTTGAAAAGCCAAATGCTTGATAAAACGTCTTTTGAAAGGGGCTCTAGCTCTTTGCTATCTTTCTTTTTAGTGTCTTTCTTATCAGGTAGTTCCTTCGTATCTCCAAACGAAAAGGTATTATTAGCATTTAGCCATTTACGAAGAGCGTCATACGAAAATGATTTCTTACTAGTTAAAAGCTCATTCATTATGTCGCTAAGCTGCTGATAAGTGAGTTTGTATTCTCTCCTGTCATAAGCATTAAAAAGAGTGATATTTCTCAAAGTACTTAGTGCAATGAAATATTCCGCATAGAAATTAGTAGTTGCAGCTCTTGATTCATCTTTTTCAAATCTGCATCTGCCAATCATATTTTCAATATTATATCCATCACCATCTTCAAAAGCAGTCTGATTATAGAACAGCGCAATATACTTACCTATAAATTCATCTGTAATCAAAGTATTACCAAGTTCTTGCTGAGAACTAAGTATCTTCTTTATTTCTTCTCTTAATGTCTCACGAGAAATAGAGTGAGTGTAGCTTCCTGCCTTATTTCTAGCATTGAATTTTCCATCAACCCAATAAGCAGAGCATTTAGTATTAAAGATATATTGACCATATGTAGCATCACTATTTCGTTTGCGATATTCTCGAAAACTTTTTTCATTACAAGCAATTGATTTCAGTGCTTTCATATCATCAGAAGACGAATTTTCTTTATCTGATGTTTTAGACTCTTTTTTATTACTATCATCTTTTTCGCATTCAGAATAATAATCAGAATAGCCTCTGTGATTAGAAAAATAGAGAAGCAAATATGAAAGCTCAAAATTAGTAAGTCTAGAATTTAGACCAATTACACGTAAGTAATTAACCCCATACTTATAAAGCATAGGCTCTTTTTCTTTCATTTCTTCCAAATTATCGTCAAAATCCCTATCATAATCATATCGGTAAGATTCATCGACTAATTCATTAATAAATCCGCAGTCACATAAGAGTTTTTTTATTGCCTTCGTTCTCTCATGTCTTGACTTGAAAATACGTCTAAGCCCTTTTGTATCAGAATAGAATTTCTTTTTTGTAGACGGATAAGAAGCACCGCTAGGAGACTTGTGCTTATATTCTCCTTCCGTCCAAACACGACTTCCTAAACCTAGAATTCGCATTGGTTCATTGTTATTATCAAGTTCAATAGCAGCCCATCCACACGAATTTTCTCCCATGTCAAACCCAAGCTGATAATGTCTGTTCATTCCAATTACATTTTCCCCGTACTGCTCATTCATAGGTGTTCTCCTTTGAATAAAGTTATAGCGAGAAACCAAGAAATAATCTCAGTTCTCGCTATACTTTTTGTTTGTAGACCTCTCAAGAAGCCGAAGCCTACATATTTTACAAACATCCACTTCCAATGTATGTTGTAATATAAATATACGTTATCACAAAAGCGATAACAATGCAATTCCTCCCAGCAAAGTATCACTGAAAATTTCTTCGCTTCAAATCTTCTCAATTACAATAGCCTGTTTTCTATATCTTACATCTATTTCATTATCAATTGATACCTCATCTGTCAGATTAGAATACTTAATGTGTGTTATCTCATATTCAAGGTTCTCATAGCCATAACCATCTCCGGCGTCTTCATATAGGTCAAAGCTTGCATCCATGCCCTTGTATACCATGAGCTTTATTTCTGAATTATCCACCTCTTTTGCCGATTCTGCATACTCGACCATCGGAATAATGGAGCCGCTCTTGATAAATAGAGGAATTCTATCCATAGTAAGCTTTACCTTAATGCTCTTTCCTCCGTGATAACGCTTATTTGTCCAAAAATCTATCCAGTCATGGTCTTTGGGAAGATAAACTTCCTTAAGCATAGCCGTTTCCTCTTCGCCTAGCTTTCGGGAATTCTGACCATAAAGCATGGGCTTTGTAACCGGGCATACCATAATCGATGGTCCAAACATAAACTGGTCATTTAGTGCGCACGCCCTCTCGTCCATTGGGAAATCAAATGCCAGCATCCTCATCATCGTATAATCCTTCAAGGTACACATAGCTGCAACTGAGTATATGTATGGCATAAGTCTATATCTGAGCCTATTTGCAGCAAGAAGTGCATCATAGAACAGCTCTCCATAGCAGCCAAATTCCCAGGGCTCTCTCCTTGCATCGGTTCCATGCGACCTGAAAACCGGCACAAATGCGCCCAGCTGATACCATCTTACATAAAGCTCTCTGTACCCCATATCATCAATGCCAAGTGGATATTTACCATTCCAGTACCATGGATCTCCTTTTTTTACAAAAAAGCCGCCGATGTCAAATGTCCAATATGGTAAACCGCTTGCACAGAAATTAAGTCCGGCAACAATCTGCTGCCTAAGCGTATCCCAGCTGGCACTAATATCACCCGACCAGAGAATAGTTCCGTATTTCTGACTTCCGGGATATCCGCTTCTGGTCAGATTGATAATTCTTTTCTTAGGCTTCCTATCAGTCTCTTTGCAATTATCGTCATCCTTCTCCTGTAATAAACGCTGGTTTTCATATATACCCTTCGCATGGAAATAGCCAAAAGCATTTATTTGATCAATCGGTGCAAACTTTGATGTTTCAGATACAAATTCATAATACTGACGGTCTCTATAAGGCTTATTCTTATGCCCCCATTCAGGCGTAAAGCCCTCGCTTGAGTCGCACCAAACTCCGTCAATTCCATATTTAAGCCATCCATCAAAAGCCTGCTCAAAGTACAGTCTTCTGGCATCCTTCGAAAAGGCATTATAAACATCACTTCCCGGAAAAAGAAATCCCATATCCTTCATCTCTTTGTTATCCTTACATCCATCGACCATATTAGGCCAAATAGATACCAGAATATGCGCATTCTCATCATGAAGCTCGTCGCACATTTGGGAAATATCTGGATACCTGGAAGTATCAGCACTCTTTTGTCCCCACATTCCATCATCCCAGGTAAGCCAGTCCTGAACGATAGTATCAAGTCCGAAATGACGTTTTCTAAATTCTGAAACAGTATCAAGTATTTCGCTCTGACTTTCATATCTCTCTGCGGATTGCATATAGCCAAACGCCCATTTTGGAAGCATTGATGCTGTGCCTGTAATCTTCCTAAAACCCGCTATAACATCATCCATCTTTCTACCGGCAATCAGAAAATAATCCAGCATTTCATCTGCTTCTGTATATAGAAATGATTCCTCAAAATTATCGCAAAAGCACGCCGGAGACTCTGACGATAATAAAATCCCATAATTTCTTGAAGAGACAAGAAACGGAATAGCAATCTTCATATTAGCCTGGTGCAAATATTGGACTGTCCCTCTAAGATTAAGCTCTTTTTCATCAGACTGTCCAAGTCCATATATTGCTTCACCGTCGCTGAAATTAAGACCAAGTCTCGTATGAAACAGGGTTCTGTCAAATACCCTGTTACTACTACTGATCACGGTCTTTTCACCATCGGCAGTTTTGATTTTTGATGTGACAGTATCTTTATCAATTACAGTTTTGTATACATCAAACGCCTCGAGTTCTTTACTACGATCTTCTCTTTCAGAAACATAGAGCTTTCCTTCATTGTCAAAATATTCCAAAGAACCAGTGAACAAATTAACCTTTATCGTCATTTCACTTGTTTTGACAAGCGCATACTTTCTATCCAAAGCATAGGTCCATTCAGAAAATTCGTCTGTCGTATTGTATTCTCCTGCCATGTTTTCAGACAGCTTTCCAATCAGGTAATAGGAAACTCTGATTATCCTTACAGACTGCGGGCAAATTCTTATTTCATGCTCGCTCTGCTGCAGGAAAAGAGTGTTTCCTTCCCTCCAAACTTTTGAAATCCTGCCACCCTTTGCAGGAACCACTTCCATCATAATAATTATTCCTTCCTATTATTTGACTAGGCAACTTTGCATGGAGTGCATAACTGCCAAAGCCAAATATTTTCTTATCTTTTTACATTTCTTTCATCACTACAGATTCTTCAATCACCTTGCCATTTTCCCAGGCAAAAGAAATCTCTTTTCTCCCGGGAATTCTGATTCCGCTTACGCTTCCTTTATCAAGAGCCTTTGGAAGTGATGGCAAAAGCTTTATATTATCTCCATCACACTGAATCAGCATATTCATAATCCCTGAAACGGCCCCGAAATTCCCATCTATTTGAAATACATAATAGTCAAACATAGGATGATTATCAAAGAGGTTCTCAAATGTACTTCCTTTAATTAGTTCAAGAAGATTTTCATATGCCTTATTACCTTCACCAAGTCTTGCCCACAAACTGATTATCCACGCTCTTGACCAGCCGGTATGTCCGCCTCCATATGAAAGTCTTCTTTCAAGTGTTTTCTTTGCAGCATCGTAGAGCCTACTATCATTTTCAGTAATCATATGTCCGGGGAACAAGCCATATAAATGCGAAATATGTCTGTGCCCCGGTTCTTCTTCGTCATAATCTTCAAGCCATTCCATGATCTGCCCATGTTTTCCGATTTTTAAAGGAGGGAATTTCTTCATTGTTTCGGCAGCCTTTTCGGCATTTGATTTATCTTTTCTCAAAACTTCACATGCACTTATAAAATCTGTAAAGAGCTCGGTCAGAATCTCAACGTCCATAGTCGAACCCTCACAGACAACGCCTTTGGTTCCATCCTTTTGTATGTATGTATTTTCCGGAGAAACCGACGGCGACGTAATGAGATATCCATCCTTTTCTATCAGAAAGTCCTCAAAGAACTCTACGCTTTCCTTAAGAACATCAAAATTCTCTCGTAAAAAGGTCTCGTCCTTCGTATATCTATAATGCTCCCAGATATGCGTAGCCATCCATGCCTCGCCCATGACCCAGTATGAGCATGGGTAGCCTAAATCCTGCGGCGCTGTATCCGCATAAAGATCTGTGTTATGATGTGCTACCGAGCCGCTGCAGCCATACATTTGCATGGCGGTTTTCTTACCATTCTCCATCATTTTGTATAAGAGCGCGAAGAAAGGTTCCTGGCACTCAGGAAGTCCTGCTGCCTCTGCCGGCCAGTAATTCATTTCAGTATTTATATTTATGGTGTACTTACTCTCCCAAACCGGATAGAGCTGGTCATTCCATAGTCCCTGAAGGTTCGCCGGCAGAGACCCTTCTCTGCTTGACGCAATAAGTAAATACCTCCCATATTGAAAATAAATTTCAATCAGTCCTTTATCCTCGGCTCCATTTTTCAAATTTTGCAGCCTGAAGTCTGTTGGCTTATCGTCATTTCTCTCACCATCAAGATTAAGCTTTACTCTTTCAAAAAGCTCTTTGTAATCTGCTTCGTGTCTCGATAAAAGAGCTTCAAATCCAAGCTTCATCGCTCTATCAATTTGCCTACTTGAAGCAGTTCGGTAATCATCTCTTCTAAAGCTTGTTTCGATTGAAAAGAGCAAAACGCACTTTGACATATCCTTAACAATCAAATGTGTTCCTATTATGCTAATTCCCTGACCACCTGAATTTGGATTAACCGCTCTGCATGCTACGCGGAACCCAATCCCATCTTCACCCGTACGCATATCAAACCAAATGGTATTTGTTTCTTCATCTCGCCCATTTTTATCTACTGCGTTATGACATCTTTCAAGATGAACGTCAAAATCAAGCTTATCCTTACCTATCGCTTCAAGCTTCATCACCATTATCCCATCCGGAAATGATGAAAAAGTCTCTCTGGAATATGTCGTTTCTCCAACACTGTAGACGGTCTTGCAAACAGCGTTTTCAAGCGATAGTTCTCTTGTGTAATCAGAAATTGTGCTCTTTTCCAGATCTTTTTTATCTAATGCACTTGAATAATGCATATTAATATAGCATTCCCCGGCAGTCTGATATGATCTTTGCGAATTTGGAGTTCCTGATAGGCCGTAGTAGCAAAGCTGCTCTGCCTCAGGAATTCTTCCTTCACGAATTAGCTTTCTTATTTTAGGAAGACTCTTAAGAGCATCCGGATTAATTCGGTCAAGCTTTTTTCCGCTCCAAATACTATCCTCGTTTAGCTGGATTTTTTCATGGAATGGGTCCCCAAATACCATTGCCCCAAGCCTTCCATTTCCTATCGGAAGTGCTTCGTTCCAGCTTTTCGCCGCCTCTTTATACCATAATTTCATACTGCGCCCCATTTCTAAGCTACTTGCTTTGAATTCTTACCGTTGTCCTTTCATAGTCAAATCCCCTGTCGGAAGCTGTCTTGATCTTGGAAAGTTCAAAATATACGACTGCATTTGATTCAAGCCAGAGCTTTAAATCAATTTCTCCATCAACAGCTGTTAAGGTTTCTGAGTTGATAAAGGGTCTTGCTTCCTGGCGAAGCAGCTCTAACTGATTCGCATTTAGGCTACTTGGTTCTCCTAAATCGTGCCATAGCTTTAGCGGATTGCATTTCTGCTCGTCAACAGTTTTTATCACAAGGCTTACTTTGCTATCCCCAAAGTCTGTATCTAGTAGTATTCCTATTTCGCTTGTTGTTCTATCGCTGATATCAAGATTCCATGCTATTCCCCTATAGGCTCCATCATCGCCCTTAACAACTATGATGTTCTCATCATGAAGGACGCATTTTCCAATGAGCTTCTTATAAAATGCAAATGTCCAAAATGTCGGCTTTGGTATACATCCATTTGCCACAAGTCCGAAGCCTCCATGGAAGGGCGTAAATGGAACTCCATTTTCCTCAAATACATCTCCAAAGGTCCAATAAGAATATGATTCGTTTTCATTTCCAAGATTACTAAGCTGGTCTGCAAGGTACGCAGCATTTTGATTAGTATCATGAATACAGCAGTTGGGTATATATGAAGTATTAAACTCTGTAATATGAATTTCAATTTCTTTGAATCTGTCAAAAGAATCAGCGATTTCCCTGGTGGTATGAAGATTTTCATAACCCTTTTTAGGCTCCGTCAGCTTCGCATAGCCGTAATGTCCCTCATTTACAGGAAAATCTGTATTGTAGTGATGTCTTGTAATAAAATCTATGTCTAGATCCTTACTATCGCAAAACTCGCAGAAAGCTCTTATCCACTTTTCATCCGTTCCACCGCAAACAGCAGGTCCTCCAACCCTGAATTTGGAGTTAAAGTTTTTTATCGCCTTGAAGGTTACTTCAAATAATTTAAAGTATTCTTCCATGTCAGCATTTTCCCAAAATCCGGGAAGATTTGGCTCATTCCATACCTCTATTGGGAAAGATAAGGCAGCTTCAAGGCCATATCTATCAATAAAATGCTGTAGCGTTGCAACAACCAGGTCGCACCACTTATCGTAATCACTTGGAGGAGTTGTATTTCCTTTCCAATAAAATACTGTCTGCTTTCCAGATGCAAGCTTCGATGGCATAAATCCCAGTTCGATAAAAGGCTTTAGGCCAAGCTCCCTATAGCTATCCATTACTCTGTCTAAATAGGTGAAATTATATTCGGCTTTTGTGTTTCCTTCTAAATCAATATATTCCTGATAAATTGCCATTTGATCGCAAAAGAGTCCATGCCCTCTGATATGCTTAAACCCTATTTCCTTCTGAACAAGTTTGAGTTCATCCAAATACTCTTTTTGCATTGCAAGGTCCATTCGTCCTGTCCCAATGCAGTAGTCCATATTATTAGTGAACTCTGCTTCAGAATTCTTATCTACTTTGTAGTTATTTTGTTTTGTCATCACAACTCCTTTTATTTTTTCTAGGGTCGATATCAATTTCTTTTCCCTCTTCAATTTCAGTAAATGGCCCCGGAAGTCTCTTCTCCCCAAATACCTCTTTTCCAAAGAAATCCGTATCCGTCTCGCAGTCTCTTGAAACATTTGCTATCTCAGATGGATTATCAATAAATCTGTCTGGATAATCCCATGGAGCTATAGTCTCTTCTTGCCTCGCTTCTGAAATCCTAAGTGTCAGCCTTTCAGTATCAAGGTCAATATTTAACCTGCAATCTGCTCCCTCTTTATCAAACCCATAAAATGTTTGCCATGACTCAAGGTCCAGACACACTTCAGGAGCTGGATATAGTATTCGAAGGTATCCACCCGGCATATTGGCATATACATTTCCTACAGCGCTGTTATCCTTTGTTGGAAATTTTATTGCAGCTTCTCCGCATTCATAAAACATATTATTTGCAACTAATGCATTTCTGCTTGTGCCGCCACGTGTATTTCCAACTATTCTAAAGGAAACCGGCTTAGCAAAATAGCCACTGCTTTTAACTTTTCCAATAAGGTTATGAACAATGTGAAGTCTGTCTGTCCCTTCACCATAGACCGCATAGCCATTTATGTCGTCGCCCTCTATCTGCTTGTACCATCCGGTTGATCCCGGTTCATTAGGAATATCCTTCGGATTAAATCTTCCTTCTATATTCCAGAAGATATTATGATCTATCAGGTTTATTCCATTTCTCGTACATTCGATAAAGATTGCCTCTCGCTGCTCAATTCCATCAAGAAAAAGATTCTGAGTAATCCTGTTATTTTGGTTATCGCAGTCCATCCAAAGATGGTCTGCCCTAATCGTTTTTGTAAATATATTTCTTCGGATCAGACTATTGTGGCAGTTGTGTACCTTCATTCCGCCAGCTTCCCATGACAGCTCCATTTTCTGCCATCCTGTTCCGCTTATAAAGTTATCCTCTATCAGAAGATTTGTCGCAAAAAGGCCTGCAATTCCGCATACTCCGCAGTCTTTTATTTCACAGTTTCTAATAATACTGTAGCCAATTAGCTGATTCTTTATGATTTCATGATGCCAGCACTCATTTCCTATATCTATTCCTACACAGTTTGACCAGTTTATCGTGCAGTCTTCAATTATCCAGTGGTGCCCCCGAAGCGCTGATAATGCGCCTCTTTGCGGAACCGGCGCTCCCGTTGCAGCATGCGAAAAAGTTATTCCTTTAACTTTTATATACGATAGGAACGGCTTTACCGGCGCAAAGCACTGTTCCCTGCATGTAAGTTCAATAAGATGGTTTTCAGGCTTGTCATCTTTGGGAAGTCTGAAATGAACCGTCATTCCATTTGCTTCAACAAAGTATGTGCCATCTGATTCCGCCATCTGATTATATAAACTCACCTGCTTTAAAGGCTTATCATCACAAAAGATCATTCCCCGTCTACACAGATATGGTGTCATATCCGTCTTTTCATATTCAATAAATAATCTGTCATGAAGAATATTTACAGCAAGAAATGGGTTATAGCCTTGAAAGTCAGATGGATTAAGTTCAATTTTATATACAGGATAGTCATTTTGTGGGCTCTCAAAACCATGTGGGTATTTGCTCCACCCTGTACTTTGGATAATGTCCTTTTGAGGCACGCTAATTGATGCCTTGATATTTACTTTCTCGCCATCAACTGCCTCATAGCAGATCATATGCCCTGCGTCAGTTCCTCCATTTTCGGGATGAACAAATTCTCTGTATTCACCACCGCTAATAAGTACCTTTGTTCCAGGAGAAGCTATATCCGCTGCGTCCTGGATTGTTCCAAACGGATGGTGCTTACTTCCATCACATTCTTTATCATCTTTATTCCTGTAATCAACATAAAGTGTATTTGTATATAAAGTTTCTTTTTCAAATGAAGAAAAAAAGTCTCCATTTGGAAGTCTCATTGTTAAATCCCTCACAAACTCTTTTTCCATAAATACTCCATAGTTATTTTCATTTATCAAAAGAGCCTGTCAGAAGATGATCATATTCCAACAAGCCCTTTTAATTTTGGCGAATCAATTAGTTTCGGTTCTTATATTATTTTGCAGCCTCAAGCTTTGCATTAAGCTCGATTGTATACTTATCTGTATCAAATGTTACAAGATCCTGATATCCAAGACCATCAAGTGTTGTTGCCATTTCATCCCAAAGTGCATCGAAATCAGCATCATCATTTGCATAGATCATCTTCCATGAATACTCAGAAAATGAGCTTGAGCACTGGTTACGAATAACAGCAAGATCAGCAGAATCACTTGGAAGTGCTACGCTTACATTAGGGCTAACAAGAAGAACATTATTATTCTTCATGTACTCAGCAGGCTCTTCTGCAGAATATCTTTCCTGCCAGTCCTTCTTCATGTCAGTCATTATTTCTTCTTTGTAGGTGCTCCAGTAATCCTTGTTGTATGGCTCTCCTGAATTAGGATTTGTGCTGATTGCATCAACTGTCCACTGGTTGATAGCGTTATTACCATCGTTGTAGCCGCCACCGCCATACTCTTCCGGTACTTCAAGGTTATCCATAAGAGCATTGCTGTTCATAAGTGTATATTTGTTGTCTGAATCTACAGAATAGTTAAAGTTCTCAAGTCCGTCATGCTCATATACAAGTCCTTCAGGGCTGGTATACCAGTCAAGGAAATCCATAACTCTCTTATACTTATCGCCTTCTACCTGTGAGCCTACGCAAAATACACGACCTGAGCCGTAATATGTATCAGCATCTACATAATATGTCTGATCTTCTACAGGAGTAAAGATAAAGCCTGTTCCTTCTTTAAGTCTGTCAGTTGTATTCCAGAAGCCTGTCTGCCAGCTATACCAGAATAGATATACTCTTCCTGCCTTCATCTTATCACATGCAGAGTTCCAGTCCTGTGTTCCTGAATCAGGATCAACAAGTCCCATCTGGTTTGCTTCATATAAGAAGTGAAGCATCTTGTAGTATGCACCTGACTTATCTGTTATCGGAATAAATGTGTTATCAGGCTCAAGAAGAAGTGATCCCTTGATCTTCTCTCCGTACCACGTTGTAAGCTGAGCTGCATTTGCAATACCAAGCATTCCGTCGCCGCCGTCCCAGTCCTTCCAAAGTGAGAATGGATAGCATGGATCTCCATCTTCATTAGTAGGATGTGCTGCCTGCATCTGTGCAAGAACATCTAGAAGATCATCGCAGTCTTTCATTTCAGGATATCCCAGCTCTTTATAGAGATCCCAGCGAAGAAGTGGGCTTGAATATACTGTATCCTGTGAATAGCTTGTTGGAGATGTGTTAGTCATCTGGCAAGGAATACCATATGTGATTCCATCAGTATTTCCATCAAGGCCGTTATTAAGTGTATCTATCTGTTCTTGATACTGTGCAAGATTTGAATATGTTGGAACTTCAGCAGATATGTCCTTTATAAGTCCGCTCTTTACGCAGTCCTGAAAATCTGTTGCTTCAAGTATGCAGATATCGCCAAGGTTTCCTGTTGAACATCTCGTCTGATATACTTCTGCCCCTGCTACCTGTGGTGCAATTACGTTGATTTCAATGTTGAACTTATCCTTAATAACCTTTGCAAACCAGCCTGTCTGAACTCCCTGATAGTTTGCTGCAGCATCATAGATATCGAAAGTCATCGGCTCTTCATAGCCTGCAGCCAAAGCTTCCTCAGAAACTGTGTCATCACCTGCTGCCGCGCTGTCTTCGGAAACCCCACTTCCTGAACTTGCCGTGCTATCTCCGCATCCGGCAAGCATTCCTGCTATCATCATGACTGATAATAACAATGACAATACTTTTTTACTCTTCATACTTTTACCCTTTCCCTTCTTATATAAATTGTTAATGAATAACCCTGATAAGAAATTGCTCTGGCTAGAATCAGCCCTTTACTGCCCCAATCATGATTCCTTTTACAAAAAATCTCTGGAAAATTGGGTAGATACATAATATAGGAGCTACTACAACTATTGTTACCGTCATTCTTATTGATGTTGCCGTTTGCGCATGTGCGAGAGAAGCTGCCATCTGCGACGATGAACCATTATTTGCAAGCGATTTAAGCGAGCTTGCCTGGTTGATATACTGATACAGCGTATATTGCAGTGTGTAGAGCTTATCATCAGTTACGAGAAGAAGTGTATCCTGAAAAGCGTTCCACTGATTTACTGCTGTAAAAATCGCGACTGTCGCAAGTATAGGTTTAATTATCGGCAAAATTATCTTGCCAAATACAGTGAGCGTTCCTGCTCCGTCAATCTCCGCGGCATCCTGTAGCTCTTTTGGAATAGATTCAACAAAGGTTTTACAAAGGACTATGTAAAACGGGGAAACCGCAACCGGGAGAATATATCCCCAGAAGTTATTTGTAAGTCCCAGGTTTCTCATAGTGATATACCACGGGATAATTCCTGCATTGAAGTACATTGTTGCTACAACAAATCTGTACCAGAATTTTCTCTTCCACATTGTGTTCTGAGTAAACATAAACCCCAGAAATGCTGCGATAAAAACTGTAATGACTGTTCCCACAACAGTTCTTTCGACTGAAACCTTAAGTGCATTGGTAAGTCCCGGAATCTTTAGAACCGCAATATAATTACTAAAATGTATCTGCTGCGGCCAAAAGAGAATTTTTCCTCTTTCACTTAAGTTGTTTGCGCTTATTGTGTTGATAAATATGTAGTAGAAAGGATATACGCAAACAAATGCAAATATTGTGTAAATCACGTATGTTACTATGCTAAGTGCCTTGTCTCCTGCACTAGTCTTCATTTTTTTCTTTTTCTCTATTGGTTCTCTCATATCTTTTTCCTCCAGTGTTTGATTATTAGATAAATCCTTCTCCACGTACCATCTTTGAAACCTGATTGGTTGCGCACAAAAGAACAACACTGATTACACTCTTAAAAATACTTATTGCCGTCGAAAGCGAATAACCTCCGCTTCCCATTGCAATGTTGTAAACGTATAGATCGAGAACCTGAATGTATTCCTTGTTAAACGCATTCTGGAATACGAAGAACTGCTCCATTCCATTTGATAAGAAGTTTGCAAGGTTCAGCATTACAAGAACGAAATATGTTGGAAGAAGACTTGGAATTGTTATATTCCAAATTATCTGAAGTCTTGAAGCTCCATCCACTCTTGCTGCTTCCTTCATCTCTTCATCTATTCCCGCGATAGCAGCTATATACATAATTGCTGCCCAGCCTGCGTTCTTCCATGTAAGCCACAGCCACATTTTGAAATATATGTGATCTGTTGATTGTAAAAAGAGCTGTGGTGTATCTGTAATTCCTAGCGACATAAGCACCTGATTTACAACACCTGTTGAGTTAAATACACAGTACGCAATCGAGTAAACAAGTACCCAGCTTATAAAGTTTGGAATTGTTGTTGCAGTCTGAACAAATTTTTTAAAAGGTTTGCAGTTTATTTCATTAAGAAATACTGCAAATACCATTGGAAACCATGAAAATAATAAACTCAGTCCGCTTATTGCAAAGGTATTTCTGATTACTCCAAGAAGTGCTTTGACCTTTACAGGGCTATCTACCATTGAAGCAAACCATTTGAATCCTACAAACTTATCCCAGCTAAGCGGAAATGGCGGCTTATAATCAAAGAATGCATATACCCAGCCATATAGCGGATAATACGAGAAAACCGCTACGAGTGCGATGAAAGGAACAATATAGAGGAATTCTCTATAGCCTCTCACCTTTTTTCTGTCATCAAGAAATTTCATACCACTGCCTCTCTTTCTATAAATCCCCTTGAAATTGTGTCTATCCTTATTTCTTTTTAAGCCTGATAACATTTAATGAACATGCAGGTGCAAGATACGTAAAGCTCTTTGACGCTCCCCTAAGCTCCGCTTTATGCTCTTTAACCTTTTCCGGTATATCAATGCTGTTCATATCCAGCCTGTCACCTGTAAGAACCTCTGCTTCATAGCCATCTTCAACATCAACATCAAGTTCAATATCAATTGGATCGATTCCATCTGACATATTTACAGCTTTAATGATTATCTCTGTTTCAGTGGTAGTAACTATGCTTGTGCACTTGTCAATGCTTGGAAGATTTATTTCATGAACCAGCATTCCGTTTATGAATATCTTCATCAGCTTTCCATCAACGAAATAAGAAAAGTTGTTAAAGCTTCCTTCATGAATCTCAAACGCACTGCTTTGTCCCATCACTACATCAATCTGGTCAGGGTGATCAATTACTGTGCTGACTCCGTCTTTGATTTTCCAGTAAAATGGCTTAACGCTCTCCGGGTTCCAATCCTTTGGAGGTCTTGTTTCATCAAATACGTACTCTCCTTTAGGCTGTCTGGATGCATATATTCCAATGATTACTTCCCTGCCAGGCTCATCCTTTATTCCAATACTAAAGGTTCCACAAGTTTCTTCTTCTTTTCCAAAGACCTCAATAACTGATTCAAGATCTGCTCCATTGATTCTGGTTGCATCATCTTTCTGGCTATCACTTGGAGCACCCACCATAAATGCGCCCGGCTCCGACTCGCATGGAGAACTGATTCCCATAACTTCGTGAGTTAGCTCTGCCTCTTCGCCGTTCCATGTAGGATTTCTGTAGATGATTCCAGGCGCTCCCATAAGCGCTGCTCCGCCCTTAACAGGCTTGTAAAGTAAATCTGTCTCACACTTCGACCCTACAACCATGTCCCCTCTGTTATTACTAAGCATCTTTATTGAGTAATAACTTGGAATCGCATAATTCCTGTGATTATCAAACATAATCAGGTTTGGAAACCACGCTTTATAATGAATGTTCTGTAATAGCGGCGCATAGCTTGTAAGCGTTACAATATCCTGATTTTTCTCGACTCCTAAAAGAAATGCCGCTTCACCAATTGCTGCATAAAGCGTTCCAACAAAGCCCTTTACTACTGACAATTCTCCAAGAAAGATTTCCGGTCCTTTTCTGTCATAACTATCAAAAAAGTCTGTGCTCTCAGCAAAATACTCGGCTGTGTTGTAATAATGCTCATCAACAAATTCTGTCGGTAGTCCTTTTTCTTCAAGATGAGAGTTCGCAAGTGTTACTATATGTGGGTATTTCTCTTTGATTTTTTCAAAAAACAGTTTGTATCTATATTCGTAAACAGGTCCGGAATTTTCATTTCCAATCTCGATATAATTCATTCTAAATGGTGCTTCATGACCATTCTCAGCTCTCTTTTTGCCCCAAAATGTTGTCTCGCTATCGCCAATCGCATACTCAATTGCATTAAGGCAGTCGTTAAGCATTTCATCAAGCTCTGCTCCCTCTTCAAAAGGAACCATACATCTGGCCTGACACGTCATTCCACAATTACATACGTAGAGTGGCTCCATATCCATGTCCTCGCAAAGCTGCAAATACTCGTGAAAGCCGATTGCATTACTTGTGTGATAGTGCCACATAAGTAGCTGTCCCGGTCTTTCCCATACGGGTCCAATCGTATTAACGAACTTCATTGCTGTGTCTTTGGTAAAGCCTTCAACAATGCATCCCCCGGGGAATCTAAGAAATCCTGGCTTTAAGCCTTCAAGCTTCTCGCACAAGTCTTTTCTAAGTCCATGCCCCTTATATGTTTCCTTTGGCAAAAGAGATACAAACCCCAATTTAATTTCTGCTTTGCTCTTGCTGCTTAGATAAAATCTGCAATTATCGTTTGAAGCGCATGCCATCAATGAAATCTCATGTTTTTCATACTCGCCCTTTTTTAGCAGAAATGTTTCGCTCGCATAACTGTTATTTTCATCTGAAATACCCACTTCAATTTCTGTATCATCAGATATGCTCTTTCCAAAAAGAGTAAGACTATATTTCTCTCCGCCCTCAACAGCTACCCCACAAAAGCCGGTGTTGTAAATCTGTCCATCCGCATCAAAAGCTACTTTAAGTGCTGCTTTTCTGCTTGAATTTAGAGTATCGTTCTCGTCAAGTTCAAATTCAGCACCACTTTTGTACCATCCAGGTACCGAAGTCGGCTCTGTTTTATTTTCACGCATCCATCTCTGGAGTCCTTCACCATTATTGAATTCATCCTTCCAGCCTGATGGAGAAATAAAAGAATACTTGGCATCACTGCTTTCACATCCGTTTGGAAGAATTGAATCTTCAAAGGAGGTATTTCTTATCATTTCAGGATTAAGTCCACCATCACCTGCTCTATTAATGTCCTCGAAAAAAATGCCATACAGATTTGGTGCAATTGGAAACTTCTCATTTTGGGTGTAAATAGATAATCTGCTCATTTCGCTTTCCTTTTGGTAAGTCGTTTTACTTGATAAGTCGAATATAGCAGTGGTTTTATCTCTCGTCAATCCGTTTTATGTCTCCAAACAGCATTTTCGTTAGATTATTACAATGCATTATTTGATTTTTTATCACTTTTATTGGTAAATATTCCGTGTTTTACCTTAGTTTATCGGTTTACTATATTTTTGAAAATTTGCACCTTTGTTTAAAAATATACGCAAAAAATCCCCGGAAGCAGATTTTTATCATCCACTCCCGGGGTTTATATAGCATTTATACTACTATTATGTTAATTGTTTTACTGAATCTCTTTCAACCAGATTACATTCAACTTGGATTTCATTACTAATTCTGCTCTCTCTCGGGAAACCTTTTTCATCAGCTGCAAGCTCTTCAAAAAGCTTTTCAGCTGCGGTTCTTCCAATTTCTTTTAGGGGAATATTCATCGTTGTAAGATTGGGTATTACATAGCTTGAGTATTCACTATTATCAAATCCTATAATCGAAAGGTCTTTTCCCGGTGTAAGATGATTATCAAAAAGATACTCATATATTCCGACTGCCATTCGGTCATTTATTGCAAACACAGCGGTTACACCGCTTCTGACAAACATCTCTGCCGCCTTATATCCATCCTGCTTCTCCCAGCTTCCCTGATACACCCAGTTAGGATTATAGAGCACTTCGTTTTCAAAGAGAGCCCTCTGATAGCCCTTCTCTCGCTTCTGCGTATGTATGTTATCTGCATTTCCAAGAAGAAGTCCGATCTTCCGATGTCCTTTTAAAATGAGATAACTTGTAGCATCATATCCGCCTTTTTCATCATCAATAATAATAGATGGCTGTTTGCCGCTTTCTGAATATGCATATGCAACTACAGCAGGGAGCGCAAAATCATCACCAAAACACTTAATTACATGAGCATGACCAGCAACATAGATTATCCCGTCAACACGAATAGACATCAGTTCTCGAAGCGACGGCTTTAATACAGAATTGTACATCTTATCGTTGTTATACCATCTATTCTGCCACCTATCGTATAACCGCATATCAACAAGAATTGTTCTGTATTCCTTCTCTTCACAGTATGCCATTATTCCTTCAATAATATCTGGCGAACTGAACTGATCAAGTCCTTCATTTAGTATTCCAATTATCCTACTCTTTTTCTTACGTATCCCCTGTGCAAAGAAGTTGGGCTGATAGCCGGTTTCCTTTATAACTGCCAGCACTCTCTCCTTTGTCTCTTCGCTCACCTTCGGGCGTCCATTCAATATGTTCGATACAGTCGATGCTGATACATCACACCTCTTGGCAATTTCCTTAAGTGTAATCAAGGCTTATCTCCTTTGCTTGTTTAACGTTTTACCTATTTTAACATTATACTACGTCAAACGATATTGCAAAAGAAGATCATCCTATTCTTTTCATCCGGAATTCCGCTTTTACGGTAGAAATAACTGTTAACCTGATCTCTCCATTCACGAGCATTTTCCAGCTGCATCTCAAAACGCTCATACCCTAAATTGAAGAAATCATCCGGGACTTTTCCTTTCAGTTTTTTAAACTCTTCAACCATTTTTGTGACCTCATCAAAGCCTTCAAAATGAGAATCATATATATGTTGTATCACAGTTTTTCCGCTATGAAGAACATGTGTATATGGTACGTGATGGAAAAATAACAGTAATTCATCCGGGCATGAATCCATTTGATTATATTTCTCAGCATTCTCACCAAGATAAAGTTTTGCATAACCCGTTCCTTTATCCGATCTATCTACTCCAATGCCAACATGATCTGCTCTATGATATGTGCCCCACCTGCTATACTCGTATCCATCAACGCTGCAACCATAGTGAACTCCCGGAGTAACCATCCAACCAATGCCCAATGGACTCGTATATTTTTCATATGTTTCACGTGAATTCATCAGGATATCTTCAATAGTATCTATAACCTCATTATTCAGGCCAAGGGTCAGCTGTGCCCATTCTTTAAGTATCTCCTCTGATGAAAGCTCTGTATCATACGCCAGCATGCCAAATCCAAACAGATTCGCTGCTGCCATATCATTTCCGGTCCAGTTTGCATCATTTCCCATATTTGCAACTGCTACTATTCCGGCATTCATGTTTCCATATGTGTGTCCACTGATAATATCTTTTACAGAATCTCTCTTTTCACCATTACAGGTTTTAAAATCAAGAATTTCTTTAAACATAGGAATCAGATAGCACACATCTATCTGATGTCCGGTATATTCCTGAGCAATCTGAACTTCCATCATCTGATTGGTCTTCTTAAGTCCTCCAAAAAGAGGTGATACAGGTTCGCGTATCTGAAAATCCATTGGTCCATTCTTTATCTGGAGAATAACGTTTTGATGGTAGTCACCGTCCGTTGGCATAAAATTATCGTATGCTGATCTTGCTCTGTCTGTCTTCTTATCACGCCAATCCTGCGAACAATTATAAACAAAGCATCTCCATATAATTACTCCTCCATACGCCGCAATCGCATCTGCCAGCATATTGGCACCATCAGCCTGTGTTCTACCATATGAAAACGGGCCCGGTCTTCCCTCGGAATCAGCCTTTACAAGAAATCCACCTAGATTCGGTATATTTTCATATACCTCTTTCATTTTATCCTTCCACCAGATGATAACTTCATTATCTAATGGATCACAGTCAGCTATATCTCCCAGCTCCATCGGAGCAGCAAAATTCAAGCTCAGGAAAAGTTTTATTCCATATGAAGAAAAAAGCTCTGACAACAACCTAAGTTCACCGTAATAACGCTCGGAAATAAGATAAGTAGCCTCTCCCTTGACATTCACATTATTTATTACTACCCCATTTATTCCAATGCTCGCGATAAGACGTGCATAATCCTTTGTCCTTTCATTAACGACAAGCTGGTTATCGCAAAAGAAAAAAGAATTTCCGGAGTATCCCCTCTCAATATCACCAGTCATATTATCCCAGTGATTCAACATTCTAAGAGGATTTGAAGGCTTCCATGTCCCACTGATTGAATCAGCTTTTCTACTGCATCCTATCATTCTTAGTAAATAGAAGGCTCCATATAATGCCCCGTTTTCATCAGCTGCCTCAATTATTATTCTTGAGCTTTCCGCTTCAACAGAATATCCTTCACTTTCAATTCCACTTTCTTTTTTTGAAATAATAATTCCAGTTTGACTATCACAAGTAATTGATGCTTCAATTCCAAGCATGCCTTTTAGCCCGCTTCGAAGTTCTGCCACCGCACTGTCAATTACTTTTGAATTATCAAAACCACAAACACATATTGTCCCTGCTTTATCTTTATATCCATTATCATCAACCGGATGATAACCCAGCCACAGCTGTTTCCAATTGCTCATAAATTGCCTCCTTATTAGCTATTCTGCCATTTGTATGGTTATAACCTGGGATCAATCTTTATTCTAAACGGACTCATTGGCAAATCCGAGTCGTTATAAATCAGTGCTCCTGTTGGAGTATTACAGTAACAATACAAAAGGAATAACGGAACTGCATCATATTCATCGCATGATAATGTAATACAGTTATCACCAAGCTTTGCAGTTGCTACTGTTTTTCTTCCTTCATCATCAACAAATGAAAAATCTGTAATCCGATCTCCTTTTGCAAATAAACCGGCTGAATGTTCAAGTTCCAGACAAACCTTTATTCCTTGGTTATTTCTCTCAATTATTCCTGCCTTAACTGGAACCGGTCCGCTATATTCCTCTTTTCTTCCGAAAGCAAGATTACCTGCCATGAGCGCCAGTCTGCGCCCCAGCTCCTTCTTTTCGTGTGGATGAAGGTCGTTGTCTTCACCTATATCTATCGTTACTGCCATACGCGTTTTGGGTATAGTCAGTACACTTCTTTGCTTTTCTCTTAAGTCCGGCCATTCCTCTTCATCGGTATTATCTATTGAAAAATTCGGTAGTTGAACTAGTAAAAAGGGCAGCTCCTCTCCCCATAATTCTCTATATCCGTATACATACCTTTCTAATAGATCTCTATAATCATATTTCTCATGAGTATTCGATTCCCCTTGATACCACACCATCCCTTCAACCGGATAATTTGTACACGGGAAAGCTGTTCCATTAAATAATCCGGTGGCTTTCCAATTAACGAAATTGGTTGGCGAAATCTGCTCCATGTATGTCCCTATGCGATACTTCCATTCCCCGTCCAGCCTGATTACTCCCTGTTCGTTAAAAATAAAATATCCCTTTCTGGGAGTAACCCTGCCCATACCATTTTCAACCACAAGCCTAATGGCAATAGTATTTGTTCCAAATAAAAGAGTTCCTGCCGGAATACTGTATTTTCTTGGAGGATACTGGTAAGCTGTCTGTCCTACTTCTTTCCCATTTACAAACACTGTATCCGAGTCAACCATTGTACCAAGCCATAAATTTGCACATTTTCCAGCCATATCCTTTGACACACTAAGCGTCCTAAATAACCAAACGCTCCCGGAAAATCCCTTTAGCCCGGTATTCTCAAATATACACGGAAGTTCAATTGTCCCATCAAGGTTTTCAAATGAATCGTTTTCCCAGTGTTCCTCTATGCCCTTATCCTTTTTATCCAGTTCATCATGCCAGGCACTACTCAGTATCTCATTATTTGTAATTTCTGATTGCAAAAATTTATCATCGGAATACTTCATTGCTTCTGCAATGAGATCCGTATAACCATTTAACATTTTCTTCGAAAGCCATGATGTTATTCTTGATCCTCCAAGAGATGCCTGAATTATTCCGACCGGCATTCCTGTCTGCTTTCGTACTTGATTTGCAAAAAAATATCCTGCTGCAGAAAAAGAAAAAATGTTAGTCAGTTCTGTTTTTTTCCAGCTTCCTGACAAAAGCTCATTTATTGGGTCATGATAGTCTGCATTCGGGCTAACCTGAAAAAAGCGAATGCCATCATCTTTGCACTCACTAAGCTCATTAACGTAATTATCTCTACATCTTTCCATATCAATATCAATATTTGACTGCCCTGATACAAACCAAACAGTGCCAATAAGAATGTCATCTATCTGGGTAACATTTCCCGCATCGTCTGCAATTTCCATAGTATATGGCCCTCCTGCAGCACGCGGAGATAAATATCCATCAAAGCGTCCCTCTTTATTACTTCGTATAGAAATACTTTCATTTCTAAACGTTATTTCAATACTACTGCCTGGTTCATCCCATCCCCAGATATGTATTCTTTTTTCTTTTTGCAATATCATTCCGCTCGATAAGAGCCTTGGTAATGTTAGACTTTTCATCTTATCTCTTCATCCGCTTTCTCACCAAAGGAATGTTCCCTCATATATATTTCTTTATATTCCTTTGGTGACATTCCGTATTCCTTTTTAAATGATCGATAGAAACTCGAATAATCCTTAAATCCACATAATGCATATGCTTCGCTTATTTCTGTATGCCCAATTATTGAATCTCTGCACATAGACAATCTTTTCTTAAGTATGTACTGATGTATCGACAACCCTAAATTAGCCTTGAAAATATGCGCTATATGATATTTGCTCACATAAAAATGTTGTGCCAAAGAATCTAATGTCAGCTCTTCGTCCAGATGACCTTCAATATAGCTAATCAGATTCTGACATAAGCCTTCCTCTTCTCTTTGCGAAACAGGATGCTCCATTTCATATATTGATCTGTTAAGATGAAAAATAAGATCATTAACACATTGAGAAACCTTAACCTCTTTCCCAAACCTCTCGGAATGAAGTTCTTCAATAAGCTTAAATATTTTTGACTGAATTGTATTAAAATCAATAACATCAAAATGATAAATATATTCATGTGATATCTTTACATGCTGCATCAGATACACATAATCTGGTGAAAGCTCCATCAGATGATTGCAATATTCTTTGCTAATCCAGAAAACGAATCTCTGATAAGGCACATCCGGATCAAAAATATCCGGATGGTGATGTACCCTTGGTGGTATAAGTATCATATCTCCAGGCTTTAGAGCATACGACTTATCTTCAATCCAAATCGAAACATTTCCATTTAGAAAGAAGTAAAACTCATAATAATTATGCGTGTGATCCTTGACAGGTTTAATATTTCGATCATTATAGTAATAAATCTCAAAGTCCTTGGACCGCATATATTGGCGAGTACTGAAACGAGTAGCTAATTCTTTTTTCATCATTGACCTCGTATCTATTTTGTATATTTTATGAGTGTATTTCTTACTGCTCCCATTCCTGCTGTCAGTTCATCAAAATACTGGCAAACCATCTTTGCCATACCAGTCCTTATAAGATTTACACCCCATATCTGTTCATTTTCAAACATATCACGAAATATGTTTTCTGTGTCATTTTTCACGCCGATTTTTATTTTTGAGAAATAAGGCATAAGAGCTTTGATCATTGGATCAGGGCTAAGTTCATATTTTTTCCCATTATCATCTATTCCCATTAAGTAACGAAGCCACCCTGCAAATACTAGCGGTATCATCTTAAGTTCACTTATATCTTTTTCCTGCTCTATATAACACTTTATCGTATTTCCATATCTAATAGCCAGTTTCTGTGACGTATCAGAAACTATACGCTGCGGTGTATCCGGCATAAATGGATTAGGAAGTCTCTCCTCCATTACTGTATCTATAAAGCTCTTTGGATTAATTATTCCCGGATCTGTAACTACCGGCATTCCTTCCTTATATCCAATATTTTTTATCAAACTGACCAGGTTTTCATCCTTCATTTCATCAGAAATTCTTGTATAGCCAAGCAGGCATCCAAATACAGCAAGTGCAGTATGAAGAGGATTAAGACATGTGCATACCTTCATCTGTTCAACCTTAAATACCGTCTCCTTGTCAGTAAACATCACTCCTGCTTCTTCAAGCTTTGGACGGCCATTAGGAAATTTATCTTCAATTACCAGATATTCCGTTTCTTCTGCGTTTACAAATGGTGCAACATATGTATGCAGTGAAGTAATTATAGGCTCTGCTATGTCCAGTTTATCTTCCTTAATCATATCTTCTACAGCCGGATCTGGCCTTGGTGTTATCTTATCAATTACTGAGCATGGGAACGATACCCTTGCCTCATCCTCAATATAATCAAGAAAGTCTTTTTCAGCCAACCCATTTTCTGTCCATTTTTTGGCAAAAAAGCTGATTGCATTATGTAGTTTGTCTCCATTATTTGAACAATTATCAGTACTGACCATTGCAATAGGTTTTGCTCCGGCTTTAAACCTTGAGTAGAGAAGTGATGCCACTTTTCCACAATAGCTTTCAGGCTTTTCGGGGCCATTTACACTATCTGCGGCTACATTTTTTAGTAAATTTCCATCCGCACCGGTGAGTGAATATCCCTTTTCAGTAATTGTAAATGTTGCCATTTGAAGCGAACACTTAGTAAAGATTTCCTTTACTCTATCAAATTCTGCACTTCTATTTGAATCCAGAACGCAGGATTCAGCAACAGATCCTATTACTGTTTTGGAAATTGTTCCGTTTCCTTTAAGCGTAACCAAAATAGAATAGTTATTATTAGGGCGATACATTTTATCAATAATTTCTGCATCATATCCTTCTATAACAATTATTCCCTTATCCATTTGTCCATTATTTAAAAGCCTCTGTGCAATATTTGCATGAAAAGCGCGAAAAATATTTCCTGCTCCAAAGTGAACCCATACAGGATTATCGCATGTATTTCTTATCATTTGGTCTCTGTTATACTCCGGTAACGAGTATCCTTTACTAGATAATTCATCTGGATTGTTTATTACTTCATCTACAAATTTCATAGTAAGTGACACACCTTTCTCAAATTAAAAAATTTTTTACAATGCTTTCTTTCAATAGTATTATCTTCGCTCTGACTTACTTATTGCTTCCCAAAGCCCGTTTAGATATGTCGCTCCAAGTGCTCTATCATATAGTCCGTATCCAGGCATTGCCCTCTCGCCCCAAATCATTCTTCCATGATCTGGTCTTATTGGCCCATTAAAACCAGTCTCATAAAGCGCTCTCATTATTTCATACATATCAAATGTTCCATCTGAAGATAAATGCGCCGATTCCTCGAAATCTGTTGGCGAATGAAATTTCAAATTTCTGACATGCGCAAAATGTATACGCCCCTTTAGAACTCTGATAATATCCGGCAAATTATTTTCCAGATTCGTTCCAAGCGATCCCGTGCATAATGTTATTCCATTATGAATATTATCAACCATGTTAATTATTCTTAGTACATTCTTTTCATTTATCACAATTCTTGGAAGTCCAAATACACTCCACGCCGGATCATCCGGATGAATAGCCATATTGATATCATATTTATCACATGTTGGCATGATTCTTTCCAAAAAGTATTTCAAATTGTCAAACAGTTTCTCGTCATCAATGTCCTTGTACATCTCAAAAAGCTCTTTAACTTTAGCCATACGCTCGGGTTCCCACCCCGGCATCACTGTTCCGTTCATATCTCCAGCTAAGGATTCAAACATTTTATCCGGCACCAAAGCATCAACTGCCTCCTGTGTATAAGCTAGAACTGTTGATCCATCGCTTCTTTTTCTGGCAAGCTCTGTTCTTGTCCAGTCAAAAACAGGCATGAAGTTATAGCACACAAGATGAATATCTTCTTTTCCAAGATTCTCCAAGGTTTCAATATAGTTAGAAATATATTCCTCTCTATCAGGTGTTCCAACCTTAATTGAGTCATGAACATTAACGCTTTCTATTCCAGCGATATGAAGTCCTGCTGCCTCAACTTCTTTTTTTAACGCCTTAAACTGTTCTCTATCCCATACTTCTCCCGGCTTTGTTCCATACAAAGTAGTAATAACACCAGTAACTCCAGGAATTTGCCTTATCTGCTCCAGCGTCACCGTATCGTATTTCGATCCATACCATCTAAGTGTCATTTCCATTAATTTTTCCTCCTATGAAGAATGCAAAATATGCAAAAAAATATATACTCAATAACGATTTCTCTGTTATCAAGTATATATTCTATAAAACTAATATCCATTGAGCTTATTGTTGCTTACATTGCAAAAGTTGTGGTTATTATTTGAGTTATTTCACGCTGTTGTGAGATCCCAGTCTTCATGTATCTTGGGCACATCACTGATGAGGCGCTTTGTATATGGATCAGAAGGATGAAGAATGACCTTATCAGCAGGACCCGATTCAACAAACTTACCATGTTCCATTATATATACGTTATCAGAAATATAATAAGCAAGTCCGATATCATGCGTTATGAAAATGATTGTCATATGCGTTTCATCACGCAGCTTTAACAGCATATCCAGAATTGTTGCTCTTGAGCAGGCATCAATCATTGAGGTTGGCTCATCTGCCAAAAGAATACTTGGCTTTAGCAGAAAGATTCGCGCAATCATAAGTCTCTGCATCTGTCCGCCGGAGAGTTCAAAGGGATACTTGTTAGTAAGCTCAGCAAACTTCAGATTTACAAAGCTGCAGGCCTCTGTCATCATTGCGACCTTCTGTTCATACGGAAGACGCTTGCCTCCGCGCATGTTTATGCAGTCAAGAAGTACAGAATCTATTTTGTGAAATACATTGTAGGATGAAAATGGATCCTGAAAAATTGCCTGTATTCCCTTCCAATACTCCTGCCTCTTTTTTTGGCCACGAATATCTCTTGGATTTCCCTGAAAATCAATTTCCCCTTCAGTAACGCTAAGAAGTCCGAGCAGCATTTTAGATAGTGTAGTTTTTCCCGAACCGCTTTCTCCTACAATTGAAATTATCTCACCTTCTCGAAATTCAAAATCGACATGGTCAACTGCAACTACCTTTTTTTCTCCCATGCCAAATATTTTGGTTACGCCCTTTCCGCTTAGGCAAAGATTTCCGCTTCCCTTAGGATTATCTTTCATTTGCATATACCTCCCTCAGTTCTTCCTCTGTCTGGAAACAGCGGAACATTCTTCCTTCACCTGTATCAGTTTCTGTAATTCCATGAAGGAAGCATGCCGGCTTTGCATACTTGCACCTGTCTGCAAAACGACATCCCTTCGGTGGATTTTTTAAATTAGGAGGTGTTCCTGGAATAGCAGTCAGCTTTACATCACGCACTCCCTCTTCAGGAACAATTATTGAGCCCATAAGTCCTTTTGAATATGGATGTATAGGATCAAATACCATTTCTTTTGCCGTACCCTTTTCAACGATTTGCCCTGCATACATAACCATTATTTCATCCGTTACGTTATATAGAAGCGGTAGCTCATGTGTTATAAATATCATTGATTTGATAAAGCCCTTGTCCATAAGATCCCTAAGCATCTTAATTACCAGCTTCTGCGAGCTGACATCAAGTGCTGATGAGGGTTCATCCGCTATCAACACTTTTGGTGATAGAATTGTACTTATCGCAATTACCGTTCTCTGCTTCATTCCGCCGGATAGCTCAACTGAATGTCTTTGAAGCACATCCTCAGGAAGTCCAAGCAGTTCAAAGCGCTCTTTTGCAAGCTCATAGATTTCCTTTTTTGAAACCTTTGGATTGTGTGCATGAATAACATCTTCAATAAATCTTATGATCTTTTGCGTAGGGTTAAGTGCATTCATGGCCGCCTGAGGTATATAAGCTATTTCATTTCCAAGAATCTTCTTACGAATATCATCTGGTTTCATATTTGTGATGTTTGTTCCATCTACCGTAATACTTCCGCTCTGATAATGAAGCGGAGCAAAATAATACCCCATAAGACTAAGTGCAAGCGTTGACTTACCACACCCTGATTCTCCGGCAATTCCTATTGATTTACCTTCTTCTAATTTCAGTGATACACCATCAACCGCAAAAACATCTTCGCCAAAGCGTGTGATATATTTTGTCTTTAGGTGATCAACATCAAGCATAATTTTACTCATATAGTGCTTTTCTCCTTCATCTTCTCATTGCTTTTTCTTAATCACGCAGCTGCGGATTGAATACCTGATCAAGTCCCGTATTCATAAGATTCAGTGAGAATGAAATAAGTGCTATAACAAGAATTACAGGGAAGAACGCCCACCATGCACCATTTAAGTGCGCGCTGTATGACATTGCCCAGCTCATCATAAGTCCAAGAGTAGAAACCTTAGTTGTTGCAGGTCCAAGTCCAAGCATCGATAGCTGTGCCTCAGCAAGAATTCCTGATGATACCTGCAAAATAAACGCCATAACAACATATGAGGCTATATAAGGCAAAATATCTGTCAGGATGATTCTCAAAAGACTATGTCCTGATAATTTGGAGAGATTTACATGGTCTCTGTTTCTAAGGGAAATAACCTGTGAGCGTACTGACCTAGCGGTCCATGTCCAAGAGGTAAGTCCAATTATCGTTGCAACCATAGTTACGCCTCTTGCGCTCTCACCAACACTATAGGAAATAAGTATGAGGAGAATAAATCCCGGTATTACTGTAAAAAGATTTGTGATAAACATTATAAAATCATCAATCACTCCTCCGAGATAACCCGATAAAAGTCCCAGCATAAGTCCAATTATTGTTGCTATGACTCCTGCAATAAAACCAATCTTCAAAGATGTAAGTGTTGCTGATACAAGCTCTGTCAGTACATCACGTCCAAAGTTATCTGTTCCAAGGAAAAGCGTTCTCTTTGTAGCAATATCCTTGACGTTAACATAGCTGTCAGATGCAATCTTTTCTGAAACAGCCAGTTCATTTGTTTCTGGATCTTCCTCTGCTATCAGAATGTCATTGTCTTCAAGAATTCCATCAATTTTTTTATCAAGTCTTGAATAATACTTTTTCTTAGCTGCAATAAGCCCTTTCTGGTCTTTATCCACCGAATAGTTCTTTTCCCAAATAGTGACAAGTCCTTCAGCATCTGTTACGTCAACATCTTTTTCTGAAAGGCCTCCAAACTTCACAAGCCAGTCCCCCATTGCTACTCTGTCTTCAACGGAAATTTTGTTCTCTAATCTGCTGCCTATGTTATCAAGCTTTAATGTATATGGGTCTGTATCAACTGCATCAGTCACAGAGATATATGTACCTGGTTTAAAGAAATTACCCTGTCCCACCATTGCAAGCGGGTCTGCTGTAACAAATAACGGATAAATTATTGTGATCAAAAGAAGCGTCGCAAAAATGACAAAGCCGATCACAAATTTGGGTGAATTAAACACCTGCTTTAGTTGTTTTTTCATGTAATCATACCTTTCCCATTTTTTCAGTCCTGCTGCGCTGCTTTAATTCTTGGGTCAATAAATCCATAAATTATTTCGACAAACAGATTTGCAAGCAGCACCATGATCGTAATAATGAGTGTACATGCCGAAATAAGCGGATAATCTCTTCCCTTTATAGCCGAGAGAATTGTTGTTCCAAGTCCCGGATAACTAAATATTATTTCTGCAACAAGTGCTCCGCCTATCATTGTTCCAATTGACATGGCAAGTCCCGTAATTTGTGGAAGCATCGCATTTCTAAAAACATATCCGATTATCTTTCTATCTTTTATCCCAAGAAAACGGGAATATTTTACGTAATCAGCATTAAGCTCATAGATCGACATCGAACGCATTCCTACCGCCTGACCACCTATCGTAATGAGTACAATTGACCAAAATGGCAGCTGATAATGCGAAATGACCGATTTCACAAAGGTAAAGCTTGCGCTTGGAATCAAGTCAAAGCCATAACCACCACTGCTTGGGAACCAGTTCAGCTTAATTGCAAAAATAAATAGCAGAATAACAGCCATTCCAAATGCTGGAATGTTACTTATAAAAAGAAAAAATGGAAGAATAAATTTATCGAAGCCTTTTTTGATATAGGCTGCTACAGCGCCGAGGAGATTCCCCAATATCCATCCGATTATTATCGCAGGGAACTGCAGGCACACTGTCCACCACACTGATGAGCTGATAATATCAGCAACAGTTCTTGGATACTGGCTAAAGGAAACTCCAAAATCTCCTCTAATCGCATTCTTTACAAAAGTAAAAAACTGATTGATAAGTGGTTCATTTACGCCGAACTTCTCAGCATAATCTTCATAAACCTGCTGAATTGCAGTGGAATCAGACATACCCTCTACCGCTCTTGCCGCAATGGCAGAAACAGGGTCTCCGGGCATCATTCTTGGAAGAAAGAAATTTAAACCAACTGCAATGATGAGTGTTACAAAATACCAGGCAAGTTTATTTACATAATACTTTTTATAACCTTTCAAAGAATCACCTCATATCCTTTTTTAAGAGAAAAACCGCGTTCCCTACAGTCTCTTGCAGAGAACGCGGCAGTTATTTATTCTACATTGGTAAGATTGTAAAGAGCTTTGATTCCATAGCCGTCCGTGCAATCAAGCGGAGGAATATTATCTCCATCATCCTGCTGTGGATAGCCTGTCCATACAGATTCATTTACTGTATAGAATACGTCAGGACGATACATTACTGTAAATGAAGGAACATCATCCAAATAGATTTCAGATAGTCTCGTGTAATACTCTTTAAGTGTGTTCTGATCTGTTTCAAGCGGAATCTTCTTTAGAATTTCATCAGCTTCATCGTTCATGTAATGACCATAGTTACCGCTCCAGTTAACATCAAGCTTTGCATAATCCTCTGAGAAGAAGTTCATGCAACGTCCCCATGGATTCGAAACGGAAGCTCCCGGTGTCCAGAACATACCTATCTCAAACTTGCAGGTTGTCATATCATCATAGAAGGTATTGGCATCTGGGAAATATGTCTGAATATCAATACCAATCTTCTTACCGGCAGCTGCAACAATTTCAAGAGAAGCCTGCCAATCAGACCATCCTTCAGGGCATTCAGCCTTATATGAAAGATTCTTACCGTCTATTTCACGGATTCCATCTCCGTCTGTATCTATAATTCCTGCATCATCAAGAAGCTTTGTTGCGCCCTCAATATCATTACCCTCAAACTGATATTCTTTTAATGCATCATGATCAAGAAGAGCCTGCTCACCATCTGTAGGATTCATTACTGAACGCGGAACATCCTTAAATGAAGGTGACTGGTTTGACATTGCGGATGCAATTACCTGATCATAATCAACTGCCCATGCAATTGCCTTACGAACATTAACATTATCAAGTCCGGCTTTTTCCATATTGAACCAGATTGTAGGAAGTGTTGTGCATATTCCGTAAGGAGGCTCATCAAGATATGTAGAAATCGGAAGTCCATCATCCTCCCAAAGCTTCTGAACATCTGTAATAAACTGCTGGCAAACATCAACTTCGCCTGACGCAAGAGCTACCTGGCCTGCTGCGTTATCAGCATAAATGTTGTGTGCAATATATTTTGGTGCTGCAAGTCCTCCAAATAAGCTCTGTCCCCAATAATTATCATCTCTTACAAAAACAACCTTCTGATCATCATTGTAATAAGGCTTGTATGGGCCTGACGAAACAAGGTCCTTCATTGTGTCTTGCTTAATCTTATCTGCATCCCCGCCATTTCTGTCTTCAACCTTCTCAAGGTATGCTTTCTGCATTACATAGATTTGAGGAAGATATTCCTTAACCTTAAGAGGATTTACTGCCTGTCCGTTGTCATTAAGCTTTGCTTTAAATACTACTGTTTCGTCGTCAGAAGCAACTACATCATCGATATATGCACTGTAATCTGCGCCCTTTGATGATTCATATTTCTTGTGGCATTCAAATGTGTATGCTACATCATTTGCTGTTACTGCTGTGCCATCGTTCCACTTCGCATCCGGATTCATGTGAACCGTAAGCTCTGTCATGTCATCATTCCAAGCCCAGTCTTTTCCAAGAAGTGGATACATTTCTCCATCAAGAGTGTTGTACATAAAAAGCGTTTCATAAATAAGAATTCGTGAATAGTTATTCTGATTTACGCCCATTGCATTATTGGAATTCGCACTCATAGGATTCCAATCGTTGATAGTTCCCCACTGCTGCCCCGCAAAATAAAGTGTTTCGTTTCTTGGAGTTGAACTTGCATCTGCAGTCGCATCCGTAGATGCATCTGCCGCTGCCGTGTCGGTTCCGGCTTCTACTGCATCTGTAGCTGCATCATTCGCTGCCGTGTCAGAGCTTTGTCCACAGCCTGCGAGCATTGATGCTGTCATCATCCCAACCAGTACCAATGATAAAACCTTTCTCTTCATACTAAATACCTTCTCCTTTTGCAAAAAAATTAAGAACACCTGTTACAATTTAAAGTATAGGTGTTCTTAATTTCGCATTCAGTATTCTGATTTTGTTTTTGGTGTCCTTTTTTAAGTGCTTTACCTGCCGGTTTGAAGATTCTTTCTATATTCCGAAGGTGTCACTCCATACATGAGCTTGAAGCTTTTCATAAAGTGCTTCTCATTGTCATAGCCCACAAGCGCGCTGATTTCAATCACCTTTTTGTCAGTTCCATCCAAAAGCCGTTTCGCCTCCTTCATCCTTATATCTTTCAGATAACTAGAGAAATTCTCTCCTGTATATTCCTTGAAGTTAAGTGAAAAAGCAGAGTAATTCATCGAAATCTCATTTGATACCATTGCCATATTAATATCCTTCTGATAATTACTCCTTACAAATTCAACAGCCTGTCCCATCTTTACATTATATTGATAATCCTCATAATCGTTTTTCATTTTCTGATTAATCACATTGATGATTCTTGTAAAATTCTCATAATAATCATCAATGTCACGATATAGGAAAATATCCTTTAGCCCATCAACCAAAAGCTCTTCGCTTTTCAAGATACCCTCATACATAAATTCAATCTTTTTAACAATAATAACCATGCTTTTAGAAAAAGCATCCAGCGTCAACTCGCCATACTTTACCTTATTTATTAGCATGGTAAAAAATTTTTCGGCTTCCTCAAGTCTCGCTGTACCGATAAGCTGGATCATTCTGTCAGCATCTGAATCACTGATTACATCTGCTAAAGGCTTTTCTATCTGTTTCTTAAATACTCTGCAATAATGAATTTCTCTATCTCTTCGTGCTTCAAAAAAAGCTTCCCGTGCATCTAGTAATGAATGATAAGCCTTGCTTGCTCCGGTTCCTGCACCTTCCAGGTATTCAATTGCCAGCTCTTTGACTGCGCCCGGTTTTGCCACAAGAACATTCTGCCCTCCAATATTATCAAAAAAGTATGCTTTATTTGCCAAATGCTTTTCATTAGTATAAAAATTTGTGCAGATAATAACATAATCTGTATTTTCAAAACACTTTTCTGCCTGTTTCTGAACTCTTTCTGCCATACTAGGCGGCGCCACTTTAGCTGAAAGCAGAATCTTCATCTGTTCATATAAGGAAGCTATTTCGTCGTTTCCATCTTCCTCTTCAAGAGTAATCTCCTCCTGCATTTTGGATAAAAAACTATAGATATCTTCTCTTTGGATAGGTTTTAACAGATACTCTTTTGCACCGCACCTAAGAAGCTCAACCGCATACGAAAAATCATCATAACCACTAATAACTATAACGCGTGGTTTGTCCTTAAGCTTCTGAATCTCTTTTACAAGAGTAATACCATCCATTTTGGGCATACGTATATCCGTTATCAGAACATCTACCTTACTACTGCTTATAACATCAAATGCTTCCTGTCCGTCTCTGCAGTCGATTATCTCCTCCACCTCGATAGGGGCTCTGGAAACCATTGCATGTATTCCCTGAAGTATCATCTTTTCATCTTCCGCTATTACCACTCTATTCATTACCCAGCTCATGCTCCTTTCTATATGGTATCGTCATACAAACCTGCGTAAAGCAGCCCTCTTGTGAATGAATTGAAAGTCCATACTGCATACCAAATGCAATATGTATCCTGTCCTGAACATTTTTAAGTCCAATTCCATTTCCGGAGCCTCCCGATGTTTCGAGCTCTCCGTCAATCTTTCTTCGAAGCTCATCCTGCTGCTCGTCAGTCATGCCCTTTCCGGAATCGGTAATCTTGATTACGCAGTCATTTCCCGTAATTTCGCCTTTAAGATAAATACTTGTATCCTCAGCAAGCTCCTCGAGTCCATGACAAATTGCGTTTTCAATAACTGGCTGAAGTGACATCTTGGGTATCTGAACATGCCATAATTCATCAGGAATATTCACACTTAGATAGATTTCATAATCAAACCTTAGGTTAATTAGTGTCATATAGTTTCGTATGTACTCTACTTCTTCCTTCACCGTTACAGTCTGTGCTGTCCAGTGCATGCTGTAGCGAAGCAGCTTTCCAAGTGCTGTTACAGCATCTGAAATATCATATTCTTCATTTATCTCTGCCATCATCTTAATTGACTCAAGTACGTTGTAAATAAAATGCGCATTTATCTGATTCTGCAAAGCTCTTATTTCCGAATTTTTCATAAGAAGCTCACGATTCACGCTTGATTTTACAAGTCTTTGAATGCAGTCCAGCATCTCGTTAAATTCTGCCCCAAGAGTGCCTATTTCATCCTTAGCAGGCTCTTTTACCCTAATATCCAGATTCCCTCCCTGAACCTCATGAACCACTCCGAGAATGTCATAAAACTGCTTCAAAATGCGCGTCACCAAAAGTCTGAACAGCAAAAACAAAAGCACTACGCATAAAAGCATTATTCCCATAAAGCACATTACATATCTGGCAAAAAAGCTATCAACTGAATTTAATGATGCAACCTTAATCAGTGTTCCTCCAAGTGAGGGAACCGGTTCGCAGCATACAATCACGCTCTTCCCCATAAGCTTCATTTTACGGCTTCCACTTGTAGAAGCATCAATATCTTTAAGAATCAATCTTATATCCTCAGCTTTTTTTACTCCATCATTATCTTCATCATAATATGCCGTCCCGGCACTATCTATAAAACAGGTCCAGGTATCCCCTTCGCTATCATACATATCCGGAAAAAGAGTCTTCATGCTAACTGCAACCTCAAGCGTTGCATATTCACCTATATCTGCATTTTCCAGCTTTGTCACAACCGATGCTATATGTCTCCTATTGTCATAAGCTTCACCTGAAAATATCCTGTCATCATAGTCAAGATGCCAGCTTCCAGAACTAATATCATCATTCCAAAAAGATAAAGTCTCAAGCCTTTCCTGCCTAAATAACAGAGGTATCATTTCAGGCATGGTATCAGAGTCTACATATATCCTGATTTGATAAAGGTTCGGATTGCTGTTAACTGTTCTCTCCACGCCGCCCACTTCAGTACTATAAAAATCAATCATCTGCTCAGTAGTAAATTCTCTGTTTTCTCTAAAACTTACAAGATATTCATTTAGCGTCTGACTGTTGATAATCATCTGTGTTGAAAGCGAGCAGGTCTCCACATTCTGCTCAATTGTATGAAGAGAGTTATCCATTTCATATTCCAGCGAATTTGTGCGTTCAGAAATAGAATTTCCACGCACAATAACTAAAAGAATCGCAATGAGAATCACCATCGGAAGAATTATTGCGCATAGAATCAGGATATTAAATTTTAAATAGAGCTTGCATGAATTCCATGCTTCCTTGATTTTTTTCATTTTCAGTAGCCTTTTTATCTGTATTTTTCTGTCACTTTCCTTCACTAAGCTTATTCTTTGCTGCCTTCATAAGCTCTGTTTTTGTTTCCAAGACTCTATCAATCCCGTTTGCTTTTTCGAACGAGATATAGCTATCATATATCTCATCAAATTCCGAATCAGACTTCGCAAGAAGGAGCTTAGGAAGAGTCTTCCCCCACTGCAGCTTTATCTTCTCTTCCATTTCAGCCTCCGCAGTATCCTTTGAGAGCGTTACATCATACGCTGAAGCATTGAAAAGATATGGATATGTCCACTCCTTCATCTGCAAAAGAGGCTGAGTCAAAGGAGCCTTATACTTCAATTCGCCTTCCTTACTCATCATCATCCAGTATGTTGCATCTGCGCCATATAGCCTGTCAAAATTTGGTCTGTCCTCGTTCATCATCTGATAGACTTCCGGCTTCATGGTTTTTTCTCCGTTTTGATAATCCCAGGTTTTACCCTCAACACCAAGCCATATAACCTGCTGTCCCTCATCGCTGAGCATATATGTAAGTAGCTCAATAGCCTTTTCTGGGTCGCTACAGCTCTTTGAAACATATGTAAGCGTCCACCCGCTTATCGTATCGCCAGGCAGCTTATAATCATCTCCATATGAATTCTTTGGACCATCAACCGCAATATAAACGCTTTCCTGATCATTTAGATACAGACTTTCTTCTTGATTTGCCAGATCCGTTCTTTGGAACATCATACAGAAATATCTGCCTTTTGATATCTTTTCCTCCATCAGAGTTCTTTTATCCATAAAAATATCCTGTGAAAGATAGCCGTCTGCTCCCATCCTCCGAAATGCCTTCAGCCAGCGCTTAAGCTCTGGATCTGAGAACCTATCATAAAATACTCCGTCTCTTTCATATGGAATTGCCAGGAAATTACATAGATATTCATCAAAAGATTTATTGCCATAATCTGTAAATTCACAAGCTCCAATGGGGATAAGCGGTTCTCCATCAACTTCAGGATAAAGTTCTACTGCCTTTTCTACAGCTGTTTCAAAGCCTTCAGGAGTTGTCATGTCAGGAGATCCTAAAGCTTCATATATATCCTTTCTAACTAGAAATGTCTGATTCGATGCAATATTGTCATAGTTGTTATATAGCTCCTGCGAATAAGAAAAGTTTGGATAACCATAAATATGTCCGTTTTCCCTGGTGTACCAGTTAACTATATCTTCATCGACAGTCTTGTACCAATATGGTTCGTACAAATCCGCCAGCTCATCCATTGAATAGACAAGTCCCTGCTCTTCTAAAGAACCGCACTGAGTTTCCGTATGATCAAGTGTAATCAAATCCGGTAGATTTCCCGATGTAATCATAGCTGTCAGCTTTTCAGATTCATTTCCAAGCGGAGAGATGAAATTAATTTTCACACCTGTTTTATCCGTAATCTCCTTTGATACAACGCTGTCTCCCCATGGTGTGTTATACCATGAAAAGTTTATGTACCAGTCGAGTGTTATAGGAGCTTTTTTATCATTTGCCAAATCGCCTTGTACAATGTTCTCATTATCTTTCGCCTGTGCCACCTTTTGCATTGGTGTTCCAGAGAGATTCACCTTTTCCTTTTCATTACCACATCCATATGCGCACCCAAAAACAATAAAAAAACTCAACATGATACACACGATGTCCTTAACGCGACAAACGGTGTGATTTTTCATGCTGAGTTTCCCATATTTCACCATATGCTTCATAACCATCATCCTTTGCAATACTTCCGGTTTTCTGAGCCGTCCCCAATTTTCCCATAAGTCTCATATACTTCATGTTTTCAGTGTACATGAAACCTACACATTTTGGAGTGCAGATTTTGGTATATTTATTTTATTTTAGTGTCATTTTTATATTCGCAATGTATCAAGTGTCAAAATAAAGTCTATAATAGCAATACAATATCCACGCATGCGGATGTGCGCAGTATACCGGCGAATCGCTATAGTTATCTGATTGATCAGGAAGCCCCTCCCACTTAATCAGCGATGATTCGATATTATCTGCCGCCGACCAATATGATGACCAATAATCAGGAAACTCCTTTGCAAAATTATTGAAAGTCATTTTTTTCAGTAATTCTTTAGCCTCTTTCTTGTCAAAAGAATTGACTCCAACAATTACCGGACCATTAAGTGCCCACCAAAAGCCTCCGTTTTCTCTGGACCCTTTATCATAACTTTCATCCTCAAATTCTGGCACCTGCTGCTCTCTTGCTCCAAGTTTCTCGCCTTTATACACACGCGATTGCATTTCTTCATAAAGCGCTTTCTTCTTTTCCAAAGATAATTCATTAATGGAAAGAGTAAAGCCCTGTGGTTCAAGAAACATATTGTTTTCTCCATACGCCTTATGATTAAAATACATTCTTCTGGGGAATTTTCTCTCACCCATATCCTTTAGATACGCATTCAGTATCCTTTCTCGATAGATTTTCATACTTTGACATATTCTCTGAAGTTTCTTCGAGTATTTCGCGAGTGCTTCTTCTTCCGATGCTTTTTCAAGTATTGGAATAAGCTCCTGAAAAATACTGATTGCCATAGCCGAATTCATATGCGACTCTCCATCAAAAAAGACATTATTGTACGGTACCTTTTCAATGTAATAAATTGTATCGTTCCAATCGGAATTCATAAGTCTTATTAGACCATGTTCTCCAATCCCAATAGTATCTCTTAAAAAGATGAAGCATTTCTCGACAAAAGATATAACTGCAACCTTTCTCTCGCCGGCAACAGGATATGGTGCCACTTTGCACGAAAGAATTTCATAATCCTTTGTAACTCTTAAATATTCTGAAAGAAACCGAAAGAAGTATAACTGCTGATCACTCGTAAAATATCTTTCATTATCTGAATAACCATTCCCTTTTTCAATAAGACGTATTTCGCCAAATGAAGTTGTTCTTTCAAGCATGTATTTCAAGCCACTCTTTGCAAGTTTCGGATTGTAATAGATAGTAGGAAGAAGATGCTGAAAATTATCTCTTGCACTCGCATGAACGCCCCAGTCGTAATCGTATACTGTTCCCTGTGGAATCTTGGTTTCATGATAGTATCTGCTATACGTCGCCATTGATTCAAGACAATATGCATGCCATCTCATTTCCTGTCGTAATTTTTGGTCTTTTTCTTTCTCAAATGAGGGAAGAATATCATTCCATTCATCTACAAAAGCAGAACAATATTTTGCTCCTTTATTAGTTTGCAAATCATTAGCCATTTTCGTAATAGCTTTATCACTATATCTATCAGCAAACCCAATTACGACTTCCATTGTCTGGCTCTCTCCAGGTGCTAAATCCCCACTCCAATTGAAAACCACTTCTCTATCAATAGCATCAAGTGAAATGTTCTGCGACTTTGCTCTTATGAACAAAGTCGGAGGAAATCCATCTTTAACCGCCATACTGTTTCTATCACCATAAAGAAGTGGATCATCTGATTCTATTCTTGCCCTGATTGCTACTGCATTTTCATGCTTTGAAATGATTTTGCTATAAAGAACTTTCCCGCTGTTTTCATTTTGTTTAGTTTGAAATTGTATTTCTTCGTAATTTGCAGTTACCCCCTCAAGATAATTCACTTCATGACTATTTGTATCGTTATTACTAATGTTAATTTGAATAAGAAAAGCAGCTTCTCCATCATATGGATTTTTCGAAGGTTTTACTGATATTTTTCTTCTTACTTCGATATTATCCTGACTATATGAATAGTTTGCCACTCCACAGCCAAATGTCTTTTCAAAAGGGATTAATTCTTCTAGTGTATCCTTTTGTCCGATAAGAATACACTTTTTCTTATCTATTGATATTTCCGCTCTGTTTTCTCCGCTATTTCTTTCTGCCGCCTGATTAATCCTCCCCCACGAACGCTGGCCTGTTATTATTTCAAATTTGCCACTAACATGAGTAAATAAAGTCATTTTATAATTCCCGAGAATAAACCAAGGGTCTTCTGGAAGTTTGACTTTTTCTCCATCGCAAGCACTCGCACTAAAAGGGAGTTTCCCTATGTAGTTAAAACATGGAAGTCCCTTTTCGTCATCCATCCAGTATCCTATTTCGTTTTTTTGTTTACCCATTAATCTAACCTCCTATTTTTACAATGAGTCCCTCGTTCTCACCTGTCTTTGCATATTTCACTAAATCATTTGACCAAGCACTCCCAATGTCTGGCATTTCATACTTTCTTCCAAGTTTAATATACTTGTCTCTTCCCAAATCATGATACGGAAGCAAATCTACTTCCTTCACTTTATAAAACAATGCAAAATCAAATATCTGTCCAATAAATGCATCATCATAATTAAAACCCGGAATAACAGGAACTCTTATTACTACTTTATCAGCATTATGACCAGCAAGATATTCAAAATTTCTAATGATTAAATCAATATTACCACCTGTTGTCGTAGATAACTTTTCTTTATCCAAATGCTTGATATCAAACAAAAAAATGTCCGTATATCTATATGCCGCCTTTATTATCTCTTCTGAAATCTGTCCACAAGTTTCAACTGCTGTACTGATATTTCTTTGCTTTGAATTCTTCAGTAATTCAATGGCCGACTCTTTTTGAAAAAGAGCTTCTCCTCCCGAAAGTGTAATTCCGCCTTTGGTCGAATCAAAATAATCTTTGTCCAATAAAGCAATATCTAAAATCTCATTGATAGTGATTTCATATCCTGACACTTTCAATGCATTCTGAATGCAATTATCTTCACATCGTTTGCAATACGTACATTTCTCTCTTTCAATATGAATTGAACCATTCCTAATTGATAATGCATTTGACTCACACAAACTAATACATCTCTTACACCTAATACACTTTCCCGCATCATACAGTATTGTCTGTTCACTGCTTTGCGACTCGGGATTTGCGCACCATGGGCAGCGCAGAGGGCATCCCTGAAAAAAAACTGTCGTACGAATTCCAGGACCATTATGAAGTGAAAACCTTTCGATATTAAATATTGTTGCTTTCATGCTCTACATCTTTTCTCATCATATAATGTTCGGCTAAGAATCTCTTTCTGAACACATGAAGACAAATCAACAAAAACAGCTGAATATCCTGCTACTCTTACGATAAGATTTGGATACTTCTCCGGGCTTCTCATTGCATCTTCTAATTCGCCACTGTCAATGACAGTTACCATAATCTGACATCCACCTTTTTGGAAAAAAGTTTGAAACATCATTTTAATGAGTTGTCTGTTCTGATTAAACATTCCTGTTGAAAATTTAATATTCTGAACAGAACCTGCATGATATTTTGAATCAAATTTACAAAGCGAATTAAGTAAAGCTGTCGGGCCACTTTTATCAGCGCCTCCTTGCGGATTATTTGCAGGATTCATATACATTCCAAAAAGTCTTCCATCTGGAGATGCCGCAGTTCTCTCGCCCCATTCCGAATTAAGCGAATTGTTACTGATCACAATAAGGTAATACTGCATTCCTGCTCGAATTCCCCTATCTCTTACTCCTTTTGCAATATACTCATAAAAATCATTTGCCAGGTTATCAACTTCTGCCTTATCATTTCCATACTTATCAGCATCAAGTACCATCTTCCTGATTTGATCAAATCCTTCAAAATTATGAAGTATTGCGTGTTCAAGTTCACAAAGAGATATCTTTTTATCATCAAACACAAGCTTCTTTATTACATATAGTGAATCTGAAACATTTATATTACCGTATGTTTCACATGTTCCACCAAGATATCTAACTCCGCCATCAAGAAGTGCCTTTCTTTTACCAATGCAGTCATCCATGAGTATACTATTAAATAGAAATCCAACATTGTCATTTAACATCTCATAGGATTTCATCTGAGAATAAATAGCCAAATCCAAATAATAATCAAGAAGCTCTTTAAACCCTTTATAAAACTCATCAAAGCTTTTTATATTTACGAGCTTTTTGGGATGGATTTCTCCAAGTTTATATTGATTATCTACTGGGTCAATGCCTTCATTCATAAAAATAGTCAATATTTTCAGTAGATTTATGCAAACATTTGGTGTTCCGGTACTTTGACCCCAAATCACAAATTCTGTGCACCCAAAAGGGACGTACTTTTGCGCTGTTTCATGATCAATTCTCATGCCATATGAAACTGCATTTACATTTACTTCATCATTATATATCGTCGGATATGTTGCGCCTGCCCCAAGTACTTTCATAGCTTCATCCCACGTTTCATCTGTAGTATCTTTATCTACTCTAAGCGTAAACTGTGGTTCTACATAGCGGCAATTTGCGGCAACCTTCATCGCAATATGTAAAAAGCGATCAGCATCCTTAGAATTCCTTCGGCCCTTTCCTCCAACGATTACTCTACCATTAACGGTTGTTCTCCTGTTTTCTATCATTGTCCACAAGCAGTGAATATACTCATATGCCTGCTGCTCTGATAAATAACCCTCGTCAAGATCCTTTGCAAGATATGTACCAAGAAGCTCATCCAATCTTCCATAGTTGATTGCGCCTGCAAGAAGTGCATATAGCCAAAATGCTTGTAATGCTTCATCAAAATGTTTGGGTTTACCATGGCAAATCTTTCTTAGAGTTTTTTCCATGGTTTCAAGCTCTTTGTATCTATTAGCATCCTTTTTAGAAAGCTCTAATCGCTCCTTCTTCGCCATATCTGCCAGATACAAAGCGCTTTTACGATAAATATCCAAACAGTCCTGTGCTGCAAGAAGGAATTCATTATCCGGCTCAATATTTCTTTGCTTATTTATCAGATTCTCAAGACCATCTATTCCATAATCCAGAAGCTTTTGATAATCAAGCATCATACCTGACAACCTTGCTGTAGCAATAAGCGGATATTCTACATCTATAAATCTTCCAATAGTTGTCTCTGTTAACACTTCTTCGCAATACTTTGTTTTCAGATCATTTCTCAGCCAGTAGCTATAAAGTGCCTCAACTCTGCAAGCATAAGTTTTTCCAATTCTTTTTTCAAAATCACGAAGCTTGGAAAATACGCAATAATGCCCTACACCTCCCACAGACGTTACGGCTCCAAAACCTATTGGTAGAAAGTCTAATCTTCCTGCGATCAGATCATTCTTTTCAATGCTTCTAAACATCGCGGGGTAGATTATTTTTAGACACTCTACTTCCCTTTTTTCCTTGGATGCATTTAAAAAGCATTTATGTGTATCAGTATATCTTTCCATTATTTCAAGCTGTTCAACTAATGGTTTATCACACGGAATTTTCTTACTTACTTCTGCATTTTGAATTCCTTCAACATCAAATTTAACCATATCTGTTACCTTCAATAATTCAATGCTTGCTTTTTTCAGCGTCACGCCAGTTATTCTGATATCCTGAGATCAAATCAACAAATCTCTTCGTTGTCAGATGTGGTCTTGTTATTGCGCTTCCAACGACTACCGAATGTGCTCCAAGATATAGACACTTCATTGCATCCTCGGGAGTATAAATGTGTCCCTCCATAACCATACATGTTCTGTTTCCAAAATCTCTACACATTTTCGCAAATTCGCGAAGGTCAGGTTCTTCAATGCTTTTGGTTTTTTCCGTATAGCCGTATAATGTAGGTCCAACTATGTCAGCTCCCATTTCAACAGCTCTTTTTGCCTCATCATAATTTGAAACATCCGCAAATGTCAGTGCCTCTGGAATAGTTCTTTTTACAAGCGGTAATAACTCATATGCAGGACGGCCTTCATGATTTATCTGATCTGTACAGTCTATAGCAATAATATCTGCTCCAGCTTCCCATACTTCTCTTGCCGCTTGAAGTGTAGGCGTAATAAATACATCAGTATCGTCATGCCAAATTTTATAAAGGCCAATAATAGGTAATGAAACTTTTTCCTTTATTGATGTAATTTGATCAGGTGAATTCGCTCTTATACCAACTGCTCCTCCCCACTGCGCCGCAATTGCCATCTTTGTAACAAAGTCCATGGAATAAATTGGATCATCCTCCTGAACCTGGCAGGAAACAATTAATCCGCCTTTTATTGATTGTAAAATTTCATCTTTCTTTGACATATCTTCATCTCCTCTGTTCTTGTTTTTTAGATAAATGCTGCTCCAATAATTCCTGCATCATTTCCAAGACTTGCTAAAACAACATCTGGTATCCCAATCTCTTTCGCTCCAAATGTATTATCAATTAGTTTCTTTCGAAGAGGACTTAGCAGTAATTCTCCAGCGTTAGAAATGCCTCCCCCAAGAATGATTTTTTCAGGTCGAAAAATCGTAATATACGATGAGATTGCGCAGCTAAGATAATCTATATATTGATCAAATACTCTTTGCGCAGTCGCATCTCTTTCCTTTAATGCTTTGAAGATCATTTCTCCGTTTAGACTCTCTTTGCTACATAGTTTCCAAAGTAAGGAAAATGGATCAGCATCCATGGCTGTCTTTGCCTGGCCGATCAGCGCTGTTGCAGAGCAATAAGCCTCAGCACATCCCTTCTGACCGCAAGTACAGGTTTTCCCACCATACACTAACTTGACGTGCCCCAGCTCTGTTCCCATAGAATCGGCGCCACTGTAAATCTGGCCATCAATAATAACTGCTCCGCCAAGCCCCGTTCCAAGCGTCAGCATAACAATATTTCTTGTATTCTTTGCTGCCCCATTAAGGTATTCTCCGAAAGCAGCACAATTTGCATCATTTCCGATTTCAATTTTAAATGGAAGCTTCTTTTCTAGATATTCATATATTGGAAAATTCTTCCACCCAAAACAGTTTGCATGAACAAGAAGTCTCGTTCTTGGATTAACATAACTTGGCATTCCTATCCCACAAGTTTCAAAACCATCTGTTGTTAATCCGGCTTCATTAATTGCCATCTGTATTACATTTGCTATATCATCAATAACTTCACTAGCCGCTCTATCATTTCCAGCAGGTAATACCTCTTTTGAGATTATCCTATAATTCTCGTCAACAACTCCTGCTGCTAAATTTGTCCCGCCAACGTCTGCCCCAATATAATATTTCATTTTTCTTCCTCATCAATAAATCTATTGTTCTTTGATATTTGAATCGTACCATCGTCTCCTCGTAATATCATCACTTGAGTTTGTCGAAAAGTTTATTCAAACTGTTTTTGCAATAATGCTATAATCAATATAATTCAAAGGAGATCGAATGTATGAAATGTCTTGAGAAAGGGACTAACAGTCCCTCTGAATATTACTTTTTTTCACCATCAGAAATGTTTCGAAACTATTATCTTTACATGCTCCTTTGTGGTCACTTTTATTGTGATTCAAACTATAAAATCTTAAGAGAAGGAAATGTCTCTCCCCTATTTATTTATATGTTATCCGGGCAGTTATCCCTGCAATATGAAAACAACCTTTTTGTCGCTTCTTCGGGAGATATTGTTTTGTTAAACCGCAAAAATCCTCACAGTTACTACTGCACCTCATCCTGTGAATTTATCTTTTTTCACTATGATGGAATCAACTCACAAAAAATGACTGACCATTTAATATTGCAAAACCAATCTCCTATATTCAGATTACAAACCACACATGAGATTCCTCAACAACTATTATCTCTTCTAATTAGTTTATCTAAAGGAAGTCAGCCTTCAGATATTGAACTTTCATGTGTTGCATATAATGCCCTTTGTGGATTACAGTCCGTTAACTGTTATACAGAAGCTTCTCCTTCTCCAATGTCAGCAACTGTAGCAAATGTGATAAAGTTTATGAAAGAAAATATTCAAGAAACACTTTCGCTTGACTATATCGCTTCCCACGTAAATGTAAGTTCAAGTTCTCTCTCACATCTTTTTAAAACGGAAACCGGGTGCTCACCAATCGAATATATGTCACAACTCAAAATCAATTTTGCAAAAACCATTCTCAGGTCCACAAACAGAACTGTTTCAGATATCGGTTTATCACTAGGTTACAGTTCAAGTTCAAGCTTTATAAATGCATTCTCATCAAGAACAGGTATCAGTCCTAAGCAATTTAGACATTCAAAAATACTATGAGTAACAAAATCAGCATTGCAAAACAGGAAAATGTGTTTTGCAATGCTGATTTTGTTATAGTTTTCAATTAAATTAGTAAAATATTATTCTAATTAGTTAGGATCATTGTTCTCATTCGCAATTCCGCCAACCTTCAATATTTTATTCTTGATTTCTTCCGCTTTAGTAAAACCTTCACCACTTAATTTATCTGAAGCTGACTGCAGTGCCTTACAAAATTTTGCTTTCATGTTGTCAAAATGTTCCATGGCTATTTTGGGATTTAGTCCTATTTCGTTAGATGCATCTATGAAAGATTCTCGCGAAATATCGTCTATATTGCATTCATTTCCAATATAAATTGACATATTTCTCAAAAGAAGGTATCCCAAGTGCCTGTGCAAAATCTTCCTGATGCAATCTAATTGGAGCATTCATTCCGCCGATTTTGTCGCTCCTTCGTGTGCAAGCTCACGCACCTGTTCCAATGTCATTTCTTCGTACGAGGCATTTTCCTCCTCAAAGTTACTCTCAGTTATTCTGATTGCACCAAGGCACTCTTGTCCCAATCCGTATAGTATTCTGAGATAATCCTTTCATCCGACTGAAGCCATTTGGCCACGGCTTTTCTCGAAAAGCCTTCCGGCAACAATCCTTCAAAAAAAATTCTTGTTTGCGAAGCTATAAAATTCTCTTTCTGAAAAGGCATACTTATCGAAATTGGAATGCTCTTTGAATCACTAATGTAATTAGCATCATAGCAAAAGCGTGCATCCTCCATGTTTTCTCCATGAATAGAACCAACTTTCACTTGCTTCCCATAACTCTCAATATTTACAATTAAATCTACCATTTGCTATCCGCCTCGCTTCCTCGCGGAGAAATATCCAAATCCAGACCCAGAAGATTAACAAGGTGAAGAGCCTTTCCCAGTTCTGCAGTCTTCTTCCCTCTCTCGAGATCAGAAATAAAGCTTATACTATAGCCTGTATAGTTTGCCAAAAAAGCCTGCGTATATTTAAGTTCTTTTCTTCTTAATCTAATAGCATATCCAAATTCCTTCGAATCATTAATCTTCATCTTTGATCTCCAAATTTTACTCTTGCATGAGCTCTCTATCTAGGTGGCACAGTATCTCTGTTTTCATTTAGCCGCTCGGCTTAATTTATTCTTTGCTTGTATAGATTTAGCCGAACGACTTATTTCTGCTTATTTCATATTATAATAAAGCCGAGCGGCTAAGTCAATGCTGCTACGTAAACCGTGAAATCACAAATACTAATGAGTGATCTCTTTTCTCACAGGAATCCTGGAAACTGCCAAAGCTCCTTGAATAAAACTTCATATAATGGTATTCTTCTTAAGTAATTATTTGAACTGCTTTTGTTGTTTTTTATTGGAGTACCTAATGGAAACTTATGACTATCTTACAATAAATTTCCCCGCCTCTCTTGGCATCTTTTTCCTACTTGTAATGTTATTTCACAACGACAGAATTGTAAGAAAAATTAAAATTACATTTTATGTGCTTATCTTAATGGAATTCATTGAAATGGTTGCGTATAGCCTGGAACTATATACTTCTACTTTTGATGAGCCAACTCTTTGGAGAACTATTTTATCAATTATTGGTTATTCCCTTAGGCCTATGATTTTGGTAATGATTCTTTGAATTATGCTTAGAGGACAATCTTCAAGAAGGCAAAAGCTTCTTTTACTAATTCCGGAAATAATTAATATCGTGATTATTTCCACATCTCTTTTCTCACCTATATGCTTTTCATATGACGAAAACAATATCTTTCACAGAGGTCCTCTAGGCTATAGCACACATATCACGCTCTCTCTTTATTTAATAATTCTTATTGTTATTTCGATGCGAACGAAAAACAGAACATCCTTTTTTGAATATCAGATCATTTACATTATGTCCGCAGTTATTGCTGCAACAGGATTAATTGAAGCTATTTACTCTATACGAACCATTGGAAGAACCGCTACTGTACTATGCACAATTTTTTATTATATGTTCTTTCAAACTGAGGAATATAATCATGAACTTGAAAACGAAAGCTCCAGGATACAAGGGCTTCTTATCACGAACAGTCACGAGCCTATGACCGGTCTTCTAAATAAAAGCGCCTTTTCAGATGCATGCCGTAAGATTCTCGAAGAGAAACTGTTTTCCAGCATAGCTTATATTTTCATAGATATTGATAATTTCAAAAGAATCAATGATACCTTAGGGCATCTTTCCGGGGATGCTGCAATTATTGATACTGCCCATATTCTATCCTCATCTTTTGACGAAGATGACCTTGTTTGTCGTTTTGGAGGAGATGAGTTTTGTATTTGCTTACTCGATATTTCTTTTGATGAATTGTCAGAAAAGCTAGAAGATTGTTGCATAGCACTTCAAAGAGAATATTCTACTGAGCAGTTTGATGGTCTTATTCATGTCACATCAAGCATTGGTGCTATCTACGCATCTGCAAGCGATAATCCTGGCTACTTGCAGCTTCAAAGAGCTGCAGATAAGGCTTTATATGAAGCAAAGAAGGCCGGCAGAAACCGTGTGGTAATTAATTCTCTTTGATGTAATTATTCAAATTCTTTTTCATGCTTCTTGAAGAAGTCATAATAAGCGCGAACATTTCCCAGCTCATACCATCTCTTTAGTCCCAGCTTTTCAGCAATAACATTAAGTACCGTAGACTTTCCTGAACCATTTCCTCCATACAAAATCGTGACCTGTTCGGGGTCGAGCATAGTGAAGTCATGTCTTGATATTATTTGAAACGGATAAACTGTATCGTAACAGGTGCGTTTCTGGTCAAAAATGAAATCATATTCCTCTTCCTTATCAGGGAAGCTGAAATGCGAAAGATATATCATCGGTTGCTCCCTTAATTATAAGAATGATTCTATTGCCAAAAAAGCCCAGAATAGTATTACTGCTATCGTTAATAAATTATGCTGCACAAGTATAGCAATATATTCTCTGATAAATGCTCCCGGCCAATAATACCCTGCCGTATGACAGCCTACTCCCTGAGCATTCATTCCCAGCTTTCTTGCAAAAATACTCGCTCTAAAAACATGATAATCATTTGTAACAAAAATATATGAGTTCTTCTTTTCGGGTGTATCAAGCATATCTCTGGTATTCTTTAAATTCTCATATGTATTTACCGACTCTTTTTCCAAAATCAAGTTATCTTTAGTAAATCCCTTTTCAATAAGATAATTTGCCATGGCCTGCGCTTCAGAAATCTTCTCGTCTATGCCTTGTCCACCTGAGAGAACCAGCTTTGCATGGCGTTCTCCCTTTTCATATATTTCGACCGCCTTATCAATTCTTCCGCGCAGAAGCGGCGTGACTTTTTCGCCTTGTGATAGACCACATCCAAGAACAACTATGTAATCCGAGTTAATGTTCTTAGGAAGCATGGTATATAGCCTTGAATAAACTAAAAGAGCTACGAAAATAAAGCTAAAATAACAGCACAAAATTGCAACAAGCCACATAAAGACCGTCAATACGTGATGCTTATCAAATGCTGTAAAAAGAGTCAGTAGTGAGATGATCATTCCAACCAAAAGTGCAAATCCAAACAACGCGGGAAGAAGATTTTTAATTCTTTTCCCTTCTTTTTTTAGGAGCAAAAAGCTGTCGTAGAACAATAATCCTATAATAGCCAACATAATAAGCGGAATCGCAATAAAGAAAATTACACAAAATATGCTCTGCAAAGCATCATTGTTTCTCGTAAAAACCAGCAATGACATGATTAGCATGACAACCGATAAGAAAAGTAAAATAGCATTAATAAATTTTCTTTTATCAAAATGAAATGATATTGCAAAAAGAATTAGTAAAACCACTCCGGTTATAAAAAGTGCTAAGCTCTGGCTCATAAATTATTCCCCCTGCTCTCATCATTTCTAAAATCATCAAGGCATCTGTCAAGATATATTCTGTTTGCCACTGCAATAATTGCTGTAGTAAGCAGGTCTTTTGTCTCCGAATGAATCTTCCCTATTGTCTTTATTTCATTGGCATTATCAAAGACATATGAAAGAACATTCTCAAATTCATCACAAAAATAGTCATACGCCATTTCTGGGTCATATTGTGCCTTCTGAAGTTCCATTAAAAGCGTGATGTTATCCATAGACATCGAGTTCTTCATTATTGTAATAAAAATAAGCCTGGCAATGTGTTCAGTATAATATTGCTTTTTTATCGGATTTTGAAGAAGCTTATGTTTAACATAATTACTTGCCATCGAGCCTGTAATCTCCGGCTCACCAAGCGGTTTTAAATAGTTGTTTATAAATTTCACTGTCTGTTCAAGATATAATCCAACATTTGTAATTTCATAAAAACGCGGTAGATGAAAATCAGTTATCGCGTTTTTCTTTTTGGAATCTACACTATTCAAATCAACCTTTACCATTTCAATCTCCATTTCAAGGCATTTAATCATCTGAGTGCTATGATGTAATTTCTATAATTTACTCACACATATACGTTATTATACAAATTCATCATTGAGCTATCAAGCAAAATCCTATGATGGGTTTTTTGAAAACCGTTGACATTTCTAATAATCATGTTAGTATTTATGTATCGGTTTTTGATAAACCTATAATATAGTTTTTATTATTATTTTATCTATGGACAGCTATATTGTTTCGTGGCAACAGCCTCGAAACAAAGAAATGATATGCGTTTTGGAGGCTAAAAATGACAAATAATAGCGAAGCAGTTCTTCCCATGAACAAAACTAATTTTATTTTTGGAATGATTACAAGAATATTAACAATGCCTCCCATCGTAACAGGAGGCACAGTCTTTCTTTTATATTATTATTCTCACATTATGACATGGCACGAAATGCTGATGTCGGAATTATTTTTCCTGATATTACCAGCTTTGGCATATCCGGTAAGTTTATTCATTCCCGGTAAGATGGACATGCGTACAAAACAGCGAAGCACCGCACTTGTATTTAGTCTTATAGGCTATGCGCTTGGCTTTATTTGGACGCTGCTTTCACCTCATTCAGAAATCATCAATATCCTTTTTGGCTCATATATTATTTCAGTAATAGCCCTTATCATATGCACAAAGCTTTTAAAATTTCGTGCAAGCGGACACGCCTGCAGTACCACAGCTCCGGCTGTTCTCCTTCCATGGCACTTTGGGCTCATTGCCGTTATTCCCTGCACACTTCTTATTCTCGCAGTATATAATTCATCGCTCAAGCTAAAGCGGCACTCACTTGCTCAGCTATTTGCCGGTTCGGCAATAAGTATTGGCGCAAGTATTATCTGCATTATTTGTTCATTACAGTAGCTTTCTTCCGTATATGAATTGTCACTTTATCTTCTGAGCCTTCATCTGAGCCAAAATGCCCAGCTCTGCTGCCTTAAAACAATGTGTCTGCGTCATAGCATTTTCTGTTCGATTCATACAGTCCAGTATGAGTTGTCCAAAAAATGGATATCCTACTTTTCCATGTACATCAAACCGCTTTTCACCCTTCCCGTTGACTAGGAAAACCAAATCACTAATCGCAGGTTCTTCTCCAACATTGATATATTTTCTCAGTTCAATTGTTCCCTCTGTTCCAATAATCATTGTTCGTCCATCTCCCCAAGTACGTAGACCATCTGGGGTGAACCAATCCACACGAAAATAAAAACTTGTTCCGTTTTTTCCTGTAATTGTACAATCGCCATAATCCTCCAATTCCGGATAGTCAGGGTTCGCGTAATTTGCAACTCGTGCACTTGATACTTCAGCTTCCTCCTCTCCTGCGTAGAATAAGTATTGCTCAATTTGATGAGAACCGATATCGCACAATATTCCGCCATATTTATCATGGTCAAAGAACCATTCTGGACGACCTTTCGCATTTAATCTGTGTGGTCCAAATCCTGCAACAGAAATCACCTTACCTATTGCCCCTTGTTCTATAAGTTGACCTGCAAATATCGCACTTTCTGTATGCAAACGTTCTCCATAGTAACACATATATTTTCGGCCAGTACGTTTTACACATGCTTTAGCTTCACCAAGTTGTTCCAGTGTTGTAAGGGGTGCTTTATCAGTAAAATAATCCTTTCCTGCCTCCATAGCACGTATTCCCAATGAACAGCGTTCACTTGTAATGGCCGCACCAGCAATCAATTTTGTCTCTATATCTTCAAATACTTCTTTTTCAGAGTTAGCCACTTTCGCCTGTGGGAATACTTTCACGAATTCCGCCACCTTTTGCGGATCAGGATCATAAACATATCGTAAAACCGCTCCTGCCTCTAAAAGGCCATTGCACATACCATAAATATGCCCATGTGCTAAATGCATGGCAGAAAAGCCAAACTCTCCTGGCTTAATAACCGGCTTGCTCTTGCCCTTTGGTGCGTAATTCATTCCATCTGCTACATTTACCTTGCTCATCTTGTATGTTCTCCTTTTGTTTCATAACTACTACCTACTGTAATATTTCCATCCAAGCTTTTTAATTCCTTATTTTTTTTATAAAAATGTGGTACCTTTGACAATATTCCTTCTACTGTATAAAAAGGATCATTTTTTGAAATTGGTAATGATATTGTTCTTCCTTCCGCTCCAGACTTATATATGGCACATATTAACTCAATTGTTCTACGACCATCCTCACCGCTTATTGCAACAGGTGCATCCGTTTCCAGCGCAGTCAAAACATTATCCAGTTGACCTACATGTCCCTCCCATTTGATTCTTGGGCGACTTTCCCTAAACCGGTTTAGCTTATTTTCAACTGTTTCATCCCGTTCTGGAAATCCGTTTTCTTTTGATGTTGAGGCGAAACACTCATATGGTGCTGATATTTTTGCTTTATCGCACTGGAATACCAACTTTTGTTCTTCACCATGATGAGTGACAGAAGCCGTCAATTGTGCAAGCGCCCCAGGATATGTAAGTATGCTCATAGAAAGATCTTCCACTTCGGCATTATCATGAGCCACATTTGAAATTACACTTGTGACAGCATTAGGCATACCCATCATCCATAACAACATATCAATATGATGAACCGCATGATTAAGCGTACATCCTCCGCCTTCCTTCTCCCAGGTTCCACGCCACCACAAATCATAATATGAATGTCCGCGCCACCAGAAGGAGTCAACTTGTACCGAATTAACTTTTCCGGCAATGCCACTATCCAGTAATGCCTTCAAATCGCTGATTGGTTTACGGAATCTATTTTGCGCAATTATGGATAACCTTTTCCCACTTTCGTCGCGAGCTCTAAGCATAGCATCACACTCTTCTAATGATGCCGCCATTGGCTTTTCACACACTACGTTCATGCCCGCTTTCATACAATCTATACTTATAGCAGAATGAACAAATGGTGGTGTGCATACATCCACAAGATCAATATCATTTCTATTTAGTATCTTTACGTGTGAATCATACACGCACGCAACTTCCAATTCATATTTTGCCTTCATATTTTCAGCTTTATCAGGGACAATATCCACTAATGCAACAATTTCGCATCGCCCCGGAAATTGTAAATAAGCTTGAACATGCGCATTGGCTATTGCTCCCGTCCCAATAATTGCTACTCGAATCATAAACTCCTCCATTCTTATTCTTCTGCTATTTAGCAGCTATTCTCTTTCTGAGATATGATTGATACATCATAAACATCAGTTGCATAGTGTCCAGAACACTTGGAATGTCGTTCTGGTATGGTCTATCCTCAACAATAGATTCATAGAAATCCTGAATACATATGTAATGGCTATTTCCCCAGTAGTCTTTTCCTAAAGGTTTCCTGCCTGTTCCATCTATCTGATATCTTCTACCATCTTTCCATTCTATAGTTAATTTATCACCCTCCAGCCTAATAATAGCCTTCTCACAAACTATCTCTACGAGAACAGGCGCGTCGCTGCAATAAGCATTACTGGCATAAAAAAGTGCACTTACCCCCGAAGTGAATTTGATACTTGCTTCCAAGGTATCCTCAACTTCAATCACATCCTGTAATGAGTGATTACTCATATGGCATTGCACAGAATCAGCCTTTCCCAATAAGAAAACCAAAAGATCCAATGTATGAATTGCTTGGTTTATCAGCACTCCTCCTCCTTCTGTCTGCCATCTACCACGCCAATCACTTTCTTGATAATATTTAGCATCACGGTGCCATGTGAGGATAGCTCTTGCTCCCTTAATGTTTCCAGCCTCCCCAGAATTAAGTAATTCTATAGTTTTTTGAACAGATTGATTATAACGATTTTGAAAACAAATACCGATATGTTGCTCACTGTCCTGAAGTTTAAGAAAGTCCTGAAACTGTTCTTCATCCACTGATGGTGGTTTTTCCGTAAAAACATGTATTCCTTTTCCTACACATAATTTTGCTAATGGTGTATGTAATGGATGCGGAACGCAAAGATGAACCACATCTAATTGCTCTTGTTCAAGCATCGTCTCCATTGAGGAATAACTCCTTATTCCGCATGAAAGAGCAAAAGCCTTAGCGCGTTCTTTCTTAATATCGCAGCAGGCAACTAGTTCTGCCTCTGGAAGTGCTAACAACACTTCTTTATGCACTTGTGCAATTGTTCCGCAACCAATAATTGCAGCTCTTAACATAACAACTCCTCTTTTCATTCCCAACTGAATCTTTTTTATCTATAGCTTCACGGAACTTCCAAATGTATCCGAATTATCAAGTACAATATCATTTCCTGTTTTCTTTTTAGAAGACAATCTTTTCTTATCTAGCAGCTCTAAATATAGTTCTTCATCAAATGGAATTGTCACCTCATGACCCAACCAGTCGGACAAATGCATGGCATTCGAAAGCATTAATCCATTTAGACCTTCGCGTCCATCAGCGACTAAAGTTTCTCCCCTTAGAATATGATTTGCAAATGAATTCAATATTCCTGCATGCTGTAGATTTTTACCATCCAATTCCGGTTTATAGGTAACAGTCTCCGGTCTTCCAAAAGCTTCTTTACAGGTCTTGCACCATTCCCGCTCATTTTCCTCATGATATGAACATGTCAGCTCATTATTTTCGCAAAGAAGTTTGCCATGCTCTGTTGTAATTTCCAATCTATTTGTTCCATCTGCATCACCAGTAGTCGTAATAAACACACCCGTTGCACCATTTGCAAATTCCAGATATGCAGTTACATCATCCTCCACCTCAATATCATGCCATTTTCCATATTGCATATGCGCTTGAACCTTTACTGGCAATCCGCAAAGCCACTGCAAAAGATCAAGCTGATGTGGACATTGATTAAGCAATACTCCTCCGCCTTCTCCATCCCATGTTGCTCGCCAGGTTCCAGAGTCGTAATAGCTTTGTGTACGATACCAATCAGTAATAATCCACGAAACTCTTTTAATTTGACCCATTTTCCCACTGTCGAGCAATTCCTTCATCTTTCGATAAACACAATTGGTTCGTTGATTAAACATCATCGCAAAAGTTAATTCTGGATGCTCATCAGCGGCCTCTATCATCTCTCTAACCTGTAAGGTATATACTCCTGCTGGCTTTTCGCAAATTACATGCTTTCCATGTTGAAACGCATTGATTGTAAGCTCGGAATGCTGATAATGTGGTGTACAGATTAGTACTGCATCACACGTATCCGATGAGATAAGGTCACTTCCTTCACAAAAAATTGAAGCTTTCGGATACTTTTCTCTAGCCCACACGCGTCGTTGTTCTTTTCGATCAGCCACAGAAGTAACGCAAATGTCTGGACAAAGCCCTTGTAAAATATTCTCCGTGTGCAATGATGCTATACCACCACAACCAATTATTCCTAAACGTATCATTTTGCCAACTCCCTCTCATTTCCTGATTTTGATTAAGAAATAAGGAAGGCTGCGAACCAGCCGCAACCTCCCTATAATTAGGCAACTATATTACTTATTTGCCATTGGATAAGATCCACGATAAGCTCCTTCTTTATAAGCTTCACGTTGTTCATCAACTATTGCCTGTCCTCCTGCGCTTAGTAAAGCATTTACATACTCATCCCAGACTGTATCAAACTCCTCAGATTTACAAGTTACTGATTGAACCAGTAGCTCTGCTTCCTTAGATGTCACAGTTGAACCATAATCCACACGGGACTGAATTGTGCGAGTAAAGCTAATTGGTTCATAACCAAATTCATTTGCAATCGTCAAAGCATCCATTACCTCATCTGAATAACCTGGATAAGCATTTGCAGATGCTGTATAGTTAAGTTCATCGCTACCATAATAGAAACCATTACAAATTGGTGCTCCATCAGTAGCATGTATCTTGTGTGCATCATCAGTATCTTCAATATTTTTTAAATCAGTTGGAATCCCATTATCATCAACAGTAGTATAGTTGTATCCTTCCTCACCATTTTGAAGAACAAATAAATTCTCCGGCTGACTCATCCAATTGAGATACTTAATTGCGGCAACTGCCGTTTCCTCTGACACCGTAGAAGGGATGAAAATATATTGTCCCGCAGCTGTATATGTTTCATGAGGATAACTATCACTCGTAGGTTTGAATGCATCGCAAGCGATATAGGATGCTCCAGGTATATTCTTTTCCAAATCTATCTGGAAAGAATCTTCCATTCGCCATGGAGAATCCCAGTTACCAATCCAAAAACCATCATACCCATTTACACGATCAGACTTTGTCTGTTCATCGTTTTCAATTCCATAATAATCTGTTACAAGGCCTTCATTATAGAATTTGTTCATCCAACGAAGAGCTTCCTTTGCTCCAGGCAGCAAATAATGAAGTTCAGAATTAGCAACCCAATCTTCCTCCGAAACCTGAGAATAATCGATAAAGGAATCTAGCTGGTATATCCAACCATTAAAAGGATCTGCTGAGTATAAATCAGAAGCGAATGGAATAGTAGTTGTACCTCCTAAGTTCTGCTCCTTTGCGGCCTTCAGATATGTATAAAGTTCCTCAATATTTGTAGGTGTATCCATATCTAGCTCTTCCAACCAGTCTTTACGAATATGATCAGACTGAGTAGCAACAATAATGCGTCGTGCTGGCAATACATATTGCTCCATACCGCTTCCAGTATCAAACTGACCATATTTTAATACTTCATCACCTAAAAATTCTTTAAGATCTTGACCATATTCATCCAGAAGACTATCCAATGGAGCAATGCCACCCATATCAATGTACTGCTGAACTAGGTCACTCCCATATGTCATACAAACATCAGGTGCGGTTCCTCCCGAAAGTTTTGTGTTCAGTATTGTGCCCTCTTCCCATCGAGACACAGGAACAAACTCAACTTTGATATGGTTAGGATCTCCGAAGCTTTCCTGTATATAGTGAAGCTGTGCACAATCTTCCACATTAAAGCCTGCTATTGACCTATCATACATTTCCACATGTAACGTCAACCACTCAGAATCACTTTCTGAAGTAGCAGTTTCTTCTACTGAATCAGTTACTGAATCTGCCGAATCGGTCGCGTTGGTAGTTCCAGAACCACATGCTGAAAGCATCCCCGTGCTCAAGCATAATGCCAATACCATTGATAAATTCTTTTGAATCCTCTTCATAAAACTTTTTCTCCTTCTCTTTTATTTGAACGGTTTCCCGCACAATACTTTACTTATCCTTTGACAGCACCCATAGTCACACCTTTGACGAAATATCGTTGTACAAAAGGATATACTATCAAAATAGGTACTGTAGCAAAAATTATAGTAGCCGATTGAATGGATTCAGATAGATTGGATGCTAAATCACTTGCACTTCCCTCCATTACTGATACCTCTATACTCTGTGTCCCTTTAATAAGATTATAAAGTTTTAACTGTAATGGCTGTAAATCACGCGAAGTAATATAATACAATGCATCAGAGAAAGAATTCCACCGACTCACCGCATAAAATAATGATAATGTAGCAATAGCTGAATAACTCAATGGAAGGTAAATCCTAAAAAGAATTTGAAAGTCATCTGCTCCATCGATAAAAGCTGCTTCATTCAGCTCATATGGTAAACCACTAAAAAAATTCTTCAAAATAATTACATTAAATGTTGATATCAAACTTGGTAAAATCAAAGACCACATGTTATTAAGCAGCCCTAATTCCTTAATATTTAGATATATTGGTATAGTTCCTCCTGAAAAATACATGGTAAAAACAATGAACATAGTCAGAAACTTTCGACCTTTTAATCGCTTCATTGTCAATGGAAAGGCAATGAGAATGGTAAAAATCATAGACAGAACAGTATAGATTGCTGTAACTCCAACTGTATAAAATAAGCTATGCCACATAGATTTATCCTTAACGATCACTTCATATGCTTTTGTAGTAAATTCCTTTGGCCACAATCCTACATCACCCCTCAGAATTGCTGACTTTGACGAAAGAGAAATTGCAATTACATTGATAAAGGGCACTATGCAAATGAAAACCAGAATCAACATCGCAAATGACAAAACATACTGTCCGATTGTTCTTTTAGGTTTCTTCTTTATAATCGTTGGCTTCTCGAAATCGTTATTCATAATGTTATTATCTCCCTCCTTACCATATGCTCTGCTCATCAAATAAACGGGATATAGCATTGGCTCCAGTAATTAAAAGTAGTCCAACCACTGACTGGAATAGTCCAATTGCTGCAGCACGAGCAAACTGATTATTCTGAATACCAGCACGATATACAAAAGTTGAAATAACATCACAAGTATCCTGTACTAATGTATTTCCAATAATGAAGGGTCGGTCAAACCCAATGCTCATCATTCTTCCAATATTCATTACTAACAAAATGATAATAGTAGAGCGAATACCCGGAAGTGTGACATGCCAAATCTGTTGAATCTTGCTTGCTCCATCGACCTTAGCTGCCTCAAACAAAGTAGGATCCAGTCCAGTTATTGCTGCTAGATATAAAATGGTTCCCCAGCCCATCCCTTGCCATACTCCTACTAGCACATAGGTGAATGTCCACCATACCCCATTAGTTAGGAATGGGATATTACTATCTATTAGTCCGATCTTTATCAATGTCGCATTAATCGCTCCTGATGTAGGTGCGAATATCTTTAATACCATGCCGCCAATAATAACCCAGGATAAAAAGTGTGGCAGATAAAGAAGTGTCTGCGAGATCTTTTTAAGGTTAATCATCCGCATTTCGTTAAGCAAAATAGCAAGAATGATTGGAACAGGAAATCCGAATACCAAATCGAGCGTATTAAGCCACAACGTATTACGAAGTGCTATACCAAAATCGCGCATACTCATTACAAACTTAAAATTATCTAAACCGACAAATTCACTACCCTTAATTCCTTGAAATATGTTGTATTTCTGAAAAGCAATCACTAATCCCACCATTGGTTTATAACAAAAAACCAAATACCAAAGAATTGGAATCGCCAACATAGCATACAGTCGCCAATCCCTACGAAGCCACTGATACTTTGTTTTCCTTTCTTTTTTTATAGTCCTCTTAGTCAAATAACTCCCCATTTATTATTGATACCTCCCTTGCTAAAACGTTTTACTATAATGTTGATTATACTTTTAAAGATGTACATTTTCTGTGCAAATCATCCTTGAAAACATGTGAATTCTATCATATAATATGAAAAAACAAATGATTGAGCAGATAACTTGCCCAATCATTTGTTTTAAAGAGGTATGTTGAGTTGGCGAAAAAGACAAAAGAAATAACTACATATAGCCCAATGAATAAAAGTTGCACGAATTTTGAGCCTTTCTCTGATACAACATATAACTGGAATTATTCCGGTTTACATTGTCATGATTTTTTTGAATTTTATTTATTTTTTAGTGATTCGGCTTATTACTATCTAAATGAACAGGTTGTTCCCCTTAAACGCTGTACCCTTTTGATTCTTCCTCCTTTTTATTTACATGGCTTTATTGGAAATCAAATAATAGAAAAATATGATCGCTCATGGCTTTACATTACTCCTGCGGCACTTCAAGCTATTGGTATGGGGATTCAGGATTTTTCTGCATATTTCAGTAAGTGTGTTCAAACTGGAAAATCTTATTTTTATATAGACGAGAAAACCGCAGAAGAATGCAGGACTATTATTCAAAAGATTGATAAGAACTCTGCTATTCAAAGCAAATCAAACAGATGGAAAAATTATTTATATGTAGCGGAATTTCTATCAAAAATATACGATGTTGCACAAGTATCTGATACGCTCGCAACACCTATCACGCTAAATAATGATATTCAGTCTGTACTAGTTTATATCAATAACCATTTTACTGAGGATATATCTATTCCCGAATTGTCTCACCTGTTTTCAATCAGTTCTTCTCATTTGGCACGAACTTTTTCCTCATATACTGGACGAAGTATATACGACTATATACTATATAGAAGAATTATGCTTGCAAAGGAATTGATTTATTCTGGTAAACCCTTTACAGAAGTATCCTTTGAATGTGGATTTAATGACTACTCCGGCTTTCTTCGTGCATTTCGAAAGCTAACAGGGCAATCTCCAAGCACCTATCGAAAATACATAACTGTTCTTATTGATTAAATAAATGTATCAATTATAGCAATAACCTTTATTCCCTATTTCTTAATCTATCATTCATCTTTGCCGCGTCATTTGAAGAAGCAACATAAGTAAGTATATCAACAACTGTATATACTACTATTACACAAATTTCCAGGCCAACAATCATTTTCCAGTCGCCTTGTCTAAACCACCCAAACACAAAGCCGCAAACAAGTGTTGCTGCATTATTATAGACAAAGCAGATTATTTGTTTTGCCAAAAGCATGTTTTTACTTGGTTCCTTGTCATTGTCTCTTGAATAAATCAGCATGCTACCCATCGAACAGATAAACGCATTGAAGATCAGCTCCCAAATAACAATCACACTCAGAACTTCTCCTGCTCCCCAGAAAATATATAAATATATCGAAGCAAAAATGAGTATTCCTGTAGTAAGTCTGGTAAATAAACTAAAAAAGCTCTTTATTTTTCCCATTGTTTCTCCTATCCGCCTATAGGCCTAGCTTTTGCTTTAGAATGGCAACATACTGCCTTGAAATAATGACTTTTTCGCCGTTCATTAAAAGCGCCTCAAAGCGTCCACCAAAGGCGGGCGCTAGGCTTTTAATCTTATCAATATTCAAAATAACCGACTTCGATGCTCTGATGAAATTCAGCCCATCAAGCTCTTCCTCAAGCTCATAAAGCTTACTCTTCGTTTCATACACACTAGTCTTCGCATAAGCAAAAACCTTTGTGTCAACCGATTCAAAATAGTAAATTTCCTTTGGATCAATTAAGAAAATTGAACCATCTTTTTGAACGTTAAGTTTACTGCTTCCGGTCTTTAAAAGATTGATCAGCTTCATAACATTATCATCAACACTTCTGCACTTAAGAATCAGCTCATCTTCCTGACCATCCGGAGTATCAATAATCGTAATTTTCATTTACTGTCCTATCTGCCTATAACTGCGCTTTTCCTATAATAACCGCGCATTATCTGTCGTTGATGTTCTTTTTTACAGTAATAAGAATTGCAATAATAAGGGCAATAACAGCATATGTAATCAAAAATCCGATTTGAAATGAACTGCTTAATATTTTGCTATTCACAACCACATTTATGCCCATGTGCTTATTATACTCCGAAATGAACTCTGATGGCATTCCTGAGAATGTTCTATCAATAACATCAGCGCAACAGATTTTTCTCAGAATTGATGTTCCATGAAGTACAGGAAGGCATTTAAGTACACGTCCTACTGACCTTGGAAGTGATCCAATAGGAAAATATATTGCGCCAACAAATCCCACAAGCGTGCCAAATACTGTGCCTATACCGCCCCATGCGCCTGAAGTCTTAGCAAGCATTGCTATCATGTACATAATTATTGAATACATCGCTACATTCAAAACAATAAACACCAATACTTCACAGTTTGCTACAAGTGAGAGGAGCTGTCCTCCATTTGCCCATATGTATACCTCGCCTATCAGAAGTGTAACCATATCGAACAATGTCCCTATTATTATCGCGGAAAAGATATATGAGAGTGCTATTACCGGTCTTTTAATAGGTGACGAATAAAAGCTCTCGATTCTGTTATTTCCAGAATCATCCACCATTACACTAATAGCAGAAAGTGTCACTGATACAGCATTTACAATAAGTATTCCAGCAAGAGTCCAGTACTGTACAAGCTCTGAAGCGTTCTGCTTATCAAGCGCAGTATCTCTTGATACTCCCCCATACTGCGTAAGCTGATCTGTTATCGTTTCTACATTCATATTTCCAAGAAAGATTCCCATAAGCAAAAGAACTATCATAGTTGAAAGAAGAGCAAAGAATACCGAGCTCCTATCACGAATAAATACCAGAAAATTTCTTTTTGTCATACACATTAATTTACTCATATTTCTGCACCACCATTCGTTACATTTAAAAATACATCATCCATTGTTCCCTGAATCACTTCAAAACCTTCAATATATCTCTTGATTCTCTCAATTATTGGTAGCGCATTAAATGTAGAATCAACAAAGACGGTTAAGTGATTCTTGTGAAGCTGATAAGGTATTTCACTATTTTCAAGGCTCACCACCAGCTGCTGCCTGCAGTTTTCTTTCGGAATAAGTCTTAGCCTATCTTTGGCAAAATCTTCCTTCAGTGAAAACGGAGTTCCAAACATTGCAAGCTTTCCTGTATTCATTATCGCAATGTGTTTGGCTCTTGCTGCCTCCTCCATATAGTGTGTAGTAAGGAAAACTGTCATATTCATTTCATTCTGCATCCTGGAGATTGCTTCCCAGACGCTTTTCCTTGTTGCAGGATCCAGTCCTGTAGTTGGTTCATCTAAGAAAAGAATATCTGGTGTATGCATAAGCGATCTCGCAATTTCACATCTTCTCTTAAGTCCACCTGAAAGCTTGCCGTATCTTCTATCAAGTACTCCTTCTAGTTCAAGAGCTCTGCAAACATAATCAAGATTATCCTTTAGCTTTTTGGAATCTGTCTCATAGAGTCCGCCTCGAAGAAATAGATTTTCCTTTACCGTAAGAAGTTTATCAAGGCAATTATTCTGATATACGACTCCAATATGACGTTTTATTTCCTCATCATCTTTTCCAAGTACTAAACCATCTACCTCAACATTCCCTTCTGTTGGAGAATATAATGTGCATAGCATATTAATCGTTGTAGATTTGCCTGCTCCATTTACTCCCAGAAATCCAAACATTTCCCCTTTTTCTACAGAAAAGCTGATATCATCAACTGCCTTTACGTCTTTAAAATATTTTTTTAAATGCTTGACCTTAATTATTTCTTCCATCCTATCTCCTCATTAAAATGATTTACTCGTATTCATCAAGTAGCTCTTTCCTTCGAAGAATCAGCTTGTATGCTTATTCTATCGATATAATGTTAAAAAACAATATCATTTCTCGTAAGCTGCATCATAGATCTGCTAAGTTGCAAAAAATAAGCGGTGAAAATTCTGAAGTGTTTCATTGTCTTCAGATCTTCACCGCTCATTAAAGAACAGAATTATCATTTATTTTTCAAGCTTTATTTACCTTATAATAAGCTTCCTTTGCTTCATATAGTTTCTTATCAGCCATGTCTATAGCTTTTTCAGGTACCAGATCCTTCCTTTGCACTTCGGCATATGCGACAGAAACCGATAGCTTATACTCCTTCTTTTCAAACCTGCTCAAAAGAGCTTCATTTACTTCCGAAACAAGTATTTTGGGCGGAACCTTATTACCTCTAAAATCTATCATTACAAATTCATCACCACCATACTTTGCAATAAAAAGATTGTATTTACCTGCCATTTCCACCAAGCAATCAGATAGAATTCTAAGAGCATTATCCCCTTCAATATGTCCGTACATATCGTTAATCTTTTTAAATGAGTTAACATCCATCATATATACAGTGATTGTGCTGTCAGAATTTGATGATTCCAGATTCTCCAGAAATGAAAATAATTTTCTCCGGTTATTAAGTCCTGTAAGTGCATCATTATAAATCTGAGAATTTTGTATATTAACAAATACAAGAAATAAAGCAACCATGATTGATGGCGCAAGAACCGGTGTATCTGCTATAAAAATCTGTACCACTCCAGCTATCATTGGAAAGAAAATAAAGAGTCCGATTACAAGACAAAGCATTCTTCTATCTGCATCTTTTTCCTTAATCCAGCTTCTTACTGCCTGAACGCAAACCATGATGTCATATATATACTGCAGTCCCGTAATATAGAAAAACAAGGGTCCCCTAACATACTCTCCGCCATCCGTTATCGTAAAAATCCACCCAGTCAAAGGAGAGACTGCACATAGCACTACCGCTATGAGAAGTGGAAAAATTAATGCATTATACTGTCTTCTATTTGGAAAAGTATGCGCAACACTAAGCTTTGACAATGCAAATATACACCAGTAAAACGTCATAAATGTCATAAGCAAAAGTGAACAAATATTGGAAATCCAAACAAGAAAAATATTAAAAGCAATAAACTCATGCAAAGTAAGGAGCCATATTATTCCGCATACCAGAAATCCAATGAAACAAAGCAACGTTTTCCTGAGAGTTTTGACTTCGAATTCATTTCCGAAATTGCTATTAACATATACTCCCATAGTAATCGCCATAATAATTGAAAGAACATCAATCATTATAAATGTCGCCATCATTTGAACACTCATGAAACTGCCTCCTTCTTCAGAAAATATAGTTCTATTTCATATTACCATATTTCACATCGCAAAAGGCTATCTCTTATCATGATCAATAAATTCGAGTGAAATAGTGGCCAGAATTATGAATGCAATCGACATAATAATTAGTGCCATCCAGCACCCAATAATGTTTCCGACTGACTTTTCATACTCGTCTTTTAAATTATACTGCGCTGTCTCATATTCGAAGGTTTCAACCAAATCATTATCTTCCATATATTTGACAAACTCTTTAATTGGCTTTTGTCCATTTATCTCAGCATTCCTGAATTTAAACATCTGATTCCACGCTGATACCATCGGCTGCGAATTGTAATCTGACTGTGCGCATATACAGTCCATACCCCACTTGGTTATTGTATAATCCTCCACTTTTGCTGCTGCGCCACTAAGTGGAAATACTGTTCCCGAAAACAAGAGTTGAAGAATAAGTAGAAACGGCATGACTGTCATTGCCGCCGTAGTATTTTTTACAAAGCTCGAAATGAGGAGCGATAGCATATCTGCCGTAAAGGTTATCAGAAACAGAGTAATTCCCATATCTAGCAAAAACCAGTCTGTCAAAAATCCCTCACTTGGAAATGCCATCTTTGCTGCCATGCATACTCCAAGAGTAATAACGCTTTGAAGCACACACAAAAACGCCTGATAAATAATATGTGCAAAGATATATGCTGAAATATGAAGCCCCGCTCTATGTTCACGCTTAATTATCGGTCTTTCACGGCAAATAACCTGAATAGAATTAAAGAATCCATTCCATAAACAGATACATGTAAGCGCAAGCGCGCCAACAGCGGTTCCTTCCATGGTCTTAAACATATTCTTCCCGGTAACAAACGCAACTGCGCCGGCAATTATCGCTGCCATTGGAAGAAGCTTCCAGTCATTTTGAAATACAAACATTCTAAAAAGCTTCCCAGTATATATCTTAACCTGTTCGAGCCGATCGCTATGTCTAATTCTGAAATTAGCCATTTGTAAGTGCCTCCTTTCTCGCTTCATTGTTTCCAAAGTTTGAAATAAATTCGTCAGAACGGCCTTCTCCGCCTTCATCCGTTGGATTGATTGAAAGCAGGATTTTTTCCATTGAATCCCGTTTAAAAAAGTCAAAAGCAGAAGGAATTGTTCCATAGTATGCAAGCCTTCCTGTCCTGCTGCTATCTTTTGCAAGAATAATTGTTGAATCAAATAAGTCTCTTACTCTGTCAGGAGTATGCGTAATCACAATAACGATGTGCCCACTGTGAGCAATTTCTTGAAGCTTTTCCATTAGCTCCCTGGCAATTACTCCGTCAAGATCCGAATCCGGTTCGTCAAGGATAAAGAGAAACGGATCTGAAATCATTTCTATTGCTATTGAAAGTCTTTTTCTCTGGCCACCCGAAAGCTTTGAAACAAGAGAGTTCTTCACCGCATGAAGTCCCATGAAATCCAGTACTTCAGCTATTCTCTTATTTCTGTCTTTTTTGCCAAAGCTTAGAGGGAGCCGTAGCGTCGCTGCATCGGAAAGCGTGCTGATAACAGTATCATTCCCGCGCATAAGGTCTTGCTGTGGAACAAGTCCAATGTCGTATTTTAAGTCCTTATAGTCCCTGTAAACATTTCGTCCATTAAGAAATATTTTGGCTCGTGCCTTCTCATAACCGGTAACAGCATTAATAAATGTTGATTTGCCGGCTCCTGAACCTCCAAGAAGCAGCACCATAGAACCAGGCTTGATATTTAAATTAATATCCTTAAGCAGATATTTCTTTTTCAAAAAATCATGTACCGAGCGCTCCTTAAGGTTGACTGTAAGCCCTTCCTGAATAGTCTCTGCCTCTAGTCCAAATACCTCTGGAGCATCATCCTCAAGTACTACCGCCAACGGCACAAATGAAGATGAAGCACCCCAAATAAGCGATGTAGGTCCTTTTAGGAATAGCCACCCCAAAATCCATCTTTTCTTTCTGCCAAAAACCTGGCACAAGCCATTGTATATTCTAAGCGAATATATGGCACTTGAAATGAGCGCCATTATATAAATTACAAGTAATAATAGCTTTATCCATCCCGAATGGTTTAGATAGGAAAACTTTGAATTATACAAGTTATATGTAATTTCTGAAATGAAAGCCGCAATAAGTAGTCTTTGCCCTTCATTTTCGCGATATGCACATTTTCCCAGTTGATAATCACGGTAAAACGGAATAAATGATTTCCAGCCAGCAACATTGCATTTATTAAATATCATAAAATATCCCGGAACACTAATCAGCCCCATTATGACATTTATTATCTGATTAATATCTCCTGAACTTATTCCACCATTCATAGGTGACCCCTCCAATCACTCTAAAAGCACAAAAGAAACGCTTTATTTCTCTTTATAATCACTCCAGCAAGGCCTATCTGTTCCACATTCGATACTCTTTTGAACATCCCCATAAAACCTAATTTTTCTCTTGATATGGTCGTGCGCCTTTTCGAGTTTTTCCATCTGGTTCACTATTTCTTTTTCCTGACCATGAAGAAGTTCCATCATATCTTCGATATGCTGCGTTTCATCTGCTTCATAAATAAAAAATCTCTTGATCTGCTCTATTGTCATTCCTGCATCCTTGAAGCATTCTATTGCCCCAAGTCTATGAAGATGCTTCTCCTGATAGATTCTCTGACCAGATGAATTCCTGCCAACTCCATCAAGAATTCCACAGTCCTCATAATATCTAAGTGTTGATGCTTTTATTCCGAATTTCTCTGAAAGCTCCTTGATTGAATACTCCATAAATTCACCTCACGATGCGCCTGTTTTTGACAAAAGAATTTTTCACTTTCCCTCTTGACTTCAAGTATACTTTAACTTGTATGCTTTTCTCAACTACTTATTCAAATTTATGGAGGTTACACCATGTATAAAGCATCAGAAAATCGTTACATTGATATGCCATATTTTCGCTGTGGCAAAAGTGGTCTGCTCCTTCCGGGAGTATCTCTTGGGTTATGGCATAATTTCGGTGATACAGCTGAGCTTGGGAATATGAAAGAGCTCCTCTTTACTGCTTTCGATAACGGAATTACGCACTTTGATCTTGCCAACAATTACGGTCCTGAACCAGGTAGTGCTGAAAAAAATTTTGGAAGATTATTCCGTGAAGATTTCAAACCATATCGTGATGAGCTTATTATCAGCACAAAAGCAGGTTATGACATGTGGAAGGGGCCTTACGGTGACCACGGAAGCCGCAAATACCTTCTCGCAAGCCTTGATCAGAGTCTTGAACGTATGGGACTTGATTACGTTGACATTTTCTATCATCACAGAATGGATCCTGATACTCCACTTGAAGAAACAATGGGTGCTCTCGCACACGCTGTTACAAGTGGAAAAGCTCTCTACGTTGGTCTTTCAAACTATGATGGTCCCACTCTCAAAAAGGCAACTGCAATCCTTGAGTCTATGCATGTTCCATTCATAATTAACCAAAACTGCTACAATATTCTCAATCGAACAATCGAGAATAATGGTCTTAAAGATACATCAGCTGCTCTTGGAAAAGGAATTATCTGCTTCTCTCCTCTTGCACAGGGTATGCTCTCAAACAGATATCTTAATGGAATTCCTGCAGACAGCAGAGTTCGCACGGATGGTCGGTTCCTTAATGAATCAAGCATAACCGCCGAAAAGCTTGAACAAATAAAGAAGCTAAATGAGATTGCATTAAACAGAGGACAGACACTTGCCGAAATGGCTCTTGCCTGGATTCTCAGAGATGGAATTGTTACCACTGTTCTTATTGGTGCTTCCAAAACCTCTCAGATTCTCGACAACATAAAAGCACTTGATAATACCAAATTCTCTAGCGAGGAATTAAGGGCTATAGACGAGATTTCTCTCGGATAAGCTTTTTATTACTGCGCTGCTGTGCCTTTCTAATCGAGTAGGTTCCCTACTCGATTACGATAATGATATCCGTCATCTCATGACTATCGTCATTCGATGATGGATATTCGCCAAATATACAGATTTTCGTGCAAGCACGAATCTGTATGCTTGGCTCATTATCTACACAAAAAAGAGGAAACAGTGCCATTTACTTAGGCTGCTGCTTCCTCTTTTATTATGCTCTATCACTTATAACAATCCTGTTCTTCCCCTTCTTTTTGGCAAGATACATAGCTTCATCTGCTGCCTGTATCCATTCTTCTCCCGAGCTGGTATCTGATATTTCAGCTATTCCACCGCTGATTGTAATACTAAGGTCTTCTATGCCATCGAATCGTTTTCTTGAAAAATCCATCCGGATTCTTTCTCCGATTTCATAGGCTCTTTGCGCGTCACTGTTTCTAAAAATCAGGACTATCTCTTCTCCGCCATATCTATATGCCGAAAGGTTGATGTTTTCGCAGTTTCTGATGATATCAGCAAGTTCAACAAGAACCTCATCGCCCTTCAAATGTCCATAGCTATCGTTTATCTTCTTAAAATCATCGATATCAAAAAGGAGCATTGTATAGTCTGCTCCTTGCTCCTTATGTTCATTCTCACAGTCATGAATTCGTTCATTAAGAGCCATTCTGTTATATATTCCCATCAGCGAATCAATATGAAGCTCTTCTATAAGCTGACTCTGTCTGGTATTGCCAGCAGCAATGCTGTGGTATTGTTCAATAATATATGCATCCATCAGCGATGCACCCAAATGTGCCACGAAAATAACTAGTCCCGCAAGAAAAATGTCTGAAACAAGCTGGGTGTCATTCTTTCTAAGCTCTATCGATGAAAGATATGCCGCAATTGCCAAAGAAAGATATGATGCGACAGTTATTGCTCTTGTTAGTCTTCTGTTTCCAAAGATTACAGAAAAAAATATAGCAATAACCGGAAGCATCAATAAAGGTCCATATACATAATGAGTTATCTGCGTGTTAGCACATAACACAAAGATAAGAACGCATGACCAGATATTCTTAGCTGTATCTGAAAGTTTTGCCTTGTGAAGGAAAAAGTATGTCAAAATAATTGTCAAAAGATTAATTGATGACGGAAGATATATAAATCTAAATCGGTACATCGGCTCCGGCAAAAATAATACTCTTAAGCTTCGGTCAACCATATAAATTAGTATCTCTGCAGCCGTTCCTATAGCCGCAAGAATAACGCAAATAATGAAGAGATTTTTGCGCCATTTCTCATTGATTGCTATTCTTACCGAATCCTTCGGCATGTTATTTGTATTCACTATTAACCCCATTATCCCAACATTTCTTATGAATCAGATCTTGCATAGCAGTTCTTCATTCCATTCCCGGCTTCATACAATACCTTTGAAAGTGTCTTTTGTGTTTCAGCCTTTAATACATCTGCCATTTCAGAATTAGCCTTTTCGCAAATGTTCTGAATTTCTGCAGGCTTAGCATTTTCCAGTTTCTTATCGTATTTTTTGATTAATTCATGTCCCTTCGACTGAACTGCACTCTGATATCTTTCAACCGCATTAATGCTCTTCCCAAAATGAGCATCAGAAAGTGCCGCTATCAGACGATTTGACCAATAGAAATTATCTGTCGAAACTTCCTCTGTTGTATTTGCAAGATAATCAGGTGTTTCACTAATATTTGTATAAAACGGTACAAAAGCATTAAATGCATTTGAACTAAATGAAAGCCACTCAATTACACTAAACTCATCACGGGTATAAGGCCTTATCTGGAACAGAGATACGAAATCATTTCTGTTAATTCCTATAGATCTAAATGCCCCACGCATTGACGAATCACCGTATGCAGCATATGGATCAAACGGTGTTCCTTGATAATGTGATGACAAAAGATATTTCACATCCTCTACAGTTATCTTTTTATCCGGAACATTTGACCACGGAATATCATCTGAGTCCGGTTTAAAATCTGCATCCAGGCCGTCCCACTTTATATTCTTATGGTTAAGATATCGCCCCATGAACCAGGCGCGTGGTGTATTATACACATGATCAGCATCATCATGACTTCCGAAAGCATCTCTTGGATTAAGGTCTCCATCAAGTGAAAGGTCAAGATGATTATCACTAATAAATTCTCTTAGATCTTCTGAGCACATATTAGCTCTTTTGGCTCCAAATGCATCCTTAAGGTCAAAATTATCAATACCAAGCTGGTTTGGCATGATTACATACGAATCATCCGGTACTCTCTTTGCAATCCAATGATGACCGCCGATGCTTTCAAGCCACCAGACCTCCGACTTATCCTGAAATGCAATGCCATTCATCTCATAGGTGCCATACTTCTCAAGAAGCTCTCCAAGTCTAAGGACACCCTCTCTTGCACTTCGAATATAAGGAAGAACAAGAACAACTATGTCTTCCTCTCCTATTCCGCCTATTTTCTCTCTCTTTTCGCCGTCTTCCTTCTCATATGTTACGAGGGGGTCTGCGCCAAGTACTCTTTCATTAGAGGTAATTGTTTCTGTAGCTGTCATGGCAACATTTGCTTCATTTGCTCCACTGGCAGCCCAAATACCCTTTTTTTGAATTATGGATTCCACATTAGGAACTGCTGTATATTTCATCGGGTTATCAGGAAGCTCGATTTCCACATGTGAGTTAACTGATTTATATTTACGTGGCTGCTCAGATGGCTGAACTACCACCCATTTTTTGGGATTAAATACTCCGGATGGTGAATCATCATTCCTCGCAATGAATGTGGAGCCATCATAGGTCGCTTTTTTACCGGCAAGAATTGTAGTGCATGACATAAAAAATTCCTCTTTTCGTATTAACTTAATTTCTTCAGATGTCAATTATATCATTATCCAACAGAAATTTCTCCGGAAAGAACCTTTTTGTAATCTTCATAATTAGTTGCAAGAAGCGACGGCGTATCAAGACCATATGGGCATTTTGATGCACACTGATTACAATGAAGGCACTTCTCAATCATCTTCATTTTCTCTTGATGTGCCTCATCAAGCCAGGCAGCCGACGGGGCTCTTCGGAGCATAAGGCTCATTCTCGCGCAGTTATTTATCTCAATTCCGACAGGACATGGCATGCAATAACCGCAGCCTCTGCAAAATTCTCACGAAAGCTCTTTTCTATCCTTATCAATGATTGCCTTAAGCTCAGGTGTCATTCGAGGCGGATTATCTACATAGCTAAGGAACTCATCAAGCTCGCTCTCACGCTGAACTCCCCATATCGGAAGGACATTGTCGTACTGAGCCATAAATGCATAGGCTGCTTTGCTGTTACTGATAAGCCCGCCTGAAAGGCCCTTCATTGCAATAAATCCCATATTATTTTGCTTGGCAAGCTCCGCGATTTCAATATCCTTATCAGTTGCAAGATAGCAGAACGGAAACTGTATTGTCTCGTACAGACCGCTCTCTACAGCCTCTTTTGCGACACTAAGTCTATGATTGGTTATTCCAATATGGCGAATCTTTCCTTCTTTCTTCGCTTTTAGCATTACCTCATAAAGCCCGGTTCCATCATCTGGCTTTGGACAAAACGCCGGATTATGAAACTGGTAAATATCAATATAGCCAAGATACGACAATGATTTCTCAAGGTCTTTTTCAAAAGCTTCTACCGTTGTTGCTGCAGTCTTGGTACTGATGAATACCTTGTCCCGCATATCTTTAAATGCTGCATGAACCTTTTCTTCACTGTCAGAATATGCTCTTGCTGTGTCAAAAAACCTGACACCTCCGTCATATGCTTTCCTAAGCAGACGTGCTGCCTCCTCCACGCTTATTCTCTGAATCGGAAGTGCTCCAAATCCGTTTTTATTTACAGTAATTCCCGTTGTTCCAAGCGTAACATTCTCCATGATTAACCTCCTTGCGACTGTTTTATAGGAGCCCTAATAATTCGAGGTTTGGGCACAGCACAAACCTCGCAGAGATAAATTCAAAGAATTTAACTCGTTGCTTCTTATTAGTGTATCACTAAAAACAATATCCACGAAACCAAAATGAGATCAGAAAAAAAGAGTATCGGTTGAACCGATACTCTTTTTTTATCTGATTTTATTTATTACAGTAAAACTCAATTGCGGCTGAAATGTATTTCGCCGTGCCGTCACCGTTTTTATCAATATTAGCAGTGAAACGTTCATCTGCAACATACATCTTCCCAAGCCCTAAGAGTATTTCATTAGTGCATTCGTACATATTGTCAGTAATATATTTCTGCCATTTTGCAACCAGTTCCTGCGCTGCCTTGCTCTCTGGAACCTCTCCCTTTGCGTGGGCTTCTCCAAATTCTTTCAGGATACTATTTAATCCTTCAGTCATGTTTCCCCATTCCTTGGCATCATAACCTGCTGTCTTTGTCTCACATTCTTTGTAAGCCTTGGTATTACCCCAACGTTCTTTTATTTCTGCAGCATATTTCTTTCTATCTGCTTCTATCTTTGATTCATCAAACTGTTTAAAACTCATATCCTTATCTCCCTTCAGCGTTTTGTCTACAAGACCAATTATGGCATCTAGTCTCTCACGTTTTTCCACAAGTAGCTTGCGCTGCTTTGAAAGAACCTGCGCTTCATCATAACCAGGTCTTTGCATAATATCTTTTATTTCCTCAAGTGGAAAATCCAGCTCCTTGAAAAACAAAATCTGCTGCAGCATTTTTAAGTCTTTCTCGTCGTATATGCGATATCCTGTTTCAGTCTGCTTCTTAGGTGCCAATAACCCTATTTGATCATAATAGTGAAGCGCCCTAACCGTAATACCTGTAAGCTTTGATATCTCATTAATTTTCACACCCATTCTCCATGCTGCGTCTTATTTGCCCTAAGTTGTGCGCAGCAACAACCTCGTTTCCTTAGCACATGCACTAAATTTTATCATTATGGCCTCGAACCATAATAATAATATATTCTATTACGTAACGTCAGAGTCAATAGCCTCTTTTACATTTTTTCAAGTTCCTCATATAGTGCAAAGAATTTCTTCTCCGACAAAATCTCATTTGAAATATACTGCCCATTATAGAATAGAGCATAGTTTGTCCAGGGTGCCGGCGCATTCTTTGCTTTTTCAAGAGTATCAATCTTAATGCTCTTAAAATCTATTCCTTGCTTTAGTGCAGCTTCTTGGACAATAGGAACATATTTAGCAGTATAAGGACATCCATTTGTGTAATATAGTACAAACCCTTGCTCAGTTATCTTTGGCTCTTTTGCCTGCTGCATAAACTTTGGAGTTTTGGCTTCATCTGAGAATGGGAGGTACATCAGCGTATAGTATGGCTTAGCAGTATCAGCTATAACAAAGCCCTTATGCACTAAGAACTTCTGATCTGATAGAAACGGCATCTTCTTCGGGGAAGAGATTACAGTAATTCCCTTCAACCCCTTTTCTTTCACATCATGGATACACGCCTCTAGTAAATCATTTGAATATCCTTTCCCTTTACATGAACCGGATACCCAAAAGCAGTTAATATGCATATAGTCCTCTGCATCAATAGGAACCCACGCTTTCTGTGCCGGAATATATTCAATAAAGCATTTTCCGCGAAGGTCCGCTTTCAAAAAGACAAGTCCATCCTCCATACGTTCCTTTAGCCATTCTTTTTTAGAAAGTACCTGAATATCCTTATTTCCTGCTATCGCACAGCAAATATGCTCTGAGTCAATATTTTCAGTAGTCAGCTCAATATAGTTCATGTTTTTCACCTTTTTCTTTCAAATAGTTTTTTTCAATTTCGCAAATCATTTTCTTTATATCTTCTTTGACATTGGCTGGTTCAAGAAGAATAACCTTGTTACCAAAAGAAAGAATCCATGAAATAAGGCTCCCTTCGTCTGTGTAATCACAGCTAAGCAAAAGCTTCCCATCATCAGTTTCTGTAAAGCTATGTATGCCAAACTCTTCAACTAGTCGCCATTTCATCTCTTTTTCAAACAAAGCTTTTACATGAATCGTTCCTGGAAATACCTGCTTCGTAGATAAATTCGGCATAGAAACCTCTCTCATCTGAAAGGTCTGCTCACATTGTAGAAGCTTATCCATTCGGCTCAGTTTGAAGAGTCTGAAATCTTTCTTCGCCATACACCATCCCCAAATATACCAGCTTAACCATTTAAATATCAGATAATAAGGCTCCACCTTACGCGCACTATATCCTGAAGGTCCATAATAGTCAAAAGAAATAATGGACCTGCTCTCAATTGCCTCTTGAATGACCTCTATCTTCGGAGAAATAGCTGATTTATCCCAGGATGACAAGTCAATTAATATCGACTCCCTACCGCTTATATAATTTGAAGATCCACTTTTAAGCTTCTCCATAAGCTGGCCATAATAATTACTCCCACTTACGCTGTCAAGGCTGTGAAGGCCAGCAAGAATCATCTGCATATCCTTTGAGGTAAGCAGTGTTCGTTCCATACTATAGCCTTCCATGATCTGGATTCCGCCTCCACATCCCTGAGTTGTCTGGATCGGAATTCCAGAGGCACACAAACTCTCTATATCTCTGTTTATAGTTCTTACAGACACCTCAAATTTTTCTGCAAGCTTAGGCGCAGTAGTTTTCTCTTTTTGCAAAAGGACAGAAAGAATTCCCATAAGTCTGTCTATCTTCATATCCGTGGTTCTCCTTAAGATATATTTATAGTAACTAAATAAACATGACATCTTTATGTCATGTTTATTTTATCATTCATATGTTATTTTTTAAACTCATTGCCTTATTTTAAGCTTATGAATGCATTCAAGTATTAAATAGACCAGCACTATTACTGCAAGAATCGTTACGGCATATGCTACTCGCCAGTATGCGCCAAACTCTTCATACATCCACTCAAGCGGCGTGCCATTAAGCGGAACGTTAATAAAGAAATAATTTGTTCTCGTTTTGATATCGAATAGGAAAATCAGTGGAACTACAACGCAAAGAAATGATACAGGATACCAGATATGCTTAAACCTGGGATGAATTCTTCCCGTCATATTTAAAATCAAAGGATAGGCTATTATAAGCGAATGCCACACGAAACTGTGAAGGCTCATATAATTTACTATTGGATACATTGTCCAGTCAGGAAAAACAAGCGCCGTAACCGCTCCAGGCATAAGCAGTACAAGACCAACTTCTCCAAGATAATCAGAAAACCAGGTCTTTGGCAAAAAAGAATACAAAAGAAAAACAAATATCGAAATCGAGCATAAATGAAGTGGCAGATATCCAACTCCCATACGACCAATAAGAGTAAGATACGAATCTTTTAATCCTTCAAGAACCACCATTAGAAGCGCTATTGTCTGTAATATTTTATTCTGCTTATTATATGAGCATCTCCGTGCATAGTGACACAGCGCGGTTATTCCCATGATACATACTATGAGTGCGAAAATGTGCTTTACTCCAAACAGTGGAAAACCTATTCCTGAAGGAAGATCCTCCTGCTGAGTCCAAAAGTATTTTAAATTAAGTTCTGCAAAGCTATTCATTTTGAAGTTCCATGTTATTTCTTTTACCATAAGCATTTTAGTCACGCTTTCGATACTCATATTATTTATTCTAAAAATCCGCTTCGTCAATAACTATAGCGTAAGATATTCACACAATCTCCTTAAATTAAATATCTTGCTATTGTAGAATTTGTTTGTGTTCTATCATATAATGAGTTTAAGAATAAATAATTTGGGAATCATATTATTTACATAACAATTTATGGAGGGAACACAATGAAGAAACTATTTAAGAAGATCAGCGTACTTATCTGCACCACTCTTGTCATGACCTTTATGCTGGCATCTACTGTTCTTGCCGATGGTACTGATACAAGTGCTTTTGACTTTGGACAGACAGTTCTGACAATAAAGACAGGTGAGACTGCAACAACATCTATTTATTCCGCAAAGAACTTTATTTGCTATGCTCAGGGCAACACAAGCTCCAAGACCTTTGCAGAAATAACCGGCAAAAGCGGAAGCTCAAAGGTAACGTACCATATTGGTGCTGATGAGCAGTCATCTAACGTTACATTTTGGTTCTACTGGGAAGAGACAGACACAGACCATCATGATAATGTAAATGTTCGCGTCGTTAAATCTTCCGCAGCAACTACAAATACAGTAGCTACAGCTACAACTTCAAATGTAACATTTTCTGATGGAACTGTAGGCGTTATTTCTACTGAATCAAATAATCAGATCCTCTTTGTAAAGGACGCAGCTGGAACACCTCTTGCAGCTATTGCTCTTATGGGTGCAAACGGACAGGTACTTACGTCTTCTCTTATGGATACTGTATCTGTAAATGGTATTTCCTATATCACGCTTGCTACAACAAACGGTCAGACTCCTGTATCTATCAGCATTTCAGATACAGATAAGGCTGCCATGAATGCACGCGGCGTTGGCGGAATTTTCGTAAACAATACATACGTTTTATGGTAAAATAATATCTGCATCAAATGTAGACAAGCCTCTCATCATTTTGATGAGAGGCTTATTTTATTGTTTGCGCCATATGACGCACATTAGGGGAAATGAGGAATATCGTGAAGAAATTTAAGGAAATCTTTTCAAAAGCAGTATGCTCTCTTGCAGTCATAACAACAACTGCTGCCACATGTCTATTTAGTACAGGGAGCATGAACTGCTATGCTGCTACAGATGTTATCAGAAACACTACTTTTACTTCGCTTTCGGATATGACAACAAAGCTTGGAAACACTGACCTTACCTGGTCGCCAATATACTTGACCGAAATCGAGAATTATTATTGGACGTTTTCAAATCAGGACGACCTTGGTAATACTACAATATCAATTGATCTTGCCAAAAACGCTTACAGAAATCTTGAGCAGCTCCTTGATAATGGCTACACGATGGATTACAACGAGCTAGCTGCCTATTGTAAAGAATACCTTGGCAAAAAAGATGGCAAACCCGATGCGTTCTACAATGTCCTTACGGATTGTCTTAATAACCCGTATCTACTTAATAAACCGGATGCAACCGTTACCGCAACAACCTATAACGGACGAGACTATTCGTCGGTTTTTGACGCCACCTATTATTACAATAACAATCCTGATTTGCAGCAATCTATTGGAAATAATCCTCCGGAGCTTCTCCGTCAATTTGTTGAACAGGGAATAAATCAGGGAAGAAAAGGTAATGCTTCTTTTGATATTACTACATATATAGTTCAAACAGATTCAGAAACTCTAACAACAAAGGTTGCTTCATCAGCCTGGGCTACTCTTTCAAAGGATCACGAAGCTCCTCTTGGGAAATACAGCTATAGTCCTGCAAATTACTATGGTAAATATTTAAATCACTATCAGGCTGCATCGGCTGATAGCGCAGATGGTACCCAAAGCTCAGGAACATCTCTTTTGTCTGATGTAAAATCAACGTCTGGCACCTATACAGAGGCCTCTACAACAAGCGTTTACACAGGCGAGCCAATAAGCTCTGAACTTGCCAATCAGCGTCCACTTGCTGTAATGATGCCAACCGATACAGGCGCACAGCCTTCATATGGAATTGGAAGTGCCGATATTCTCTACGAAATGATGGAAGAGGGCGGAATTTCAAGACAGATGGCAATTATCAATGATTGGAAGAATCTCTCGAGAATAGGAAATCTTAGAAGCTGTAGACTTTATTATATTTATGCTGCCAAGGAATGGGATCCGATTCTTATTCATTTTGGCGGAGTTGCCTACATGAAGGGCACAATTGATGGAGCTGATGTAAATAATATTTCGGGAACATATGAGTATGGAACAGGTGGAAATGCCCCTGGTGCAGGATTCTTCTTTAGAACATCCGACAGAAGTGCTCCTCATAATGCTTATATTTCTGCAAGCGGAATCACCAAAGCATGTTCAAGGCTTGGATATTCACTTAATCTAAGGAATCAGTACTACAACACAAAACATTTTACGTTTTCAAATGACACAAATGACTTAACGCAGTACAATGGATCAAGTGCAACAAAGATTGACCTTTCAAAGGTATTTGGTTATTCCAAGAGCAAGCTGACCTATGATGCAAGTGCCGGTGTATATAAGAAGTACCTACATGGCAAGGCACAGGTTGATGCCGTAACAGGTAAGCAGCTCACCTTTACAAACGTAATTGTTCAAAATACCACCTGGAAACAGCTCGATAAAAAAGGCTATCTGGAATTTCAGATGATTGATGATTCTCAGGATGGTTATTACTTTACAAAGGGTAAGGCGATTCATATTACATGGAAAAAGACATCTGATTATGAGCCTACTAAGTATTACGACGACAATGGCAATGAAATAGAGCTAAATACAGGAAAGACATATATAGCAATTGCGCAGGATGGCAAGGATGTAATTTTTAGTTAAGCCAATTAAATAATATGTGTTTTGAATACTTGTCTGGCAGAAACAGATTCTACTGCCTAGAAACGTGCGCCGCCAGGCGCACATCAAAAACGGACTTATTACATTACTGTAATAAGTCCGTTTTATTATTCACCAAACTATACTATTCTTTTACTGCGTCGTTGAATATGTGACCTGTCCTGTAGTCGGATCTGTTGTCGCAACAACTCCTGTGTTTGGATCAACTGTCGTAACGACTCCTGTTGTCGGATCCGTAGATGAAACAACTCCCGTTGTCGGATCTGTTGTTGTAACCTGTCCTGTAGTCGGGTCTGTTGCCGTTACTGTTCCAGAATCAGTAGTTCCTGTATTATCCGTCGTAGTCTGAGTTTGTGTCCCGGTTGTCTGATTCGTATTAGTAGTCGTCGTCTCACCGGTTGTAGGATTCGTTGTCGTTACTTCTCCGGTTGTAGGATTTGTCGTTGTAACAATTCCAGTAGCAGGATCCGTCGATGTGATTATGCCGGTTGTCGGATCCGTAGTAACTGTCGGCGTCGTCTGTGTTGTTGTCGTTGTCCCAGTCGTTGTTGTACTTGTTTGGGCTTTCTTGGTTCCTGTATCTATTTCTATCTGATCACTGCATTCGATAACCTTATCAGAAACTTCATATGTGTAATCATTAAATAGGAAATGGTGAAGCCATACAACATTATCAGAAAGCGTTTCTGGAATTACACAGCTTCCTTTTCTGCCTACTGTTCCGGTACTTCTAAGATTCTCCTGTGGAAATCCGTCCTGATCAGCTATAGAATAATTTGTGATATTAACCAAATATCCTATAATCTCAGTCAAATCCATTGATGTATATACTTCATCAAATACAGAATCCGCAATCTGAGTCAGCTGAGTAGGTGTTGCCTGCTGTGCTTTTTCAAATAACGCGTTAAGTACAATTCTCTGTCTCTCTGTTCTCTTGAAATCGTCTCCTGATGTATATCTTATTCTGCAATATGCTGTCGCCTGAAGTCCTGTAAGATGCTGATAACCTGCTTCAGTTACAGGAATATACTCGCCTCCAAGCTGAGAAGCCATTGTCTTCTCATAATCGTTAAGATATGAAATCTCTTCCTCCTCGATAGTAAGGTCGAGACCTCCAATTGCATCGATAGCATCAACAAGACCGCCAAATCCAATTGTAACAAAATCAGTAATGTTCATATCAAGGTTCATATTAAGCATATTGATTGCCTGTTGTGGGCCGCCCCTTGCATATGCTGAATTACATTTATTATAAGAATCATTTCCAAGGTTCAGATACGTATCTCTATACACAGAAACCAGCTTAATATCGCCTGTATCTTCATTGATTGAAGCAATAACGATTGTATCAGTTCTTGTATCGCTTTCAAGCTCGCCTACCCTTGTATCTACTCCAAAGAGTGCGATATTCTTGTAGCCCTTCATTTGTCCGGTTTCCGTATTCTGCTTTACAGATTCACTTATATTGTTATTGATATCATCGACCTGAATATCAACCTTTTTTACCTTCTCAATCTTTGATACAACATAAAATCCGCAAATTCCAACGATAAGAACGATAATCTCAAAAATCAGCAAAACAACCTTTAGTCTTTTGCGTATCTTTTTCTTCTTGCGAGACTTCTCAATTATTCCATCTTCATCATTAATGTAATCAACATCACTATCAGTCTCTTCTTCATAAAAAGCGTCGCTGTCTTCTTCAGAATTCTTATGATCCGCTTTCTGCTTCACTTCTTGCGCCGCATTATCAAGGTCACCATTTGAAATCTCAGCAGGTGCCTTGTCATTATCTAAGTCAGAGTCCACAGTCTTCTCTTCCGCTTTCAATGGCTCTTCGCCTGAAGAACTTTTCTTTGCATCATCATTCTTAACACTACCATGGTGCTTCTTCTCATTCAGTTCTTTATCAAGTTCTTCTTTTGTGAGTCTGTCAAATTCTTTATTCATATATTCCCGTTACTTCCGTTTTAAGGGCCAGTTATTTGTATCTCTGCAGGCACATACGGTCTGTAGTAACACTATCGCTAATTTTATACGTTACTAATAATAACATGAATTGCCAAATCATACAAAAATATAAGTTATTTTAGTCTTTTTTCTATTAAAAAAGAGACTGGCTTTTATACCAGCCTCTCAAAATGAGATTCAATATCAGTTTTCTGAGTACCTTGATAGGAACTGTCTTGTACGCTCTTCCCTCGGGTTATCAATAACATCGCTTGGAGCTCCTTGTTCAACAATTACGCCCTGATCCATAAAGATAACCTTATCTGCCACATCTCTGGCAAAAGCCATCTCATGCGTTACGATTATCATTGTCGTTTTCTTCTCAGCAAGATTTCTGATTACCTTTAGCACCTCTCCTGTAAGCTCCGGATCAAGTGCAGATGTTGGCTCATCAAAGCAAAGAATATCAGGATGAAGCGCAAGTGCTCTCGCGATAGCCACTCTCTGTTGCTGGCCTCCTGAGAGCTGATGCGGATAATTATCCATCCTGTCACTAAGTCCCATTTGTGAAAGCAGTTCTTTAGCATTTTCTATGTTTTCTTTTCCCTTTGAATCATCACTTCTAAGATTTGGAGCAAGCATTACATTCTCTAGAGCAGTATATTGTGGAAAAAGATTAAATGACTGAAATACCAATCCAAAATGAAGTCTTTTATCTCTTATATCCTTATCAGAATATTTTGCCATATTTGATGAATCAAATAATAGCTCATCCTTTACTTTGATGCTTCCTTCATCGGCTCTCTCAAGAAAATTCAGACAGCGAAGAAGCGTCGTTTTACCGCTTCCTGACGAACCTATTATTGAGAGCGCCTGCCCCTCTTCCATAGAAAAGCTAATATCTTTAAGAACCTCTGTCTTTTCAAAGCTCTTTCTAATATTCTTTACTTCAAGTATTGCCATAACATTCTACTCCAAATTTAATAACCTACACTTTTATACCCAATAGCCCTACGCATTGCACATAAGCATTTTACTTTTGTTATCTGAAAAAGCTGAGTTTCTTTTCGATATAAGAAAATAAAAGAGTAAGAAGTCCGCTAAATACAAGGTAAAATACTCCTGTATAAAAAAGTGGCCAAATAATACCAGCGCTCTTAATAAATGACTGTCCTTCCCAGATTATTTCATATACAGCTATAACTCTGGCAAGCGAAGTATCTTTTACCAATGTAATTATTTCATTTGAAATTGGCGGTACAATTCTCTTTACTACCTGGAGAAGTACAACTTTCCTAAATATCTGTCCTTTTGTCATTCCAAGAACCTGTCCGGCTTCGTATTGCCCAACAGGAATAGACTGAATTCCTCCACGGAATATTTCCGAAAAATAACAGGAATAGTTAATTACAAATGCAACGAGTGCAGCAATAAATCGTCCCGTATTTCCAGAACCCCAGATGTTTGCTTTGAAAATAATGCCGGGTCCATAGTAAATAATTAGAAGCTGAAGCATCAGAGGAGTTCCTCTGATAACCCAGATAAGAAATTTTACCGGATATCTAAGTACTGCCAGCTTTTTCATTGACCCAAAACTGATCAAAAGGCCCAGCGGAAGGGCAAACACAAGTGTAAGTATGAATAATTTTAATGTTCCCCAAAAGCCTCCCAGCAGGGTTAACGTTACTGTTGTAAACATTCTTCCTCCAAAATCCGGTATTTCCTGTTATTCTTCTTATCATTTATTGCCAAAAATTACTGTTCAACAATTGCGTCCTGAACGCCGTATGTTGATCCAACTTCTTTCATAGAACCATCATCATAAAATTTCTTGAATTCATCGTTAATATATGCAGCAAGATCTGAACCCTTCCTGCAGCCTACACCATATTCTTCAGTAGTAAGCTCAACAGTGTGAGAAAGATCTGTATAGCTTGTTCCGTCACCAATCATTGCTCCTGCCATAAGAAGATCAATGATGCATGCATCTGATGTTCCTGCTTCTACTTCCATAAGCGTATCTGCCTGTGAAGAAAGAGCTGTATAGTTAAGATTATTCTCCTCTGCTGCTGCTTCTCCTGCAGAACCAGCTTCTACAGCAAATGCAAGATCAGAAAGTGATGCTGCATCTGAATACTTATCAGCATCTGCTGAAGGAACTACAACTACCTGTGCATTATTGCAATATGCATTTGAGCATTCCATAGCACTGGTTACTTCATCAGTAAGTGTCATTCCATTCCATACACAGTCAATACTCTTGTTTTCAAGTTCCAGAATCTTATTGTCCCAATCAATTTCAACAAAAGTAACTTCTACGCCAAGGTCTTCTCCAACCTTCTTCGCAAGATCAGCATCAAATCCAATCCATTCGCCATCATCATTTTTGTAATCCATTGGTGCAAAATCTGTAATTCCAACAATAAGAGTTCCCTTATTTTTGATATAATCTACATCGCTATCTGTAGCTGCTGTATCTTCTGATGCTGCCTCTGCCGAAGTAGAATCCTCTGTAGAAGATGCTGCTGTACTTGTGCTGCTTCCACAGCCAACCATAGAAAGTGACATTACAACTGACATTACAACTGCAAGATATCTCTTTTTCATAATAATCTCCTCCATACTGCTCCTTTTCGTAAACACGCCTCAAATGGCTTGTCTGCGATTAAGGTCGCGAGTCTCAAACTTGTCTTTAGTCGTTTATCACTTTATCATAATAAACTGTCATTGTAAATAAAAAAGGCCGGCTTTTTATCAGCCGAACCTTCCTGTAATATACTCTTCCGTCTTTTTATTTGACGGATTAGAAAAGAGTTCAAACGTATTTCCATATTCAATCAGATCTCCAAGAAGAAAGAAAGCTGTCTTATCTGATATTCTGCTTGCCTGCTGCATATTATGCGTAACAATCACTATTGTGTATTCTTTTTTGAGTTCTACTGCAAGCTCTTCAATTTTATTTGTAGAAATCGGATCAAGTGCCGAGGTTGGTTCGTCCATAAGAAGCACTTCCGGCTTGACTGCAAGTGCACGTGCAATGCAAAGCCTCTGCTGCTGTCCTCCCGATAAACCAAGCGCAGATTTTTTGAGCCTGTCCTTTACTTCATCATAAAGCGCAGCGCTTTTAAGGCTCTCTTCTACTATCTCGTCTAGCTTGTTCTTATTTCTTAATCCATGAATTCTTGGTCCATATGCAACATTATCATAAATACTCATTGGAAATGGATTCGGCTGCTGAAATACCATTCCTATTTTCTTACGAAGAAGAGTTGTGTCAACCATTGGAGAATAAATATCCTCACTATCAAGTGTAACCTCACCTGTAATCTTCACATTTTCCGCAAGATCATTCATTCTGTTAAGTGTCTTTAGAAAGGTGGATTTACCACATCCGGATGGTCCAATAAACGCTGTAATCTCTTTTTCCATAATATCCATATTGATATTTTTCAAAGCGTGATTAGTTCCGTAAAAAAGCTCCAAATTCTTTACACTTATCTTTGTTCTATCATTTGTCATATCATATCCCTTACCTTTGCTTGGTGACATCAAGTTTACTTGCCAGAACCCTTGTCAGCATGTTAATAATCAGTACTATAACCAAAAGCACTGTAGCTATTCCAAACGCTACATCATATTGTCCCTTCGACATAGACAAATATAGCTGTATTGTAAGCGTTCCGCCTGATTCCATTATTTTAGATAAATATCCAGAAGCACTTGCCGGCAGTCCGTATCCACTTCCTGCTGTAAAAAGAAGTGCCGCAGATTCGGCAACTATCCTTCCTATCGCAAGTATGATTCCTGTTACAATTCCAGGCATTGCAGACGGGAGAAGTATTGTTCTAATCATGTACCACTTGGTAGCACCTATTCCTAGTCCGCCCATCCTATAGCTTTCAGGAACTGACTTAAGCGCTTCCTGCGTATTTTTGGTAATTAAAGGAAGCACCATTATTGCAAGCGTAAGTGAACCTGTCATTATTGAATATCCCATGTGAAGTGTTGTTCCAAAAAATACCATGCCAAACAAACCAAATATTATAGAAGGAATTCCCGACAATGTTTGCGTTGTAAATTCTATTACATTAACTATTTTCCCTTTTCCGGCATATTCATTTAAATATATTGCGCTTCCTATTCCAATCGGGACAGAAATAACCAGTGTAATACCAATTATGTACAGTGTGTTGATAATATTTCCCGCTATTCCTGTAGTTCCTTTAAGTGCGCTCGTTACTGTTGTCAAAAAGCTAAGACTTATTGTTTTATACCCTTTAATAAATACATAGCCTATTATTCCAACCAGTATAAGTATTGAAATTGCTGCTGAAAGATATATGAAAAAGTATTCTATTAGTTCTTTCAACCTGATGCCCTTACGCGAAAGACTGGAGTTTCTTTCTCTTTCCTTTACTTCAAAATCAGATACTCTTTCCATCTGGAGCTGCGCCGCATTAATCATTGTCTTTTCCTCCCTTTACAAGTATCAGCTGAAGGGTGCCATTAATTAACATAATAAATACAAATAAGACAAGCCCGATTGTAAAGAGTACCTCTCTGTGAGTATCAGCTGCATAACCCATCTCGCTTACTATAGCAGTCGTTAGAAATCTTACCGAATTAAATGGGAGCGGCATATTCACTGAACTTCCTGAAACAAGTGTTATTGCCATAGCTTCTCCAAGTGCTCTTCCAACTCCTAGAACTATCGCCGTCATTATTCCTGACTTTGCTGCCGGAATCACTACTTTGAAAATCGTCTGAAGTTTAGTTGCTCCAAGAGCAAGCGATGTTTCACGCAAATTTCGTGGAACAGCCTTAAGCGATGACTCGCTTATTGTAATTACTGTTGGAAGAATCATAACCGCAAGAACTAGAACAGCCGATATCAGATTAGATCCACCTGTGAACTGGTGCGTAGTTGATCCCTTAAACAATGCCAACTCCAGTTTATACATGAGCGGATTTAGTATCATTATTCCCAAAAGGCCATAAATAACTGATGGAATCCCAGCTAGTAGTTCAACAGTATGTGCGTATATCGGTGATACCTCTTTTGATGCCACCTCAGAAATGAAAACTGCCGTGAGTACAGCTATTGGTACTCCTATCAAAATAGCAAGAAAGGTTCCTACTATAGATGTAAGGATTACATATAAGATTCCATACTGAGGATTTGCTGCTGTTGGCGCCCAGGTATTTCCAAATAGTATTTCTTTTATTCCAACCTTAAACAGTGCAGGAGTTCCATTTAATATCATGTAAAATGTTATTGAAAATACAGCTGCAACAGACACTATTGCACATACCAGAAAATTTATTCTCGCTGTTTTTTCTATTACGGATTTTGATTTTCTGGAACCGATTATAGAATAATGTGTTGTCTTCCCTTCAAAGTCATTTTCCAATTGTAAAGCTTTCGCATCCATCTTGATATCTCCATACTACAGACGGTTATCATAATTCATGATTCTACCGATTATGTAGCTATATGCAGGGACATGAATTCTTGCATGCCCCTGCATATTTTAAAATCAACTGTTATTTTTATTCTACTCAGTCTACTGTGATAAGTCCTGCGCCCTTAATTACTGCTTTACCTTCATCACTTGAAAGATATTTGAAGAATTCCTGTACAGCCTCACTCTGTGATGAGATATCGCCCATAGTTGCCATTACGAATGGTCTGCTGAGAAGATAGCTACCAGCTTTGATGTTTGCCTCAGTTGCTTCAACACCATCAAGTGTGAGTGCCTTTACAGTATCATCAACTACGTCAAGTGATACATAACCAATTGATCCAGGTGTTGCTGCTACTTTCGCCATAACAGCTCCTGTTGAATCAAGTTCATTGGCATAAGCACACTTATCAGCAATATCCAAAAGCTCTTCAAATGCTCCACGCGTTCCGGAACCTGCCTCACGTCCAATTACTACGATTGCCTCGTCTGGTCCACCGACCTCATTCCAGTTTGTTATTTCACCAGTGTAAATTCCAATAAGCTGATCCTTTGTCACATCTACTGCTGTATTTGCTGTATCTGTTACAACTGCTATTCCATCGATTGCAACAACGTTCTGAACACAGCCTTCTGCTGTCTCATCATCCTTTAAATCTCTAGATGAGTTTCCTATATCAACGCTTCCTGCTACAAGTGACTCAATTCCTGCAGATGATCCTGTAAATTCAGCTGTTACTGATACTCCGGGATACTTTGCCATAAAAGCCTCAGCAACAGAGTTTGCAAGCTTTTCCATTGATGTTGAGCCTGCCATTGTAACTGTTCCAGTCAAATTTGTATTGGTAGTATCTGTTGCAGTATCGGCTACTGTACTCTGTGCTGCAGCAGCTTCTTCAGTGCTTGCCTGCGCTGTTGTATCTTCAGTAGTTGCTGTTGTATCTGTAGAAGTTCCACATCCTGCAAGGCTTGCAGCCATAACAACTCCCATGATTCCTGCTAATAATTTCTTTCTCATAATAATCTCCTTTTTGTCTTCCTTTTTTCTTTTCTTATTTCATTTGTTTACAAAATACATCTTACATTCCCTCTGTAAAATCCACTTCCATTCATACGTCAAATTAATGTAAAGACTTGGCAAAATTTTCAAAGCGTAAAAAAGGCTCTACCCACAACGTTTATCGCGTAATGGATAGAGCCTTTGTATATGTATTGTAAATTTTATCTAGCAATCATTTTTTCTATTTCACCAATGTATAATACATGAAAATCCTTATCAGGGTAGAACTTTGAAATGTACTCAGGTATCAGGAACCCCGTTTCTCCCATTTCCTGCTTGTATAGCACTCTGCATTCCATGACAAACTCCGCCTCATCGATATATGGAATTTCTTTATCATAACCAATAGAAAGACGTGATTCTGCAAGCTTATCTTCATTTCTTCCTGACACAGTTCCAATATACTTCATTGCACCGTGATACTTTTCTTGATTAAGAAAAGAAAGTGAAAAGACATTTGAAGCTTCAATAAACTCTCTTGTATATCTGCTTTTCCGAATAAATATAAACGCACATCTCTTACCCCAAATGACACCGGAGCCTCCCCATGATGCTGTAAGCATATTTACCTTATCACCGTTTACTGAAGTTACGAGCATCCATCTGTTATCACTGACTCTGTATGGATCAGTTGAAATTTCATCATACTTTACTTCCTGAAATGTATGCATTTACTTTCCTCCATTCTTTGTGTGCATTTACAAGCTCTGTGCAAGGGTAAAAAGACACCATAGACTGCTATCAGAAATCTCTTATCCTGTCCTCCTCTGTCAGACCTGTGTTTTCAATTGATAAAACAGTAACGTCATAGCTATATGCGTCGTTTACCTTTATTGAAATTTTGTCTCCAACTTTATGTCCAAGAAGAGCCTTCCCGAGCGGTGATTCTATACTTATCAGTCCCTTTAGCGAATCACCACGCATTGTGGTTACAATTTTATATACCTCAGTAGTCTGATCTTCCTCTACCCTTACAGTAACAGTCTTATTCATTCCGACCTGATCTTCTGATGTATTATCATCTATTACTTCTGCCGTCTTAATCATTCTCTCTAAGAATCTAATTCTGCTTTCATTCTGATTCTTGGCTTTCTTAGCAGCATAGTACTCAAAGTTCTCGCTTAGATCTCCCTGTGCCCTGGCTTCCTTAACATGCTCAAGAAGCTCTTTTCTGACAACAACCTTTCTGTTCTCAATTTCGGCTTCCATATCCTCAATATCTTTTCTGGTTAATTCGTTATGCATAAAATGGCCAAACCTTTCACACCAACTTTTTCAACATATATATATGATACCATTATTTATCTTTTTTCTCGAATAACTCTTTTCAATTTTTCTATATAAAAAAGAAACCCCGGACGAAAAAATAATTCGTCCGGGGAAAGTTTTATAGATAAGTATTGGATAAATTAAGCCTGCTCGTTAGAACCAAGAACATTAAGAATCTTGTCATGAACAATTTCCTTAACATATGAACGGCCATCAGCACAATACTGTCTAGGATCAAAGTGATCAGGATGAGCCATCATGTGCTCTCTGATACCTGCTGTCATTCCAAGTCTGAGATCTGAATCGATGTTGATCTTACAAACTGCGCTTCTAGCTGCATCACGAAGCTGACTTTCAGGAATACCAACTGCATCCTGTAACTTTCCACCATTGTCGTTAATGATCTTAACGTACTTAGGAAGAACTGATGAAGAACCATGAAGAACGATAGGGAAACCAGGAAGCTTCTCAACGATCTCTTCAAGAATATCAAGACGGATGTGTGGCTCAACACCTGGCTTGAACTTAAAAGCACCATGGCTTGTTCCAATTGCGATTGCAAGTGAATCAACATGTGTTCTATTTACGAAATCAACAACCTGATCAGGATCTGTGTACTGAGCATTCTCAGCTGAAACCTGAACATCATCCTCTACTCCTGAAAGTGTTCCAAGCTCTGCCTCAACAACAACGCCCTTATCATGAGCATAATCAGCAACCTTCTTAGAAACAGCGATGTTGTCTTCATATGACTTTGAAGAACCATCGATCATAACTGAAGTAAATCCTCCATCGATACAATCCTTACAGATTTCGAAATCTGCACCGTGATCAAGATGAAGAGCAATCGGAATATCAGTAGACTCAACTGCAGCCTCAACAAGCTTCTTAAGGTAAGCCTGCTGTGCATACTTTCTAGCACCTGCTGAGCACTGAAGAATAACAGGAGAATGAAGCTCGTTACAAGCCTCTGTAATAGCCTGAACTATTTCCATGTTGTTTACGTTGAATGCGCCGACAGCGTATCCTCCGTTGTAAGCTTTCTTAAACATCTCTGTCGTAGTAACTAATGGCATAATCTTTTCCATCCTTTCATGACAAATAATTATCAATAATCAAATCTGAACACATTATAGCGCATTATCATATTTTAGTACAACTTTTTATTTTTTTAATTCCGCTTTCTTTGGCCTTAATTCATTTATTAATGCAAAAAAGACAGCTTTGGGAGAGCTGTCTTTTTAGAGAAGGTATTTCTTTCTTATGGGGTATAGCAAAAAACTATATAATATATTGGGGGGTTACAAGAAGTATAGTATCATTCACCCATTTATTCGTAAATACTCAGCTTTCACAAAATTGCTAAATTGGATGCCCCCATTTTGTGAAAGTTGCACAAATTAGTTCGAAACCACCTTCTATATCTCAATTGCAGAAACATCAACTACCGGCTTTTCTTCGGTAAATAGTGCTTCAAATTCTTCACGTGAAATCTTTTCTTTCTCGATAAGAAGATCTGCGCTCTTATTAAGAACATCTTCATATTCAAGTATTATTTCCTTTGCTTTCTGATAACACTTATCAATGATTACCTTTACTTCTCTGTCTATCTCGCCCGACATCAGCTCACTGTGCTTTTTGGAATGAGCTATATCATATCCGATAAATACATCCTCTTCCTCTTCGTCATAGTTCACTGCGCCAATTGCTGAACTCATACCATAACGGGTAACCATATGTCTTGCCATAGAAGTAGCCTTCTGAATATCATTAGATGCTCCGGTTGTAATATCATCAAGAACGATTTCCTCAGCGATTCTGCCACCAAGATCAACCATGATTTCTTCAAGCATCTTCTTCTTTGTAAGAAACATTTCGTCCTTTTCAGGAAGCGGCATAGTATATCCTGCTGCGCCATTTCCGGTAGGGATGATACTAACTGAATATACAGGTCCAACATGAGGAAGAACATGGAATAAAATAGCATGACCAGATTCATGGAAGGCAGTTATTCTCTTTTCTTCATCAGAAATTATTCTGCTATGCTTCTCTGTTCCAATTCCAATCTGTACAAATGCTTTCTTGATATCATTCTGTTTAATATAGCTTCTATCTTCCATAGCTGCATTTATAGCCGATTCATTAAGAAGATTTTCAAGATCTGCGCCGGTAAACCCAGCTGTAGTTTGTGCTATCTGTTTTAAATCAACATCATCAGCAAGAGGTTTATTCTTGGCGTGAACCTTTAGAATCTCCTGCCTGCCCTTTATATCAGGTCTGCTTACCGTAATCTTTCTGTCAAATCTTCCGGGTCTCATAATAGCAGGATCAAGAATATCAACACGGTTTGTTGCTGCCATTACTATAATGCCTTCATTTACACCAAATCCGTCCATTTCAACAAGCAGCTGATTGAGTGTTTGCTCTCTCTCATCATGACCGCCGCCCATTCCGGTTCCTCTTCTTCTTGCAACAGCATCTATTTCATCGATAAAAATTATACAAGGTGAATTCTTCTTGGCCTCTTCAAAAAGATCACGAACACGAGAAGCGCCCACACCTACGAACATTTCAACGAAATCCGAGCCCGAAATACTAAAGAATGGAACTCCTGCTTCTCCTGCAACCGCCCTTGCAAGAAGAGTCTTTCCTGTTCCGGGAGCACCTTCGAGAAGTACACCCTTTGGAATCCTTGCTCCGACTTTAGTAAATTTCTCTGGATTTTCAAGAAAAGCAATAATTTCCGCAAGCTGTTCCTTTTCCTCATCAAGTCCTGCAACATCTGTCAGCTTTACCTTATTATCCTCAGCCACCGACATCTTCGCACGGCTCTTCCCGAAATTCATCATCCGGTTTCCGCCTGCTGACTGCTGCTGAGCATTTCCAAGTGCTGAGAAAAGAAATACACATACAACGATTATTATCGCCATCGGTAAGATCCAATTTGCAAGCCAGTTTTCTCCTGGAATATCTCTTACCTCAGGTTCAATATTATATTTTGCAAGAAGATCCTCTGCGTCAGCAACATCTGTTACATAAAGAATTTCCTGTGAATCATCCTTATATTCAACTCTGACAGCACCTGTAGGCGTCTCGTTATTTGGCATGACAACAGCCGTCTGAACCTTGTCATTCTCAAGATCCCTCTCAAGCTGTCCAATTGTATATACATCCTGCGATGAACCGAGAAAATCTTTGCTGTATTCAAAGAAAGCAACAAGAAGCAGCAAAATAATTACTATGCCAAAATAAAAACTGATATGTCTATTTTGTTTCAATTAAACTTCCCTCCGATAGTACTATCAATTCAGTCAAATTCAACCACACCGATATAAGGCAGGTTACGATACTTCTGATCATAATCAAGACCATAGCCTACTACAAATTCATCAGGGATTTCAAATCCAGTATAATCAACCTTTACATCTGTAACTCGTCTTTCAGGCTTATCTAGAAGTGTACAAAGCTTAATACTAGAAGGTCCTCTGTCTCCGAGCATCTTGATAAGATAGCTAAGTGTTCTTCCTGAATCAACAATGTCTTCTACAATAAGAACATTCTTATCCTTTAATGGCTCATCGAGATCCTTAACAATCTTAACTACTCCGCTTGACTTTGTATCTCCGCCATAGCTTGAAGCCGACATAAAATCTATCGATACAGGAACCGTAATTCTCTTTGCAAGTTCGCACATAAAAAAGCTTCCGCCCTTAAGAACACATACAAGGTGAACACTCTTTCCTTCATAATCCTTGCTAATCTGCTCTCCAAGCTTCTTGATTCTCTCATCCACTTCCTGCTCTGTTAATAATACACGTACACTTTCAGACATCATTTGCCTCCATCAATTAATCTAATTTCGAGAATATGTCTGGTATTCTCGTCAACATAATAGTAACAGCTTGTTCTATAGCCGGGAACCCACATAATATGACTCCCATCCGCAAGAACATACATAGAATTCCTGATTTGTTCAGGAATTTTTTCATTGATCATATATTTTTTTAAAGATTGTCTTGCGTCATTATCTCTTGAACACATCAGATAATCCCCGGTCATTCTGACCCTAAACCTCAATGATTCTTGTATTCTATCATAATCGAACCATTTAGTATATCTGCTTGTTGGGATTTTCCTATCCGCCCCATATTCAATAATCTGTGCTTCTATTTTCCCGGTTCCCGGAACAAATCCGCACCAGTATCCACCTGAATTTGCATCAAAAGAAATTTCTATTTCATCAAAATCTTCATCTGCATGGATCTCTTTTCTATAAATAATCAGCCTGTCATACTGCCTTTGAGCTTCAATTCCATATGGAAGAGAACACTTGCTACTCCCATCCATGCTCTCCGTAAGCGAAGATATCAGTTCAATATGTCTCTTTGTAATATCCTTATTATGCGGTGTCAGCTTACTAAGTGCCATAAGCAGCATCCGGCTTCTTATTATTTCTTTTTCCTGTAAAAAGAGCTTTAAATCAAAACAAATTCTACTGCTTCCACTACTAATATCATTTCCAGGATCGGCATCTGTCATACATTTATCAGAAACGCATAGGCATCTTTCGTATGCACCCTTTGCATATTCTGTAATAAATTCATCTGCAGCAGCTATGTCATCTGCCGTATTGCAAATATGTCTTATTGCCTGCGCATTAACTTCTCTTTGAGCAACCGGAAGAATATTATGCCTTATCCTGTTTCTTGTATGCTCATCCTCTAGGTTGGTTGAATCCGTCTGAAAAGAAATATTTTTTTGCTGCAGGTACTGCTCAATTTCACTTCTTGTTGTTCCTAGAAGCGGTCTGACAATATTATCCCGAATAGGTCTTATACCTGCTGCTCCATGAAGCCCGCTGCCTCTAAATACGTTAAGAAGCATCGTTTCAGCCTTATCGTTTAAATTATGCGCAACAGCGATTTTATTTGCGCCAATCTGTTTTGCTGTCTTTTCAAATGTCTGATATCTCGCCTGCCTTCCGGCCTCTTCCTCTGTAAGTGAAAGCTCTTTTGCCATTGCACTGATATTTATTTCTTCAAGATAAAAATGAATGTTTCGTTCATCACAGAGCTTTTTCACATAATTTGCATCATCAGAAGCATCACTTCTAATAAGGTGATTTATATGTACTACAGCTAGGTCAATCATTCCTTGTCTTTTCATTTCTCCAAGAATAACAAGAAGGCAGGTCGAATCAGCTCCACCTGATACGCCTGCAAGAATTTTATCACCCTTTTCAATCATTTTGTTATAAGTAATATATCTCTGGACTTTTTCAAAAAGATCGACCATCATTTCCTCGATGCTTTGCAATAATAAAGATGCAGATCTGCATATACTGTGCAAGTCTGCATCTAGTTGGCATTTTCGTTCTTAAAGATTATTTCACCTGGATAAACAAGTCCAAGCTTTTCCTTTGCAATATCTTCAATATACTTCTTGGTATGAGTATATTTCTCAAAGTCGTTGATTTCCTCAGTTCTCTGTGTTTCCTCATCAATCTGAGCCTGAAGCTGATCTTCTCTCGCCTGATACTCCTTTTCTTTGGTCATCAGACTTACGCTCTTGACGGACACAGCAACCATCAGGATCAATACTACCACCACCGCAAAAAATACACCGGCTCTGTTGTATCTATGTCTCCTGTATCTTGGCTTTGCCATTAGTTTCTATCACACTCACCCTTTACACTATTATACTATCATTTTAATTTCTTAATATTATAGTGTCAAATATATCTGAAAAGTTCTGCTGCATCTTCCTTATGAATTGTTTCCTGAACATCAAGCACTTCTACATTCACGTCTTTATTTCCGAATTGAATTGAAAGCTTATCACCTATCTTAACATCAGTACTTGCCTTTGCAGGTCTTCCATTTATCTGTACACGCCCTGCATCGCAGGCATCATTTGCTACTGTTCTTCTTTTGATTAGTCTTGTTACTTTAAGGTATTTGTCTAAACGCATAAAATTCTCTTTCCTTACTATAATAATATATCGGTATAATTCCGTCATTAATTAACAAAGACCTGCAGAAAACTCTGCAGGTCTTAATAATCCGTAATAAATTATTTCTTATTAACAAGATCCTTTAAAGCCTTACCAGCCTTAAACTTAGGAGCAAAAGATGCTGCGATCTTCATTTCCTTGCCTGTCTGAGGGTTTCTTCCTGTTCTAGCTGCTCTCTTAGAAACTTCGAATGTACCGAAGCCAACAAGCTGAACCTTTCCCTTTTTCTTTAATTCCTTAGATACTGTCTCAGTGAAAGCTTTAACAGCCTTCTCGGCATCCTTCTTGGATAATCCTGCCTGATCAGCAATAGCTGCTACTAATTCTGTCTTGTTCATTTGGAATTCCTCCTAATATGATAGTAAGTATCTTTTTTATGGTGTTTTTGTTATTTAAACACCTATATTCACTTATAAACTTTTTTTCGTACTTTGTCAAGAAAAAGCCTTGATATTACGCCATTTTGAGCCTCTTTTTAGCAAATTTTAGTTAAAATTAATAATTTACTCAGTTTCGCTTCCCGTACTGCTGTTATTTGATGCTCCTTCAGTGCTTGATTTCTCCGTATTTGAGGAGCCTTCAGAGTCACTCTTTGATGTCGATGAATCCGAAGAACTATCCGCTGTACTTCCCGAGTCTCCAGAATTCGTACTGCTATCGCTTGAAGCATCTGGCGAAGACGAAGCAGACGACGAAGCAGACGACGAAGCGGATGAAGCCGATGACGAAGATGATGCCGCACTTGATGAAGATGACGAAGAAGCTGACGAACTTGATGATTCTTTTACAAGATCTGGGAATGAGAATGTTTTATCAATAAGCTTCGTATCAACAGTAATTGTGTAGCTTTTAGTTACATAGCCTTCTCTTTTTAGTGTGACTGTATGCGTTCCTGAAACCTTGGTAAAATGCGCAGGAACTATTCCAATATAAGAGCCATCCACATATAGCTCTGCCTTCTCAGGTGCATCAACATAAACACTGTAAGCTGCCAGTGCAGCTGCCGAAGTAGTAGTAGAGGCAGTTGAAGCTGAAGTCGTACCAGTTGCCTGGTTCTTATAGATATTTCCGCCAGAGCTACTTCCACTATTATCAGCTGTCTTTGCCGTAGCCGCAGTACTGCTTATTTCTGAATAATCTGTACTGCTTTCATCTATTTCTGAAGAAGAGCTGTTACTATCTGATTCTACCAGACTAAGAGCAATGACTGCCGATGGCTGACCTATTCTCAGCGTCTTCTCAATAGTCTCGTATCCATCTGCTCTTGCTTCTAGCTTGTAATAACCATAATCATATTCTAGCGGAACATCAGTTAAAACTTTTTCACCATTAATATATACGTCAGCATCTTCAGGGATAGTTCTAAAAGTCACCTCTCCTGTTTCAGGTTCAGCTATTGTGATTGAACTGACGTCTACAACCGTCTCTTTATTTCTTTCTATAGAAATATCCTGTGAATAATCTACTCCGTCTCCAACGATTCGAAGAGTATAATCACCTTCTGGAGCACTTACAAGTGTCTTATCTGTAATGCGATTTATTGCTTTGTTACCGACCTCAATCCAGGCTCCCTCCAAAGATTTTGTTCCAACCTTCTCATCTGAAAGACTGACATATCCATGTCCCTTCGTGACGGTAACACTATATATCTCATGTCCTATTCCGCAAACCCTTATAGTATCATCATTTACAATATCTTCCGGAATAAGTGTTTTACCATCTGCCGTAATCAGCGTGTCGGAGTCAATGCTTAAAGTATTGCCATTAATTGTTACTGCCCCATCAGCGCTCACCAAATTTGGATTTGTAACATTTTCATATGAAAATGCTTCATCGGATTCAATAAGTGAATTCAAGTGCTTAGTGCTTTTTAGAAAAGTGATATTTACAACCGTTCCAGCCTCAAGAAGGCTTGCCGAAATCGCTCTCCCATATTTATCATAAATAAGCGAGGTATTGTCATAGGAAAGTGTATAATCCTTTCCGGTATCATGATTTCTAAATGAAATAGTTTTATTATCAGTATTTATTTCTCTAACTGCTCCGGTATCAGACGAATCGAAACGTCCAAGAAGTGAAACACTATTATTGCCGCTTTGCGTAGACGCCTCACTGGCATACATCTGCGGCACTCCCGCAAAATTCACCGTTCCTAAAACCATCACTGATAAATAAACTGATAGTCCCGCTCTGAATCTTTTCGTCATGGTTATCCCTCCTTAACTGCAAATCTCCCAAAATTTGCATCGCCTAGCAGGTAAGTAGCGTTATTATGCTCCGGATTTTTTAAAACATCCATAAGCATCGCATTTAATATGCTTCCAATTTCCTTGCCCGGCTTTACTCCTACTTCTATAAGGTCTCTTCCATGAACCGCTAAAGACTTTAGCGATAAACAATCTCCTTTATCTACAACTTCCCTATAGATTTCTCTCATTTTATTTACAGCGCCCAACTTCTCATCACGCTGATAAAGGCTCTGCGCCATGATATCAGCATCTTTTATTTCAAAGATCAGAGGAAAATCCTCTTCTCCAATCTTGTACACTGCTTTTCTTACAGAATATGCTGTAATGTCTTCTCCCATCAAAATATCGTGATGCCTTACCAAATTGCACACTCTGTTCATTGTGATTTTATCAAACTTGAGCCTCTTCATGATTCTCTCTGCCATCTCGGCACCTTTTGCCGGGTGACCATGGAAATGATGTATCCCTGCTTCATCTATAAAAAGAGATTCCGGCTTTGCAATATCATGAAAAAGCATTGTGTATCTAAGTATTTTATCGGCACGAATGTTAGAAACCGATACTATAATATGCTCACCAACATTATACATATGATGCGGATGGTTTTGCATAGTATCCATACATTTGTCCAGTTCAGGAAGAATTATATTTGTTATTCCCATTTTATAGCAGTCCATCAGCTTTTCCGGATGCTTTGAAACAATAAGCTTAGTTAGCTCTGTCTGAATTCTCTCAGCACTAATTTTTTTAAGCGTTGGCGCAAGCGTTACAATTGCCTTTCTTGTAGCTTCCTCGATTGAATAATCCAGCTGCGCACTAAAGCGGACTGCCCTCATTATTCTAAGCGCGTCTTCACCAAATCTTTTTACAGGATCACCAACGCATCTTATAGTTCTCTCTCTGATATCATGCATGCCGCCATACATATCTACCAGTCCAGTCTCTTCATTGTAGCACATAGCATTTATCGTAAAATCTCTTCGCTGAAGGTCTTCCTCAAGACTTGAAGTAAAGCTCACATCACTGGGATGTCTATTATCCTCATAGCTTCCATCTATCCTATATGTGGTAATCTCGAAGCCTTCTTTTCCAATCATTACCGTTACTGTGCCATGCTCGATGCCTGTATCAATAGTTCTTTTAAAAAGAGTCTTTATCTGCTGGGGCTTTGCACTTGTCGTAATATCCCAGTCTTCCGGCGCTCTCCCAAGAATTGAATCTCGAACGCACCCTCCGACAACATACGCCTCAAAGCCCGCAGAATGAATCACGTTTAATATCTTTCGTGCATTCTCGGGCATATTAATTTTTATTTGATTTTGTAATCCTTCTTCAAATATTTCCATATTCATATAATATATCAAAATCTCTTTAAATTAAAGAAAAAGGACCTCCAATAAAGGAAGTCCTTTCGCGGTTTAGTACGCTCTGCCCCAGTATACCATTTTCTTAGCAGGTTTTCCGCAGCATACACAGGTGCCTGAAATCTGCTCTTGTTTAAATGGAATACAACGACTCGTTACATTATATTTCTCTTTTATCTTCTCTTCGCAAGCTCTGTCTCCACACCACATAGCCTTTACAAAGCCCTTTGTTTCCTTAAAGTCTTCTTCAAACTCCTCAGTAGTTGATGCAGTGAACGTATGGCTGTCAAGATGAGCCTTAGCCTTAGCATACATATCCTTCTGAATCTGATCAAGAAGTGCTTTGACTGTGCTTTCAACGTCTTCAATAGCACATTCAACCTTTTCTCTCGTATCACGGCGAACAAGTACGCACTTACCGTTTTCAAGATCCTTTGGTCCAATCTCGATTCTAAGCGGAATTCCTCTCATTTCCTGATCAGCAAACTTAAATCCCGGACTTCTATCGGAATCGTCAGTCTTAACTCTAAGATCCTTAAGCTTTCCTTCTATACCCTTTGCAGCCTCAAGAACTCCTTCCTTCTTCTGCTGGATTGGAATAACCATTACCTGTGTTGGAGCTATCTTTGGAGGAAGCACGAGTCCTGAATTATCACCGTGTACCATGATAAGCGCACCAATTATTCTGGTTGTCATTCCCCATGATGTCTGACAAACATAATGAAGCTGATTATCCTTACCTGCATACTGAATTCCAAATGCCTTTGCAAATCCGTCTCCAAAATTGTGGCTGGTTCCGGACTGAAGCGCACGGCCATCATGCATAAGTGCCTCAATAGTATATGTTGACTCAGCGCCTGCAAATTTCTCTTTATCTGTCTTCTGGCCCTTTATTGTAGGAAGCGCAAGATCCTCCTCGCAGAAATCAGAATAAACCTGAAGCATCTGTCTTGTTCTCTCTTCAGCCTCTTCCATAGTAGCATGTGCGGTATGTCCCTCCTGCCACAGGAATTCACGTGAACGAAGAAACGGTCTTGTTTCCTTTTCCCATCTAACTACAGAACACCACTGATTACATACCTGCGGAAGATCCTTATATGAATGAATTTCTCCCTTATAATAATCGCAGAAAAGAGTCTCTGATGTAGGTCTTACGCAAAATCTCTCAGTAAGATCCTCAAGTCCTCCCTTTGTAACCCATGCTACTTCCGGAGCAAATCCCTCAACGTGATCCTTCTCCTTATCAAGAAGAGATTCAGGTATAAACATTGGAAGATATACATTCTGAACACCGGTAGCCTTAAATCTGGCATCGAGATGCTGCTGAATAAGCTCCCAGATTGCATAACCTGCCGGTTTATAAACCATAAATCCTTTAATGTTTGAATAGCTGATAAGTCCTGCCTTAATACATACATCTGTAAACCACTGTGTGAAATCTTCATCCATCGATGTGATTTCAGACACAAGCTTTTTTCCATTGTTCTTGTCGTTTTGTGCCATAGCTTTTTCCTTTCCATGCATCTGCTCCATTTGGTTTTTGCAGGAATGCCGCTGATGATGTTCCCTTATTAGATATAAAAAAAGGTCCCCAGCTCCTGCATATTACTATACAGGGACCGAAGGCCTTCGGCGGTACCACCCTATTTAAGTTCGCTTATAGCGAATTTCACTCAACTTTCCGTTAACGCCGGTTACGCCGTATTTTCATACAGAGCTCCAAGGCAGGTTCGCTTTTCATCACGGAAACTTTCACCACCCGTTTCCTCTCTGAAGTGACTTACAAGCTACTAATCCTTTTCATAGCCTCATAAAATGTTATCTCCGATTGTAATAACTAAACCGTTTTATGTCAAGCAGCTTCTTAAAACTCTTAATCTTACAGCTCCATCGGTACTACAGAGCCGTTCTTAAGTGATTTCTGAACATCAATCAGTCTCTGATTTGATGAACCTCTAAATTCCAAGCCAAGGTCCTTCTTATCAAGCATAAACTCTCCATCGACCAAAACATCAATTAGCGAAAGCATTTCATCTGTCGCTTCACATCTTGCCCTGCTCTCTTCAAGAAGCTCTTTGTCAAAAAGATATCCAGAATACGCCCAGACATTTTTATTTGGATATTTTGCTCTGACCTTCCTTAAAAGTTCAACAAGAACTCTCTGATTATCAGGTTCAAATGGTTCCCCTCCAAGAAGCGTAAATCCTGCGATGTAGTCAGGCTCTAGTGCTTTAAGAATCTTCTCTTCAGTTTCACCAGTATATAGCTGTCCATATCCAAAATCCCACGTAGGCTCATTAAAGCAGCCCTTACAATGATGCGTGCAACCTGAAACGAAAAGCGAAACCCTTACACCCTTACCATCAGCAATGTCAGTCTCTTTTATCTCACCGTAGTTCATGACGTTCCTCTCTTTCCTAATGTATTTCTTAGGGCAAAAGGAGCTTTTGATATAAAATCAAAAGCTCCGACCTTATTTGTTAATTACTATAAATACTCTCTCTTACAGATGCAATACTCTTTCTTTTATTTCCTGCGTTCTTCCCTGATTCCAGAACTGTGTTCCGATATATCCGCAAGTTCTTCTTGCAACGTTCATCGTATTCTGATCTCTGTTGCCACAGTTCGGGCATTCCCATACAAGCTTCTTGTCATCATCCTCAACAATTTGGATTTCTCCTGTGTATCCACAGCACTGACAATAATCGCTCTTGGTATTAAGCTCCGCATACATGATATTGTTATAGATGTACTGCATAACACTAAGAACCGCATCTATATTGTTCATCATATTTGGTACTTCTACATAACTGATTGCTCCTCCCGGTGAAAGAGCCTGAAATTCAGATTCGAACTTAAGCTTTGTAAATGCGTCAATCTTCTCAGTTACATGAACATGGTAGCTATTTGTAATATAATTCTTATCTGTTACTCCTTCAATTATACCAAAACGCTTCTGAAGGCACTTTGAAAACTTGTAGGTAGTAGACTCAAGTGGTGTTCCATAAAGACTAAAGGCAATATTGGTATCCTGCTTCCATTCATTACACTTGTCATTCATGAACTGCATAACCTTAAGTGCAAACTCCTTGCCTGCAGCATCTGTATGAGAAACGCCCTTCATATATCTTGTGCATTCACAAAGGCCTGCATAACCAAGTGATATTGTTGAATAATTATTAAAAAGAAGCTTATCAATAGTCTCACCCTTCTTCAAGCGGGCAAGTGCTCCATACTGCCAAAGAATAGGTGCAACATCTGATGGTGTTCCAAGAAGTCTGTCATGTCTGCACATAAGTGCCTTCTTGCAAAGCTCACATCTTTCTTCCATAAGCTCCCAGAACTTCTTCTCATCTTTTCCTGATGAACATGCAACATCTACAAGATTAAGTGTTACGACGCCCTGGTTGAATCTTCCATAATACTTGTGCTTTCCATTCTCACCAAGTCCTTCTCTATCAGGAGTAAGGAATGAACGGCAACCCATACATGGATATACATCACCATATTTATATTCCTTCATCTTCTTTGCAGAAATATAATCAGGAACCATTCTCTTTGCTGTGCACTTAGCTGCAAGTCTTGTCAAATACCAATATTTACTGTCCTCTGTAATATTATCTTCATCAAGAACATAAATAAGCTTTGGAAAAGCAGGTGTTATCAAAACGCCCTTTTCATTCTTTACTCCGATAATTCTCTGCTTAAGCATCTCTTCGATAACCATTGCAAGATCATCTCGAAGCTGTCCCTCAGGGACCTCATCCAAATACATAAATACTGTAATAAACGGAGCCTGTCCATTTGTTGTCATAAGTGTAATGACCTGATACTGAATAACCTGAACTCCGCGCTTTATTTCTTCCTTAACACGCATTTCAGCAATTTCTTTTATCTGCTCCTGTGTTGCTTCCATTCCTGCGTCTTTAAATTCCTGCGCAACAGAACGTCTAAACTTCTGTCTTGAAACATCTACAAAAGGAACCAGATGTGAAAGAGTTATACTCTGTCCGCCATACTGTGAACTTGCAATCTGCGCAATTGCCTGTGTTGCAATATTACATGCTGTAGAAAAGCTCTTTGGTCTCTCGATCATTGTTTCAGTAATGACCGTTCCATTTTGCAGCATATCTTCCAAATTTACGAGACAGCAGTTATGCATATGCTGTGCAAAATAATCAGAATCATGGAAGTGGATTACGCCTTCCTGATGTGCCTTTACAACATCCTCGGGTAAAAGAAATCTTCTTGTAAGATCACGGCTGACTTCGCCGGCCATATAATCTCTCTGAACGCTGTTAACAGTAGGATTCTTATTGGAATTCTCCTGCTTTACCTCTTCGTTATTACATTCAATAAGACTCATAATCTTATCATCAGTAGTGTTTGCCTTACGAACAAGCGCATGCCTAAATCGATAAGTAATATATTTTCTCGCAATTTCGTATTTGCCGGATTTCATCAACTCATTCTCAACAAGATCCTGTATTTCCTCAACGTTTGCTGCACGAGTAAGGCTCTTGCATTCTGCCTCAACATCATGCTCTATTCTCTCAATTTCTTCATCAGAAAGTCTCTTATTCTGTGTTACTTCTTCACTGGCTTTTCTGATAGCCGCAATTATCTTCCCGCCATTAAATGATGCTTCTTCACCGCTTCTTTTTATTATCTTCATTCTAAAACCCCTCCATTTCACTGCACAGAGAAAAAGTGCAGCTCACATACTACATCTTGTGGCCACACTCTTATGATAGTACATCATATTGATTAATTCAAGCATGAAAAAATGCTTAACTTCAAAATCTATTTTTGTATATAATTATTTTATCTAACTTTTCTCATCTCTTCAAGGCGGTTATGAAGACGCATAAAATGAGCAAGTGTAGCCTCATCTGTAACGTTTCTTCCCGACAAAAAATACTTTGTTGAACACATATTTCTAACTTCATCAGTATTACTAAATATTATCTCAGAATCTGTATCGTCAGAAATCTTCAAATCCATTATATCAACAAGATGATTAATTGTGCCATTATTTCCATCAATTATTTCAAGATCATTTCCAAAATAGTTTTTATACAATGATTTGAAGTAATTGAAGTGTGTACATCCAAGCACGATTGCCGAATAATTTGCTGTATCAAAGCTGCTAAACTGTTTCTCAAGATATCTTTTTACATTTTCTGATTCAAATTCTTCATTTTCGGCAAATGTTACAAGCTCCGGCATCGCAAGAAGATCAACACGGTGTTGTCCATCGACTCTTTTTAATAAGCACTTAAGCTTATTCTCACGAACTGTGATTGGCGTTGCGATAACCATTATTCGCTTGCTTTCTGTTTCCTCAACTGCAGGTTTCACTGCAGGCTCCATTCCAAGAATCGGGATGCTATACGTCTCTCTTGCGAGCTTAACTCCTACACTGGTAGCCGTATTGCAGGCAATAACAACCACATCTGCTCCCTCTTCGATAAGGAATTTCACAATATTAAGTACATAGCCCTGGATTGTTTCCACAGATTTAAGCCCGTATGGAACGTGATCAGTATCTGCATAAAAAATATATTCTTCATTTGGAAGCAGGTGATATGCTTCATGTAAAAGAGATAGTCCGCCTATCCCTGAATCAAAAATTCCTATTTTCATTTCTCTAGCCTCTATACAACACATGATATGGTATAATTTGAACATGAGCAATATTAAAATTGACGAATTACAAAAACTTTATGATGACCCTAAAGTAGATCCTTTTTTACAGGATATCTGTGAATACTACTCCACTTTGCAGGATTATGAGAGCAGCTCTTTTCAAGACGAAATAGAGCCTGCCCTTCTTGTTGAGTCTGTCTATATGCTGTTTTGTCTTCAAAAAAGAGAATGGATTCTTGATCAGTTTGAATATATTCACAAAAAATATCCAAACCTTTTTATGACAGTTTCAGATTTCTATAATACCATTTTAACAAATATGAATTATACTGAGTTAGAGTCAAAATATGAGCACCAAATCGTAGAAGAAATTCCAGGAATATCTTCAGCCGATATTTATGATGAAATTGGTTCAATCTGTCAAAGAAATGACAACCTTTCCGAATGCATGGAAAGGTTTTACAAATGGCTTGATTCCAAACAGGCTCTAGACACTAAATAAATAATTCAGCGAAAGGCAAATATTTATGAATCCAATGAACATCTTCCAAATGAAAGGCATTTGGGATAAATTTCAAAGCAATCATCCAAGATTCCCACAGTTTCTCCAAGCAGTTACATCAAATGGTATCCATGAGGATACAATAATTGATATTACTGTCACTGAGCCCGATGGCGAAAAGATACAAAGTAATCTCAAAATTTCCGCTTCAGATATGCAGCTTTTTGAAGAGCTCAAGCAGCTTTCTGCGAACATGAAATAGCAGCTCATTTTACTGAGCTGCTGTAAGGTATTTAGATGCACAATATAAAGTCTGGTTTTCATAAATTACAGTTGACCAGCCATCGCTTTCACTCATCCTGACTACTGTTGCCCCTTTTGGCGCAACGGCTATGATGTTTGAGCTTCCATCAGCACTTGGCGTTGAACGAAGATTAAGCTCTGTAGTCGTTATCATTGTTTCTCCGCCATCCGTACTAAGCTCTGTTACCTGCTCATCCTCGTTTCCTGCCATTATCGGATCAACTACTCTTATTTTTACAATAAAAATTATTACAATAAGTATCAGAAGACCAGTTAGTGTCGACATGATTCGGATGAGCTTATTTGATGAAGGGGAATCGTCATCATCTCCATCCTCTTCGTCCTCATCTTCTTCGTCGTAGTCCCTATCATCTGCATAACCATCTTCCTCTAAAGACTCTTCTTCCTGTTCCGGTTCTTCTTCGAAATCATCTTCTCTATCAGGGCGTCTTTCATCTTCTTCAAAGTCTTTATGAGCTTGCTTATCCATGCTCTCTTTATGCATCTGCTTCATATACTGCTCTCTTTCGGAAGCATTTAAAAAGACAAAGGGATCCTCTATCTGGATATCGCTAATCATTCCGGTGTCGCCGCTTTTAATCATGTCAGCTTCAGATTTTGTTTTCTTATTTTGTTTTTCTTCTTTGTCTTCATCGAAGACAAAAACCTTATCTGCCAATAGAATTACCCTCTTTACCTGTATTTCTTAAATAAGTGCTTTGATTTTTTCCTCAAGATTTGCCTTCGGCACAGCTCCAATAACAGAATCCTCAAGCTGTCCGTTCTTGAAAAATCCAAACATTGGAATAGACATAACTCTGTATTTCTGCGCTATCTCAGGGTTATCATCTACATTTATCTTTCCAACCTTGATCTTGGAATCATATTCCTTTGCGAGCTCCTCGACAACCGGTCCCATCATTTTGCACGGGCCGCACCAATCAGCGTAAAAGTCCAAAAGAACAGGCATATCACTTTCAAGAACCTCTTTTTGAAAATTAGCAGTTGTAATAATATGTTCCATATCAGCTCTTTCCTTTCATAAAAGAATCATCTGCAAATAATGTATTTGCAAATTGGGTTTCCGGCCTTAGAGAACTTTTCTTCATATTCTGTCATCACATTTCCTTCGCATAAACGTACGTCATTATGAAGATCATATGTCTTTTCAAGAATTCTCCAACCAGCAGGTTCTACTTCATCTACAGCAAAATCAAATAATACTCTGTTGTCAGTTTTAAACTCAACCACTCCGCCTTTAATTAGGATTCTGTCATACCTTCTTAAAAATTCTCTTGAAGGAAGGCGTCTCTTTGCGTGTCTATCCTTTGGCCATGGATCCGAAAAATTCAGATAAATCTTCGCCACCTCTTCAGGTGCAAAAACTTCGTCTATTACCTCTGCCTCCATTCTGATAAATCTAAGATTTGGAAGAGAAAGTTCTGCTTGCTTTTGGAGCCCTCTTAGCATAACACTTGAATATTTCTCGATTCCTACATAGTTTATCTTTGGATTATTCTCTGCCAGCGTAATAATAAACTGCCCTTTTCCCATACCTATTTCAATATATATGGGATTATCATTTCCAAATATTTCGTTCCATTTTCCTTTCGACTGCTCAGGTTCTTTTATGCAATATGGATTTTCATCAATTGCTTCCCTTGCACCCGGAATATTTCTAAGCCTCATTTGTTTTCCCTATATTTCTATAATATTCATTCCTAATTTTGCTTATACAGATTTTACACCAAGCGTATATTATTTGAAAGCAAAACGATATAGTTACATTATTAATATTTTCTAAGGATTTTGTGAAAAGCATGTGAATGAACTATGGTTTTATTTTAGAATAGTGTATTATTACCATAATATTATCATCAAAATTTTATTATATTTACGGAGTCTTCTATATAAAATGATTAACACGAAAAAAGCCATTAAGGCTAAGCCTTCAAATAAATACCTTCTTTGGAAAAGAGCTGCTGCATTTTTGACAACCGTTGTTATTACTGCAAGCACGCTAACTCCTTCGGTACTTGCCGCTACCGATTATGCTGCCGAAGCAGAGGAGCGCAAATCTCTTACCATACAAAGTAATGAAACAAAGAACTGGCCACAAGGCCCACAAATCGGTGCTGAAGCAGCCATTCTTATGGATGTCAATTCCGGAGCAATCCTTTATTCCAAGAACATTCACGAAAAGCTTTATCCCGCCAGTACTACCAAGATACTTACATGCCTTCTTGCCGTAGAAAATTCCAATCTTGATGAAGAGGTTTCTTTTTCAAGTGAAGCAGTATCTACCGTTCCATCAGATGGCTCAAGCATAGGTATCGACGTTGGCGAATCCATGTCACTAGAAAGCTGCCTTTACGGAATTATGGTCGGCTCTGCCAATGAAGTTGCAAATGCTGTAGCTGAACATGTTTCCGGAAGCATTTCTGATTTTACAGATCTTATGAATGCTAAGGCAAAAGAGCTTGGATGTACCGATTCGCACTTTGCAAACCCAAATGGTCTTTTTAATGAAAATCACTATACAAGCGCAAATGACCTTGCACTTATTGCATGTGATTTCTTCAAAAATGAGCTTCTCTGTAAAATTGCCGATACGCCAACATATCATTTCACTCCAACTGCCAATCAGCCGGATGACTTCTACCTTCACAACAAACACAAGCTTATCAACGGAGATATCACCTATGAAGGAATTATCGGTGGTAAAACAGGTTATACCGACGAGGCACGTGAAACACTTGTAACCTGTGCGCAGCGCGGAAATATGAAACTGGTTTGCGTAATACTTAAAGAAGAATCACCAGCACAGTTCACCGATACAACAGCTCTTTTTGATTATGGCTTTAACAACTTCAAAGAAACTAACGTTTCAGATGAGGATACTACATATATTCCTGATGACTCAGGTTTTTTTGAATCAGACGAAGATATCTTTGGTAATTCAGGAGCGATTTTATCAATTAACTCTGACAGTATCGTTACTCTTCCTCAAAACGTCTCTCTATCTGATTGTACTTCCACGGTAAGCTATGACCTCTCAGATGAAGACATTGAAAGTGACACTGCCGCCGTCGCCAAAATTATTTATTCATATAATGACGTTTCCGTTGGAAGTGCTTTCCTTGACGCCGCATCCTTTACAACTACTTCTTCAGGCTTTACAACAGGTATTATCGAAGATTCTGGAAACAGTGGAAACGAAACGATTTATATAAATATTCTTGGCGTAATACTTGCGCTTGCAATACTCTTTGTACTGGTAAATATTTCTATATTCCTATATTCTTTCGTAACAACCTACCATTTTGCCGGTAATCAAAAGGATAGACGTCGTTATCGCAGAAGAAAACGTGAAATAAAGAAACGCGGCATTTAAAAATAAAAAACGAAGCTGCACTTTCCTGTAAAAAGCTCCTCATCGAATTTTACGATGGGGAGCTTTTTTATCAGCCTTCTTTGTTTCTCTTCTTGGCCTGCGTCATTCTGTGATGAATTTTTGCTCTTTCCTGCTTGGTTCTAATCTGTGCAAGATCGTCATCTCCAATGAATTTGCTGGTCTTTACTGCATAAACCTTTCCATCCTCGGCAACTCTCACCCTAACCTTTGACTTCATAAACCCATGCTTATCACATTTAGAAACCGCATAATAATGCTTGCCGTTAGGCGAAAACCATCTTATTTTTCTTCGAAGGTTCTTATGGCATAAATAGCACTTAGTGCTCATTACCTCAGGATCTGCAAGAAGATCTTCCTTTGTCTCAAATTCCCTCGAAATATATTTTGCATAGTCATCAAAGACAATATGTATTTCCTGTCTTTTCTCTTTAGGCGTTACAAAGCTGTCAAAGGATATATTTCGAAGAAGCTTTTCATCTATCTCTGAAAAAATCTGTCCGGTATAGGCCGCATCGCTTAATGCTCTGTGAAACGCCTTATCCTTATCGAAATTCATAAAATCAATTGCGTATTCAAGTGATCTTCTCGACTTTCCATCCTCATACGCTATACTAAAAAGCTTCTGAACATCAAAAAATCTAATTGGCTTATCCGAAAGCGGAGTCATATGATAATATTCCATATTTCTCTGAAGTTCAGGAAGATCAAGCGTCCCCCATGTACAAAAGATTGGATCCTCACCACACCACTTCAGAAATTCCTCTGCCGTATTTTGGAAGCTCTCACCTTGTGCTAAATCCTTCATACTTATATGAATAAGTCTTTCAGTGATTTTATGCATTTCGTGATATACCTGCGGTCTTATCAGCTGTGAAAATTCTCCAGTTCTTACTCTGCTCTCATCATATCTTACTGCTCCAATTTCGATTATCTCAAAAGGGAGCTCCTTTATTTCTTTTTCACGGATACTGTTTCCCTGATTCCATTCAAGGTCAAATACAATATAGTTTCCCATTTTCTGTCAGCCTATCCTTTCAATGATTTTTTAACAGGCTTTGGAAGGAAGCTATAATCAGTTATCAATAAGCTGCTTTTCCAGTTCATCAAACTTGTATTCGTTCTGCTCGAAATCAAATTTTCTCTCTTCTGGTTGCGTAGCTGCGCTATAGCCTTCCTTTATTGCGGTTATCATCCATCCAACTATATTTTCAATTTTACCCGTTCTTTTGGATAGTGTATATGCCGATTTTACTTTTTCCATGTCAAGCTCTGCAGCTTCAAGTATTGCCTTTGCCCCTGAAGCAGTTATTTCCTCTGAAAAAAGCTCCTGAACATCGTCAATCAGCTCAAAAATATCCTTCTTATTGGAAGCTGCCTCTGTTTCAAGTGTTTTGGCTTCCTTCTTGGATGAAAGTGTAAACTTAATTCTGATAACTCTTCCGCCTCGTCCCATTCTGATAGGTTCATAGTCCATTATAATACTGGATTTCTGATTAAGCTCTTTTTTGCCTCTCTCAAGGGCATAACGTCTAAAATCAGTATAATTTGACATTTTACTGATTCCCTCTTCCTGCGCTTTTTTCTCAATATCATAATAATCGGGAGAATCCTTTTTAAGTGCTCTAGCTATATCGGCATTTTCCTGCGGATCAATGATACCCAGCATCAGCTTAAGCTCAACAAGGTCATAAACTATCTCAAAAGGGCCATTTGTGTGAGTAAGCGCCCTTTTATAATCCATCTCCGACTTTAGAACCTCATAAAGCCTATAAGTATAGATGCTTGTGAACTTAAGTGTCTCACTAAGGTTAAGAACTGTATAGTTATTCTTAAGTCCTGTAATATATTTCTTGATTTTGCTGTTATATCTAAGCGTCAGCTTTCCATCATGAAAAGTGACATCGGTAATAACATTTGATGCTTCTATCTTCTGTTCATCCCTGTCCTTATAAATTATTCTCCAGTCCAAAAGAGATGCTTTATTCTTCTGCGGCTCTACCAGAGCAACTATCTGATCATAGAATGAGCCATTAAATCTTCCGAGTGCTTTTCTCAAATACGTTCCGGGAATAACAGCCTCAAGACTCCCATCATCCATTTCCTTTGCCATCAATATCCCTATCGCAAACAATTTCTGCGCAAGAAGCGTAGATTTTCCCTTTGCAGTAATAAGTGTATTGGACTTTCTGTACGTAACATTTCCCAGCATTGTGCTGTCTTTGTCTTTTGCTGCCTTGTCTTTTCCGCTCTTCACCGGTAGTAACCCCTTTTACTTTTTTCCTGAACGGACGTTACAAGCGAACCTAAATGGTTCCATTTTTCTCATATCTTCGTTCCAGTTTTATCTTACTTCCGGGTTATTATATACGTCTCTTTCAGCACTCGCAAGATGCATTCCATTTTTCTCGTACTTTCATTTTGTTCCAAAAAACACCCTATCTCATTCCAAAATTAAGCATAACTTCGATTATGCATTCCAAGAATCGACATCTCTTTTATAAAATTATTCCAAAAATCACCATATCTTAACTGATAAAATATTTTCAAAAAAATTTTTTCAAAATATTCGAGTTCCAATTTGCACATGCAAAACATCCAATTAATAACATTAAAAGTTCCAAATTGCACCATAAGTTCATATAATATTCCAAAACACACCATATCTTCGCATTGTAATTCCATTTTTTCACATATCTTCAGAATATTTATATAAAATTCATTCCAAATTACACCATATAAAAAAATAAAATTTCCCATTTTTCTCTTGATTTCACGATATTTGAGCTCATTCTTCAAAATAAAACTCAAATCATTCCATTTTCCCCCATTTCTTCTTCCTTACCAAGGCTAAAGTTGTTCCAATTACCACCATATGTACTTCTCCCCGTATCTTCCATAATCCGGCGACTCTTATTCCGATTATTACCATCTCTTATTCTTTTATTCAGCAGTACTTGTTCCATTTCTCACCAGCAAAAAGAGCTGAGATGCCCTGTTTATGCGGCTTCCCAGCTCTCCTAATTAAAAAGTAAATGTTGTTTTTATTTAAATCAATAAACACAACACGCTTGTTAAATAAATTTCTTTACTTTCACATATAATTTCCCTTTACGCGATGTTCCAAGCCCTTCTCTTCCTTCAAAAACAAATTTTCCATAGCCTCGAACCGAGATAACCGCGGCTTCTTTAAGATCATATCCGCCGCTATATGCCTCTTTCCCATTAACAAAAACCTTTTGAGAATCAATGAGCTCTCCTACCTGTGATCTTGAAAGCCTGTAAACAAGCGCAAGTATTACATCAAGTCGTAGTGAACTCACGCTCCCAACAATTTCTTCAAACTCCGGCACTATTTGACACTCAGAAAATGAAACTTTCCTGCACTTAACCGAAGTATGTTTTATTCTTATCATCTCATTACAAATCAGATCCTGCATTTCACTGCACACAAAAACATACGCAAGCATCTGTTTTTTATCAAAAATGATATCTCCTATCTGGTTTCTTGTTATCCCAAGATTCATAAGAGCGCCAAGGTAATCTCTGTGCCCAAGATCGTCAGAAAATTTACGGTTTACCGGAGTGATTTCCAGACATATCATTGCCTCAAGATACTGCTCCTGTTCTAAAAAATCTTCCTTATTCAAATACGATGGAAGAAAAAAGAGCATTGCTCTCTCAAAATCCATGTGACCCCCAAACATGATAAACGCAGAGGATTTGTAAATACCTTGTGCGTAATTTTGACCTTCTTTTTGCATTATTTCATATATATCAGATTGCTCCGATAGTGAAAGAAAATCTGTATGCGTGACATATTCATTCTGATATGCTTTGTCAGCAAGTTCATGAATTCTTCCTATATAAAAATCTTTTTCTTCCATTTTTTTACATGTCCTTTATATTTCCATTATCAATATTTGGTGTAATAAAGTTCTGGTATGCGTATTTCCATATCTCTTCAGAACCCTTTGCGGTATTTTCATTTCTCTTTTCTATTTGGCTAAGCATAACTCCATGCTCTGACCAGCTTTTTCCTCCTGAAGCAGCATTTAACATAAGAGGCTGTACATTGTCCATAGTTCTGGCAAATTTCGATTCAGGAGTATCCTGTCTTTCAAACTCTTCCCAAAGCATTTTTAGCTTTTTTGCCTGGTCGATAGGAAGCATAGAAAAAATTCTATCTGCACATTTTTCTTCACGTTCGTGTTGAGTTTTCTTGCCTTCTTCATCATATGCATATGTATCTCCTGCATCAATTTCAACGATATCGTGTATGAGAATCATGGTTACAGTTTTGAGAATATCAATATCATTTTCAGAGTATTCCGAGAGTAGAATCGCCATAAGCGCCATGTGCCATGCATGTTCAGAATCCCCTTCTTTCCTTGACGCATCAGCAAGATAGGTTTGTCTGAAAATTTCTTTTTCCTTATCTATCTCCTTTAGAAAATCAAATTGTTTGTCAAGTCTGCTCTTTTCTTCCATGGTTTTTCCTTCCTATTTTTAATGCTTTCTTTGTCCATTATAGAAGAATTATTTTTTCTTGACAAAGTTTCAATGAGTGATATTATTGTTTCAAACTGTTTATATAAAGTGGTTTACGTAAATGCATTTATTTAAACCATCTTAGATTAAACAACAACGTTTCATAGTTTTAAATACTACAACAATTGATATTAAAAAAGGAGTAATTAGAAATGACATTTGAAGAATTAAAGGCAGTTATAGTTGACACACTTGCATGCGATGAGGACAAGGTTACTTTGGAAGCAGGACTCATGACAGATCTTGAAGCAGATTCTCTTGACATCGTAGAGCTTCACATGGCTCTTGAGGATGCAACCGGAATAAAGATTCCTGATGAAGAAGTTGCAAATCTGAAAACCGTTAATGACATCATGAAATACGTTGAGGCTCATAAGTAATATTGTAATAAGCCTTTTTGAAAAGGACCGGTAATAATATATGCTTCAGAATTCGATTGAAGAAAAGATATTTACAACCTGCCCTTCATGTAAAAGAAGAGCTCTGAAAACAAAATGGATTAAGAATAATTACATTTGCCCGGTTTGCGGACATTACCTTCCAATGCGTGGGTACGAAAGAATTCGCCTTATCATGGATGGTGGTTCATTTAAAGAACTAGGAAAAGGTATAAAGGCTACTGACCCTCTTAATTTTCCGGAGTATAAAGAGAAAATTGCAGCGCAGGAAAAAAAGAGTGGTCTGACTGAGTCTGCCTTGACAGTAACAGGAAAAATTGGAACTATTCCAGTTGTTGTATGTGTCCTTGACAGTAGATTTTTCATGGGAAGTATGAGCAGCGTTGTTGGTGAAAAGATTACACGCGCCATCGAATATGCTGGAGAAAACAAACTCCCACTCATAATTTTCTCTGCAAGCGGAGGAGCCAGAATGCAGGAAGGAATTTATTCACTGATGCAAATGGCCAAAACCTCTGCAGCTATCGAGGAATTTTCAAAAGATGGCGGTTTCTATATCAGCTACCTTACACACCCTACAACCGGTGGAGTAACCGCAAGTTTCGCAACACTTGGTGATATCACTTTAGCAGAGCCCGGTGCCCTTATTGGATTTGCTGGTCCCCGCGTAATTGAGCAGACCATACACGCAAAGCTTCCAAAGGGTTTCCAGCGCGCTGAATATCTTGAATCGCATGGTTTTGTGGACAAAATCGTTGAAAGAAAAGACATGCGTGATACCCTGATTGATCTCTTATCGCTTCACACGCAAAAGGCTGATTCTCATGGTTTTACATTAGTAAGACAGTTTGGAATGTAGAAATCTTTTTTGAAAGGGAAGGGTTAAAAGCATGATTACTGAGATAAAAAGAAATAGAGCTACAAATAGTATGCTCACACCGGCTCAGAAAGTGAAAATTGCCAGAAATATAAACCGCCCTCATATCGACGATTATATTGAAAATATATTCACAGATTTTTTTGAGCAAAAGGGAGATCACCTCTATGATGAGGACCAAAGTATTCTTGGCGGAATCGCAAGATTTCGCGGAATACCGGTAAGCATCATAGGTCATAGAAAAGGTCATACGCTCGAAGATAATATCAAATTCAATTTTGGTATGCCAAGGCCGGAAGGATACCGTAAAGCACTTAGAATAATGGAACAGGCTGAGAAATTTTCTCGCCCGATAATCACATTTATTGACACTCCAGGCGCTTATCCCGGAAAAGAGTCCGAGGAGCATGGGCAAGGTGAAGCAATAGCAAGAAATCTTGCTGCAATGAGCTCCTTTAAAGTTCCTATCATCTCTGTTGTAACAGGTGAAGGAAATTCCGGCGGTGCACTTGCAATAGGCGTTGCCAACAGGATTATCATGCTTGAAAACTCAGTTTATTCGATTCTTAGTCCCGAAGGGTTTGCAAGCATACTCTGGAAGGACACAGAAAGGCATGAGGAAGCTTGTGCTCTTATGAAGCTTACAGCCCATGACCTTGTAGATTCAGGCGTTGCAGATGAAGTAGTAAAAGAACCCGAAGGGGGCGCTCATTTGAATCCAGAAGAACTCTACAAAAATCTTGAAATTTCTCTTGAAAAAAATCTTTCAGCATTGTCCCAGCTTACTCCTGATGAGGTTTTCCTAGACAGAAAGAGAAAATTTAGAGAAATAGGAAACTTTGAACAGGAAGGCACTTTAAAGAAAAGTCTTATCTGAAATTAAGGAAACGTAAATGATTGGAAAAGGAATAAGAATAATTTCTACCGGTGCAGTTCATCCCGGCAAAAAAGTAACGAATGATGACCTTAGTCAAATCGTTGATACCAGCGATGAGTGGATCTTTTCAAGAACAGGAATTAAAAGCAGATTCTTTTGTGACACCCAAAACGACGAAAGCTGCCTGAGTATGGCACTAGGCGCAGCTTCAAAGGCTCTTTTACGAAGCGGAATTAGTAAAGACGAAATAGGGTGCTGTATATGCGCAACTATTTCTGGAGATTATGCTACTCCAAGTGTTGCCTGTCTCGTTCAAGAAGCACTCTCTTTGCCGGAGGATATCCCTGTTCTTGATATCAATGCTGCATGTAGCGGCTTTATTTATGGTCTTGAAGTTGCAAGAAATTTTTTAAACAACTCATCAAAAAAATATGGACTCGTAATTGGCTCAGAACAGCTTTCAAGACTTCTTGATATGACTGATAGAAGCACCTGTGTACTTTTTGGCGACGGAAGCGGCGCAGCAGTCATAGAGCTTGACGATAACGTTCCCTATGAAAGCTTTCTTGGCGCAAGAGGCGGAAAAGCCATTTTCTGTAACGGCGCCGGCACAAGCAAAAATTACATAAATATGGATGGAACTGCTGTATTTAAGTTCGCTGTGACATCCATTCCGCTTTGCATAAATACGCTTTTAGAAAGATCTAATCTCTCTCTTGATGATATAGACCTCGTCGTTTGTCATCAGGCCAATTCAAGAATCATTGATCACTGTGTCAAGAAGCTAAAAGCTCCTTCAGAAAAGTTTTACAAGGACATGGATCATTTTGGAAATACAAGTGCTGCATCTATACCGCTTGCTCTGAACGAGCTTTATGAAGAGGGACGCCTTGTTCCCGGCACAAAGCTATTACTTGTTGGCTTTGGAAGCGGGCTTACATGGGGCGGCGCGCTGATAACTGTGTAACTAACAACATATCTTTGAATGCAATAAAAAGGTTCAAGTGTTTGTAGGAAGGCTAAAATGAAATATTTAAATGAAATTCTCGGAACAAAATTTCCTATTATACAGGGAGGAATGGCAAACATTGCTACCGGTGAATTTGCCGCTGCCTGTTCAAATGCAGGTGGTCTTGGTATTATTGGCGCCGGCGGAATGAATGATGAGACCCTTAGAAAAGAAATCAGAAAATGCAAAAGTCTCACTGATAAGCCCTTTGGTGTAAACATCATGCTAATGCATCCTCAGGCAGATTTATTTGCTCAAATTGTTATAGATGAAAAGGTTCCGGTTGTCACAACGGGTGCTGGAAATCCTGCAAAGTACATGGACAAATTTAAAGCTGCAGGAATTTTTGTCATGCCTGTCGTTGCTGCTCCAATTCTTGCAAAGCATCTTGAAGATTGTGGCGCAGATGCTGTTATAGCAGAAGGCTGTGAAAGTGGAGGTCATGTTGGAGAAATGACTACCATGACACTCGTTCCACAGGTTTGCGACATAGTTTCCGTTCCTGTAATTGCTGCCGGAGGAATAGCTGATAATCGCCAATTTAAAGCAGCTATTTGTCTTGGCGCGGTCGGCGTGCAGGTTGGGACGTGTCTTCTTGGTTCATTTGAATGCCCTATTCATGCAAACTATAAGGATGCGGTTATCAAAGCCAAAGGTAGTGATACCGTTGTTACAGGAAGAATAACTGGAGCTCCGGTTCGTGTTCTCAAAAATCCCATGACACGTGAATACCTTCGTAAAGAAAAGGAAGGAATAGATAAGATGGAGCTTGAAAAACTTACTCTTGGAAGCCTTCGCCGCGCAGTATTTGATGGAGATGTAAAAACAGGTTCTCTTATGTCTGGACAGACCTGTGGACAGATAAATGAACTTCGCAGTGTTTCAGATATTTTTGCTGATATTTGTAATGGCAATTGAAAGGAATAAGGAATGAAAACAGCGTTACTATTTGCAGGACAGGGAAGCCAACACGCAGGAATGGGAAAAGACCTTTATGAAAAATATGATTCTTTTCGCAAAGCATTTGACAGTGCTTCTCTCCCATTTGATCTTCATGAAGTGTGCTTTGAAGATAAAAATAATGTTATTTCTCAAACAAAATTCACTCAGCCTTGCATGGTAGCCTTTGCTACAGGCTGCAGTGCTGTACTTAAGGAAAATGGCTTTACTCCTGACTTTACAGCAGGGCTTTCACTTGGTGAATACTCAGCACTTGAAGCTGCAGGTGTATTTGATGCAAAGACAGCAATTGAAACTGTAGCCTTTAGAGGTCAAGCCATGGAGGATGCTGCAAAGGGAATTGAATCCGGAATGACCGCCGTTCTTGGTCTTGAACATTTTCATCTCCAGAAATGCTGTGATGAAGCATCACGAGAAACCGGTAAGAGCGTTTCTATTTGCAACTATAATTGCCCCGGTCAATTAGTAATTGGCGGAGAAATAAGTGCTGTTCAAAAAGCATCTGCTCTTGCTACTGATTCCGGCGCAAGAAAATGTATTCCGCTTTCTGTTAGTGGTCCTTTCCATACAAGCTATATGAAGAGTGCCGGTGATAAGCTTAATGATTATTTCAAAACAATGGTTTTTGGAAAGCCTCAGATATCAGTTATGTATAATTTCCTTGGTTCAGAAAACACCAATAATTTCAGCATTCCTGATCTTCTTGTTCAACAGGTTCAAAACAGCGTCAAAATGGAAAGTATCATCCGAGAAATGCTTATAAGCGGTGTTAAATGTTTTGTTGAAATTGGTCCTGGAAAAGCACTTAGTGGATTTGTTAAGAAAACAGCAAAGGATATGAATATTACTGATTACACCTGCTTTGGTATTGAAACGTTAGATGATATGGAAGCATTTCTTGCAGCAAAGGAATAAATTTTATGGAAAATACAAATATTATAAGAAGTGCTATTGTTACAGGCGGAAGCCGTGGTATTGGTAGAGCCATCTGCATAAAGCTTGCACAGCAAGGCAGAAATGTCTGCATAAACTATTCAGGAAATGAAGCAGCAGCGCTTGAAACCAAGGAGCTTTGTGAAAAGGTAAATCCGCAGGTAAAGATTATTACTGTTAAAGCTGATGTCTCAATCGAAAGCGATGTACAAAATTTGGTTTCTTTAGCTTCAAAGGCTTTTGGACAAATTGATATTCTCGTTAACAATGCGGGCATCACAAGAGATAATCTTTTGGCACGAATGAGCACTGATGACTTTGATGAAGTTATTTCCTGTAACCTCAGAGGAACATTCCTATGCTGCAAAGCTCTTTCAAGACAGATGATGAAGCAGCGCTTTGGCAGAATTGTGAATATTTCAAGTGTTGTAGGTGTTCATGGAAATGCAGGACAGGTGAACTATAGTGCCAGCAAAGCAGGCGTAATCGGTCTTACAAAAAGTATTGCAAAGGAACTTGCTCCAAGAAATGTTACAGCAAATGCGGTGGCACCTGGTTTTATTAGTACTGATATGACTGATAAAATGAGTGATGCTGCCAAAGAAGCTACTCTTTCGCAGATTCCATCTAGAAAGATAGGAAATGTAAGTGACGTTGCTGATGCCGTATGTTTTTTTACATCAGATGAAGCATCTTATATAACAGGACAGGTTCTCGGAGTTGACGGAGGAATGGGCATATGAATAAAAGAAGAGTTGTCGTTACAGGTCTTGGGAGCGTTAATCCAACAGGTAATGATGTTAAAGAAAGCTGGGAGAACATTAAGGCATCAAAATGCGGCATTGCTCCCATAAATGCTTTTGATACAACAAATTTCAAGGTTAAAATGGCTGGAGAAGTTAAGGATTTTGCTCCTGAAAAGAGAATTGATAAAAGAGAAGCCCGTCACATGGCAAGATTTACTCAGTTTGCTCTGTATGCCGCAGAAGAAGCTGTATATGACAGCGGTCTCATCTCTTTTTCCGAAGAAGAAAAAGCTTCCGGGCTTAAATCCTATGAAAAGAAAATAGGGGGCGACGAAGCTCCATCAATTGGCGTAATAGTCTCAAGCGGAATTGGCGGAATTGGTGTCATTGAGCAGGAACATACAAGAGGAATAGAAAAAGGCTTTGAAAGAGTTAGTCCCTTTTTTATTCCAATGACTATTTGTAATATGGCAGCTGCCAGAATTGCTATTGCGCACGGTTTTAAAGGCATGTGTACCTGCCCTGTTACAGCTTGCGCCGGAGGAAGCAATGCGATTGGCGATGCTTTTCACAGAATTAGAGATGGCTACGAGGACGTGATGGTTTGTGGTGGTACAGAAGCAAGTATTACTCCACTTAGTATTGGCGGATTTTCCAGCATGACTGCTTTGTCATACGCCACTGATCCAAATGCTGCCAGTATTCCTTTTGATGCCAGAAGAAATGGTTTTGTAATGGGCGAAGGATGTGGAATTCTTGTAATTGAAGAACTTGAGCATGCAAAGAAAAGAGGCGCCAAAATTTACGCCGAGCTCATTGGTTACGGTGCTAATTGTGATGCTTATCACATCACTGCTCCAAATCCAACAGGAGAAGGCGGTGCCGGCTGCATGCGTCTTGCAATAAAAGACGCTGGAATAGCTCCGGAGGATGTTGATTACATAAATGCGCATGGTACTTCAACTCATTTAAATGATCTTGGTGAAACTATGGCTATCAAAACCGTTTTTGGTGATCATGCAAAGAATCTTGCGGTTTCAAGTACAAAATCTATGACAGGACATCTGCTTGGCGGAGCCGGCGGTGTTGAAGCAGTATTTTCTTCTTTATGTGTAAAAGAAGATTTCATTCCTGCAACGGTTAACTTACATGAGACTGATCCGGAACTTGATCTTGATTATGTACCTAATGAAGGAAGACATACGAGCGTAAATTGTGTTTTAAGTAACAGCTTAGGTTTTGGCGGTCATAATGCCAGTTTGATTTTTAAGAAGTACAAGGATTGAGGAAAAGAAAATGGAAAATACAGAAAAGTTTGTATCATCTATGCCCGATGCTCCCAGAGATAATCCCAACATGCTCTCTGCCTCGCAAATTGCAGAGATTCTGCCACATAGATATCCTTTTGCACTTGTAGATCGGATACTTGATTATGAACCTGGAAAGTGGGCAATTGGCCGCAAATGCGTATCCATGAATGAAGAATTCTTTCAGGGACATTTTCCTTCCATGCCTATAATGCCCGGTGTACTGCTTATAGAAGCACTTGCCCAAACCGGTGCGGTCGCTATTCTATCTACGCCTGAAAATAAAGGTAAAATTGCTCTCTTTGGGGGGATTGAAAAGGCAAGATTTAAGAAGCAGGTAACCCCAGGCGACGTTGTAGAGCTAAAATGTGAATTAACAAAACAGAAAGGACCTCTTGGGGTTGGTACCGCTACAGCCCGTGTTAATGGGAAAATATGCGTAAAAGCAGAGCTGATTTTTGCAATTCAGTAAAAAATTATATCTTTAGCAACAATTATTATTTGTTTTTAATTGTTGAAATGATATAATGTTCCTATTGTAGGAGGGTAAGGAATTGGAAAAATTGCATTATTCATTATCAGAGGTTTACAAAAAGTTCAGACTTCACTTTTACATGCGCGTCTTTTCAAACTTTGAACACAGAGAAGCTACGCTGACTACCGTTGAGGCATTTAGTATGGAGTCCATCATGGCTCTCGGAAACCCTACTGTTTCCGAATTTGCTCATATGATGAATATTTCTCCTCCAAATGCAGCATATAGAGTCAATTCTCTGCTTTCAAAGGGTTATATCGAAAAGACACAGTCTAAGGAAGATCAGAGAGAGTATCATATTCGTCCAACTAAGAAATACTTAAGTTATGAGAAGATCAATAACGAGTATCTTAACTTGGTTGATGAGAGATGCCAGAAGAGATTTACAGCTGAGGAATATAAGCAGCTTACCTCTATGCTTGGTGTCATCAGTGATGAACTTATGCCTGAACTCAATCTTGACCAGTTCAAGAAAAAACATGATTAAAAAAATAATCCCAAGTGACAATTAAGTCATTAGGGATTATTTTTTTCGCTTTTTTAGTTAATGCTTTTACCAAAATTTCGGAACATTTGGGCACGAAAGAGCTTTGGCTGCAGCGCGAAGTTCAACATAACAGCCGCACTTTAAACAGGTACCTTCAAGTAAGAATTCGCACTCTTTGCATATAGAGAGTCTTCGTTCATACTCAGCATCAGTAACTTTGTCAGCTTCATGTATTCTATTTCGCGCTACTTCCATGCTTTCAAGCTTTTGAGTATCCTCCATATCTCTTAAGAGGCACTTGTAGCATACTCTTTTTTCACTCATTATCTCGTTACCGCCAAATGCAAAACGCTGCATGCAGGAATCGTAAATGTAAGTACTCCGTTTACAATCTTGAAATCGTCAAAGCTCTTTATTTCTACTTCGTCAGGCTCTTCAAATGTATTCTTTTCTCTCATCTGTCCTGTTACTATTTCTCCAACAGCAGAAGTAACTTTTTTGTCTGTCAAAATTGTTTCAACTTCAACTGCCTTTTCGCAGGAAGCATTTGTAACAGTGATATTAAGAATTCCATCCTCACCTATAGATACTGATTCTGTAAGATCCTGAACCTGTACATCATCACAAATTCCAATCTGGCTGCTTTCAATAGAGCTTTCAACAAGCTCAGCGTCATGATGAACCTTATACATATCAAAGATATGATAAGTTGGAGTTTTGATCATCTTCTCGCCATCTGTAAGGATTACTGCCTGAAGAACATTGATCATCTGTGCAATATTTGCCATCTTGATTCTGTCACTGTGTTTATTGAAAATATTAAGCGTAATTCCTGCAACAAGGGCATCACGAATAGTATTCTGCTGATATAAGAATCCCGGATTTGTTCCTGGCTCGCAGTCATGCCATGTACCCCACTCATCAACGATCATTCCGATTTTCTTTTCAGGATCATATTCATCCATGATTGTGCCATGTTTCTTAATAAGGTCTTCCATATACATGGTCTTCATTATTGTCTGATACCAATCTTTTTCATCAAAGTCGGTTGCAGAACCCTTATGCTCCCAGCCATATGTATGAACATAATAATGAAGAGAAAGTCCGTCCATAAGTCCGTGCGCATCCTTTGGCGTATGGTTATAGCATGTTCCAAGAACGCCCTTTGTCCACTCTGTATCATCTACATTAGCACCGCAGCAAATTTTGTTAATAGTATAATCTTTACTGTAATTACGCACATAAGTCTGATATCTGCGATATTCATTGGCATAAAAATCAGGATTCATATTTCCGCCGCATCCCCAGTTCTCATTACCAACTCCAAAGAAATCTACCTTCCAAGGAGCCTTGTGTCCGTTCTCCTCTCTTAGCTTTGCCATAGGAGACACTCCGTCGAAGGTCATGTATTCAACCCATTCAGACATTTCTCTTACTGTTCCGCTTCCAAGATTTCCGTTAATATATGCTTCGCATCCAAGCTGCTCGCATAATTCAAAAAACTCATGAGTTCCAAAGCTGTTATCCTCTACAACTCCGCCCCAATGAGTATTAATCATTTTCTTTCGTCCTTCTTTAGGACCAATTCCATCCATCCAATGATACTCATCTGCAAAGCAGCCACCCGGCCAGCGAAGAACAGGCACCTTGATATTCTTTAGTGCTTCGACAACGTCGCTTCTCATACCATTCACGTTCTCAATTGGTGAATCCTCTCCTACGAACAGGCCTTCATAGATTCCTCTTCCAAGATGCTCAGAAAAATGTCCGTAAATCTCTTTGCTAATCTTACTTTGTTTCTTTTCTGGATTGATTATCAGCTTTCTCATTCTCTTTCCATTTCCTTTCATTTCTTTTATGGTTTGTCTTTTTGTCTTTTTAATTAAAAGAGCTTTCAAAACCCATTAGTGTTATGTATTACAGCTATTATATATTTCTCCCTATTTTATTCACATAGCATACCATCCGAATATTTTGACCTTTTGTCCAAACAAGTATTCACTCTCAAAAAATCATTAAAGTTCTCGAAAAGTGTTTCATTGCAAATCATCGTATTAACGTGTAAAATAAATATTATTACAACTATGTTTTTGCATTGGGATTAAGATTTGGAGATATTATGACAATACTTCATTCATCAAACGCCATTGTAATTGCAGCATTCTATATTGCGCTTCTTCTTATCTATCAAAGCGCACCTAAACTAAACATTGAGTCCTCCAAAATATTCCAGCGATTAATTGCATCGTCAGGGCTTATGATTGTTTGTAGTTTTTGCCTCAATTTTTTTATTTCCAGTCCTGAGGCATCCCCTTTTAAAATCACTCTCTGTATAAGAGTCTATATGGTTCTTTTGCTTTATATCATAGTCTCACTTATAGTTTACCTTTGTGAAAAGATATATGTTGATCACGTAATTTCCAAACTAGAAAATTTTCTTTTTGGTTTACCAACTCTTTTTGGCTGGGTATATATTATTTGGGAACCCGCAAAGCTCTCATACTATAATGGAAATTACTATTTTGACGGAGCCAGCATCAGAGCCGTTTTTTACATAACATTTTTCTATTTGTTTCTTTTTATTTTTCTTGCAATTAAAAGCAGAAAATGCTATTCCTATATTAGCAGAAATATCTTTATTCTGGCTTCCATTCTGTGTTTTCTAACACTTGTTCTTCAATATTTTCATGGGATTTATCCTTATATAGACTGTGCTATTTCTGTTCTCCTTCTTTATCTGAATTTCTGGGCTCTCGAATATTCTGCTGAGGTTTTCGATGCAGACACAGGTCTTTTTAATGAAAAGGGTTTTAAAATTGTCGGAAACAATTACTTACTCAAAAAGAAAAGCTTTTATATTATTAATGTATATCTAGAAGGACTGGATTTTGTAAGAGAAACCTTTGGAGGCGACGCAGCCAAAAAACTTATTGGTGAAATCAGAGTCGAGATAAGCAAGGTAATTACTACCCCGGTATTTCTGTATGACACTGAAGATCTCATTCTAATTGTAATTTCAGCAAAGAACAAAGATCTTTTACTTAAGCTTGAATCCATGCCGGCCACTCTTCTTGGACATTCATGGAAAATCAATAATACTAATGTAATGATTAGAGCCAAGATTACTGTAATTGATTCTTCCTTTGTAAAATCTCAGGACGAGCTTGACGATTTGCTGAGATACATAATTGATGGAACAGGTAAAAAATATCTAACGGAATCGATAAATATTGTCGATGAAGAATTTGTAGAAAAAGAAAAGCGTGAAAAAGAGATTGTTCTTATTCTTAAATCCGCACTGTTAAATGATGGCTTTGTTATGTACTATCAGCCAATTCTAAATTCCAAAAAAGGTATTTTTGACAAGGCAGAGGCTCTTATTCGTCTAAAGACTAATCCGGAGTTTGGTTTTATTTCACCTGAAGAATTTATTCCAATTGCCGAGCAGGCAGGACTGATTAATGAAATTGGTGACACTGTTTTTAAAACAGTATGCCGCTTCATAAAGGATAATCAAATTTTCGAGCATGGAGTAGAACGAATGGAAGTCAACTTATCTCCGCTTCAGGCAGTAAGTGCAGAGCTTCCAACATCTTTTCTTGCTATTTGCAAAGAGTATGATATTGATCCTTCAAAAATCAATCTCGAGATTACGGAAACTGCCGCCAGCAATGCCGATGATGGTATTACTGATAATATAAAGGCCATGAGGAAAATGGGTTTTTCATTTTCAATGGATGATTTCGGAACAGGTTACTCAAATCTTGCAAGAATCTGTTCAGAAGGTTTTGATATCATCAAAATAGATAAATCTATCGTCTGGGCTTGTTTTGAAAAAAATGACAGAGAATCAAAGATTATTCTCACCTATACAGTAAAGATGCTTCAGGCTCTGGATTTCGTTATCATTGCTGAGGGAATTGAGACTAAAGAGCAGCAGGATTTTCTTAATGGAATCGGTATTTCTTTTCTCCAGGGCTATTACTTCTCAAAACCCGTTCCGGAGGAAGAATATTATAGATTTATTTGCGATAAAAATACGAAAAGAGAGGATGTTATATGAAAAAACTAAATTTAAAAGCCAAAATGCTATTATGTATAATTCCCATTATGGCAATTTCAATGATTCTGCTAACCTATGTAGCTACTACTCAAAGTAAAGCCGCTATACAAAGTCAGGTTCTTGATACTGCTGATGCCAAGCTTTCTTCGAATGTAGCTCAGATTGACTCAGACCTTGAAGTTGTAAGAACAACAGCTGTTAATATTGCGCAGATGGTTGGAGCAACCTACAAATTTACAGATGAAGATTCCTATGGAAAAAGTTTAACCAAGATTATAGGTAGTAATTCATCAGTACCCGGCTCCGGAATCTGGTTTGAACCAAATGTCTATGATTCAGGAGAGAAATATGTCGGTCCATACTGGTACAAGGAATCGGATGGTTCTATAAGTAAGACTATGGATTATAGCAATTCCGATTATGACTATTTCTCCCAGGAGTATTACACACTTGCAGAAGGGCTCACCGATGGAACAGCCACAATTACTGATCCATATTATGATGAGACATCAGGTGTTGTTATGGCAAGCTGCAGTGCTCCTATATATGATGGCACTTCATTTATTGGCTGCGTAACTGTTGATATGCAGCTTGAACAAATCGATAATATGGTAGCTGATGTCAGAATTGGTGATACAGGTTCTTCATACCTTACAAACTCAGAAGGAATGTATCTATATACTGCTGATTCAGAAAAGCTTACAAATGTATACTACATGAATGAAGATGACAATACCTCTCTTGCCGCAGCTGCAACGACTGCTCTTGCCGATGTAAACGATGATAACCGCGCTAGTGAATTTAGTGACGGTTCCACCAAATATTCTCTGTTTTATAAGACGATTCCTGATGTAAACTGGAAACTTTTTGTTTCTATGGACCAGGCTGAAATGGATCAGGAAATCCAAAGAATCAGTAATATTATGATTGCAATATGTATCGCAGCACTAATTATTGGATCAATCGTAATACTTCTTTTTGTAGAGAGCATTACCAAGAATGTAAAGCATGTTAAAGAATTCGCTGGAAATCTTGCAAAGGGTGATTTCACAATTAGCAAGATGAAATCAAAGAGAACCGATGAGCTTGGACAGATGAGTGAATCGCTTAATGATATGTATGAAAATAACCGTAATGTAATAAGTAAGATATCTGATGAGTCCGGACGTGTAAGCGAGACTTCAGGTAGCCTTATAAATATGGCTCAGACTCTTTCAAATCAGTTTACTGAGATAAGAAATAATATTTCGGGTGTAAATGATGCAATGATGTCATCAGGCGCCGCTACTGAGGAAGTTAATGCTTCTGTTGAAGAGGTTAACGCTTCTGTTGAATCACTTGCAAGAGAAACTGAGGAATCAAGCTCTTCAGCTGCACAGATTAAAGAAAAAGCCAAAGAGATTGAGCAGCAAAGTCAGCAGGCATATGATTATGCTCTTTCAATTGCAGAACAAAGAGGTCAGGACCTTCAGGACGCAAATGATAAGGCTGCTATCGTCGAACAGGTTGGTACTTTGGCTGATACGATTGCAGAAATCGCAGATCAGATAAATCTCTTATCTCTAAATGCTTCAATTGAAGCAGCAAGGGCTGGAGATGCCGGCAAAGGATTTGCAGTCGTTGCTTCTGAAATCAACAAGCTTGCAAGTTCTACTTCTCAGGCTGTCGAACAGATAAGAGCAACTATTACAGGTGTTCAGGATGCATTTGGAACACTTTCCGGAAGTTCAGGAGAGCTTCTAAATTTCATTAGAGAAACTGTAACTCCTGACTATGGCAATTTCGTTGACGTAGCAAAGCAGTATGGCGAGAGCGCTGATGTGATAGGAAGCCAAGCTGAGAAAATAGCTGAAATGACAGAGAACATTCGCTCTGCTATGGAGGAAGTTAGTAAGGCTATTCAGAATATTGCTGAATCTACTCAGGATACGGCTGATAGAAGTAGTCATGTAAATGATACTGTTATTAGCGCAGTTGATATTGTTTCAGAAGTAAATGATATGAGCGCAAAACAGGAAGCTGTAGCTGATTCTCTTGAAGGAATTGTAGGAAATTTCAAGCTTAAATAAATATATCAGTACATAAGAAATCCCTGGCAGCTTGATGTGACCCCAAAAAGTTAGACTTTTATTGCGTAACAGATTTTTATCTGTTACGCATTTTTTATGCTGCCAAGAGGCTAAGCCTGTATTGTACAGGACTCATCCATCCTAACTTTTCTTTAATTCGTTGTTCATTGTAATACTTTATGAACCGTTCTATTTCTGATTTCAATTCTTCGTAGCTGTAATAAACAACGCCATAATAGATTTCTTGTTTAAGTAATCCGAAGAAGTTTTCCATAACTGAGTTATCATGACAGTTTCCTTTTCTGGACATACTTTGAAATATTCGTTCTTCTTTTAATCGATGTGAATAAGCTTTCATCTGATAAGCCCAGCCTTGATCGCTATGAAAGGTTCTTCTATATGGGCAATCATTCGTTATCGCTATCGTCTGTTCCAACGCATCCATTACATTCTTAGCTGAAGGATGCTTATCAATACCAAAACTTAGTATTTCGCCATTACACATATCCATAAAAGGATCTAAATAAAGTTTATTCATGGTCATGTGACCCTTCACATCTATTTCGTAGTACTTGAATTCTGACGTATCGGTAGTAACTTTCTGATGAGGTATATGAGTATTAAAACGTCTGTGAATTCTATTAGGAGCTATTATACCTACTTT
>CAZJWA010000001.1:49516-156810 GCA_964549585.1 uncultured Butyrivibrio sp. | reverse complement strand
TGAGCGTAAGACTAAATTCAGCATGAATGTGGAATTTACTTTTTTATTTAACCTGTGACAGAAATCTATTTTTATTGGCGGATTTTGATTGATAGATATGATATAATTAGCGATGAATATCCTTTGATAAATTAAATTGATTGAGTAAGAAAGGTCTTTTTACATAGATGAAAAAAGGAAAAATCAAGATAACCGGAAGATTAAAAACGTATTTGAATATTTATGTTTATCTTGCCGTTGCGCTTATTGCAATTAATATTTTAATCTTTCTTGTTGGCGGACTGATTCCTGGTCTGATAATTACTGCTTTTTCAATTTTGAATTTTGCAGTAATTATTTATATTAAACTTAGAACTCAGCCAATTATTATGAATGAGCTGATAAGCTTTGCTACGGAGTATGGCCAAATACAGAAGAGATTATTAAGAGAATTGAATCTCCCCAGTGCGATTTTTGATGATACTGGTAAAATTGTTTGGACAAATATAGAGTTTGAGAAGACAGTTCATCAGGAAAAAGGGTACAGAAAGTCTATCACATCTCTTTTTCCAAGTATTACGCCTGATAAGTTTCCGGTTACTGACAGGGAAGAAATTGATATAGAAATTGAATACGAAGAGAAAAGCTATAATCTGAAAATGAAAAAGATTTCTCTTAAGGATATGGCAGATAACAGCAATATTCTTGAAGGCAGAGATTATGAGGGCTATCTGATTGTTGTTTATTTGTTTGACGAAACGGCACTTAAGATTGCTCTTAGAGAACTTGATGATCAAAGTCTTGCTGCCGGTCTTATTTATATTGATAATTATGAGGAAGCGCTTGAGAGCGTTGAGGAAGTTAGAAGATCTCTTTTGACGGCTCTAATTGATAGAAAGATTAATAAATTTATTGCGACATATGATGGAATTTCAAAGAAAATCGAAAAGGACAAATACTTTGTTGTGCTTCCAAAGAAAACGTGTCATGCACTTCAGGAGTCTAGATTTGAACTTCTAGATGATGTAAAGACAGTTAATATTGGAAATGAAATGGCAGTGACGCTGAGTATAGGAATCGGAATTGAAGGACTTTCTTATGCGCAGAATTATGAATTTGCAAGAAATGCTATAGATCTTGCTCTTGGACGAGGCGGAGATCAGGCAGTTGTAAAGAATCAGAGCAATACGATTTATTATGGAGGAAAGAGTCAGCAGGTAGAGAAGACAACCAGAGTAAAGGCAAGAGTAAAGGCGCATGCACTTAAGGAGATTATTACCGGTAAGGATATGGTAATAGTTATGGGGCATAGACTTGGCGATGCTGATAGCTTTGGTGCTGCTGTCGGAATATGCAGAGTAGCGAAGACTTTGGGTAAGCAGTGCCATATTGTTCTTAATGAGGTGACAACATCTGTTCAACCTGTAGTTGATTTATTTAAAAATAATCCTGATTATGAAGACGATATGATAATTGGTAATCAGCAGGCAATTGATATTGCGGGTAATAATGCTGTTTTGGTTGTTGTTGATGTCAATAAGCCAAGCATAACAGAATGCCCTGAACTGATTCGCTTTTGCAAGAACATAGTAGTTTTTGACCACCATAGGCAGGGCACAGAAGTAATTGAGAACGCAACTCTCTCGTATGTAGAGCCTTATGCGTCATCATCGTGCGAAATGGTTTCTGAAATTCTTCAATATATTGGAGATAATGTCAAGATTAAGAATGAGGAAGCAGATGCTCTTTATGCTGGAATAATGATAGATACAAATAATTTCCTTACTAAAACAGGTGTGAGAACGTTTGAAGCAGCGGCTTTTCTTAGACGAAACGGAGCAGATGTAACTAGAGTAAGGAAAATGTTCAGAGAGAATGCAGCAGAATATAAGAATAAAGCTGATGCTGTAAGTCAGGCCGAAATTTATAGAGATAGCTATGCTATTTCTGTTTGTTCGAGCGAAGATGTGGAATCTCCCACTATCATTGGTGCTCAGGCTGCCAATGAGCTTCTTAATATAAAGGGAATTAAAGCGAGTTTTATCTGCACTGAATATCAGAATAAGGTATATGTCAGTGCGAGGTCGATAGATGAAGTAAATGTACAGATAATTATGGAGTATTTGGGTGGTGGTGGTCATATGAATATCGCAGGCTGTCAGCTTGATGGAGTGTCAGTTACTGAGGCAATTGGAATAATCAAGCATACACTCGATACCATGATAGAGGAAGGAGAATTAAAATAATGCAGGTAATATTACTTGAAGATGTAAAGACTCTTGGAAAAAAAGGTGAAATTGTAAAGGTAAGCGATGGATATGCAACAAATTTCGTTCTTCCTAAAAAATTAGGTGTTCTTGCTACAGCAGCAAATTTGAATGAGCTTAAGGTTCAAAAGAAAAGAGAAGACAAGGCTGCAGCTGAGCAGCTTGCTGCTGCAAAAGAATTTGCAGCTCAAATTGAGGAAAAGATTATAAGAGTTTCGATTAAATCTGGCGAGGGCGGAAAGGTATTTGGATCAGTCTCTTCAAAAGAAATTTCTGTTGAAGCCAAAAAACAGTTCGGCTTTGATATCGATAAGAAAAAGATTCAGCTTTCTGAACCAATTAAAGCGTTTGGCTCATATGAGATTCCTGTTAAGCTTCATCCACAGGTAACAGCAAAGCTGACTGTAGCAGTTTCAGAAAAATGATTTGAAAGGTCACTGATAAGTTATGGCTGATGACATAATTACAAAGAGTGTTCTACCAAATAGTCTCGAAGCAGAGCAATCTGTCGTCGGTGCAATGATGATGGACAGAGACGCAATAGAGAAAGCTACCGAGTTTATTACGGGAGAAGATTTCTATAATAAGCAGCTGGGAATGCTATTTGATGCAATTGCAGAACTTAATAATAATGGGAGCCCGGTTGATGTTGTTACACTTCAGAACATTCTAAAGGAGAAGAATTGCCCTCCGGAAATTTGCTCTGTTGAATATATAAGTAATCTTATTTCAGCTGTTCCAACTTCTGCTAATGTTAAGTACTACGCGAAGATAGTTTCTGAGAAATCAACGCTCAGGAAGCTTATTCATGTTAGTGAAGAAACGATAAACACGTGCTATCAGGGCAGCGATGAGCTTGAAGTAATATTAAATGAAGTAGAGAAAAGTGTATTCAATGTTACTCAAAAGAGAGGAAGCGATAATTACACTCCGATAAGCGAAGTAGTTGTCGCTGCACTTACCAAAATTGCTATATCCAGTAGGAATAAAGGAAATGTAACAGGACTTGCAACCGGCTTTTCAGACCTTGATTATGATACGGCAGGTTTTCAGCCTTCTGACCTTATTCTTATTGCAGCAAGACCTTCAATGGGAAAAACCGCATTCGCTTTAAATATAGCGCAGTATATGGCTTTTAGGCAGGATGATACAGTTGCCATTTTTTCTTTGGAAATGTCAAAGGAACAGCTTGTAAACAGACTTCTTTCAATGGAATCAAAGGTTGATGCCCAGCATATACGAACCGGAAATATGAATGATTCTGATTGGACCAATATTGTTGAAAGTGCTGATTTGATTGGCGCCTCGAATTTGATAATAGATGATACGCCCGGTATTACAGTTCAGGAGCTTCGTTCGAAGTGCCGAAGATATAAGATGGATCATGACCTTAAGATAGTATTTATCGATTACTTACAGCTAATGACCGGAGGAGGACGTTCAACTGATTCCAGACAGCAGGAAATATCTGATATTTCAAGGGCTTTAAAGTCTTTAGCAAGAGAAATTAATGTTCCAATTGTTGCACTGTCACAGCTTTCGAGAGCTGTTGAACAAAGACCTGATCACAGACCTATGCTTTCAGATCTTCGTGAATCAGGAGCCATTGAGCAGGATGCGGATATGGTAATGTTTATATATAGAGATGATTATTACAACAAGGATACAGAGAGAAAGGGCGTTGCAGAGATAATAATAGCTAAGCAAAGAAATGGTCCTATCGGTACGGTAGAACTTCTCTGGATGCCTGAATTTACAAAATTTGCAAATCTTGAAAGAAGACAATAATAAAGTAATAAAAAAGAGTTCGCAAAAAGCGAACTCTTTTTAATATGAACCATACACAGCAATCATGATAACATGAAAACTGTTTATCAGCCCTGAGAAATAGCAGAAACAGGACACTGAGCAGCGCATGAACCGCAATCGATACATGAGTCTGCATTGATCTCATACTGTGAGTCTCCCTGAGAAATAGCAGAAACAGGACACTGAGCAGCGCATGAACCGCAGCTGATACAAGAATCGCTAATTACATATGCCATGATAATTTCCTCCTTAAATTAGGTTTTAAAGTATTGTATGGATAAAACAAATTACCCAAAGATACATTGTCATAATAATACATAGAAAATTCTTTTACAAGTAAAATGATTCAAAACATGGGATTATTATTTGTGAATTATTAGGGAGGAGTTCAAAGGATTGCTGAAAAAAGCTCATTAGCAAAGATTTAGCTCTAAGAAATGAAAAAACGTTTGGTATAAAACTTATAAGCGTTTTGTATTTTTTTAAAATAATAAATGTTTCTTTTGTGAAGTATTTACTATAATTGACATTGAAAGAGCAGAATGATAGTATAAAAGACACAGAATTATCGTGCTTTTTTATTGCGCCTTTTTTTCTGGAAAGACTGAAATATGTCTGCAAAGCAGGCTCCATTTATGCGGCATTATGTTGCAACATTTGGGGCGCAACTTTTTCATAACGGTAGGAGGAAAATTTAATATGGCAAGAAACATGAAAACCATGGACGGCAACGAAGCAGCTGCTTATGCATCATATGCGTATACAGAAGTTGCAGCCATGTACCCGATTACACCATCATCTGTTATGCCAGAGCATGTAGATGAGTGGGCAACAGCCGGAAAGAAGAACATTTTCGGCAGAACTGTACAGATTACTGAAATGCAGGCTGAGAGCGGCGCTGCAGGTGCTGTACATGGATCACTTGTAGCTGGAGCACTTACATCAACATATACTGCTTCACAGGGACTTCTTCTTATGATTCCTGATCTCTACAAGGTAGCAGGTGAGAGACTTCCGGGCGTATTTAACGTATCAGCTCGTTGTATCGCAACTCATGCACTTAATATTTTCGGCGATCATTCTGATGTATATGCATGTCGTCAGACAGGTGCTGCAATGCTTTGCGATTCAAGTGTTCAGGAAGTAATGGATCTTACACCTGTAGCATATTGTGCTGCAATTGAAGGAAGACTTCCTTTCATTAATTTCTTTGATGGTTTCCGTACATCACACGAAATTCAGAAGATTGAAGTTTGGGATTACAAAGATCTTGATGATATGGTTGATCATGATGCTATTGACAGCTTTAAGGCAAATGCACTTAATCCATGTCATCCTCGTCAGATGGGTTCTGCACAGAATCCTGATATCTTCTTCCAGACAAGAGAAGCTTGTAACAAAGCTTACAACGATATCCCAGGTCTTGTTCAGAAGTATATGGACAAGGTTAATGCAAAGATTGGTACAGACTACAAGCTTTTCAATTACTATGGAGCACCTGATGCTGAAGTAGTTATCGTAGCTATGGGTTCTGTTAATGATACTATTGAAGAGACAATCGATTATCTTGAGAAGCAGGGTAAGAAGGTCGGAGTTATCAAGGTTAGACTTTACAGACCATTCTCAGCTAAGGCACTTGCTGATGCAATTCCTGATTCAGTTAAGAGAATTGAAGTACTCGACAGAACAAAGGAGCCTGGATGTCTTCATGAGCCTCTTGCTCTTGATGTTATCGCAGCTCTTAAGGGAACAAAGTTCGAGAGCGTTCCTGTATTCTGTGGTCGTTATGGACTTGGTTCAAAGGATACAACTCCTGCACAGGTAGTTGCTGTATTTGAGAACACAACAAAGCCTGAATTTACAATTGGTATCGAAGATGATGTAACTGGACTTTCTCTTGAAACAGGAGCTCCACTTGTTACAACACCTGAAGGAACAATTAACTGCAAGTTCTGGGGCCTTGGTGCTGATGGTACTGTTGGAGCTAACAAGAACTCTATCAAGATCATTGGTGATAACACAGATATGTATGCACAGGCTTATTTTGACTATGATTCAAAGAAGTCAGGCGGTGTTACAATGTCTCACCTTAGATTTGGTAAGAAGCCAATTAAGTCAACTTACCTTATTCGTAAGGCAAACTTCGTAGCATGTCATAATCCTTCATATATTCGTAAGTTTAACATGGCACAGGAAATCGTTGATGGCGGAACATTCCTTCTTAACTGCCCTTGGACAGTTGAACAGCTTGAGACAGAGATCCCTGGTCAGGTTAAGAAATTCATATATGATCACAAAGTAAAGCTTTATATCATCAATGGATCTAAGATTGGTGTTGAAGTTGGAATGGGTCCTACAAGAATTAATACAATTCTTCAGGCTGCATTCTTTAAGCTTGCAAAGATTATTCCTGAGGCTGATGCCATCAAGTTCATGAAAGATGCTGCTCAGAAGACATATGGCCGTAAGGGTGAAGACGTTGTTAAGAAGAACTGGGATGCTATTGATGCCGGTGCTGATCCTAAGAACGTTGTAGAAGTACAGATTCCTGAATCATGGAAAGATGCTAAGGACGAAGGACTTGTATCTAACGTTGCAAAGGGATCTAGAAAAGACGTTGTTGATTTCGTAAACAACATTCAGTCAAAGGTTAATGCACAGGAAGGAAATTCTCTTAAGGTTTCTGAAGTTCTTCCTTATGAAGATGGTTCAACGCCTTCAGGTTCAGCTGCATTCGAGAAACGTGGTATTGCAGTAAATGTTCCTTCATGGGATGCTACAAAGTGTATCCAGTGTACATTCTGTTCACTTGTATGTCCTCATGCAGCAGTTCGTCCTGTAGCTATGACAACTGATGAAGTTTCTAAGGCACCTGCAGGAATGGTTACAGTACCTATGATGGGAATGCCTGAGTATCAGTTCTCTATCGTTATTTCAGCTCTTGATTGCACAGGATGCGGATCTTGCTCAAATATCTGCCCTGCTGTTAATAAAGAGACAAAGGCTAAGGAGACAGCTCTTCCTATGGCAGCAATTGCTAAGAATGAGTTCGAGCAGCCTTACTTTGATTATGCTGTTACTCTTCCTACAAAGAAGGATGTTGTTGAGAAGTTTAAGGCTACAACAATCAAGGGTTCACAGTTCAAGAAGCCTCTTCTTGAGTTCTCAGGAGCCTGCGCTGGTTGTGGTGAGACACCTTATGTTAAACTTGCTACTCAGCTCTTTGGTGACAGAATGTACATTGCTAACGCAACAGGATGTACTTCTATCTGGGGTAACTCTTCACCATCAACACCTTATACAGTTGATGAAAGAGGACACGGACCAGCATGGGATAACTCACTCTTTGAAGATAATGCCGAGTTTGGTTTTGGTATGGTACTCGCACAGAATGCAATTCGTGATGAGTTAAAAGAAAAGGTTGAGAATATTTCTGCTGATGCTAATGATGCAGTTAAGACAGCTTCTAAGAACTGGCTTGATACATTTACTGTTGGATCAACAAACGGAGATGCTACTGATGCTCTTGTTGATGCACTTTCAGCTGATGGATCTGCAGCAGCAAAGGATATCCTTAAGAATAAGGATTATCTTGCAAAGAAGTCACAGTGGATTGTCGGTGGTGACGGATGGGCATTCGATATCGGATTTGGCGGACTTGACCATGTACTTGCTTCAGGCAAGGATATCAATGTTCTTGTTGTAAACACTGAAGTTTACTCAAATACAGGCGGCCAGTCTTCAAAGGCTACTCCTACAGGAGCTGTTGCACAGTTCGCTGCAGGCGGAAAAGAAATTAAGCAGAAGGATCTTGCATCAATTGCTATGAGCTATGGTTATATCTACGTTGCTCAGATTGCTCTTGGTTCTGATAAGAACCAGGCTATCAAGGCTCTTGCTGAGGCTGAGGCTTATCCAGGACCTTCACTTGTAATCTGCTACGCTCCATGTATTAACCATGGTCTTAAGATCAAGGGTGGTATGTCAAACGTACAGGAAGAAGAGAAGAGAGCTGTTGATGCCGGATATTGGAATCTGTTCAGATTCAATCCTGAAGCTGATAACAAGTTCACTCTTGACAGCAAGGCTCCTACAATGGAATACCAGGAGTTCCTTGATGGCGAGGTTCGTTACTTATCACTTAAGCTGAAGAATCCAGAGAGAGCAAAGGCTCTTCATGTAGCATCAGCTGAGCATGCTAAGCAGCATCTTGCTTACCTGAACAAGTTAAAGACATTATATGGTGATGAGAAATAATTTATCGCTTGAATAGAAAGAAAGTTGTGTGGTCAATTGGCCACGCAACTTTCTTTTTTTTGTGTAGATAATGAGCCAAGTATACAGATTCGCGCTTGCGCGAAAATCTGTATATTTGGCGAATATCCATCATCGAATGACGATAGTCATGAGATGACGGATATCATTATCTTAATCGAGTAGGTTCCCTACTCGATTAGTGCGCCGGCGCCGTGTGCTTCTATGAATAGTCTATGCGCAGATACCAAAAAAGGTCAGGTGAATTTTCACCTGACCTTTAATATCAAAGTATGAATACAATCAAAGAGCTGCTAGAGTTTGAATAGCATTATTTCGAATAATTATATGACTGTGGCCATCTAAAAACAGGGTATTAACTGTGAGAGTACCGTTGCAATATTCAGAAATAGTGCCGATAACTTTGGTTAGAGCGGCTTTGTCATCGGTTTCATTTATAACAAGGATAATGGAATTGTCTTTAGAATCCTTATATATTGAACTTTTACCTAAAAAGGAAGATCCAATAGCAGAAGCAGCTTGAATTACATTGTGAATAGTATTAAATCTAAAAGCTGTTACTCCCGTTGAAGATTTGAATCCTGAGGAAGGAGGATTCCTCTTGGCTTCCGCAAGCTTCTTAGTATCTCCGCTTTCGGAAGGTTTCTTTTCTATACCAGAAGAGATTGAACGGAATAAATCTGAGATTTCCTTGTTAATGTCTGTATTAGTGTTATCAGAACTTTCGGTATTATATATTTCATCATAATTTCCATCGATATCGTCTTCATCATTATCGTCTTCATCATCTGATTCATGAACTGAAGGGGCAAATTCAGAAAATCTGGTATCCAGTTCCTCGGGATCATCAGATTTGGTAATAATTAGGACCAAACAATCAGAATTTATTGGTACAGCTTCAACCATTAGAGGCGAATTATCTGCTTCAAAACCAAATTGGAAAGAGGCTTTTTGCATCATCTCCTGAAATAACTCACGTGCTTTATCAGAACCATATGCAAGTTCACTGACACGGATCTGTCTGCTTGCAAGATCCTCTTTTGTGAGAGTACAACGAATCTGACTCTCATTAACTTTTTCAATCTTCATTATAGACATACCTCCTATTTGAAAGATTAAGAGAATACTATATGAATCACGTTATGATGTCAATATATCTTTCGGAGAGTTTTCAAAAAATTTATAGAAAGAAATCATAAAAAAAGATTATTTTTAAAAAAAGCTTGCTTTTATGATAATAATACTGTATAGTAACTTTTCGAGATGCCTCTGAGATATAGTACGGGAAGGAGGCATGATAATCTTAGAAGATCTTTAGTTTTAAGTTTGCGATTAGCAAACTTGCCTTACAGGATTATTACCTGTCGGAGATAAGTCATCTTCATGACTAAAATCAACTATTAACAAACAACAACTATTATTGACAAAAGATTTTTTCGAGTGATCGTTCAGATCAGATTATTTCTTGAAATCCAAATTCGGATTTAAAGTCACAGTTTTAGATTATTAAGTAATGCAATAAAAGTATTGCAGGGCATCTCAAAGGATCAGAATAATATTGATAATGATTCAATAATTTGTTAACTATTTAATCAGCATAAGCACATAAAGATTTACATCACGGTGAATCCTTTTGATTATATTCGTGACTTATGCAAAGAACAGAAGGACCCCGCCCGATGTTCAAAAAGTGATGACTATGAAACACAAGTCTGCTATAATATAGGACGATTGGAAAGGAGCCATGGCATGAAAAAGAAAGCGTTGCCGGTGATTTTTACAATTGTCCTTATTGTATTAATCGGAGCCATTTTTGCTGGACAGAAAATAATTGAGAAATATTCATATAGTGATGAACGTGCGGACCTTGACTCGTATTTTGGAGTCACAGATGATACGGATGTTCCAATAATTTTGCAGACTGAACCAATTGATGAGCATGCAAAGCTTATTGATGGCGCATATTACTTAGACATTGACAGTGTTCACAAATATCTTAATGAGCGTTTCTATGAAGGCAAAGAAGATGGAACACTTATCTATACAACCCCAACTCAAATCATCACAGCAGTAACCGGAACTGGTGATTACTCTGATTCTGATGGTGGAAGCGGGACGGAAAATTACCAAATTGCACGATATGAAGGCGATACATTTTATGTTGCTCTTGATTACGTTAAAAAATATACGAACTTTAGCTACGATGCGTATTCAGAACCTAACCATATTCAGATGTGTACTTCTTGGGATGATAGAAATGTAGCTACAATTGAAAAGGATACGAAACTTAGGGATAAAGGCGGAGTGAAGAGCTCGATTCTTGAAGACCTTAGTAAAGGCGATAGCGTTACAGTTATTGAAAAGATGAATGACTGGAGTAAAGTGATGACGAAAGACGCCTTTATTGGATATGTCGAGAATAAGAGATTAAGCGATACTACAGTCGTTTCACCTATTGCGGTTACGGATTACGTTGAGCCTGAATATACATCGCTTACAAAAGATACCAAGATTAATATGGGATGGCATGCTGTCGCTTCAAAGGTAGGTAATGATACACTTTCAAGCGTACTTTCTTCCTCAAATGGAATAAATGTTATTTCACCTACGTGGTATCATATCAGTAGTAACAATGGAGACATAGTAAGCTATGCCTCTTCTGATTATGTCAGAACAGTGCACGATAAGGGTATCGAAGTATGGGCTCTTATAGACAATTTCTCTGATAACAGTATTGATTCATATGAAGTCCTTTCTCATGCTTCATCAAGACAGAATTTGATTAGTCAGCTTATGGGAGATGTTCTTTCAAATGGAATCGACGGAATAAATGTAGATTTTGAATCAATAAGTACTGACTGTGGACAGTCGTTTATAGAATTTGTAAGAGAGCTTTCTGTTAGCTGCAGAGCAAATGGAATAGTTCTTTCTATAGATAATTATGTTCCGCTAAGCATTAATGACCATTATGACCGTAAGGAACAGGGAATAGTGGCAGATTATGTTGTAATAATGGGATATGATGAGCACTATAGTGGAAGTAGTGAAGCTGGATCAGTTGCTTCTATTTCATATGTAAAAAATGGAATTGAAAATACTGTAGATGAAGTTGATTCCAAAAAGGTAATAAATGGAATACCATTTTATACAAGGATTTGGACAACAGCAGGTGCTGATGTTTCAAGCGAAGCAGTAAGTATGGAGCAGGCGAACAGCTATGTCTCGAATCATGGAATAACAATGAATTGGGATGAAGAAACCTGTCAGAATTATGGTGAATATACTGATTCAAACGGTAATCTAGTCCAGATATGGATGGAGGATGCTGAGTCTGTTGGAGCAAAACTTGGAGTAATGTCTACATATGATCTTGGCGGAGTTGCAGAGTGGAAACTTGGATTTGAGACTTCAGATGTTTGGGATGAGATAGCGAAGTATACGGCTAGCTGATAATATTATTATGTAATAGTATTCCATGTATAATGGATAAGAAAAGAAGCAAAGACATGAGAACGAAAATAGTAACAATTGATGAGAATAATATAGATGAGGAAGCAGAAAAGTATTTAAATGAGGCCGGAGAAATACTTAAATCCGGAGGACTTATTGCGTTTCCAACAGAGACTGTATATGGGCTAGGAGGCGATGCATTAAATCCGGAATCTTCAAGGAAGATATATGCTGCGAAGGGGAGACCTTCAGATAATCCGCTTATTGTTCATATATGCTGTATGGAAGACCTTGCTCCATTAGTAAAAGAGGTGCCAGATGCTGCTAGAAAACTTGCAAAAGTTTTTTGGCCGGGACCAATGACGATGATAATGAACAAGTCAGATTTGGTTCCTTATGAGACTACAGGAGGTCTTGATACAGTAGCAGTTCGTATGCCCAGCAACAAGATAGCATCAAAAATGATAGAAGAGGGCGGAAGATATATTGCAGCTCCAAGCGCGAATATTTCCGGAAGACCCAGCCCTACCATCGCAAAGTACTGCGTAGAAGATCTTGATGGAAAAGTTGAAATGATAATTGATGGAGGACAGGTTGGAATAGGACTTGAATCTTCAATAATTGATCTTACAGTAGATACACCAATGATTTTACGGCCAGGATATATTACAAAAGAAATGTTCGAAGAGGTTCTCTTAGATGTAGCAGTTGATAAAACGATAATTGATCCTTCCTCAAAGCTAAAACCAAAAGCTCCGGGAATGAAATACAGGCATTATGCGCCTAAAGGTAATCTTACGATAGTTGAAGGATCACCCGAAAATGTTATAAAATACATTAATGAAAGAACACTTGAAAATCGCCAAAAAGGCATTAGGGTTGGAGTGATTGGAACTCAGGAAACAGTTGGAAGCTATACAGCAGATGTAGTAATGAATGCGGGAACACGTGCTGATGAAACAACTATAGCCAGAATGCTGTTTAAAATTCTTAGAGAATTCGATGATGATGAAATTCCTGTAATGTATTCTGAATCCTTTGACGAGAGCGGAATAGGGCAGGCTATAATGAACAGACTTCTCAAAGCAGCCGGGCATCAGGTTGTAAGAGTGTAATGCGTATTGAAAAAGTACCAATAATATAGTATTATCACAAGCGATTATATAATGGAGGCTAATAATGATAGCAATAGCAAGTGATCACGGCGGATTTGATTTAAAGATGGCAGTAATAGAACATCTTAAGGAAAGAAAGCTTGAATATAAGGATTTTGGAACATATGATAAGAATTCGTGTGACTATCCTGATTTTGGAAGAGCTGCAGCCGAAGCTGTTTCAAGTGGAGAGTGCGACAGAGGAATAGTTATCTGCACTACGGGAATAGGTATTTCGATAGTTGCGAATAAGGTTAAGGGAATAAGATGCGGCCTTTGCTTTGATACTTCTCTTGCAGAGCTTACCAGAGCTCATAATGATGCGAATATGTTAGCACTTGCAGGGGGCTTTGTTGGACCGCTTTTAGCAAACCAGATAGTTGATACATTTCTTGATACTCCATTTTCCAATCTTGAGAAGCATAGTAGAAGAATTGGCAAGATTACTGACATGGAGAAATAATGTTGTATAGTTTACATCCGAGCCTACGGTCGGTTGAAAAAATAATAATGTTTATGCTGTTTTAGCAGAAAGGATTTAATAATGGGAAAAGTAGTTATAATGGATCACCCGCTAATTAAACACAAGATTGGATACATCAGAAGAAAGGATACCGGAACAAAGGATTTTAGAGACACTATTGCCGAAATTGCAACACTTATCTGCTATGAAGCAACACGCGATCTTGAACTTCAGGATGTTGATATCGAGACACCAATCTGCAAGACAACAGTTAAAGAACTTAAGGGCCGTAAGCAGTGTATTGTTCCTATTCTTCGTGCTGGACTTGGAATGGTTGATGGAATGCTTTCACTTATTCCAGCTGCTAAGGTTGGACATATTGGATTGTACAGAGACCCTGAGACACTTGAGCCTGTAGAGTATTACTGTAAGATGCCAAGCGACTGCGCAGAGCGTGAGGTTTTTGTTGTAGATCCTATGCTTGCAACAGGCGGTTCATCTTCTGCAGCTGTTTCAATGCTTAAGAAAAGAGGTTGTAAGCATATACATTTCCTTTGTATAATTGCTGCTCCTGAAGGAATAAAGAAACTTAGCGAGGATCATCCTGACATTGATATTTTCATAGGTGCTGAGGATGAGAAGCTAAATGAAAATGGTTATATTGTTCCTGGTCTTGGAGATGCAGGAGACAGAATTTTTGGTACAAAGTAACATATGTTAACGAGTTGATATAATTTCAAAGCGCTGCGATACATTCTGTATGCGCAGCGCTTTGCAGTGTATTGGTGAAACGTGGTTGGGGACATTTTTATGAAAAGAGAAGACTATATTTCTTGGGATGAGTATTTTATGGGTGTTGCAAAGCTTTCAGGAATGCGCTCAAAGGATCCAAATACTCAAGTTGGCACTTGTATTGTCAGTGATGATAACAAAATTCTATCTATGGGTTATAACGGACTGCCAAAAGGGTGCTCTGATGATGATTTTCCGTGGGAGAGAGCTGCGGATGATGAACTTGACACTAAATATCCGTATGTTACGCATAGTGAACTTAATGCCATACTTAATTATAGAGGCGGAAGTCTTGAAGGTGCAAAGCTATACGTTTCTCTTTTTCCGTGTAATGAGTGCGCAAAGGCAATTATTCAGGCGGGAATTAAAACAGTAATTTATGAGAGTGACAAATATGATGGTTCACCTGCAAATACTGCTTCCAAAAAAATGTTTGATTCAGCCGGAGTCAGATATTATAAATATAAGTCAGATGGACGAATAATTAGGATTACGGTATGAAGAAAGCCGGATTTTGCAGTCGAAATAAATATTTATTAAAGAGAATCGAAAGAATGCATTGCGCCATCATAAGAACGCTTTGCGTTCTTATGATGCTTTTTTTGTGTATCTTAGTATGCCCGGGAAGTATTCATGCAACAGAAGAGACTAAGAAGAAACTACAAGATGCACAAGATAAACGCTCTGAGACTCAATCTCAGCTCGATGAAAAGAAAAGTAGTATAAATTCACTTAATGATCAGAAAACAAGCTTACAAAGCGAATTAACGAACTTAAATGATGAGCTTACGTCGGTAAGCGAAAAACTTTCAGAAATTGAAAACCAGATAGATTCAAAACAGGAAGAAATAGACAAAACAAACGAAGAACTTGAAGCGGCCAAAAAAACCGAAGAAGAACAGTATGCTTCTATGAAAAAAAGAATTCAGTACATGTATGAGAAGCAAAATAATGTTGTCCTTGAGCTTTTGATTGAATCGGGAAGCTTTAGTGATTTATTAAATAGGACTGATTATATAGAAGAGCTTTCTGCATATGATAGGAGAAAGCTTGAAGAATATAAGGCGACCAAGAAGGAGATAGAAGATAAAGAAGCTTTACTTCAAAGCGAAATGAGTGACCTCTCAAGTTACCAAGCACAAAGTGAGGCAGAGCAAAGCAGAGTTTCCGGTCTTGTTAGCAAAACCTCAGGAAATATAAGTGGTTATTCCAGCCAGATTTCTGCTGCGGAGCAGGATGCACAGGCAATCGAATCAGACATAGACCAGCAGGATGAGAACATAAAGGCTCTAAAGGCACAGCTTCAAAAAGAAATTGAGATGTCAAAGCTTGCTGCTCAGTCTTCATGGAGAGATATTTCACAGGTGAGCTTTGCTGATGGAGACAGATATCTTTTAGCAAATCTAATATACTGCGAAGCAGGCGGAGAGCCTTATCAGGGCAAAGTTGCAGTTGGCTCAGTAGTAATTAATCGAGTACTAAGCTCGGTGTATCCAGATACAGTGGTTGGAGTAATTTATCAGAATAAGCAGTTCTCGCCGGTTGCAAGTGGAAGACTTGCTATTGCCCTTGCAGACAGCAAAGCAACGGATGCTTGCTATCAGGCAGCAGATGAAGCAATGTCAGGAACAACAAACGTTGGTGAGTGCGTGTATTTCAGAACTCCTATAGATGGACTTACAGGAATAAGTATTGGTGGACATATATTTTATTAGAATAGGTTATTATTTCTGCGAATTCAGATACTTTTCAATAGGGTAACCTATTCTGCTAACACCATTTGAATCAATTTCTTCAAGGAGTTTGCTTAACGCGAGCAGACTCTTTTTTAAAAGAGTATAATCAATGAGCTTCCTATCGTATGCTTCAACGACTTCGTCAATATCAAGAACGCGAGTTGAACCATCAGGACGGATTACGACGTCAGCGAGAAGGTCAGTTACATATAGAGCATTTTTATCTTTATCATAAGTATAGTCGACAATGTCGCAATACCACTGCGAAAATGAACCATCTTCGCGATAGAATTTACTTACTTTAATGTTTTGCTTAGGGTAATAACAGGAGTAACCAAAAGAAAGATTTGGTTTTGGACGGAACGCTTTCCAGGACGTAATGATTTCATCCTCATTGGCATAGAGAATAATATCGTCCTTAAGCTCAAAGCATTCAGAAGGAATAAATCGTTTGCGATATAGAACCAAACTTGCCATATAAGACACCTCCGCGCATCTTTTGACAAATGAAGTTTCAAGTGTTTAGATAATTAGTATTAGTTATACTAAGCCTTTTATATATTTGATAAAAACTTTACGCTTTAGCATGAAAAAAGTCAATTACTCAGATTGGAAAGATAGCGATTATATATGAAAAAAACAATCATAAAAATATGTTATTTAGTTGTAGTGTTTATTGCATCAGTACTTATTCTTTCAAATACGACAAATAACGAAAGCGCTGATATGACAGCGAAGATGAGTAGTCCAACGCTTCCCACTATTACTTTGTATGAGGGAAGTTCACAGGTAAATGTTTTAAATGGATATACAGATGAAATGGAAGTTAATTATATGCGCGGTGCAATACTTCCGATAGATGATTCACGAAGCGTAAGCTTTTCGATGAATCTTTTTGATGCAAATGTGACCGGACTTTCTTTTGAAGTCAGGACACTTGACGGAACAAGCCTTGTTGAGAGTACTGATATTGAAAACTATGATGTTAATACGGACAAGAATTTGATTACTGCGTCCTTCAATATAAAAGATCTTATTGATAATGACGAAGAGTACATGCTTGTAATCCTGGCAAATGTAGATGGCGAAACAGTTAGATATTATTCAAGAGTTATTTGCTCAGGAGATTCTGATAAATATAATATTGAAGAAAAAATGTCGTTTGTAAAGAATTTTCATGAAAAGACATTCGACAAAGAGGCTGCTAAGGATGAACTCACAGTATATTTGGAATCAAATTCAGAGGGAGATAATAGCTCTTTTGGCAAAGTAAATATTCATAGCAGCTTTTCACAAATTACCTGGGGCGATCTAAATATTGTATCTCACACTGATCCAAGTGTTTTTATTACTGATATTCATGGGCAGACTGGGCTATTTAGGCTTGAAAGTCAGGTTACACTTCTTGACGATGACAACAAGCAAAAAACTTATAATGTAGTTGAAATATTCAGAGTTAGATATACGTCTGACAGAATGTATCTACTTGATTATGAAAGAACTATGAATTATGTTTTTGATGAGGCGCCAGAAGATATTTCGGGTGGAGTGCTTAATTTATCAATAACTAATCAGGATAGCTTTCAGATGAAGGAAAGCGAAGGCGGAAATATCATTGCTTTTGTTAGTCAGGATAGACTTTTTGTATATAGCATCAGTGATAATAAGATGTCTTATGTATATGGATTTTATGATAAGGATAACAATGATGAGAGATGTACGCTGCAAAATAATAATATTCAGATTTTGAGTGTGGATGAAGCCGGGAATATGAGATTTATAGTGTCCGGATATATGAATAGAGGAAGGCATGAGGGAAAAGTTGGTACCTCTGTAATGGAATTCAATTCATCACTTAATTCTACTGAAGAGCTGATATTTATTCCTAGTACCAAGTCCGAGGAAATAGTAAATTGCTATGTCAGCATGCTTTCTTATTCGAACAACAATAATGACTTTTATATGATACAGGGTAATTCTGTTTATTTGATTGATCTTGGGCAGAGGACGTGCAAAGCTGTAATAAATGATATTATGAATTCTGACTATGTTGTTTCTTCATCTGGAAGCCTTGTTGCATGGCAGAATACAGATGGAAGCTCGGATGATACTAAATTCGAAGTTATGAATCTAAATTCACAGACCACTACTGAAATTTCCGGGAGTGGTGATGACATAGCAGTTCCGCTTGGCTTTATAAACGAAGACATTATCTATGGACTTATTCATCCTTCCGATATTCATGACGATCAGGCTGGAAATCCGGTTTATGCAATTTGTTCTGTGATTATTCAGGATACTGATGGTAATGTTTTGGAGAATTACAGTGCAGATGGATACTTTATAACTGGGGTATCTATAAATGATAATCAGATACAGCTTTCCAGAGTAAAGTGGGATGCAGAAGATGAAACATATGTTACGTCAACTAATGATCAGATAATGAGCACTATTGAAGGAAGCAGCACTGATAATAAGATAGGGTCGGCCACCTCCGATGTAATGAAAAAGCTTCTTCAAATCACATTAACTTCCAGCGCAAGTGGAAGCTCATGCAAATATCTAACTCCCGAGGAAACATTATATGAAGGTTCACGTGAAGTGAGCATAAAAGACACAGCTGATTCTTCTGAAAGCATTTATTATGTCTATACTCAAAATGGTGTTTCAGGTATTTATGCAAGTGTTTCTGATGCAGTAAATGCGGCGTATGACGCTGCTGGCTCAGTTGTTGATACTACAAACAGATACATTTGGTATAGAAGCAATAGGCAGACCAAAAATCAGATTATGTCGATTACAAATGCAGTTGAAGGACAAACTACATCTGGAACGAGCTCGCTTCAGACATGCCTTGAGGTCATGCTTCAGTTTGAGGGCATAAGTCAAAACGTGAATGAGATGTTGGCAGATGGAATGACTCCCTGCGAAATCCTTTCCTCAAGTCTTCCGGATGCAAAGGCACTTGATCTTGGCGGATGCTCTTTGGATAGTGTCCTTTATTATGTTAATCAGGATATTCCAGTTATGGCGATAATGAATGATGGAAGTGCTGTACTGGTAATTGGCTTCAATGACCTTAATACGGTTATATATGACCCAAAGCTTGGAACAGAATCAGTATATAAGCTTGGCATAAATGATTCGGAAAAACTTTTTACTAGTAATGGAAATCATTTCATCACATTTATAAATAATAACTGACATGGATATGGATATAAAAAAGCCTTAAAATCTCGAATATCAGAGATTTTAAGGCTTTTTTATTGGACGATTATTCAAGCTCGCCGTTATTATATTTTGAAATAATATTCTGAATTCTTTCAACAGGATTCAAGAGATCACTAATGGAAGCATCGTGATTAAGAGTATCAATAAGATAAGCAATATATTTACTCATGTCACAGCTTACATACCACTCACGTGAGAGAAGCTCTGGAGTCTGGTAGATAAGGTTAGTAGTGAAAATCTTGTCAATAGTTCCATCCTTGTATGCTTCATCAAAATGCTCAAGACCACCTGTGAAAAGACCAAATGTTGAAAATGAATAAATATGTGCAGCCTTACGCTCTTTAAGAGCCTTTGCTACATCTAAAAGACTGTCACCGGATGAAATCATATCATCAACAATAATTACAGACTTGCCTTCTACAGAGGTTCCAAGGAATTCGTGTGAGAGAATAGGGTTTCTTCCATCAACAACCTGAGTATAATCTCTTCTCTTGTAGAACATTCCTACATCAAGACCGAGAACGCTGGCAAGATAAATTGCTCTGCCCATACCACCTTCATCAGGGCTTATTACCATCATATGATCGGAATCAATCTGAAGTCCCTTTACATTTCTAAGGAGAGCTTTGATAAACTGATATGTAGTACGAACTGTATCAAAACCATGAAGCGGGATAGCATTCTGAACACGAGGATCATGTGCATCAAAAGTAAGAATATTATCGACACCCATTTTAACGAGTTCCTGAAGAGCAATAGCACAATCAAGAGATTCTCTGCCGTTTCTCTTATGCTGTCTGCTCTCGTATAAGAATGGCATGATTACAGTAATTCTTCTGGCTTTTCCACCAACAGCGGCGATTACTCTCTTTAAATCCTGATAATGGTCATCAGGAGACATATGGTTTTCTTTACCAAAAAGAGAATAAGTTAATGAATAGTTAACGACATCTACCATGATATATAGATCATCACCACGGACTGACTGTTTGATCACACCCTTAGCTTCACCTGTTCCAAAACGCGGAACCTCGGCTCCGATAATATAGGAAGGACGCTCATATCCAGTGAATGCCAGACTTCCTTTATGTTCATTCTCGCGTTCACCTCTCCACTTTACAAGGTAGTAGTCAACCTTTTCGCCAAGAGAGCTGCAGCCATTCATTGGAATAATTCCAAGTGAACCGACCGGAATAGTCTCTAAGTCTCTCTTTTCTTCTCTTTTTGGCATGAAAAAAACCTCACTTTCTGATACTAAAATATTATCTGTTATGACTTCGCTTATATAGTCTGATATCCTGACCGGATAGTTTAATAAGCATATAGGTGCTTGTTATTCTGGAAAAAATCCTGTCGGAGTATCTTTTCTGCAGATCCTCTAAAGAAAGATTTGATGAAATAATAATCGGATTATGCCTAATGGCACGTTCGTTTAGTAATGAAAAAAGCTGCGAAATTACAAAACTGTTCGTAAGTTCTGTTCCAAGATCATCTATTATCAAAAGCTCTGAATTATAGAGAGTATTATTCAGACTCTGAAGGTTATCACGGTTATGGTAATCAAATGAATTGTCGGAAAGTTTCTTAAACAATTCCTGAGCACTAAAATATACAACAGAATATCCTCTATCGAGTAATTCCTTTGCTGTACTTATTGAAAGAAATGATTTGCCGGTACCTACTGTACCATAAAAGAACATGTTTTGGTAGAGTGAATTAAAATTTTCGACAAAATCCCAGCATTTTTGGACGGCGGCCTGAAAATGAGTCAGATTATCGCCTTCGAAATACTCCTCAGAGAGCAGAGTAAAATTGTTGTTTTCGGTTAGAATATTAAGATTAGATTCAGAATAGAGAAGATCTATTATTTTTTGATCAAAGCAGTGGCACTTCTCATTGCCGATGTATCCAGTATCCTTGCAGTCCATACATGTATAATGAGGCTCAAGATAGTTTGAAGGAAGAGATGCTTCCTTTAGGAGATTTTTCTTTTTTAATGCTACTTCAGCGAGTAGCTTTTTGATCTTTGAAGGGTCCTTCTCGGTTCCATCAATAAGTTTTCTGGCAAAATCAAGACTTATCTCAGAAACGGATTCATCAAGCTCTTTATATCCCGGAACACTATTATAGACATGTTCGAGATGGCTTTGCATCTCTTCACGGATTTGCTGTTGCTTTTCTTCATACTGGTGCATTATTGTGTCATACTGCGCATTTGAAAGTGCCAAGATAAAACCTCCTGTCAGTTGTTCAAAAGCTTTTTTTCAAGCTCTTCGAAGTCATAGGTATTTTGAGGAAAAGAATTAATTCCACGAGGTTCCTTTGACGCCGGTGCCTTCTTTGAAGAAGGAGAAAAGGCTTGATCAAGCTTCGCGATATCAGCCTTTGTCTTGACATTATCGGCATTCCAGTTCTTTAGTATTCCATCAGCATATCTAAGACGATTCTTCTGTGTGGAAAGAACAGTGCGATCACATGCTTCATGGATTATATCCATAGAAAAGTCATAGTCGTTAAACCATGTATTAATATACGATACTTCTTTCTCGGTAGGAACATTATCCATTCCAAGAAGCTTCATGACCTTGTAAATTTTTTTGTCATATTTTCCAGAATTTGCTTTTGCGGCTTTAGAAGTCTTGATTCCTTCCTTGTCCCATTCGATTGCAACCTTTTCCATATATCTGAAGTCAGTTTTATTGTGCTCTATGCAGTACTGCATAAGATAATCAAGAAGATCATCTGAAAAATTAAGCTCGCAGTGAATATATAAAATTGTCTGCATCTCTGTGGCATTAAGAGTACGACCAAAGTATTGCTCAGCTATAAAAAGAAGTTGTGAGCAGTCGGAATCTTTTTTGAGAGCACTAAGCTCTTTGACGGAATATGTAGGCTTTTGCGGAGCACTATAGGTATTTAAGACAGGAGCAAAAGAGGCTACATTTTGAGGCGTGACAGAAGGCTTTTCTTCTTGACTTACAATAATTGAAGAGGCACTATTTGCCTGCTTTGCGGGCAAATCTTCCATATGAATTCCTGTTAAATGTCTTGATGAATCAAATTCAAGTGAAATAAGCCCCTTTTTCTCCCAATAGCGAAGAGATCTGGTGACATCCTTTTCGGTATGATTGAATTTGTCAGCTATATCTGTAACACTTGTTGGAAGATTGCCTTGCATCATTCTTAGAAGGTATAAATATACCTTTATCTGCGCATCGTTAGCTTCCCCCATATATTCATCTATGAAAACGTTTGAAATGTTTGTTATGTTAATGTCAGAACTGTTTCTGATCTGAACTCTTCCCATCATAGCTTTTTGTTGGCAAAAGAACTGCCATCCTCCCGATATATAATTGCGAAATAATTCCCCTGGTCTTTGCGACAAATGAAATTATAGCATAGCAATTTTTTTTATAATATAGAAAAAATGACGAGAAAAAAACAGGCTCGAAAGTTTCCCTAAAAGAATGAAAAATGTGGAAATGGTGGATTATGTGGAAAGGATAATACTGTCACCAGAAAAGAAAAAACTTTTCAAAAAGCAGTAGAGCATACGCCTTTGGGCAAAAAAAGATCTGAGCTTAAACCATATAGTGCAAATAAGCTCAGACCATTTATCCACAGTGAAATAATCCAAAATCATTGTTGAAGAAGTGGAAAAGGTGGAAAAATCACTTTCCGAGTAATTCTTCGCCGATTTGATAGACATCTCCGGCACCCATTGTTATCAACAGATCTTTCTTCGTGCAATTTTGCAAAAGGAATTTTTCGATTTCTTCAAACGAAGGATAATAGTAGCATTCATGCCCGAGCTTCTTTATCTCTGCTTGAAGCGTTCGCGAACTGATACCGAGATTATCAGTTTCTCTTGCTGCATAAATATCAGCTAGAACAACGTGGTCTGCAAGACAAAGCGCCTTTGCAAAATCAGGCAAAAGAGATTTGGTTCTTGTATATGTATGTGGCTGGAAAACGCACCAAATATCTTTGTGTGGAAAATTGCGTGCAGCAGTTAAAGTAGCAGCAATTTCCGTTGGATGGTGAGCATAGTCATCAACAACGGTAATTCCATCAAATTCTCCCTTTCGTTGAAAACGCCTGTCTGTTCCCTGATAGTCTTTAAGAGCGGTTACTATTGTATCCATCTTTACGTCGCAAAGAATAGCTGCAGCTGCGGCGGCAAGAGAATTCAAAATATTATGTTCTCCGGGAACGCTAAGTGTTACAACGTGCTTTGAACCATCCAATGCAGAGACTAGAGTATAGGTCGGATTTGCATAGCTATCATATGTTATTTCGGTAGCGTAATAATCAAAACCCTCGCCGATACCAAAGGTTATTACTTTACACTTTAGCTCCGAAGTTATTTCGTTTAAGTTGTCGATAGCACCATTTATTATTAGATAACCATCATCCGGAATATTTCCGGCAAAAGTTTTAAATGAATGACGAATGTCATCAAGATCTTTGAAGAAATCCAAATGGTCAGCATCAATGTCGAGGATAATTCCAATCTTTTCGTAAAGGTTTAAGAAGCTATTTGTGTATTCACAGGCCTCTGCAACAAAGAATTTTGAGGAACCTATTCTTGTATTTCCATTAATGTCTTTAAAAATTCCACCAATAGAAAGAGTTGGATCGGTATCTGCCTCAAGGAGAATTTTGGAAATCATGGAAGTAGTTGTTGTCTTTCCGTGAGTACCACTTATTGAGATTGGAAGTTCGTAGTGCTTCATAATCTGACCAAGCAGCTCCGAACGCCTAAGCATAGGAAGACCTGCGGCTTTTGCAGCAGCAAATTCTGGATTGTCAGGATGAATTGCACTTGTATAGGTTACAACATTTATAGAAGAGGTAAGGGATTCAATGTTTGATGCCTTTTGTCCGATAAAAACCTTTGCACCAAGGGATACAAGCTCATCAGTGAGAGCTGACTCTTTCGAATCCGAGCCTGAAACTGTAAAGTTCCTATCTATAAGAATCTGAGCGATTCCGCTCATTGATATTCCACCAATACCGATAAAGTATACGTGAACCGGTTTGTTTAAATCTATCTGATACATATCTGTTACCATGCCTTTCTGAGTTTAAATAAAAGCCTCTATATAATATACCACTTATTTAGTTACATAGTTTTCTTAAATGAAGTAAATCTTATAGATTATATAGTACATGAGACTTTTGTGTCAAAACCCGAAAAAATGCATGATAAAATTGTAAAAACTGAGATAAAAATAGTACAAATATGTGCATACAGGTTAAAATTTATGTAAACTGGTTGTTAATTAATCACATAAGTTTGTCTCATAAATTGTCAATTTCTGTTAATAATCATTCCATAAAACTATTCTGTGTGATATAATTTTTTTAAGGTTATCAGAAAAGCTTGGCACATGGATAGATGACCGGAATATTTTTGCAGCGAGGTGGTAAGATGGTAAAAAAAGAGATGATCGCCATGCTGTTGGCGGGAGGACAGGGAAGCAGACTAGGTATTTTGACAGCAAATACCGCTAAACCGGCAGTTTCCTTCGGAGGAAAATACCGGATAATTGATTTCCCATTAAGCAATTGTATCAACTCAGGAGTTGATACGGTAGGCGTACTTACTCAGTATCGTCCATTAAAATTGAATGCACACATTGGAATCGGTATTTCATGGGATCTTGACCGTAATATTGGAGGAGTTTCAATCCTTCCCCCATACGAGAAGAGTAGCAACAGCTCATGGTATAGCGGAACTGCAAATGCAATCTATCAGAACCTCGAATATATGGAAAGCTATAATCCGGATTATGTTCTTATTCTTTCCGGAGACCATATATATAAGATGGATTACGAAACAATGCTTGATTTCCATAAGGCAAATAATGCGGATGTTACCATCGCCGTAATGCCTGTTCCTATGGAAGAAGCAAAGCGTTTTGGAATCATGATCACAGATGAACATAAGAAAATTGTTGATTTTGAGGAAAAGCCTGAACACCCAAGGAGCAATCTTGCTTCAATGGGTATTTATATCTTTTCATGGAAAGTACTTAAAGAAGCCCTAATCAAGAACAAAGACCAATCAGGACTTGATTTTGGTAAACATATTATTCCGTATTGCAAAGAAAATGGTAAGAGCCTATTTGCTTACGAATTTGATGGCTACTGGAAGGATGTAGGAACTCTTACATCATACTGGCAGGCAAATATGGAGCTTATTGATATCGTTCCTGAATTCAATCTTTATGAAGAATACTGGAAGATATATACCAAGAACGAGGTAGATCCTCCGCAGTATTTCGGACCTGAATCCAAGATTGAGCGAAGCATCGTAGGACAAGGCTCGTGCCTTTATGGTGAAACCTATAATTCTGTTATAGGAACAGGCGTAACGATAGGAAAAGGCACCGTAATTAATGAATCGATTATTATGAAGGGCGCTGTGATAGGCGAGAATTGTAATATCGAAAAAGCTATTGTCTCTGAAAATGCCATTATTGGAAACGGCGTAAAGCTTGGAGAAGGCGAGCTTGTTGAAAATGAGACAAAGCCTGCAATATATTGTGATGGTCTGTGCACCATAGGCGAGAATTCCGTTATTCCTGATGGAATCACTGTTGGCAAGAATACAATGATCAATGGAGAGACTACACTCGCGGACTATCCGGACAAAAAGCTTGAAAGCGGCAGGACTCTAAATAAGGCAGGTGATGAGCAATGAGAGCTATAGGCATAATTTTAGCAGGCGGAAACAGTAACAGAATGCATGGCTTATCTGCAAAAAGAGCTGTATGTGCCATGCCAATTGCGGGTCATTATCGCAGTATTGATTTTGCACTTAGTAACATGACTAATTCTCACATCCAGACTGTTGCAGTATTTACTCAGTATAATGCCGGAAGCCTCAATGAACACCTTAGTTCTTCAAAGTGGTGGGATTTTGGTAGAAAGCAGGGAGGAATGTTCATTTTCACTCCTGCGCAGACGGCAAATAATAACAGATGGTATCGCGGGACAGCAGATGCGATTGGACAAAACCTAGATTTTCTTAAGGCGTGTCATGAGCCATATGTAATAATTACATCAGGCGATTGTGTATATAAGATGGACTATAATGAACTTCTTGAGTATCATATCAGCAAGCAGGCAGACGTAACTATCGTATGCAAGGATATGCCGGCTGATGTCAATACTGAGCGATACGGAACGATACGTATGAACGAGGAGAGCCGTGTTGAAGAATTTGAGGAGAAACCTGTAGTATCCAAATCCAGCACAATCTCATGTGGTGTCTACATTATTAGAAGAAGACAGCTTATTGATCTTATCGAGAAAGCTGAAGCTGAAGAGAGATTCGATTTTGTAAATGACATTCTTGTCAGATATAAGGATACCAAAAGGATCTATGGCTACAAGATAAAGTCTTATTGGTCAAACATAGCTTCTGTAGATGATTATTTTAAGACAAATATGGATTTCCTTAATCAGGAAATAAGAAAGTTTTTCTTTATCGATTATCCGAATATCTATACGAAGGTTAGTGACCTTCCACCTGCAAAGTACAATGTAGGGGTCAAGGTTAAGAACTGCTTGGTATCAAGTGGCTGTATCATCAATGGAACAGTTGAGGATTCGATTATATTTAAAGAAACCTTTATTGGTAATAACTGCTATATAAAAAATTCAATTATTTTAAATGATGTTTATATAGGAGATAATACGCATATTGAAAACTGCATAGTTGAAAGCCATGGGACTATACAGGCCAATTCGTATTACAAAGGTGAAGATGGAATTAAGGTTGTCGTAGAGAACAATGAGCGTTATGTGATATAGCTTGTATAAATGCCACGTGGGGAGGCAAAATTATATGAAGATTACAGATGTGCGTATAAGAAAAGTAGCAAAGCAGGGTAAGTTAAAGGCAGTTGCATCAATTACAATGGATGATGAGTTCGTAGTTCATGATATCAAGATAATTGAAGGTGAAAAGGGATTGTTTATCGCAATGCCTAGTAAAAAATCTACTGATGGAGAATATCGTGATATTGCCCATCCAATCAATTCCGAAACACGTCATGGAATCCAAACTATGATATTGGATGCATATGAGAAGGCAAAAGATGATGACGCAAATCTGGAAGCAGATATGGCCATTGAATAAACAGCAAGCCCAGAGGGCAAAGAAAAAGGACGATTCAAATGAATCGTCCTTTTTCTTTTTGTGTAGATATCATTATCTTAATCGAGTAGGTTCCCTACTCGATTTAATCTCGCTCTACAAATCATTTTGGCCTGTAAGCTCAATACCTGCATCAGCAAGAACCTTGGATGCAATATCATTATCTGTTACACGAAGTACCAGGCTTGCAAAATCTTCCTTATGAGAAAGAAATGCATATGAATATTCAACGTTAACATTATTATCAGCAAGAACCTTAAGAATTTTATCAAGACTTCCTGCTGTGTCGGGAACTGTTACGGCGATTACCGGTGTAATCAGGGTAATAAGACCTTCTTTTTTGAGAATCTCATCTGCTTTTACGGGGTCATCTGCGATAATCCTTACTATTCCAAAATCTTTGGAATCAGCAAGCGATAATGCACGCATGTTGATGTTTCCATCAAAAAGTGCCTGAGTGAGCTGAGATAATGTTCCGGGCTTGTTTTCAAGAAAAACTGATATCTGATCAACTGTCATATTATTATTTCCTTTCAAAAAAGTTTTATGTGAAAGAATGCAGTAGTTATTTCTCGTGAAGCTTTCTGTTATCAATTACTCTGACAGCCTTGCCTGTTGATCGTTCAATGCTCTTTGGCGCCATTAGGTGAACCTTGGCGGCAATTCCAAGAAGACTCTTAAGGGCTTCTTTAAGTTTTGCCTCACGTTCTGTCATATCACTTATTGTATCAGAGAAAAGCTCTTGAGGGAGCTCAACATTGATATCAAAGGTATCTGTATTGTCAACTCTGTCAACGATGATCTGATAGTTGGATGTATAGCCCTGTTCCATGAGAACAGTTTCAATTTGAGATGGAAATACATTTACGCCGCGGATAATAAGCATATCATCTGATCTGCCCATCGGCTTACTCATCTTGATGAAGGTTCTTCCACAAGGACATTTATCACGGTGAATTACTCCTATATCTCTTGCGCGGTAGCGAAGAAGTGGAAATGCATCTCTTGTAATACATGAAAATACTATTTCACCCTGTTCTCCTTCAGGAAGTACTTCTCCGGTATCGGGATTTATAATTTCAACGATGAAATGGTCTTCGTTTACATGCATTCCATCTTGTGCTGAGCATTCATAAGCAACTCCGGGTCCCATTATTTCTGTAAGACCATAGATATCGTAAGCTTTTATACCAAGTTTTTGCTCTATATCCTTGCGCATTTTTTCAGTCCATGCCTCAGCACCAAATATTCCTGCCTTTAGATGAATATCCGCTGGAGTAAGACCCATATCTGCTAAAGTTTCGCCAAGATATGCGGCATAGGAAGGAGTACATGCAAGAACCGTGGAGCCAAAGTCCTGTAAAATAGTAATCTGTCTTTTGGTATTACCAGAAGAAACAGGAATTGTAGTACAGCCAAGCTTTTCTGCGCCATAGTGAAGGCCAAAGCCTCCGGTAAAAAGACCATAACCATAAGAAACATGAACAATATCATTTTCATCGGCGCCTGCTGCTACGAGCTGCCTTGCGGCAATATCAGACCAGATATCAAGATCGCCCTTTGTGTAACCTACAACAATTTGCTTCCCTGTAGTGCCACTAGATGCATGAAGCTCAACAATATCTTTCATTGGAACGGCGAAGAGACCATAGGGATATGTATCTCTTAGGTCCTGTTTGTATGTAAAAGGAAGCTTTTTTAAATCTTCAACACTTGTAACATCGCTTGGGCTTACGCCATGTTCTATACATTTATTTCTATAATATTCGACATTATCATATGCATGCTTAAACTGTTTCGCAAGGCGTCTGCTCTGAAGCCTTTTTATTTCGTCTACAGCCATTGTTTCTATTTCGGGTTGAAAACAACGATCCATGATTTGATTTCCCTTCAAATAATTTAGTTGATTTAAAGTACTTAGGCGTTTCTTCCAAGAGCAAAAGCTTTCTTGTTAAGCTCAAGGAATTTTGGAGGAACGCTTTCTTCAAGAGCCTTAAGCCATTTATCTTCTGAAAAATCGAAATATTTGGATAATCTGCCCATGAGGACAATGTTAACAGCCTTTGATGAACCGGCTTCTTCTGCAAGTGAAAGAGCGTCTATAGCATCGATTGAAGCACCCTTAGCAGTCATTTTACTGATAAGATCCTCAGGATAAGCAGCAGCTCCTGTAATTACAGGCATAGGATCGACCTGCTGAGAATTCACTACAACTTTTCCATCTTTTGCAAGAAATTCAAGATATCTTGCGGCTTCAAGAAGCTCGAAGGAGACGATGAAATCTGCCTCTCCTTTATCAATAATAGGTGAATAAACCTTGCCACCAAATCTTACATATGTTACAACTGAGCCGCCACGCTGGCTCATTCCGTGAACTTCTGATACTTTTACATCAACGCCCTCACTAAGAGCGATTCGTCCGAGCATCTTGCTTGCAAGAAGAGTTCCCTGCCCGCCGACACCGACAATCATAATATTCTTAACCATATTGAGTCTCCAATTTTATTCTATAGAAAGTGAATCGATTTATTACATTGTTTCGCTAAGTGCATCAAATGCACATAGCTGTTCACAAACGCCGCAGCCTACGCAAAGAGTTGGGTCAACACATGCTTTGCCATTCTTGATTGCAAGTGCAGGACATCCAATCTTCATACATGCTTTGCAGCTCTTACACTTATCAGTATCAACATGAAGAGGTGGCTTTGCCTTTACATATTTAAGAAGTGCACATGGGCGTCTTGAAATGATAACTGAAGGCTCGTCTACGGAAAGCTCTTCTTTAACAGCAGCGTCACATGCTTTTAAATCATAAGGATCAACAACTCTTACTCTTTCAAAACCCATAGCCCTGCAAAGAGCTTCGAGGTTTATCTTTCCTGCCGGATCACCTTTAATATTGTATCCTGTAGTAGGATTCTGCTGATGTCCTGTCATACCTGTAATAGAATTATCTAAGATGATTACTGTTGAATTAGACTGGTTATAAGCAATATTTGCAAGACCTGTCATTCCTGAATGCATAAAGGTTGAATCTCCAATAACTGCAACAGTATGACCTTCACTATCCTTGCCAAGAGCTTTGTTAAAACCATGGATGGAAGATACAGAAGCACCCATGCAAAGTGTCATATCCATAGCAGCAAGAGGGGCAACAGCGCCAAGAGTATAGCAGCCGATATCTCCAAGAACAGTGCACTTATTCTTTGAAAGAGTATAAAACATTCCTCTGTGAGGACATCCTGCGCACATTACAGGAGGGCGGTTTGGAACTGTTTCATCAAGCTTTACACAATCTGGCTCTGCAATATTAAAGCATTTACGAAGAAGGCTTTGAGAAAATTCTCCTGTAACAGGAAGAACATCCTTGCCTGTAACTTCAAGTCCAAGCATTTTGCAGTGATTTTCAATAATCGGATCAAGCTCTTCGATAACGATAAGCTTCTCAACGCTGCCGGCAAAGTCTTTAATCAGCTTTGTTGGAAGAGGATTTACCATTCCGAGTTTAAGCACAGAAACTGAATCTCCCCAAACTTCTTTTACATACTGATAAGAAGTTGAAGAAGTAATAATTCCGATTTTATTATCAGTACCTTTCTCGACTCTGTTAATAGGACATGTTTCAGCCCATGCGGTAAGATCTTTTGTTCTTTGTTCAACTACAGGGTGGCGTCTTATTGCATTCCCAGGCATCATTACGTATTTGCCAATATTCTTCTCATAAGGAATTGCATCCGGAAGAACTCTTTCAGAAGTTTCTACAATACTCTGAGAATGCGCAACTCTTGTACACATTTTGATAATGACAGCAGTGTCATATTTTTCTGACAACTCATAAGCTATCTTAACGAATGATAGAGCTTCTTTTGAGTCAGAAGGCTCAAGCATTGGAAGCTTGGCAGCTATTGCATGGTGTCTTGAATCCTGCTCGTTCTGAGAAGAATGCATTCCGGCATCATCGGCAACCCCGATGATCATTCCACCATTTACTCCTGTATAAGAAATTGTAAAAAGGGGATCAGCAGCTACGTTTAATCCAACGTGCTTCATTCCGCAAAATGAACGCTTTCCTGCAAGAGAAGCACCAAATGCTACTTCCATGGCTACCTTTTCATTAGGAGCCCATTCACAGTAGATATCATCATATTTTGCAGCTTCTTCAGTGATTTCGGTACTTGGAGTACCTGGGTAGCTTGATGCTACGGAGCATCCGGACTCATAGAGACCTCTGGCGAATGCCGCATTGCCTAACATAAGTTGTTTCATACTATAATTCCGTTCCTTTCTTGTTGGTTCTTTTATTAAAAAAGATACTTAAAATCAATATCTTTACGTAATCACACGTATTATTATTTTATCACTGCACTGTAAGAGAGTAAAGGTTGCAGGACATAAGTAAACGCCTTATTTTATAGTAAAAAGAGACAAGATTAAAGCACCTTTGTTGTCCATTTTGTGCAGTCCCAAACATCAGTTGCCAAACCTTCATAGAATTCAGGCTCGTGACAGACCATGAGAATACTCCCCTTATATTCCTTAAGCGCACGCTTTAGCTCATCCTTGGCATCTACGTCAAGATGGTTTGTAGGCTCATCGAGAAGAAGGATATTGGTTTCACGATTAATAAGCTTACAAAGCCTTAGCTTTGCCTGCTCGCCTCCGCTTAAAACACGGCATTTGCTTTCGATATGGTCAGTTGTAAGACCACATTTTGCAAGTGCTGAACGAGCTTCATACTGCGAAAAGCCAGGAAACTCATTCCAGATTTCTTCGAGGCAGGTGGTGTTGATGTTTTTGGGCATTTCCTGTTCGAAATATCCGGTAGCGAGGTTTTCACCAAGCTGCACAAATCCAGAAAGCGGCTTAATAAGTCCAAGAATGCTCTTAAGAAGAGTAGTTTTACCTATTCCATTTGCGCCGGTAAGGACTACCTTTTGTCCGCGCTCCATTTCAAGATTAAGAGCAGATGAAAGGGGCTCTTCATAACCGATTATTAAGTCTTTAGTCTGGAAAATGTATTTGCTGGGGGTTTTCGCTGTTTTGAAATAAAATTCCGGTTTTGGCTTTTCGCTTGCAAGCTCTATTACGTCCATTTTATCAAGCTTCTTTTGACGGGACATGGCCATATTTCTTGTAGATACGCGTGCTTTATTTCTTGCGACAAAGTCCTTTAGATCTGCAATTTCTTTTTGCTGACGATTATATGCTGCTTCCTGCTGTGCCTTTTGAACCTCGTATACTGACATAAACTGATCATAGTCGCCAACATATCTCGTAAGATGACAGTTATCCATATGATAGATAATATTTATTACACTGTTAAGAAAAGGAATATCATGAGAGATAAGTATAAAGGCATTCTCGTAATCGTTAAGATATCTTGTCAGCCATGCAATATGCTCTGCATCAAGGTAGTTGGTAGGCTCATCGAGAAGGAGAATGTCAGGCTTTTCAAGGAGAAGCTTTGCCATAAGAACCTTTGTCCTTTGACCGCCTGAAAGATTTGTGACATCAGTGTCAAGTCCAAGATCAAGAAGACCAAGACTTCTTGCAACCTCTTCAACCTTTGAGTCAATCATATAGAAATCATGTACAATCAGAGTATCCTGAATTGTTCCAAGCTCATCCATATATGCCTCAAGCTCTTTTTCATCAGCATCGCCCATTTTGTCGCAGATCTCGTTCATTCTGGTTTCCATTTCAAGAAGGTAATCGAAAGCAGATTTAAGAACGTCTTCAATTGTCATGCCCTTTTCAAGGACAGTGTGCTGATCAAGGTAGCCGACACGGACATTTTTGGCCCACTCAACTTTGCCCTCATCAGGCATGAGTTTGCCAGTAATGATATTCATGAAGGTGGATTTCCCTTCTCCGTTAGCGCCAACAAGACCGATATGTTCACCTCTTAGAAGGCGAAAAGATACATCATCAAATATGGCTCTGTCACCAAAGCCGTGTGTTAATTTTTCTACATTTAATATACTCATAAATAATCCTCAATATGCTTTATTAGTAGTGACCTCAACAAAATATATCATATAGTAGAGGCAGTACGCAAAGACAATGCATAAACTTTAACAGAATAAATAAACATCAATAAGTAAGTGTTAAAACATTAGTGAAATAAACTGAAAAAATAGCTCTTTATACTAAATAAACAGACAATATCTGCCGATATATATTAGTAAAGTGTCTCGCTGTAAAGAATCGACGATTTTCTATAAAAATAAATTTCATGGAGGAGGCTTATTTGAGTGCAGAAAAGGGAGTTATAAAATCAAAGAAAACAAAGCCGGAAGAAAATGCCGGGAGGAAGGAAAAGACCGGAAAGCTTCGAAACAAGCTGCTTCTGATCATTGTTCCTGTGGTTGCTGTTGCTATTGCGGTTGTTGAGCTTTTTGCAATCAACATGTCCAGAAATAGTATGACAGAAATGGCTCAGAATGAACTTGAGTCATCAATATCAAATCAGGCAGACAATATTGAGTCCTGGCTTGATGAAAACCTGCAGAATTTTGCTACTGCCAAAAGAACTGTTGAAAAGTCGGAGCTTAGTAAATCACAGCTTCAGAATTTGATTGATGGGTATTATGGCTTTAATACAAATTCTCCAAATGGATTGTATATCGGATATGCTGACGGAACTTTCCTTAAAGCAGCATATTCTACAAAGACAGAGAGCGATGTCGTAAATTCAGATTGGTATAAGCAGGGCATTACAAGAGTTGAGATTGCATATGGTCCATTCTATACAAATTCAGATGGCGAAAATGTTATTACTGCATCCGGAATGCTTGATAATGGGGCATCACAGATACAGGTAATTGCTGCGGATGTTACTCTTGATAAAATAAGTATTATTGTTAATTCAGGAGTTGTAATGGATGATGCCAGCTCTTTTCTCATAGACACATCAGATAATACAATTCTTGCACATAAGGATGCTTCAAGAGTATCTACAAAGCTCGAAACCACCGATAGCGATGCACTTATGAGCGGCGTTGCAGCAGCTATTGCAGATGAGAATTACGATACATCAACTATTGCTGATAACATGGTTTCTTATAATGAAATTTCAGGAACTGATTGGGTACTTGTTTCATACATTCCTGAAAAAATAATTCTTGCATCGGTAACTCAGCTTGGAAATATCATTACAATTATTGGGATTATTGCTGTAATTCTTTTGAGCATCATAATCAGCATGGTAATCAGTAAACTTATTGCACCTATTTCTGATATTACAAACAGTATAAGTGCGATGTCTGAAGGCGATTTTACAATTTCGTCATCAAATGCATCTAATGATGAGATTGGTCTAATCAGTAGAAAGGTTGCAGAATTTACAAAGTCCATGAGAGGAATGATTTCAAGCATTGACGGTGAATCCAAGAAGCTGATGGATCAGTCAGCTACGAGTGATACGGTTGCAAAATCGATGTTTAATGCATCCAAGGCACAGGCTGAGGCTATGTCAGAGCTAAATGATACCGTAGACCAGCTTGCAGCAGCTGTAAATGATATCGCCCAGAATGCTACATCACTTAGTAATATTGTTGCTGATGCTAAAGAAAACAGTGATAAGGCAAGTACTGCAATGAAAGAGACCGTCACTATTTCTCAAAAGGGCAGAAGCGATATGCAGCAGCTAAGCACTGCTATGGGGCAGATTCAGGACTCCAATGGATCACTTGTTGATTCTATCAACAAGGTTGGAAAGGCTTCTGAAGAAATTACAAACATTGTTGGTCTTATTGGTGATATTGCAGAGGAAACAAATCTTTTATCACTAAATGCTTCTATAGAAGCAGCAAGAGCAGGAGAATCGGGCAGAGGCTTTGCTGTTGTTGCTACTCAGATAGGAAAGCTTGCACAGACAAGCGCTGAGAGTGCACAAAATATCAGCAAACTCATCGATGATGTCAACAATTTGATAAAAGAGTCTGTTTCAAGAGCAAACGAAAGTGCTGAAAGCATAAACGCGAATACAGTTATGATTGAGACGGCGGTAAATACCTTTGAACAGATATATGAAAATATTGAACAATCGGATGAGATGGTCGGAGAGATGATTCAGAAAATGCAGCAGGTTGATGATGTTGCAACGAATGTTGCAGCTATATCAGAGGAGCAGGCCGCGAGCGCAGATGAAATTCTTGCAACCTCCCAGAACATGGTTGAACAGTCTAACAGCATTACAGACAGCAGCCAGGAGGTAGCTGATAATTCACAGGAACTGTCGGAAACATCCAACACACTGACTGACTATGTTCAGAAATTCAAAATTTGAGGAGGAGCCGATATGTTTAATAAAATGAAAAAATGTGTAAGCATTGGAATGATAGCGGTACTTACTATGGGACTGACAGCAGGCTGTGGCAGCACGGGAAGTACAGCATCGGCTTCTGGATCTGGTAAAAAAATTCTCTATACAGTATGTAATACAGATGATACCTTCAGAGCCAAACTATCAAATGCACTTGTTTCATCAGGAACGGAGCAGGGCGTAACTGTGGATATGCAGCTGTGCGGAAGTGATATACAGGATCAGGTGACGATGGTGAGCGAAGCCAAGGCGAATGGCTACGATGCGGTGATAGTAAGACTTACGGACGCTTCTACAGCTCTTCAGATGGAGGATGCAGCAGGAGACCTTCCAATTGTCTTTGTAAATAACCAGCCGGATGATAATAAGCTTTCTGATAGCGAATATGTTTATGTTGGTTCAGATGAGGAGCAGGCGGGTACTTATCAGACAGAATATGTCCTTGATAAACTTGGACATCCATCATCACTTAACGTAATTATTCTAGAAGGAGAGCAGGGACATTCAGGAACGATTGGACGAACAAATGCTGTCAAAAAAACTCTTAAATCAGAAGGCGTGAGTGCCAATTATGTATTTGTTGATTACTGCAACTGGTCGGATACAGAGGCAGAGCACAAGCTTGAAATGTTTTTTAGAACAAATCAGCCATATGACTGCATAATAGCAAATAATGATACGATGGCACTTGGAGCAGCAAATGCACTAAAGGCTAAAGGAATAGATCCCGGATCCATACCAATTTGCGGTGTTGATGCCACATCTGATGGCTGTGCTTCTATTGCGGCAGGAGAAATGGGATATACAGTTCTTCAGGATGCGGATAATCAGGCGAAGGCAGCAGTTGAAGCAGCGATTATCATGGCAGGAGGCGGAAGCATTTCCTCAATAGATGGCGCGTCAGAGGATGGAAAATATATCTGGGTTCCTTATGTACCGGTAGATAGTTCAAACGTATCGCAGTATCAGTAAAAAGAAATTTTGTAATATTTTTCAAAGGCATGTGGATTTCCACATGCCTTTTTTGACGGTACACTTTACGGAAAATTCTCTGTATTGACAGCTTGTATGATTTATATTACAGTTATGAAAAGTAATACAAATCATACTTTTCATAAAACGTTTTAAAAGGGGAGACAGAGAAATGAGGAAGAATTATCTTGATAACATAAGGTGGGTGACTATCATATTGGTGGTTTTGTTTCATGTGTTTTTTTACTTTAATAATATTGGCGTGGATGCAATATTTGAAGACTTACCTGCGTATAACGATAATAGTGCAATGACATTTCCAGGGATTTATCAGTATGTGGTATATCCCTGGTTCATGACACTTTTATTTGTAGTAGCCGGGATATCGGCGTATCATGCTCTTCAGAAGAAAACATCCAAGGAATTTATGAAGGAGAGATGTTTTAAGCTTTTTGTTCCATCAACGCTTGGAGTTATTGCTTTTGGCTGGATGACAGGAGGAATTCTCTCCATTGTCTGTGCGGGAGATGCTCTTAAGGATACGCCACTATTTGTCAGATATCTGATTGCTACAATGTCGGGAACTGGTGCTCTATGGTTTATACAGGTTCTTTTCATAGTTTCCTGGATACTTACTTTGGTCAGGAAGGTAGTGCTTAAATTTCATAAAGAAGAACTGTTTGTCATTACGAGTAAAAAAACTGCATATATTGTTCTTGTACTGATGTTTTTTGCCATATGGGGAACAAGCAATATTCTTAATCCTCCGCTTATAGAATCCTACAGATTTGGAATATATACGACGGCTTTTCTTCTTGGTTATTATGTCTTTTCACAGGATATAATTATTGAAATTCTTGAGAAATGGAAATTTGTAAATGTCATAGCGACTCTGCTTTGCGGCGCAGCATTTGTTATTTCGTCATATGGAACGTATTATGGGCATGCATCACTTCTTGGGAGCTTTAAGGCTAACATATATACCTTTTTCATGATATTGGCGATTTTCGGGATCTTTAAAGCTTTTTTTGACAAAAGAAATAACATATCAGCTTTCTTGTCACGAATAAGTTTTGATGTTTACGTGCTCCATATTCCGTTGTTTGTAATAACGCTTTATTTGCTTTCATTTACAAATCTGTCTGTGGTGGTAAAATACCTTATACTTTTGCCTGTAGGATATGTGCTCACGCCGTTCCTTGGACTTGTCATAGAGAAGATTCCGGTTATCAGATTCCTTGTTCTTGGAATTAATAAAAAGAAAATTTAGAATGCACTGTAGGATTCATTGAATGGAGAAAAGCAAATGAAAAAAAGAGAGATTGAAAATGGGGATAAGAAAGCCTTTACAGTAAAGGTTGGAGAAAAAGGACAGTTTGTTATTCCCAAAGAAGCAAGAGATATGTTTGATATAAACCCCGGTGATACGCTGATTGTTCTTGCCGATAAGAAGCAGGGAATAGCAATTCCACCTAAATCCATGTTCAATAGCGTTTTTGGACTAGTTTTTGGAAACAAGGAGGAATAATAGGAAATTTATACAAAGAAAATTTGATGAAAATAAGAAAATAATAAGAATATTTAAAGAAATAAAAGCAGAGCAAATCCGTTTTTTGCCAGTTTTTGTTATATAATAGAGGAACACCGCTATATAGAAGTACTCTTTTGGACAAGTGGCGGGAGTTCTAAATACCATAACGTGACTTGCGATGATGGTTGCCTGGAGGGGTTATGCGTAAAAAAAGTTTATATATGAAATTATTTTCTGTTTTCTTGATAATTTTTCTACTAATTATAGATATGGCAGGAGTGTTTCGAAATAGAGATACAGTTCTGGCGAATACTTCAGCTGAGGCAACAAAGGGGATTATTATTCTCCATACAAATGATGTTCACTGCAGCTTTACAAGGGGCGAACCTAAGAATACATTTGGACTGGCAGATCTTGCAGCATATAGAGCAAAGCTTGAGGATGAAGGCTATGATACGATTTTGGTTGATGCCGGAGATTTTGTACAGGGCGGAACGCTTGGAACTGTTTCAAGTGGTAATTATCTACTAATACTTATGAATGCAATGAATTACGATGTTGCTGTTCCGGGAAACCATGATTTTGATTTTGGAATGAAGCAGTTTAATAATGCAGTGAAGTATCTGAATTGTTCGTATATTTCTTGTAATTTCATGAATCTTTCCAAGAAAAAGACAGTACTTAAATCCTATAAGATTGTAGAAAAGGATGGAATCAAAATTGGATTTGTCGGAGTAACAACGCCTCAGACGACAAAGATAACAAAGACAAAGTATTTCAAGAATTCTAAGGGAAAATGGGTATATGGATTCTGCGGAGGAAGTAAAGGAACTCAGCTGTATACGCAGGTTCAGAAATCAATAAATGCTGCTAAAAAGGCAGGGGCACAAATGATTATCCTTGTTGGACATACGGGCGTTGGATCGAGCTTTACGCCATGGACATCGGTTGAGGTTATATCCAATACTACCGGAATAGACGCATATATTGATGCTCATTCACATTCCGTTGTTAATACGACGATTCCTGACAAATCAGGTAAGCCGGTGGTTCTTGTGCAGACAGGTTCAAGGCTTAGCCGTATTGGACAAATGACTATAGATGTTAACAATGGAAATGCAATATCGACAAAGCTTGTTAAGACATCTGAGTACACAGTAACTTCTAATCAGGCGACAAATGAATATAAGGCATTTAAGAAGATAAAAGATCTTATCGATACGATGAAGTAATCATTATAGTGGTGGCAGACATAAAAGAGGGAAAAGAATTTAAATTCTTTTCCCTCTTTTATGTTAATATATTACCACAAAAACGTCGAAAAATCAAGACTGTTTCCACTGGTAAAACGGTGCTATAATCAGCTCCACGCTAGTATAGCGACGGAGGTGCTTATGGATAAAAACTGGATGGAGCTTGCAAATGATGAAAATCAGATCAGTATGATTTTAAAGACAAATGATTATGCTGACAGGTATGGACTTTCTCTTTCAAGGGAAGATGCTAAGGAGCTGACTGTTTCTAGAAAACAGGCACTTAAGACTGAAAGAAGGGTGGAGTTTGGAGAAGGAATAATGCCGTCAATTATTCGGGAATTCTGCGATTCTGCATACATTTCACAAAGTAACTATAAAGAAACACTGCAGGAGCTCCAGGATATTTTTTATCTGTACAAAAATGAAATGTTAGATGAGATAACAGATGACGAGCTTATTCATTTTATGAAGGAGCAGTTTGAAACAATTTGCTATGGAGATACTGAATATCTTGCCGGTACGTGTCTTTCAAATTTTGCAGCGGCAATACGCGCCGGGTACAACGAATATATAGATACGCAAGGCTACGGAGCATACAGAACGCTTGATAAGCAGCAAAGATGGGACAGAGAGCTTTTCCTGCTGGCACTTGATGAGCTGACAGAATAATTAAGAGATAATGCATAAAATGTATCTCTTCGAGGTCATAACAATATAGTTACAGCATGGAGGCTAAATATGGATTACAGCAAAGCATATAGTATGGAAGAGCTTGTTCCTGTAGTCGCTGATCTTTCGTTTAAATATACCGGTGGGGATAGCACATCAATTACATATGAAAAGGCTGATCAGCTTATGGAAGCGGTTTTGTATTGCATAACACTAACAGAAATGGGAAATACTCTGAATGTGCCTTCTTTATCAGGAAAAGATAAGCTATCTGCAAGAGAAGCATATAAAGCAGGCTTTGAGCTTTTGAAGTTAAAGGTGAAGGAAGCTCTGAATCTGTATAACGAGATTTTAGAAAACTTTGATGATTATGATAACAGATGTCTGCATGATACTTTTATTAAGGGTATGCCTGAATTCTTTAAGCGATATGACATATTTTTTGCCCCGCAGGATGAAATTTTAATGTTTGATTACCCGGTACTTACTGACCTGACTAATTTATGTGGTTTACTAAAAGCCCAGACTTTTCTAAAATGCATTAAAGCGGAGCAAGGCTTCCTTAAGGGCTTTGATAGAAACTATGTAATTAGTCTCCTTTCGGAATATGACTGTGAGTACAAAGAGATGATTGGCAATATTCCTGAAATATTAAAGCTGCAAATGGAGAAACAATAGTCAATTGTTTCTGTATTTCAGCGGAGAAAGCCCAAATTCTTTTTTAAAGTACGCAGAAAAGCTGCTGGGACTTGCAAAACCAAGACTGAAGGCGATTGCAGAAATGTCCATATCAGAGTCTGTAAGGAGTGACTTGGCGCGTTTTAGCTTTAGCTGCCTTATATATGAGACAGGACGCATATTTAGCTCTTTTTGAAAAAGATCTGAGATGTAGTTTGCTTTTAGACCTGATATGTCAGAAAGCTCCTGCAGTGAAATTTTGTCATGAAGGTGAGCTGAAATATAACCGAGACATTTTTTTATCGGGAGACTGCAGCTTTTTTGCTTCCAGTTCCTCATTGCGAGAGCAAATTCCCTTTGTGAAGTTAATGAGAGCATATTTATGTCGCTGGGGTTGTCCAGCTTTTCAAGGGCATGCAGATAGCTGTCACTTATGTTGTAGGCGATTTCTTCGGGAAGACCATTATCAATCGCTGCCCTTGTTGAAAGAGTGACCGCTGAAACAACCAGATAGGTTGCCTGGGTTTTCTCTGTGTCTGCCATATCACCTGCTATCATGTCGCAGCCGTTAAGGTTTGCTTCCTCAATCAGCCTGTCACAGGCTTCAACATCTCCTGAAATAATCAGCTGTGCCTGCTTTCTTTCATCAGCTCTTCGGCTATGATAGGTGGTAGCAAGCTCTCTTTCCTCGTCTATATTATTTTCGTAATTCTTTCTTATACTATCCTGTAGTGAAGCAATTTTCTGGTAGGTATTTTTCTTTATCTGACCTTTTTTCTCCAAAAGTACTCCAATCCCGGTAAGCACCGGATAGAATTATTTGATAAGTTTTTTTGTAAAAAGAGCTGTAAAAGCATCGTAAAAAATGACCAAAAAACAGCCCACTTTTTTATGGCTTTATTCATATTTTATCATATAAAAATCAGTAAAAACATATAGTTTAAGAAAAAATCCCTTTGTATAATCAGTGTAATAAATGGAAATTAATTATGCAGCTGTGTAAATGCAAACTAATAAAGCCTGCATAGCATGCGTTATCACATGCCGTCTGGCATACGACTGAGATTAGAGGAGAGGAAAACTATGACAGCAGATATTAAGAAAATTGTTTCAGAAATGACACTTGAGGAAAAGGCAGGCTTATGCTCTGGCCTTGATTTTTGGCATACCAAGCCAGTAGAGCGACTTGGCGTAGAGTCAGTTATGCTTACGGATGGCCCTCACGGCATCAGAAAGCAGGCGGGCGATGCTGATCACCTTGGAATAAATGACAGTGTAAAGGCAGTTTGTTTTCCTGCAGCATGTGCAACGGCTGCGAGCTTTGATACAGAGCTCATAGGGAAAATGGGAGAAACACTTGGTAAGGAGTGCCAGGCAGAGGATGTAAGTGTGCTACTTGGACCGGCTGTTAATATAAAGAGAAGTCCTTTGTGTGGAAGAAACTTTGAATATTTTTCTGAAGACCCTTATCTTGCAGGCAAGATGGCAGCAGCATATATCAAGGGCGTTCAGGGCATGGGCGTTGGAACAAGCATAAAGCACTTTGCTACAAACAATCAGGAATATTATCGAATGAGCGTTTCTTCTGAGATTACTGAACGTACATTTAGGGAAATATACCTTCCGGCATTCGAAGAGGCTGTAAAGGAGTCTCAGCCAAAGACAGTAATGTGCAGCTATAACAAAATAAATGGTGTTTATGCATCTGAGAATAAGCATCTTCTGACAGAAATTCTTCGCGATGAATGGGGATTTGAAGGATATGTAATGACAGACTGGGGTGCTGTTGATGACAGAGTAGAGGGACTTAAAGCAGGTCTTGATCTCGAGATGCCTTCTTCAAATGGCTATAACGATGCAAAGATTGTAGAGGCTGTTAAGAACGGAAGCCTTGATGAAAAGATTCTTGATAAGTCTGTAGAACGAATGCTAAAGGTTCTATATTCATATGTGGAGAATCGTCAAAAGGAGGCAAAGTTTAATTACGAAAAGGATCATGCGCAGGCAGTTGATGTAGAAACCCAGTGTGCAGTTCTTCTTGAGAATAATGGAATTCTTCCTTTGAAAAAAGATGTGAAGGCAGTCTTTATCGGTGAATATGCCGCAAAACCAAGATATCAGGGCGGCGGATCAAGCCACATCAATCCAAGCTCTGTGAGCTCAGCACTTGATACGGCAAAGAGCAAAGGCAGAAATGTCACTTACGTTGAAGGCTTTCCTTTTGACAGAGATGAGGAGAATGAAGCAGAGCTTCAAAAGGCTGTTGAGGCTGCAAGAAAGAGCGATGTTGCAGTAATATTTGCAGGACTTCCAGATGTAATTGAATCTGAGGGCTATGATCGAAAGAATATGGATATGCCGGTTTGTCAGAATAAACTTATTGAGGCAGTTGCTTTGGCTCAGCCAAATACAATTGTGGTACTTCATAATGGTGCTCCAATTGAAGCTCCTTGGGCAGGAGATGTTGCAGCTATTCTTGAAATGTATATTGGAGGCGAAGGAGTAGGAGAAGCTACCGATCAGCTTTTATTTGGAGAAGCAAATCCAAGCGGAAGACTTCCTGAGACCTTCCCTGTAAGAATTGAGGATACAGCGTGCTTCCTTGATTTCCCGGGAGATAGCAAGAAGGTATATTATTCAGAGGGAGTTTATGTAGGCTATAGATATTATGAAGCAAAGCATATGCCTGTAAAGTGGGCATTTGGACATGGACTTTCATATACTGAGTTTAAGTATGATAATATCAGAGTTTCATCTGACAAATTAGATGATGATACATCTATTGGCGTAAGCGTTGATGTAACCAACATTGGAAGTATGGAAGGAAAAGAGGTCGTTCAGCTTTATGTAAGCGATAAGACAGGAACACCTATCCGTCCGATAAAAGAGCTGAAGGGTTTTAAAAAGATAAATCTTCAAAGCGGAGAAACGAAAACAGTAACATTAACCATAAAGGCAAGAGATTTGTCATACTTTAATGAAGCACTTGATGACTGGTTTGCTCCATCAGGAAAATATGAAATTCTTGTCGGACATTCAAGTGATGATATTCGTCAGACAATAGAAGTAGATTTTAAGACCAAAAAGAGAATTCCTTTCCATGTAGACGGAGCTACTACTATGGGAGAAATTGGAGCAGATGAAAGAACTGCACCGGTTCTTAAGGAAATGATGAAGCAGGCTGGAGAACTCTTTGGGGTTGCAGAGGGTCAGGAACCTGATCCAATGACCGCGGCAATGATGGAATCTATGCCTGTAAAATCTCTGATAAGCTTTGGAGGATCCGGAGAACAGGTAAACATGTTGATTGATGAGTTAAATAATGCACTTAAATAAAATATAGATACTGGTAGTAAAATGACTTTTTGAAGTAACATAGGAACAGGACGTATGGCTTGAAATAATACTGTACGTCCTGCTTTTTCCGGTTTTGACATATTACCCCAAATTGTTCAGATAGCATTATTTTTGGTTAAGATAGTTCTATAAATCATTTGGGGAATGAGGTTAAATAATATGTAAGGAGCTTCTATTAATAAGCTCGTGGTAGATGCAGATAATGTTAAGAATGGAGATTACTATGACAAATTACAGACTTGATCTTGAAAAATATGCAGCGCTGGCAAGACAGACAGTAGCTGAAGGATGTGTACTTCTAAAAAATGATAATAACGCACTTCCAATTAAAGGGGCAGAGAAGGTAGGAGTGTTTGGAAGAAATGCTCTCTATTATTATAAGAGCGGACTTGGCTCCGGCGGACTTGTAAATACAAGATACGTAGTTAGTATACTTGATGCTCTTAAAGCTTCAGATGAAATAAATCTTGATAATACTTCGCTGGAGATATATGAGAAGTGGCTTATTGAGAATCCAGTTGACAAGGGAAAGGGCTGGGGACAGGTTCCCTTGTCACAGAAGGAAATGCCTGTAACAGATGAGCTGATTGACGCAGCAAAGGCTGTTGACGTTGCTCTTATCTGTATTGGAAGAACAGCAGGAGAAGATCAGGATAATACTGATAAAGAGGGAAGCTATAGGCTTTCTTTTGATGAAGAAAACCTTATAAAGAATGTAGCTGCCGTCAATAAGAAAACGGTTGTTATTCTAAATACGGGAAATATCATCGACATGAGCTGGGTAAAGAAATATAGCCCTGCGTCTGTTCTCTATGTATGGCAGGGTGGTCAGGAAGGCGGAAACGGCGTCCTTGATGTACTTACAGGAGTAGTTAACCCATGTGGAAAGCTTACTGATACTATTGCTGAGAATATTTCTGATTATCCTTCAACTGCAGATTTTGGTGATAAGGAAAAGAACTTCTACACGGAGGATATATACGTAGGATATCGATATTTTGAAACCTTCAGCAAAAAGAGTGTAGTTTATCCGTTTGGATTTGGACTTTCATATTCGACATTTGATATTACGGCAGATCTTTCTGGAAATAATGATGATGCTATAGAAATAACAGCCAAAGTAAAGAACACTGGCTCTTTTGCCGGAAAAGAGGTTGTGCAGGTCTATATTGAAGCACCTCAGGGTAAGCTTGGAAAGCCGTCAAGGTCACTTGTTGGTTTTGCAAAGACAGGTGTGATAGAGCCTCAGGGAGTAGAAGAGCTAGAGATATCTGTTCCCAAGTACTATATTTCTTCATATGACGACTCAGGAGTAACAGGTCATAAGAACGCTTATGTTCTTGAAGAAGGAGTATACAGCGTATACGTAGGAAGTGATGTAAGAAGCGCAGCTCTATCAGCAGAATATAATGAAGAGCTACGTGTGTTAAAACAGCTTTCTGAGCAGCTTGCGCCTAAGGAGAGCTTTGAGAGACTTAAGCCGGTAGTAAATGTTGATGGAAGCTTTACTACTATCAAAGAGGCTGTGCCTGTAACAGAGCACATGACTACCAGAAGAGATACTACTCTTGAGATGCCAGAATATACCGGGGATAAGGGAATTAAGCTTCTTGACGTATATAAGAAAAAAGCTACTCTGGATGATTTTGTTGCACAGATTTCAGATGAAGAGCTGATTAAGATTTTCAGAGGTGAGGGAATGTGCAGCCCTAAGGTTACTCCAGGAATTGCAGCCGCTTTTGGAGGCCTTACAAAGGGTCTTCAGGCTTTTGGAATACCTGCAGCAGGATGCTCCGATGGTCCTTCAGGAATAAGGATGGACTGCGGAACAAAGGCATTTGCTATGCCAAACGGTGAAGCACTTGGATCAACCTTTAATACTGAGCTGGTAGGAAAGCTTTATGAAATGGAAGGGCTTGAGCTTCGCCTTAATAAGATTGATTCTCTTCTTGGACCTGGAATGAATATTCACAGAAATCCATTAAATGGACGTAATTTTGAATATATTTCTGAAGATCCTGTTCTTACGGGAATGATATGCGCTGCTCAGATTGAAGGAATGGCAAAGTATGGAATTGGAAGCACAGTTAAACATTTCTGCGGAAATAATCAGGAAATCGGAAGAAGTACCTCGGACTCAATTATGTCCGAGAGAGCACTTCGCGAAATATATCTTAAAGGATTTGAAATAGTTGCAATTACGTCCCCGCTTCGCTCAGTAATGACGACCTATGGTTCTGTAAATGGAAAGTGGACTGCAGGAAGCTATGATCTTTGCACAGGAATTCTTAGAAAAGAATGGGGTTTTGAAGGAATAGTAATGACAGACTGGTGGGCTGTAGCGAACTATGACGGACAGCCATCAGCTAGAGTGGCAAGAACTCCGATGATTCTTGCTCAGAATGATATATATATGGTTTCTCCGGATGCCGAGGACATGGAGCAGGACGATGTGATGGAGAACTATAAAAACGGCGTGATTACAAGAGCAGAGCTTTCAAGAAATGCCTGCAACATTCTGGGCTTTATTTTAAAGAGTCCCGCTATGCTTAGAGTAGCAGGAGAAATCACGAAAGATGAAGAGGAAGCAATAGCTGCAATGCATGAGGATGAGCCAAATCCTAACGATCTTGAAACCTTCTATCTTAATGAAGAGACAAACGAGATTATTATTCCGGGCGAGAAGCTCCATCCTGCAGCACACGAATCTGACATCTTCGGAATATATACAAACAAGTTTGGTAAGTTCACCATATCTTTATATATGAGCGCAGAGCTTGATCATCTGGCACAGCTTCCGGTTTCGATTTTCTCCGATAATTTCCTTAAGGCTTCTATTAGTATTCAGGGAACAGAGGGAAAAGAAGTAGTTGAGACAAGGACACTTGATGATGGTTTCTTTGGAAGCAATCATTACATTAAGTTTTATTACGGTGCCGACGGACTTAAGATATCCAAGGCAGTAATTAAACTTGAGAAGGAAATTGATCCAAAAAATATCTAAAATTTTGGATTATGAGCTGCCCGCCTTTTTGGTAGGCAGCTTTTTCAAAAAATGGGGTGTAGCATGAAATTTTTTACTAAAAATGATTCAAAGAGTAGCTTTTACAAAATGCTTCTGGCTGTAGTTCTTCCTATGACGATTCAGAATCTGATTAGCTCTGCCGTTAATATGGCTGACGTTGTCATGCTTGGATATGTGAGTCAGAGTGCGCTTTCAGCGTCTTCCCTTGCAAACCAGATTCAGTTTATTCTGTTTCTTTTTTACTCAGGAGTATCTTCAGGAATAATTATTATGGCTGCGCAGTACTGGGGAAAAGGCGATAGGAAGACGATTGGAATACTCTTTGGAATGGCTCTTAAGTTTTCGATGGTAGTTTCACTTGTTTTTGGACTTGGCGCATTTCTTGCACCTGGATTTTTAATGCATATTTTTACAAATGACCCGGAGCTTATTGAAACAGGCGCAGTATATTTAAGAATAATTGGAATATCCTATATTTTCATGGGATTCACACAGGTTTATGAGTGCATAATTAAGAGTATAGAAAGAGTTAAGACGGCGACCACGATAGCTGCCGTAACACTTTTTATCAACATATTTTTAAATGCAACATTTATCTTTGGCCTCTTTGGAGCTCCAAAGCTTGGTATTCTTGGAGTTGCAATTGCAACACTGATATCAAGAATTATTGAGTTTGTAATATGCTTAGTTGATGGAATAAGGCAGAAGGACATTGAAATAAGCAGGCAGACACTTAGCAAGTGGAGTAATGCTCTTTTTACAGATTTTAAGAAGTATTCACTTCCGGCTCTTGGAAATGAATTTCTATGGGGAGCTGGCTTCTCTTGTTATTCAATAGTTCTTGGACATATGGGCTCTGATATTGTTGCTGCCAATTCTATTATTTCTTCGGTTAGAGACCTTAGCAGCGTGTTTGTGTTCGGACTGGCATATGGTTCTGCAATTGTTATAGGAAAAGAGATAGGAAAAGGAAATACGGATGAAATCATGGCAGACGGACGAAGGGTGATCAAGCTGACCTTTTGGTCTTCGCTTGCAGCAGGAGTTCTGATAATACTAATTGAACCGATAATTTTTAAGTTCACTTCTCTATCTAGCGCAGCGCAGGGGTATCTTGGCCAAATGGTTTACATCAACTGCGTCTATATAATGGGAATGGGCCTAAATACCTCAATGATATGCGGACTGTTCAGATCGGGCGGAGATGCAAGATACGGCTTTATTCTTGATACAATTTGTATGTGGGTTATTTCAGTCCCTTGTGCATTTCTTACTGCATTTGTATTTCATTTCCCACCGGTACTTGTCTACGTAGTTACTTGCATGGATGAGTTTATAAAGCTTCCGATTAACCTAATTCATTTCAAAAAGGGCAAGTGGATAAAGAACATTACAAGAAGTGAGGACGAGATATAAAAAATCGATTGACATTGTTACTGATGTGCGTATAATTAGACAAAATAAGAGGAAAAAACGATGATTAATTTTAATTTGGCAAAACTTGTGATGATGGTGGGAGCGCCCGTGGTCTTTTTTATGAGACACACGAGTCTATTTTGCTATCATAAAAACAAATGCCGGAATTAGTCATCCAAAATGATAATAACTTTTGAGAGCAGATGTTTTGTGAAAGCAAAGCACCTGCTCTTTTTTTCTTATTTAGGTAGCGAAGCTGTACAGATGTAAGAAATGAGAGCTATAGATTTTATTTTAAAAAGATATATCAGACCAGGCCGGAAACCCTGCAGAAGGAAAATACTGGATATATCGGAGGAATACTCACACAGCTAATTGAGCGAAAGGCTACAGTTCTTTTCTCACTAATGCTGGCAGGAGTAAGCGGGGTATATGTAATTTACCTTTGCTATTATGTTGCAAGATATTCAATAATCTTCTCATTTACGATTGCCGGACTCTCTATTGCCGGAATCGTGATAAGAATGGTCTGCTCAAATCTGATTGATAAGGATTTGCGTGGAATGACACGGGCCTCAGGTGAGCTTAACCGAATATTTATGGACAGTATTACGAATATTACTACTGTTCAAAAGCTCCGTGGGATTTCTTTTATCATGAATAAGACAGACGATCTTTGCAAAAAGAATCTCCGTTCAACCGGAAGATATATTGTCGGAAATGAAATTGGCTTTACGCTATATAAGACTTTAAATTTCATGGTATGTCCAATATGTATGTTTATTGCACTTGAGCTTTATAATAGCGGGCATTCATTTCCGATTCAGGAGTTTCTGACATATATTTCAATTGTAACGGTTCAGCTCGTTCATAACGTAAAGAATATTGCGGCTTTTGTTAAGGATTACAACATGTATAGCTCATCTCAAAAAGAGATAGACAGATTAGTTGAAGATACTTCAGATACATATACAAGCACTTCATTTGGAAGAGATTTCAACTTAATCGAACTTAAGAATGTTTCTTATCAGTATACGGTTTCCGACGAAGCTACTACGATTTACATAAAGAACCTTTCAGTAGCAAAAGGTGATAGAATATGTATAACCGGCGAGAGCGGACAGGGAAAGACGACAATGCTTAAGCTCCTAACGGGAATGATAGAGACAAAGGGAAATCTTTTTGTAGATGGAAAAGAAACAGGTAGTAACATTGATGCTGTTTATATAGCTCAGGATACGGAAATGCTTGATATGACCCTTCGTGATAATCTGACATTTGGGAATAAACGAATTACCGACAATGAACTAATTGAAATGATCTCCCGCGTAGGAATGGAAGAATGGTTTTCAAAGCAAAAAGACGGCCTGGATACTCTTCTTGGAGAACGCGGCGTATTTGTTTCAACAGGGCAGCGCCAGAGACTCAACCTTATCAGAGGGCTTCTAATAGACAAGGAAATATACCTTCTTGATGAGCCGACCAGTAATGTTGATGATGAAACCGAGAATAAGATGATTCAGCTTATACAGGAGAAACTCTGCAATAAGACAATAGTTATCGTTACACATAAGGATAAGATCTGCAGTATTTGCGACAAGAAATATATCTTTGAAGGCAATGAACTTCTAGAAGCAAAGAGATAAATTCAAAGAATTTATCTCTGCGAGGTCACGCTGCGCATGACCTCGAATCATTTTTTTATGACAGTCGAAAGCGAGGTTAATTATGAACAAACCAATATCTTTTTTGTCTGGAAAAAGAAATAACCAAAAGGCGAAGGGAACTGATCAGCATGAGATTGAGCAGAAGCTGATGAGGTGGAGCAATTTAGGTGAGGATGAGCTATTTCGCGAATTCGAATCGGATTTGAAGGGACTGACGCCGGTTGAAGCTGATGAGAGAATAAACAGGTATGGGAAGAACATAATTGAATCGAGGCAAAAAAGAAGCGTTCTAAAGAATATTGCCGCTGTTTTGATCAATCCTTTTAATCTTGTACTTCTTGTTGTTCTGGCTATTACATTTCTGACGGATGTCGTTCTTGTTAGCAGGAAGGACTTTTCGGCTACTATTCTGATTTTCTCCACGATACTTATTTCAACGATTGTTGGCTATACGCAGGAAGCTAAATCAACGAATGCAGCTGCAAAGCTTCGAAAGATGATTGAGAATAAGGTCGATGTTATTCGAAATGGGCTAGCTATTAGTATTTTGCTAGAGGATGTTGTACCTGGAGATATTGTCAAGCTCTCAAGCGGAGACATGCTGCCCGGTGATGTAAGATTTATTTCAGTTAAAGACCTTTATGTTGATCAGGCTACGCTGACAGGCGAGTCAGCGCCTGTTGAGAAGCTTATTAGTAATAGTGAAAAGAGCTATATAACGGACGTTCAAAACATTGGCTTTATGGGGACAAACATTACGAGCGGTCTTGGTACGGCTCTTGTTCTGACAACGGGTGCGGATACATATTTTGGAAGTATGGCAAAATCTCTTTCTACAGATAATGAGCAGAGTGATTTTGAAAAGGAAGTGGGACAGATTTCAAAGCTCCTTATCAGATTTATGTTTGTAATGGTTCCGGTCATTCTTATTGTTAATCTTTTTACCAAAAATAATGTGGTAGATGCAGTTCTTTTTTCAATAACGATTTCAATAGGCCTTATACCGGAAATGCTGCCGGTAATTATGACATCGACCCTGGCAAAGGGTGCGGTTGATATGTCCAAAAAAGAAACTATTGTAAAGCGCCTTTCATCAATTCAGACATTTGGAGAGATGGATGTTTTATGCACAGACAAGACCGGAACGCTTACTCAGGATGAGATTGTTTTGGAAAAATACCTAAATGTTGATGGCAAAGAGGACATGAGCGTATTAAAGCAGGCGTTTGTTAACAGCTATTTCCAAACGGGACTGAAAAATGCTATTGATAACGCAATTATTAATAGGGTCGAGAAAGAAAACCTTCAGTATAAGAGCGAATATAAAGTGGTGGACGAGATACCATTTGATTTCGTCAGAAGGAGAATGAGTGTTGTAGTTGAAAAGTTAGGCGATTCTTCTGCAGGGAGAATTCTTGTAACCAAGGGAGCCGCTGAAGAAGTTCTCTCATGTTGCAGCTTTTCTGTGCACGAAGGTCAAAGCGTTCCCATGACTGAGGATGAGAGGAAGAAAGCACTTCATATTTTTGATTAGTATAGCGAAAAGGGTCTTAGACTTCTTGCTATTGCAGAAAAAAGACAGGTTGCAGACAGTAAGACCTTTTCTGTTTCAGAAGAAAGCGATATGACGCTTATTGGATTTGTAGGATTTCTTGATCCGCCAAAAGAATCGGCAAAAGGAGCACTTGAGGCTCTTCGCTCTCATGGCATACGCACAGTTGTCCTTACAGGGGATGCTCCCGGAGTTGCAAGATATGTGTGCGATCAGCTTGGTATTAATACGGATAAGGTCATTACAGGAGCAATGGTTGAAGCGATGTCAGATGATGAGCTGCAGAGCGCTTCAAAGGAGTGCTGCCTCTTTTCAAAGCTTAATCCCTATCAGAAAAAGCGCGTTGTGTCGATGATTCAGAAAAATGGTCATACCGTCGGCTACATGGGTGATGGAATTAACGATGCTCCGTCTCTTAAGCAGGCAAATGTTGGAATATCTGTTGACAGCGCAGTGGATATTGCCAAGGAAGTAGCAGATATTATTCTGCTCGATAAGGATTTAAATGTCCTCGATGAAGGTGTAATGGGAGGAAGAAAGACCTTTGCAAATTTATCAAAATATATAAAGATGGCGACAAGCGGAAATTTTGGAAATATGTTTTCAGTAGTTTTAGCAAGTATTTTCCTACCATTTCTACCACTCATGCCAGAACACATTTTGGTTCAGAATCTTCTCAATGATTTTGCACAGCTTGGTATGCCATGGGACAATGTGGATGCAAAATACCTGCAGAGCCCTAAGAAAATCAATACGAAAAGCCTTCGTACATATATGCTGTGGTTTGGTATTGCTTCAACAGTGGAAGACATTCTATGCTTCTTGATTCTGTGGTTTGTATTTAAATACAATACGATGGATAAGGCAGTTTACTTCCAAACCGGATGGCTTTTATTCGGAACGCTTTCACAGACCTTTATTATTCATATAATCAGGACGGAAAAGATTCCATTTATCCAGGACCGTGCTTCCCTGGCACTTCGAATCTCTACGATAGTAATAATGGCAATAACCGTAATTATAGGATTTACTTCTCTGGCAAGACTTTTGACATTGGCTACCATGCCATTATCGTATGGCCTGTGGTTAATACTTCTGATACTGATTTATACAGCGATTGTTCAAATATTAAAACCTTTATATATAAAAAAATATGGAAGCTGGGTGTAGAGGAAGTGCAAGTAAAACTACGATAGAAATTTCATTATAAAGGAGATAAAAGCTTGGTTTATCCAAGGAACAAAGTTCAAAACAAAGAAAAATTAAAGAGAGTGTTGAAACCTGTACTTATATTAGTAGTTGTACTTGCGGCGTTATGTGCAGTGTTTTTTATGTATGTCGGTGACTATTACAGGGCTGATGAAACAGCACAGGGAGTCCTTGATACGGACAGCAGCATAGAGACTATAGGTCAGTATACGATACTCTCACCATCAAATCCTTCAGATACAGCACTGATTTTTTATCCCGGGGCGAAGGTAGAGGCATCGGCATATCTTCCAATCCTAGAGAAGATAAAGCAAAATGGCGTCACTTGTGTGCTTGTCACAATGCCATATAACATGGCGATATTTGATAAGGACGCGGCAGATGGAGTATATGAGCTTTTGCCTGATGTAAAGAACTGGTACATAGGTGGCCATTCCATGGGCGGAGCGATGGCGAGTAGCTACGCATCTGATAATCAGGGCAAAGTCAGTGGGCTCATATTACTAGGAGCGTATGTGTACGGTGATTACCCGCCAGACAAAGCTCTTACAATATATGGGTCATTAAATACCGGCGTGGCAAAGAAGATAGATCATACTGATAATGTAGTTGTAATAGATGGCGGAAATCATGCGCAGTTTGGCAACTACGGTAAGCAAAAAGGTGACGCCGATGCGTTGATTAGTAGTGAGCAGCAACAGGGCATTGCCGTTGAGGCGATTAAGGACTTTTTAGACAGAAATGAGCAGTAGTTATAGAGCGGATTAAGTCAGGAGGTTTGATTCCTCAGAATCAAACCTCTTTTAGTGCATATAGAGATAATTTGAGTCAGCCTTCGGGCTGACTTTTTTTGACAAATGGAGAATCGCAGCGACATAGTTGTAAATATAAAGTGACAAATATTTTCACCATAAAGATAGACATGTAATTCAGCTTTATGTATATTACTTTGCATTTAAGTAAACGATTAACCTATATCAAAATCAATATTGCACAAAAATACTCTTTCAAAATTGTAAAATACGGAAAATCTAACGAAAGCCTATTTACAAAGGATTTAACTGGTGATAGATTTGATTTTATCAAGTTAATCGATTAACCTTTACAACTTAAGTACAAGTTAGTGGGAATTACAAAAAGAGGGATTGAGACTGCGCACAATCTTTTTAAACCATACAAGACGCAGTACGGAGGAAAGGAAATGAAAAAGAAACAGATAGTCAGCGCATCACTGGTTATGGCAATGACAGCTTCACTGGCACTTTCAGGCTGTGGTTCTTCAGCTACTACAGCAGCAGACACAGCAGCTTCTACAGATGAAACTGCGGCAGCAGATACGGCAGAGAGCACTGCAGATAATGCAGCAGATACAGGAGATCGTGTCAAGATTACTTATGCACAGTGGGGAAATGAAACTGAGACAGCAGCAACCCAGGCAGTTGCAGACAAGTTCAATAGTGAACAGGATGCAATTGAAGTTGAAGTTGTAAAGATTGACCATGACACATATGTTACAAAGCTTAATGCAATGGCAACAGCTGGAGAACTTCCTGATACAGGAATCATGAGCGAAGCCGGTGTACTTAAGTTTGCTGAGAATGGTCTTCTTGCAGATATCAGCAGCATGTATGGAGAAGGCGATGCAAAGCCTCTTGACTGTCTCACATTTAAGTATGATGGAACACCTGTTGCTTATTCTGCAGCAAACGAGGTTCTTAACCTTTGGTATAACAAGGATCTTCTTAAAGAAGTATGCGATAAGCAGGGGCTTAACATTGATGATGTAACACCTCCTGCATCTGATGCAGATGCCTGGGACTGGGATACATTTGTAAAGACAGCACAGGAGCTTACACTTGATACAAGCGGCAGAAATGCACTTGATCCAAATTTTGATCCTGACAATGTTGATGTTTACGGATGCACAGTTAATACTCTTCCATGGCAGCTCGAGGTTTGGGCTTTGTCAAATGATGGTGGTTACTATAGCGCAGATGGAAGTCAGTGCACAATTGATGATCCTGCAACAGTAGAAGCACTTCAGAAAATTGAAGATCTTTCATCGGTTTATCACTGTGCTCCACCAGTAACAAGCGCAGCAAATGCTCTTGAATCATCTCTTGGAAGTAAAAAGGTTGTTATGGCAACAGACGGTGCGTGGAATGTCGGCACTTTCCTTGGACCTTCAGCTGATTTCGAATATGGCGTTGGTGTTCTTCCTTATATGAAGAAAAAAGTTACAATCTGCACAGGTGGTCCAAATGTTGTTTTCTCAACAACAAAGCACCCTGAAGAAGCAATGACATGGCTTAAGTGGTACTACCAGGAGGAGAATTCATGGTCACTTATTGAGGCAGGAACATGGATGCCTATACTTGATTCATGGTACACAGATTCTGAAAAGACAGATAAGTGGATTAATAATCCTAACTACCCTGATCATGACATGTACAAGAGCGCAGTTGTTGATTATGCCAAGAACGACGCAGTATCTACTGCTTGGTACTATGTAAATGGTACTGATGAGTTCAACTCAACACTTGATACAGCTTTCTCAAGCGTTTGGTCGGGAGATCAGACGATGCAGCAGGCAATCGATGAGAACAAAGAAGCCCTTCAGGACATCTTTGATGAGAGTAATCCTCAGTAATAATTATAAAAAGATTTTGAATTTTCAGGCAGGTGGTGTAATGTGCCATCTGCCTGAATTCTTTAATAGGGTTCAAATCGAATATTGGAAGACGGGGTTTCAAATTATGGAAAAAAAGATTTCTAATAAGATAAAGATATCAAATAAGCCAAAAGGTCGTGCAGGGAAAAGAGAAGAGCTTACAGCGTACCTTTGCCTTATACCGGCATTCCTTGGAGTAACATTTATCAGTTATATTCCGACAATTGCTGTTTTTGTTCTCAGTTTTTTTAACTGGAATGGTCTCTCAGCTCCTAAGTTCGCAGGGCTTGAGAATTATATAAAGATTTTTACAAAAGATATTTATTTTACTTCTTCGATAAGAGCTACGCTTGAATATGCCTTCTTTGCAGTTATTGGAGCGGTTGTTTATTCTCTTTTCATAGCAATACTTTTAAATATGAATATAAAGGGCAGAACTCTCTTTCGTTCTATTTTCTTTATTCCATACTTGCTCCCAGCGATAGGTGTATTCAAGGGCTGGCAGTGGCTTTATGAAGGAAATTTTGGACTTTTTAATTTTGTACTTAGAATGCTGGGGCTTCCCCCACAGAGATTTCTTGATAGCCCTTCGCAGGTAATCATCTGTCTCGTTGTTATTGCAGTATGGACGAGTGGAAATCTTATTGTAATTTTCCTGGCAGGTCTTCAGAATGTTCCAGGAGTTTATGTAGAGGCTGCTAAGATTGATGGCGCAAATGCCGTTCAGAGATTCTGGTACATAACGATTCCGAGCATTGCACCAATAATTTTCTACAATGTTCTTACGGCACTTATCACGCACCTTCAGGTAATAAATCCTGCTCTGGCACTTACAAATGGTGGTCCCGGCAAGCGTTCAATGTTCATGTCCTATGTAATTTATCTTTATGGATTTCAGAAGAACAAAATCGGTTATGCAGCGGCATATGCTGTCATTTTCTTCTTTATCGTAGGAATTTTTACGATGGTACTTTTTAAGACACAGAAGAATACTTTATTTGGAGAGGGAGATGACTGACATGTTTAAAGATTTTTGGAGCAATAAAAAGAAAAAAGGTCTCCTTTTAAATGTTTTCGAAACTGTAATTGTGCTTATGATTGCACTACTTGTGCTGCTTCCGATATGGTGGATTTTCCGCTCATCACTAATGAGTACGGCAAAGCTTAACGAGTATCCGCCATCGTTTATACCACATGAATGGTTGTGGGCAAATTATTCCAAGGCTCTTGAAACCTTTGAATACTGGACGTATTTTAAGAATACCTTCACAATCATCATTCCTGCGGTTACATTTGGAGTAATAACAGCGATATTTTGTGGATATGCCTTTGCAAGACTGCATTTTAGGGAAAAAAAGATTTTTTTCAATATATGTGTTAGTACGATACTGCTTCCGGGAATGGTTACACTTATTCCCTTGTATATCTTCTGGACGAAATTCTGCGGACTGGGAGATACTTACTGGCCGCTTATTCTTCCATACCTTACAGGCGGCGGATTTTTTAATATTTTCCTTATAAGACAGTTTTTTATGACAATTCCGATTGAGCTTGACGAAGCCGCATCAATTGATGGCGCAAGCAGAATGAGAATTCTTTGGACCATTCTTGTTCCTTCAATTAAGCCGGCAATAGTTGTTGTAGGAATGATGCTATTCATTCAGATATGGAATGATATGCTTCAGCAGATAATCTACATAAATTCAATGAGTAAATTTACATTTGCTATTGCACTTACGAACTTTACAGGCTCTTTTGGTACGAACTGGCCAGTTGCTCTTGCTGCAACGTTTATGACAATCCTTCCAGGTATTATTATCTACATATTTGGACAAAGAAGCTTTGTAGAAGGAATAGTTCTTACCGGAATGAAGAATTGATAAAGAGGCCGCAGTAATATAGAATAGTAGGAAGCAGACAAAACTTAGATAGCTCTTTTTACTAATCAGGAAAAGCAGATGACGATTAAAGAAATTGCAAAGTTATGCAATGTTTCAGTTGCGACAATATCAAATGTTATTAATAATACCGGTTCTGTTGGCGATGCAACAAGGGACAGAGTTCGAGAGGTTATTAGAGAGCAGAACTATACTCCAAATACGGTTGCCAAGAACCTTAAAGTCAGAAATACCAGAAGCATAGGCGTTATTGCTGAGGATATGACTGTGTTTGCAATGCCTGATATTATCGATGGAATAACGGAATATTGTGAAAAAGAAGATTATCAGATTCTGCTTGTTAATCTGCGTTTATACAAGAAATTTTCTGACGCATATTATGAAAGCGATGAACATATGTCTATCGTGAACGATGAGATAACGAAGCTTCGTGCAAAGCAGGTCGAAGGAATAATTTATATAGCAGCTCATGAGAGACTTATAGATGTTATACCAGGCGATTTGCCGATTCCGACTGTTGTTGCATATGGCTTTACAAATAAGCCTGAAATTCCTTCAGTTGTGGTTGATGATGTTCAGGGAGCAAAAGACATTGTTTCTTATCTGATAAAGTGTGGGCATAGGAGTATAGGCGTAGTTGCCGGCAAAAAAGATTCTACACACACGCAGTCGCGTCTTGAGGGCTATCAGAAAGCTCTTTTTGAGGCTGGAATTCTTTATGATCCAAATCTCGTCACATATGGACAGTGGGATAGGCAAAGCGGATATGATAACACAGAGACTCTCACGAGTAGAGGTGTTACAGCAATTTTTTGTATGAATGATTTCATGGCAGGTGGTGCGTATGATAAGCTTGGAAGACTTGGATATCAGGTAGGCAAGAATATCGCAGTTGTCGGGTATGATGATAGAGAAATGGCAAGCTATGAGGACCCTGGTATAACGACTATGGCGCTTCCGCTTCATGATATCGGGTATACTGCGAGCGAGGTTATTCTTAAGATGCTTAAGAAGGAAAAGCTTTCAAGGGAGGATGGAGTTTATTTTCTTGAATGTAAGCAGTGTATAAGGCAGTCAGTGAATATTACCGGATGAAAATCTACTAAAACTTATAATATGATTAAAACCGGATAATTAAAGTATGAAGATTCTCTATGTAAGTGACATAGAAAAAAGTAATATATGTATTTATAGACAGGAGCATGGATATAGGAGGTACCTATAACCGGCTCTTGTTTTTTTGGATTAACACTTCTTTTTGTAATTTGATAATATAATTTTAACAGCAAAACCTACTAAAATGATATGGATTAAGAAAACGGAGGAAATCTCATGAGCACATTAAAGGAAAGAAAATTAAAATTTGAAACATTACAGCTTCATGTAGGACAGGAGGAAGCTGATCCGGTTACAGATTCAAGAGCAGTTCCTATCTATCAGACATCATCATATGTTTTTCATAACTCAAAGCATGCAGCTGACAGATTTGGTCTTAAGGATGCCGGAAATATTTATGGAAGACTTACCAATCCTACAGAGGATGTATTTGAACAGAGAATTGCAGCGCTTGAAGGCGGCGTAGCAGCCCTGGCAGTTGGCTCCGGCGCGGCAGCAGTTTCTTATACAATTGAAAATCTTGCACAGGCAGGTGGACATATAGTTAGTGCCAAGAATATATATGGTGGCAGCTATAACCTTTTGGCACATACGCTTGTAGACTTTGGAGTAACGACAACCTTTGTTGACCCTTTTAATTTTGCAGAGGTTGAAGGAGCAATAAAGGAGAATACTAAAGCAGTATTTATCGAAACACTCGGAAATCCTAATTCAGAGGTAGTCGATATCGAGGGACTTGCAGCAATTGCTCATAGACATAACATTCCGCTTGTTATTGATAATACGTTTGGTACACCATATTTAATTAGACCAATTGAGTACGGAGCAGATATCGTTGTTCATTCAGCAACAAAGTTTATCGGAGGACATGGAACTACCATCGGAGGGGTAATTGTAGATGGAGGTACCTTTGACTGGAAGGCATCCGGAAAGTTCCCACAGCTTACAGAGCCAAATGAAAGCTATCATGGCATTAGCTTTGTAGATGCAGCAGGCCCTGCAGCATTTGTTACAAGAATAAGAGCAATCCTTCTTAGAGATACAGGAGCTACCCTTTCTCCTATACATGCATTTATTTTTCTTCAGGGTCTTGAGACTTTGTCTCTCAGAGTAGAGAGACACGTTGAAAATACATTAAAGGTAATTGACTACCTTAAAACACAACCTCTTGTTGAGAAGATTAATCACCCATCTGTTTCAGATGATCCTTCTCAAAAAGCCCTCTACAAAAAGTATTTTCCAAATGGCGGCGGGTCGATCTTCACATTTGAGATCAAGGGCGACGCTGCAAAGGCTCAGGACTTTATTGATCACCTTAAATTGTTCTCTCTTCTTGCAAATGTAGCAGATGTAAAGTCTCTTGTAATTCATCCTGCATCAACAACTCATGCAGAGCTTAATGCAAAAGAGCTGTTTGATCAGGGAATAAAGCCTAACACAATAAGACTTTCAATCGGAACTGAGAATATAGATGACATCATCTATGACCTTGATGAAGCATTTAAGGCAGTTGAATAACTTAATAAACGCGTTTTATTTAAAAACCAGCTTTGTCTCATTTGACAAAGCTGGTTTGCTGTGGCTGGTTTGTTGCGTCTGGGCAAACAATTTAAATTTGTGTAAGTCCAACTGCGCCTTCGAACTGTTCTGCGTGGCGCTTCTCTACGAGGGTGCGGTCGTAGGCGGTACATCCGTGATTTTCCCAAGGGTCATTGAAATATAGCTTATCATCATCGTAGCCGACAAGAAGCAGGCAGTGCTCACGGTTCATCCAGGTAAATAATCCCGGAGTATTTGGAACAGCGCTGAAACGACTCACTGCTTCAAAGACGCTTGCTTTGTCAGTAGCGTGTTCTGCTTTTCTTTTCTCACAGTCTTCATCTTCGCTGCATTTTTCGTCGAATGATGAAGAAGGAGAATTATCTTTTTCAAATGTTGGAATGAGCTTCCAATGCTTTCCAATAGAAGTGGGCTCCATGTTAAGCGTGGCCCAGAATATGACAGGCATGTCATTATCTATATATCTTGTAAGCAGCTCCGAAATAGGAGTTCCAGTCTCATCATTTATTTTGTAACGTCCTTCAACAATCGTTGAAAGAGCCTTTATTATTGCTGGGGGATAGCATCCGTAGGAACCCTCTTCATTATTGTAAGGGCTTCCCATGAAATAATCTGCCGGATCCGGACCATATAAAATTCCATCATGAAATTCAAATTCGCTTTTTGGAAGAAAATGATTTATGAAGTTCTCGGGAGTAATATCGCAGCCAAGATAGTTCAGCAGCATTACAGCCGAAATACTTTCACACCCTGTTGGATATTTGATTGTTTGATCGATATATGGAACTTTGATTATTTTTGCTGACATATTTGACCCCTTTCTGCAACTTACAAGGAGAGACAACATTTCTTCATTGCAAGTTGAAAGCCCCTTGGTTTTCTTTTGTCTGATTTACTGCCATGATATCAGATAAAGCAAGAGTTGTTAATAAATAATGTTTATACCTGCGGTAAAAAATAACAATTTTCAGGCTTAAAACTGCCATAACGTGAAACTATTTTCTAAAGAAAGACGAATTATTGAAAACACTTTCAACAGATGATATAAAAAGATAAATCGAAAGGAGGGAAGATTTTTTTCGTATGGAATAATAACAGAATATGGGGGAACTTATATATTCTGTTAAAATTATTGTTTTGAAAAAAGGAGAGAGATAAAATATGCAAACATTTCAGTTAATAGTTATTTTAGCAATATTTATCGCCGGAGTAGTACTAATGATGACCAAAAAGCTTCCGGCAATTCTGGCACTTCCATGTATGGGAATTCTTATTGCCGCAGTAGCAGGAGTACCATTTATGTCTTCTGAAGCAGATACTCAGACTATTACAGGCTATGTAATAGGAGAAGGTGCGTCAAGACTTGGAAGCACAATCGTTGTTACAATCTTTGGAGCAATTTTTGCAAAAGTAATTCAAAAAGAAGGAATATCTGATGCAATAATTCGTAAAGCAGCTGAGCTTGCAGGAGATAAGGCAATTGGAATTGCATTTGCACTTACTGCTGCAATCGCGATTATCTTTACAGCAATGAGCGGAGCTGGCCCTGTAATAATGGTAGCTCAGATTGCAATACCTCTCATGCTTTCAGCAGGTATTGAACCTGTAGTAGCTGCAAGTCTAGTCCTTTTTGGCCTTAACATCGGACTTCTCTTTAACGTTTCACAGTATCAGATGTATGTTGATACAATTGGAATGGACATGAGTGTAATCAAGGCTTCTTCACTTGTAATGGGTATAATCTGCATCATCGTTACTGCATTCTATATTGTTGTCAAGACTAGAAAGACCAAAGTAGCCGCATGGGCACTTGATACAAGTTCTAAAGGGACAAAAGTAAATCCTGTAGCAATGATTATGCCTATCGTACCGGTTCTTTTAGTATTCATATTAAAGTGGGATGCAAATACATCTCTTCTCGTGGCAATCATTGTGACAGCACTTATCACAAAGCCCAAAGAAATCGTACATGTCATTTCAAGCTCTGTTGTAGAAGGAATCAAGGATATTGCAGGCGTTATTGCACTAATGATGGGAATAGGTATTTTGCTTAACGGCGTTGCTGCTACTGCCACATCTACAATAATGCAGCCACTTATCAGCGCAATACTTCCTTCAAATCCGATTATCTATGTTATCGTATTTACGATACTTTCACCACTTGCTCTGTACAGAGGACCACTTAACATGTATGGAATGGGAAGCGGACTTGCAAATATATTCCTTCAGGCAGGAGTTCTTAGCGCATCTGCAATAGGAATGGCACTTAGAAGTACAAGCGTAGTACAGTGTGTTTCAGATCCAACAAATACCCAGAACGTAATCGTTGCTGATTATGCCAAGGTTGACGTTAATGATATTTTGAAATCAACACTTCCATATACAATGGTAATGGCACTTTGCATACTTGTTTACGCAGCTATGTTCTTATTCTGAGAAAAGAGATAGTAAAATAGGGCAGATTACACGATAGTCTGCCCTTATTTTTTTAGGGTTAATATCAATAATAGAAAGAGGAAGATCCATGGGAAGCAAAAAGTACAGAATAGGTATTGATGTTGGCGGAACCTTCACTGATGCCGTTGTAATTGATAATGAAACATATGAAGTAGTTGCAAAAAAGAAAGTTGCAACCACACATCATGCTGAGCATGGAGTTGCAGAAGGAATAGTTCAAGCAATTGAAGATGTTCTTACACAGAATTCAATTTCACCAGATGATGTTATTTTTATTGCACATGGAACAACGCAGGCTACAAATGCTCTTCTCGAAGGAGATGTAGCAAAAGTTGGAATTATTGGAATGGGAAGCGGACTTGAAGCAGAACGCTCAAGAAAAGAAACTACAGTAGGGAATATTGAACTTGCACCAGGCAAGTTTTTATATACAGAGCAGGAGTTTATTGAGTCATCAGCTCTTAGAGATGACCTGATTAGAAGCACAATCGATAAGCTAAGAAATAAGGGAAGTGAAGTAATAGTTGCTTCTGAAAGCTATTCAGTTGATGATCCTACTAATGAAAAAAAGGTAATTGATATTGCAGAAGATAATAAAATGCTTGCAACAGGCGGCTACGAAATATCACAGCTTTATGGCCTTTCTGCTAGAACAAGAACAGCGGCGGTCAATGCAGCCCTCATTCCAAAAATGATGGAAACGGCAAACATGACAGAAAACGCTGTCAAAAATTCTGGAATTCAAAAACCACTTATGATCATGCGCTGCGATGGCGGTGTCATGAGCATTGATGAAGTTAGAAAAAGACCTATTTTAACCATGCTTTCAGGGCTCGCAGCAGGAGTTGCAGGTGCTCTCATGTACGAGAAGATTACAGATGGAATTTTCTTTGAAGCAGGTGGAACCTCAACTGATATTTCAGCAATTCGTGATGGAAGAGTCATGATTAAGAATGCTGAAGTGGGTGGAAGAAAGCTTTATCTTACATCTCTGGATGTAAGAACTATAGGAATAGCCGGCGGAAGCATGATTGTTGTAGAAAATGGAAAAATCACTGACGTAGGCCCAAGATCAGCGCATATTGCAGACCTTACATATGAAGCTTTTTCAAAGGAAGAGGAAATAAATAATCCTGTCCTTGAGCTTATTGCACCAAGACCGGAGGATAGAGCAAATTACGCTGAAATCGTATGCGATAACGGGTATAAATGTGCACTTACGCTTGCAGGAGCAGCAAATATTCTGGGACTAATTCCTGAAGATGATTATGCATTTGGAAATAAGAAAGCCAGTGAAAAAGCATGGAATGCACTTTCAGTCGTAACCGGAGAAAACGTTGAAAGCCTATGTACACAGGCACTTGACATAGCTGCTTCGAAAATACAGGTTATCGTAGACTCACTTATTTCTGATTATAATCTGAATCCAAATCTGATCTACCTCATTGGAGGAGGCGGCTCTGCATCGGTAATTACACCATATCTTAGCAGGAAATCAGGGATAAGATTTAAGATTGCCAATAATGCTCCATATATTTCGACAATAGGCGTAGCACTTGCACTTGTAAGAGAACAAGTTGAAAGAAATGTTGCAAACCCGACTGAAGAAGATATTCGAAAGATAAGGCATGATGTAATGGAGGTTATTACACGTGCAGGAGCAGATGCAGCAACAGTAGACATAGCTATTGAAATAGACTCTCAGAAAAACATTCTTCGTGCTACTGCAACGGGGGCAACTGAGCTTAGAACAAAAGACAGAAATGCGCAGAGTATTACAGAAGAAGAGCGCAAAGAAATTCTTGCAGATGGAATGCAGGTCGATAAACAAATGGTTCAAAAGATTTCCGAAGAAGGACGTTGGCATGCATATATAGTTAGCATAACCAAAAAGGCACTCTTTGGACTCATTAAGAATAAGAAAGATGTAGTAAGAATTGTTGATGAAGAAGGAGTAATTCGTCTTCAAAAGGATAATGCCAGGATACTTACCTTTACGAAGGCTGACCTCAAGGAGCAGTTTGTTCCTTTTATTGACAGTATGTCAACATATACGGATGCGGGAGAAACTCTTCCCAAAACATTTTTGTTCTTTGGACAAAAAATGTCAGACTGCAGTGGAGTCCAGAGCAAGGAACAGCTTATGGGATTAGTTGAAATGGAGCTGGAATTTGCAGGTGATGATCAAAAGATAATTGCGGTTGCCGCAAAGGATTGATTATGGCTAATATTCATGAAATCAGCGCCAGTCAGTGGGGACTTGTGGAGCTTGAAAAGGATAACCTTTACTCATATATTCCTTCTTCTAGGAGAATGGAATATGTTGAAGACGCTATAAGTGCCGGGCAGGAAATGGCGGAAAGCTTTGGAAATGCAGAGCTTGAACCACTATTTGAAAGCGCGAATATCAGAATAAAAGAAATTGAGAATACGACTACTCATGAAAATCCGGAGTATAGACTTCAGGCGAGACTTATTTATAGACAAAACTGCGGAGAGGTTGAACTCTTTATGAGTGAGCTAAAAAAGAAATGTAGTGCAGTAAATGAGTATATTTCTGATAACAAACTGGATATTCAAGAGATTTCTTTAAGGAAAATGCGTGAAGTACACCTTGCGCATGAGTTCTTACACTTACAGGAATTTGAAAAGGACAGACGAATCGGTGATGATCTCCCACCGGTTTATGTAAAAAAGCTTTTTATCAAAAGGAAAGAATCTATATTAAGAACAAGTGAGATTGCAGCGCAGGAATTTGCATATCAGTTCAGCAAAATTAAGTTAAGACCCGAAGCAATGGATGCCATTTTGCTGCAGTATGAAAAGCGTGAGGATAAGAATCATGAAGACAGTGGAATTTAATAAAGAGAGCATTGAAGTTATAGGTTCATATGACACGGTTATTATTGGCGGCGGAACAGCCGGTTCAGCAGCTGCAATTAGTGCTGCAAGAGGCGGCAATAAGACTATTGTGATTGAAAAGTCGATTGCACTTGGGGGAGCAGCAGTAAATGCTCTTGTTACTCCGGTTATGGAAACCTTTGTCAGCCATGGAGAAATCTTTGATGAAATAGATAAAAGACTTATGGCAAAAGGGATAACAACACATGATGGAATAATGACTTATGTGTATTCTACAGCGGAGCTAAAGGCAGTAGTGCTTGAAGAAATGCTGCTTGAGGCTGGCGGAGAAATCTTATTTGATGCCGCTTTGGCCGGGTGCCTATTAGATAGCGGCAAAATAACAACTGTTATTGTAACTACCGCGCAGGGACTAATTGCAGTGGAAGGAAAACAGTTTATTGATGCAACTGGAGATGCTTTTCTTTCACGAACAGCAGGAGTAGAGACTATTGCCGGTGATGAAAATGGCAATAATCAGATGACGTCACTCAGATTTGAAATGGGTGGAATAGATGTTGAAAAATACAGAGACTATTGTTTAAGTCTTCATGATGAGTTTTCTCCGCTTAAAAGCGGTTTTTTCTGGGAATCTGCAATGGTTAAGAATAAGGGCTTTAAGTTAGAACCTCTTTTTAGAAAAGGAATAGAAGAAGGATATCTAAAGCCGGAGGATTTGGTTTATTATCAGTGCTTCTCTCTCCCCGGAGAAACCGGCTGTATGACCTTTAACTGTCCGCATTTAAGCAGCATGGTAAGAAATACGAGTGCTATGGCAAGGTCGAAGGCAATATCTGAAGGAAGAGAGATGATAATGCGTCTTACTTCTTTTCTAAAGGCAATGGTGCCGGGATTTGAAGAGAGCTTTCTGATACGTATAGCTTCCGAAATTGGTGTAAGAGAGTCGTGGCGAATAAAAGGGAATTATGTCTTAAATGAAGATGATTATATAATAAGAGCAAAATTTGAGGACGGCGTAGCAAAGGGAGACTGGTATATAGATGTGCATTCTGCTACAAAGGGCCTTGTTCATATGGAAAAATATCAAAAAGGTGAATATTATGAAATCCCTTATCGTTGTCTTACAAATGAAAAGGTACAAAATCTGATTACTATTGGAAGATGCATTTCAACTACTTTTTTGGTACAAGCGAGCATAAGAATACAGGCAACAGTAATCGAGATGGGGGATACTGCCGGAGAGATATGTGCAAAAGCTCTAAGGGATGGAACCGAACTTAATGAATATAAATATTCCAAAAAGGAATATTGAAATAAATGGAATTGAATTTAGAAAGAAGGAAAAACAACATGAATATCAAAATTGAAAATTTAAGAGGAAAGCTCATAGTATCTTGCCAGGCACTTACCGAGGAGCCGCTTCATTCCTCATTTATTATGGGAAGAATGGCACTAGCTGCAAAGCAGGGCGGAGCCGGCGGAATAAGAGCAAACTCAGTTGATGATATAATAGAAATCAAGAAAAATGTTGATCTTCCTGTAATTGGAATTATCAAGAGCGTATATGAAGGCTCTGACGTATATATCACTCCAACTATGAAAGAGGTTGATGCACTTATGGATGAGCGCGTAAAGCCTGACATCATGGCAATAGATGCTACTAGAAGAGAAAGACCTGATGGGAAGAGCTTGGATGAATTTTTTAAAGAAATAAAAGCAAAGTATCCTAATCAGCTTCTTATGGCTGACAGCTCGTCTGTTGAAGAAGCAGTTCACGCAGATAAGCTTGGATTTGATTTTATCGGCACCACTATGGTTGGATACACAAATTATACAAAGGGTGACCAAATTGAGAAAAATACATTTGCAATCATCAGAAAGATTTTAAGACAGGTAGATCATCCAGTTATCGCGGAAGGAAATATTGATACTCCACAAAAGGCAGAGACAGTAATGGATCTTGGATGTTATAGTGTAGTAGTAGGCGGAGCAATTACAAGACCGCAGCTTATTACACAAAAATTTGCAGCAGCAGTTGCAAAAGCAGACAGATAAAAGCTATCAGAATGGAAATACATGGAACGCATTAATTTTGATTATTTGCAGAATGATACCAAACAGAAAATATATAATGCAAGCATGCAGATGACTCCTCTTGAAAAAAGTATTGCAAAATACTTTTTGAAGAACAATGAGGCAGGGGACTTTTCATCTAAAAATATATCTCATATGCTATATGTTTCTGAACCCTCGTTGTCAAGATTTGCAAAGAAATGCGGATTTAAAGGGTACAGAGAATTTATCTTTTCATATGAAAAGGATATTGAGACGGAACGCTTAAGTGCTGATTCTGAGAAAAATATCAGCGTTTTTTCCAGAAAGGTTCAGACCAGCTATCAGAATCTTCTCATGGAGAGCTTTAAGATTCTCGATGAGGATCAGATAAGAAGGATAGCAAGACTTCTTAGTAGAAGTCGTAAAACCTTTGCGTATGGAATGGGAAGCTCAGGATATGTTGCAAAAGAATTCCAGCTTCGTTTTATGCGTATAGGACTTGACGTTGAAGCGATAACTGATTCACAGATGATACAGATGAGCGCTGCACTTTCATCGGAATATACGCTTATCATTGCTATTTCGCTTAGTGGTACTACTAAAGAGGTTCTTGACAGTATCAGGATTGGCTCTCGAAATGGCGCAAAGATTGTCTTTATTACTTCTTCGGACAATCGGGAAATATGTGATATTTGTACAGAGGTTCTGAAGATACCTTCAATTAAGGACCTTGACCTTGGAATGAAGATATCACCGCAGTTTCCTATTCTCATGGCGATAGATGTTCTTTATTCATATTATTTTGGAAATGATTCTTTCTTTAAGACGCAGAAGTACAATGATACACTTCTTGCAATACGTGATATAGATGATAATGGAAAGCAGAACTGATATGACACAAACAAATTTAAAGAAATATCTTGGAGTAGATATTGGCGGAACTGCTGTAAAAATAGGCGTTGTAACATCAGATGGAGTAGCAAGAGGCATCCGAAGCTACAACGTCTTTTTTGACAACTATGAAACACCAATTCTAACTACAGTAATTAAATCGATAAAGCAATACCTTAAGGATAATAATATTTCAGAAAAAGAACTTGATGGAATAGGTGTATCTGCAACAGGCGGGATAGATACCGAAAAAGGAATTGTTGCTGGAGCAGCGGGACATATCAAGAACTGGGTTGGCAGCAGAATTGTTTATGAACTTGAACATGAGTTTCGTTTGCACACGAGCGTTCTTAATGATGCGAATGCGGCAGCTCTTGGAGAATTATGGGTAGGAGCAGCTCATGGCAAAAGAAATGTCATTGTAGTGACGGTTGGAACCGGAGTTGGCGGTGGAATTATTTCTGATGGAAAAATACTTCTTGGAAATCATGGCTTTGCAGGAGAGATAGGGCATTTCCCTGTACAGTGTAAGGGTGAGAAATGCTCTTGCGGGAATACCGGCTGTCTTGAACACTATGCCTCAACCACAGCACTGGTTAAAATGGTCCAAAGAGCCGTAGAGAATAAAGAGATTTCTTTTGACAATAATGAGATTAATGGAAAAACAATCTTTGAGCAGATTGAGAATGGAAATGCTAAGCTTGAGAAGGTTCTTGAGGATTGGATGGATTATCTGATATCAGGGATAGTGGGGCTGGTACATGTTTTTAATCCTGAGCTAGTCCTTATTGGCGGAGGAGTTTCGGCGCAGGAGGAGCTTTTTATCCAAAAGGTAAGAGAAAAGGTTTTAGAAAGAGTAATGCCTGACTTTTCTATTGACCTGGATGTAAGAGCTGCGCAGCTTGGAAACGAAGCTGGACTTATAGGAGCAGTATACTTTCTGGGTGAATAGGATAGAAAATGCAATTATGTCACAATTAAAAAAGAGGATTGAACGAAAGTTCAATCCTCTTTTTATGTGCGCAGGGGCAAAAAAATGGACTGGCGGTGCAAAGTTATTTTACTGAGTAATTGCTTCGCGGTCTGTAATTATTGTCAGATCAGGATGAAGCTGAAGAATTGATGCCGGAACATCGGGAGAAACCGGCCCATGGATAGCTTTTTGGATAGCTTCGGCTTTTTCTTTGCCACAAGCGATGAGCAGTACCTTTTTGGCCTGCATGATATTCTTAATTCCCATAGTGATTGCTTTTGTTGGCACCTCACTTATATCATCAAACAATCTTGCATTTGCATTTATAGTGCTTTCGGTTAGAGAAACGACATGTGTGCCAAGAGAAAAGGCATCTGAAGGCTCATTAAAGCCAATATGTCCGTTTTGACCAATTCCCAGAAGCTGAAGATCTATTTGACCAAGAGACTTTATCAGGTGATCATAATTAAGACAAGCCTTATCAGGATCGTTTGCAGCGAGATATCCATCAGGAACATGTGTGTTTTCTTTATTGATATTTATATGGTTAAACAGATTATCATTCATGAAATAATGATAGCTGTTTACGTTGTCATTTTTAAGCCCGATATATTCATCAAGATTTGCTGTTTTGACATGTGAGAAATCGATTTCACCAAGCTTATTCATTTCGATAAGCTTTTTGTAAGCTCCAATTGGTGATGAACCAGTAGCTAAACCCAAAACACAGCCTGGACTAATAATTACCTGTGCGGCAATTATGTCGGCTGCTCTTTTACTTACATCTTCGTAAGAATTTTCCCTGAAAATCTTCATTTTATTTTCGTACCTTTCTTTTGAAGCCATTTCTTTGTGGCTTTTGACATGATTATATGAAGCAAAATCTTGTATAGTCAAAGCTTAAGGCTGATTCTGAAAGTACTTTATGAAGCTAAACCAAAAGATTATTTTTAGCTTAATTACTTTCTGTATTGCCCCAAATCGTTGCCCGGTGCCAAACGCGTGGATATAATCATGAACTAGAATTACATGAAGGCTATGCCGAAAACTACCTGGCATATTACACGAGGATTCTTTGATGAAGGACATTTGTTGGATACTGGAGGAACTAAATAAAGAAATTCCTCAGATTAGTACAAAAGGTTTAACTGATTCCAAGTTAAAAGCTTCTAGTAAAAAAGGCTTTTGCATAAATAGAGGCATGGACGGCGATGAAATCTCTTTTTATAAAGGGACAGATTTGTGCAGAGCACTCCTTCAATATGTGTCGGGGGCAAAAGAATTATCGCAGGCCTGCTCGTTTGACGAATTTGGAGTGATGCTTGATATTTCTAGAAACGCTGTTATAGGCCTGGATTCATTAAAGAAAATGATTCGTCTTGCAGCGCTTATGGGATATAACTTCATCGGGCTGTATATGGAAGATACGATGGAGGTTCCAGGTGAGCCATATCTTGGATATATGAGAGGACGTCTTAGTGCATCCGAAATTCGAGAAGCAGATGAATATGCAGCCGGCTTTGACTTGGAGCTTAGACCATATATTCAAACACTTGCGCATGTTAATCAGATAACAAGATACGAAAGGTATCAGAAGATTATTGATACTGATGACATTCTTCTTGTTGGAGATGAGAGAACCAAAGAACTGATAAGAAATATCCTCGCAGCTGTTAGTGCGAACTTTAAATCCCGTAAGGTCAACATCGGAATGGATGAAGCTCACATGCTGGGACTTGGCAAATATCTTGATAAGCACGGCTATGAAGACAGAGAAGAAATACTAAGAAAGCACCTTGATATGGTGATGGATATATGTAAAGAGCTGGAATTAGAGCCTCAGATGTGGAGCGATATGTTCTTTAGACTTGCTTGCCATGGAGAATACTATAAAGCTTCAGAGAGCGAAGTCCAAGATCTGGATATACCAAAAGGCCTTTCACTTGGCTACTGGGACTACTATTCAACAGATGAAGCACATTATGACAAGCAGATAAAGCTTCATAAGAAGATGACTGACAATATCGCCTTTGCAGGCGGAGCCTGGAAATGGACAGGATTTACGCCTCATAACAGATATAGCATCGAAGCAGGACGCGCTGCTCTTTATGCTTGCCAAAAGAATCAGATTTCTTCGGTAGTTATTACATGCTGGGGTGATGATGGCGCTGAGACAGATGCTTTTGCAGTTCTTCCCGCTTTGTTTGAGGACGCTGAGACTGCATATGATGCATACGATGCATATGGCACCTATGCCGAATATGTTTCCTTTGCACTTCAAAAAAAAGAAATATCAAAAAAGTGCTTTCAGCTGCTTACGGGATACAGCTTAGATGACTTTCTTCAAATCGATGCTGTTAATCCTTATTCTGATGAAAAAAAGCATAATAACTGCGGAAAATATCTTCTGTATAATGACCCGCTGATTGGAACCTTTGACAGCGTAGTTACAGATGATCTTACAAATAAGTATATAGATTTATCCAAAAAGCTTTTAAGACTAAGCAAAACCGGGAAATTTGGATACCTTTTTGAAACACAGGCAGCACTTAGCAGAGTACTCTCCTGCAAAGCAGATTATGGAATCAGAGTAAGAATGGCATATCTTTCCAATAATACAGGAAGTCTTAAAAAGCTCGCAATTGAAGGCTTGGAAATAGCTGATGATATAGATTCTTTTTACCTAATCTTTCAAAAGCAGTGGATGCATACAAATAAGTCTAATGGATTTGAAGTACAGACGCTTAGAATCGGAGGCTTAATCCAAAGGATGAAGGATACGGCGGGGATACTTGAAGATTATGCAGATGGAAGAATCCAAAAGATAAATGAGCTTGATGAAAAGCAGCTTTCATTTGCTTATTTTGATGAAAATGAGATTTCAAAGCTTAACTACAATCTATGGACAGATATAGCTACTCCGTCGAGAATCTAAGATTCTGGGCGTTAATATAGCAAAAAGCTATGTATAGTGCATGGCAATACCAAAAAAATGGGAGGCAAATCAATGAAAAAGAAAATGGTTAGTCTGCTGCTTTGTGCAGCAATGGTAACAACAACACTCGTTGGCTGTGGAAGCAGCTCGGCAGCTGGAGATACTGATACGGCAGCAGAGACTGATAGCACAGATGAAACTGCAGAGGCAGCAGATAGCAGCGAGCCTGTAACTATTGAGTTTTGGACAATTGATCTTAAGGCATCATTTGGGGATTATTTTAATGACCTTATTGCTACATATGAAGAGCAAAATCCAAACGTTACTATCAACTGGACAGATGTTCCATATGATGACGTAAAGAGTAAGCTTGTTACTGCTGTTGCAGGCGGAACATCACCGGATGTAGTTAATCTTAATACACAGTTTGCACTTACACTTGCAGGACAGGGAGCACTTGTAGATCTTAATCAGGCTGCTTCAGAGGAACAAAAGAGTGTTTATATAAGTGATCTTTGGGATTCAGCAACAATTGGCGATGCAGCATATGCATTCCCATGGTATGCATCACCGGATATCATGTTCTATAATTCTGACCTTACTGCAAGCGGCAATCTTTCAGAAGTTCCATCAACCTTTGATGATGCACTTTCAAAATGTGAAGATTTCTATAATGCTACAGGAGCATACCTCTTTGTTCCGGATGAATTCTTCAACCTTCTTATAGACGAGAATATACCTGTTCTTTCGGATGATGGAACAAAGGCAGCATTTAATACACAAGAGACAGTAGATCTTCTCAATAAGTACAAGAAATATACTGATGAAGGTGTACTTCCAAAGAACAAGTGGGGCGACTGGGATGAGTCACTTAAACTCTTTGAGTCAGGAAAGCTTGCTATTGTAAGCTCATCGGGATCTTCTCTTTCAAGAATCAAAGATGAGGCACCTGACATCTACGATACAGTAAAGATTTCAACTCCGCTTACAGGCTCAACAGGACTTTCAAGAAATCCTCTTATGAACCTCGTAGTTCCATCAGCAAGTAAGAACCAGCAGGCAGCAGTTGATTTTGCAGCTTATGTAACAAATGATGACAACCAGTTAGCATTCTGTAAGCTTGTATCAATCTTCCCTTCAACAACAAAGGCAAGTGAAGATTCATATTTTACATCTGATACAACAACTCTTGAAGGACAGGCAAGTGCGATGTCAGCGCAGGCAAGTCAGACTTCACAGGATTTCTCACTTGGAGTTGCAAATCAGGATAATATTCAGACAGCTATTGATAAGGCTTATGAAGCAGTAATCATTAACGGCGATGATGCACAGGCAGCACTTGATCAGGCAGAGGAAGATGTAAACAAGCTTCTTGCTGAATAATATATAATTTAATTTTTTTAACAAATATACGTTTCTCCGGGAAACCGGGGAAACGTATATATTAACACTATGTATTTGGGATACAGGCGGAGGTTACACATGATATCAAAAAAAGGAAGAAGAACACTTACAGCTTATGCGTTTATGGCACCTGCGCTGGTCCTTCTTATTATTTTCACGATTGTTCCTATTATTGGGAGCATGATACTTATGTTTTTTGATTATTCGGTTCTTGGCACTACAAAATTTATCGGCTTTGATAATTTTATCAATGCATTTTCTGATAGGGAATTTCTTATTTCAATTAAAAATTCGATTTTATTTGTTGCAGTAGTTCCTGTAATACAGATTTTGTCGATTTTGCTGGCTCTTTTAGTAAACAGAAAATTACCAGGTATGGGAACATTCCGTACTCTGTACTATATACCGGTTGTAACTTCAATGGTTGCTGTTTCAATTATGTGGGGATTTATCTTTGACCCAAGCGGAATAATCAATACCTTCCTTATAGATAATAAAATTATTTCGCAGCCTCTTGGCTTTTTGAACAGTAAAACTACTTCCATGCTATGTCTGATGTTTATTACACTATGGCAGGGACTTGGGTATTACATGATGATGTACCTGGCAGGACTTCAGGGAATTCCATCAGAGCTTTCTGAGGCAGCTCAGATTGATGGAGCAAATGCTTGGCAGGTTATCAGCAGGATTAAGATACCTCTTTTGAAACCATATGTATGGTTCTGTTCATTAAATTCCATTATTTCTGCAATTGGAGTATTTGATGTAGTATTTGTTCTTACCAAGGGAGGACCAAACGATTCTACCATGGTTATCAATTACTATTCATATACAAAAGCATTTGAGGACTTCCAGTTTGGTTATGCTGCAGCAATAGGAATGGTTCAGGCTATAGTGACTTCAATCATCAGCATCATTGTATTTGTATATGGAAAGAAAGGAGGAATGAGCAACAATGAATAAAACAAACGCTACACTTGCAAAGCAAAGAAAAATGAAAAAAACAGCTTCAAATGTCGTAATTTATTTATTACTTATCCTGATTGCACTTATTTGTGCAGGCCCATTTATCTGGCTGCTCATTTCATCCTTTAGAACCGGTGCCAATATCTATGATCTTTCGATAGATTTTTCTAAGATGTCTATTGCCAATTACACTGGAGTTGTAGAGTTCATGGATCTTCCGATGTATCTGAAAAACACAGTAGTTATTACATTTGGCGGAATTGCTCTTGATGTTATCTTTTCTGCTATGTGTGCGTATCCTCTTGCTACTATGAATTTTAAAGGAAAAAATCTGATATTTGGAATCCTTGTTGCCACCATGATTATCCCTGCGGCCGCAGGAATGATAATAAATTACCTTACAATCAGTAAGCTTCATCTGCTAAATACAATGCTCGGCGTAATACTTCCAGGAGCAGTAAAACCATTTAGCATAATACTTCTTCGGCAGGCATACCTTGCTGTTCCAAAGGACTTAATCGAGGCAGCTAAAATGGATGGTGCAAAGGAATTTCGAATTTGGGCACAGATCATGGTACCTGGAATAATGCCAAGTATCTCAACAATAATCATTTTTGATTTTATCGGGAACTGGAATTCATTCCTTTGGCCGATAATCGTTTTGCAGGATCCTGAGAAATATCCTCTAGCGACAGCGCTTCAGTATCTAAACGGATCATTTAGCTATAAATTCGGTTATGTCGCGGCAGGAACGATTATTTCGATCATACCGGTTCTGATAATATTTATGCTTTTCCAAAAGAACTATATAGAAGCAGTAAGCGGAGCAGTAAAGGGTTGATTTTTTTCAAAAGAGAAGGTACAAAATTAAGGCCTATGAAAAAAGAAATTGGGAAAAAACTTATAATTTGGATTGAGATTACGGCTAATAAGAAGACAATTATTGATGAAAACCTCTTTAGAGAAACAATGATAAAATGCCGTGATAGCGGCGTTACTGGAATTATCATGAGCGTAAAGGATACGACCGGCTTCGTACTTTATTCAAGCGAGCTTGCCTATCATTATTCACTGTATGATGGTGATTTTAAAGCAGTAGATTATGTAAAGAATGCTATAAGTACGATTCATGAGCTGGGAATGGAGTTTTATGCTGCTTTTGACGTATTTGCAGAGGGAAATAAGCATAATCCTTCAGAGCTCATGAAGGGCATTTCTGAACCGGGATTTGAATGCACAGTTTATGGAATAGATGATGACGGCAACGCTCAGATTACTAAGAGTACTAAGGCGGATCATCTTCATACAGTCGGTACAATTGATGATTTTGGAGAAATATTTGTTAATCCGGTTAATATGTCAGTGCAAAATTATGAACTGTCTCTTATTGGAGAGTTCTGTGATTTATATCATCCGGATGCAGTTGTTTTAGACAGAGTCAGAAATATTGGACTCAGCACAGATTTTAGTGCCCTTTCCAGAAAATGCTTTGAAGATTACTATGGCGAGAAGGTAAATAACTGGCCAGAGGATATTTATACAATAGTCCAGACTGATGAAGGCATAAAGGAAGAGCCCGGAGTTTTGTTTGGAAGATTTTGCGAATATCGAGCACTTGTAATTCGAAATTTTGTAAAAAGAGCTTTCGACCTGGCTCATGATAAAAACACAAAGCTTATGAATTATGTAGGCTCATGGTATCCGCTCTATTACCAGGTTGGAGCGAACTGGGCAAATTATCATTATGTCCCGGAGGAATTTCCGTGGATTCAAAATAAAGCAAAGTTTGCACAAACCGGCTATTCAACTGACACTGATGTCATTTTATCTGGCTGCTACTATGAAGATATTTCAAAGCTGGATTGTGAGAAAAGCTCAAAGCCCGCCGACTGGTATAGCGTTGAAGGAGCAGCAGAGCTTACAGCCAAAGTTACATGTAATAAGAAGCACATTGTTGACAGTATTTTCCTTGATCAGTATAAGGAATGCCCGGCGAAGATTTCACAGGCAATAAATGTGTGCAATGAGCATTCTCTTGGATGTATGATATTCGACCTTTCATACATAGTAGATCGAAATTATTGGAGATATATGGAAAAGGTGCATATTACTAGCTTTTCAAAAGCGGCTTGTCAAAATAATGAAATATCAGCGCAAATAGAAAAACTGCTGTGTAACTCTTTTGAAGAAAATTTTAGAATTACTAAAGAACGGATAAAAGAAAATCTCTTTGAGATGAATCAGTTTGATCCTGAGAGCAGCTCTGTTTTGATCAGTGAAAAGGATAATGAGCTGCTTGGCTTTATCGGAGTAAAGAAATCTGATGAGAGAGAAATCTATCCTGACACAGCCTGGATATCAATCTTTGCTGTTGCCAAAGGAAAAAGAGGTATGGGCTATGGAAGAATGCTTCTTGAAAAGGTTCTCAGCACTCTAAAGGCTTCAGGAATCAAAAAAATATACATTGGACAGGATTATGATAATTTCTTTTCAGGAATACCTGATCCTGATTTAAACAAAGAAACTTTTTTCAAAGCAGCAGGCTTTACATTAAACGCTGATAAGCACTATGACCTTGAGGGAAACACGATAGGAAATAAGCTTATTGATTCTTTTGACAAAAAAGAATTTGAAAAAAAGTATTACTGCGAGACATATTCGGGAAATAAGGATGAGCTTCTGGCATTCTTAAGTAAAGAATTTCCGGGACGTTGGGAGTTTGAAGCTGAGCAGAAGATTTCATGCGGAAATGAAAACGAAGAGATAGTCCTTCTTCGCTCCATAAGTGAAAATGAACTTGTTGGATACTGCATTCTTTCATCCGAAAAGAACAAAGCAGGGGATAAAACCGGGTTTGGCGGACTTGGACCTATTGGAATAGCAAAGAAGATTCGCGGAAATCAGGTCGGAAATTATATTTTATGCCAGTCACTTGTGAAGGCGGGAGATGTTGGAGTAACAAGAGTAAATATAGATTGGACGATACTTAAGGATTTCTACGGACAGTTTGGGTTTACTGCGCAGAGAATTTACAGAGCGGGTTATATAGAACTCTGACAGAAAAATAATCTACTATGAGTCAAAGGGGACTGCATTTTGAAGAAGAAAATCGTACTGATACCATTGGATGAGAGACCATGCAACAGCAGATTTGTAGAAAGACTGTTCAAACATGAGGATTTTGATATTGTTTCGCCGAAAGTTCTTGGAAATAAGAAGGAACCGGCTGATCATAAGCTTATCTCAGATTTTATGCGAGGTGAGTGTGCTGATGCTGATGCCATGATCTTGTCAATGGATATGCTAATATACGGAGGACTTATTCCTTCGCGTATTCATAATGACAGTGAAGAAATTCTTCTTGAAAGAATGTCTGTCCTTAAGAAAATAAAGGAAGAAAATCCTAAGATCAAAATATATGCGTTCCAGGTAATAATGAGGTGCCCTGATTATTCAAGCAGCGATGAAGAGCCGGATTATTATGAACAATATGGAGAGATGATTCATAGAATAGGCGTCGCAATTCATAAGACTAGAATGGGTCTTACTGATGCAGAAGATGTAAATAGTCTTATGCAGCAGATGGATGAAGGGTCTTTAGTTGACTATGTTGCAAGAAGAGAAACGAATAGGTATATGAATGTTGAAACGCTTCAGTACCTGCGTGATGGGGTTATTGATGCACTTGTCATTCCTCAGGACGATTCGTCGAGATACGGTTATGCTGCGATGGATCAGGAGGATATCAGAAGCAAAATATCTGAGTATGAAATGATGGATAAGGTGCTTATTTATCCCGGCGCAGATGAGGTAGAACTCACTCTTATGTCGCGTATGCTTGGAAGTCTGAATCAGAAAAAGCCAAAGATTTATTTGAAATATATTTCTGATGAAGCAAGAGATATTATTCCTCTTTATGAAGGAAGCTCTCTTTCTAGTACACTTAAGTCACATGTACTTTCAGCAGGCTGTCAGCTTACACAAAGCTATGAATATGCTGATATAGTACTGATTGTAACAGCTCCGGCGGCGAACATGGAGGAGGCTTCGCTTCAGCCTTCAAGAAAACCTGAGTATTATTCTGAGCGAAATCTTGCCGAAATGATTGATTTTATCAAGGATTCTTTTTCTGAGAAAAGAATCATCACAATAGCTGATAATGCATACGCAAATGGTGGGGATATGGAAATACTTCACCTTCTAAACAATAATGATCTACTTATGAAAATAGACGGCTATGCAGGGTGGAATACATCTGCAAATACTATCGGAACAGCTATTGCTGAGGCAGTCGACAGCTACTATTATGGAAAGAGTAGTGAGCATCAGAGCTTCCTTGCGCAAAGATATCTTGAGGATGCTGGATACTGCGGACTAATAAGAAGCAAGATTACCAAAAATATGCTTCCTGAAATGAACATGGATTATTTTGATGTTCATGAGACAGATGGTGAGGCTGCAGAGCTTGTTCATAAAGAACTTGATGAATTTCTGCAAAAAGACCTTTCGTCTATTTCAAAAAACGTAACGATTACCAAAGTAGCTCTTCCATGGAGAAGAATGTTTGAAGTGAATTTGGAAGCCAAATATCATTGTTAAAAAATCAGTTAACTACTTAATAAAAATTGGTTTTTCTTGTGGATTATTTCTAAATTATGTGCTCCTTTGAAGAATCTGTGACAGAAGTTTTCGAGCGATATATTATTACATTATATACATAAATAAAAGCAACATTGGGAAAGCTGGTTTGTAAACATGATAATCAAAAATGCTTTGGTTTTTAATGAAAATGGTTTTTTTGAGAAAAAAGATATATTCGTGGAAAATGGTAGATTTGCAGGAAATTCGGGCGGAGAAGATATTGATGCAAGTGGTTGCTATCTCATTCCCGGACTTACCGATATTCATTTTCATGCATGCAAGGGAATGGACTTTTCGGATGGAACTTTAGAAGCGATACGCATACTTGCAGAATATGAAGCACAAAATGGTATAACAACAATGGTTCCAGCAACAATGACATTTCCGGAGGATGTACTTATAAATATTGCGGCTACAGCATCAAAGTACAGGCAGGAAGAAAATCTGGTTCAAGGAAGAGCCGAGCTTGTTGGCATCAACATGGAGGGACCATTTATTTCTTTTGCCAAAAAAGGAGCACAGAATCCGGACTATATTCAGAAAACTAATATCGATATGCTAAGGCGTATCATCAAGGCTTCTGGCGGATGTGTAAAGCTTTGCGATATTGCACCTGAAACTGATGGAGCGATGGAATTTATCAAAGAGGCTTCGAAGGAATGCAGGATTTCGCTTGCTCACACCGATTGTGATTATGAGACGGCAAAAGAGGCATTTGAAAACGGAGCTTCGCATATGACGCACTTATTTAATGCAATGAACCCGATTCATCACAGAAAGCCGGGACCAATCACTGCAGCGGCAGAAAATGAGAAGGTAGTTGTAGAGCTTATTACCGATGGAGTTCACATAAATCCTGCAGTAGTAAGACTTTGCTTTAAGATATTTGGAAAAGAGAGAATAGCAATCATTTCTGATTCAACTATGGCAACGGGGCTTGGAGACGGCGAATATACGCTTGGAGGGCAAAGAATCGTTGCAGATGGAAAGGTTGCAAGACTTGAAGATGGAACAATAGCAGGCTCTATCACTAATCAAATGAAGTGTATGACAAGAGCAGTTCTTGAGATGGGCATTTCTCTTGAAGACGCTGTTCATGCAGCAGCAGTAACACCTGCAAAGGCTGTAGGAATTTACGATAGAGTAGGCAGTATTTCAGATGGTAAGGATGCAAATTTTGTTCTTCTAGATAGAAAGAACCTTGAAATCAGGAAGGTATTTATCAGAGGCTTTGCAGTTTAACTTCTTTAAATGAAATAGTACGATTCTAATAATTATAGATTTTAAAAAGAGATTTTCCGGGATAGGAGAATCTCTTTTTAAATGAAATTATTAATCCATTCATTTCTACATCAAAAAACAGACATCGAATGCATTGAAAATTCTCGATTACCATAAAACAAAGAGAATTTTATAGTTTTTTTATGAATACAGTATTTATTTTTTTGGGTATTTCCTAAAATGGTCAAATGATATGATTTCAATATATTGAATGGAGAGTGTATCATGACGAAAAAAGAAAAGCCCGTAGAAATTATCAAATCGAAACCTTCGAAAATAGCAAAAAATGAGGGGATAAAGCTATTCCTTCTGATTCTTCCATTTTTGCTTCTATCATTTTTGTTTTCCTATTTTCCGCTTCACGGATGGATATACGCATTTTTTGATTACAGAGCACCGCTTAAGCTTTCACAGTGCGAATTTGTCGGATTTAAGTGGTTCAAAACGCTCTTTGGAAATGCAACACAGGTTTCACAGCTGCTTCAGGTGATGAAGAATACCTTTGCTATGAGTCTTCTTGGAATAGCAACATCATTTCTTCCTGTATTATTTGCAGTATTTCTTAATGAGATTAAGTGTAAGCCCTTTAAAAATGTAGTTCAGACTCTTACAACGCTTCCAAACTTTATAAGCTGGACACTTGTTTATGCAGTTGCATTCAGTCTTTTCTCAAGTACAGGAATGGTCAATTCAGTACTTCAGCAGATCGGTGCTATAGCAGAGCCAATAAAGTTTCTTGATAGCAGTCAGCATGTCTGGCTTTCAATGATACTTTGGAGTACGTGGAAAGGACTTGGTTGGGGCGCAATCATGTACCTGGCAGCACTTGCAGGAATAGACCAGGAAATGTATGAAGCTGCAAGAGTTGATGGAGCAGGCAGGTGGGCAATTATTTCAAAGATTACAATTCCATCTCTTCTTCCAACATATTTTGTAATGCTTATGCTTTCAGTAGCAAATTTCCTAAACAATGGAATGGATCAGTATTATGTATTCCAGAATTCATTTAACAAATCATCAATTCAGGTTCTTGATCTTTATGTTTACAACATTGGTATGACAGGCAAGAGCTTATCACTTGCAACAGCGATAGGAATTATGAAGAGCCTTGTCAGTGTAACGCTTTTGTGGCTTGTAAACTTTGCATCAAAGAAAACTCGTGGTGAAACTATTGTTTAAGGGGAATGACAAAATGAGCGCAGTAACAATCGAAACAAAGAAAAATAAAGTTAAAACGAGTACCGGAGATAAGGTTTTCAGTTTTGTTAATTACCTGATCTTTTTCATACTTACAGTAATATGTGCATATCCTTTTTACTATTTGATAATCAATTCAATTAGTGCAAATGATTTAAGCAATAATGGCCTTATCAATATTATTCCAAGAAACATTCAGTTTCAGAATTACATAGATGTATTTAAGCTTAGCGGAATGGGAACAGCAGCGCTTGTCTCTGTTGGAAGAACTCTTATTGGTACAGTTTGTACTGTATTTGCTTCTGCATATCTTGGATTTATGTTTACTCAGCAGAAGATGTGGCACAGAAAGTTTTGGTACAGGTTTCTTGTAATTACAATGTATGTTAATGCAGGACTTATCCCAATGTTCATGACGATGAAAACACTTCATCTTACCAATACATTCTGGGTATATATTATTCCGGCAATTGTTCAGCCTTTTAATGTAATCATGGTTAAGACTTATGTTGAGTCAATACCTGCATCACTTCAGGAAGCAGCTGAAATTGATGGAGCTGGAGTGCTTACGGTTTTTGGAAAGATTATTTTGCCGACAAGTAAGCCAATTCTTGCTACAATAGCTATTTGGGCAGCAGTAGGACAGTGGAATTCATTCCAGGATACTCTTATCTATATTACAGATCAGAAGCTGTATTCACTTCAGTATCTTCTATATACATATTTGAACCAGGCAAGCTCGCTTGCTTCTCTGGTGAAGTCGACCGGTAATATTTCTGCTGTTGCGAACCTTGCAACCAAGCAGACACCGACGTCTATACGTATGACAGTTTCAGTTATCGTAGTACTTCCAATATTGTTCATCTACCCTATGTTTCAGAAATACTTTGTAAAAGGTATTATGATTGGTTCAGTTAAGGGTTGATTGATATAAATGTTAAAGGACAAAACCTTTAACATACGAGAAATATTTTTGTTTTCTCGGCGGGGTTGTTTTTAGTATTAGAGTTTGTATTTCAAAAGAATGGAGAGTATGAAATGGGAAAAGGTAAAAAGTTTTTAAGCGTTGCTCTTTGCACCGCGATGGTAGCTTCTGTCATGACAGGCTGCGGTTCATCAAGTAGTTCAACTAGTGCTTCAGCAACAGGCTCAGCACATGGTGGTCCTTACGAGGATTTCATTACAGTTGATGTATTTGATTCACAGGCAAACTTCCAGGGAATTCAGTCAGGTTGGTTTGCAAAGGTAGTAAAGGATAAGTTCAATATGGAGCTTAATATTATTGCTCCAAACGTTGCAGGTGGCGGAGATACACTTTATCAGACACGTTCTGCAAATGGAAACCTTGGCGACATAATTATCACTAATGCTGATAAGAATAAACTAAGCGATATGGTTACAGCAGGTCTTGTATATGATATGACAGATCTTATTACAAACTGTGATAATCTTAATAATTATAGCGATGCAATAAAGGAATGCAGTGCTCTTGCAGGAACTGACGGAACATGGGCAGTACCAAGCTGCGTATCAAATAACAGCCCGACAGATCCATGCGAGGCATCAGATCCAACAAATGCTCCTTCACTTAGATGGGATGTTTATGGTGAAATCGGATATCCTGAAATGAATACTATGGAAGATCTTCTTGAAGTAGGAAAGCAGATGCAGAAAGCTGATCCAACATCTGATTCAGGAAAACAGACATATATGTTCTCATGGTTTAAGGACTGGGATGGCGACTGCCTCCAGAACGCAATGGGAATCTGCGGACTTAATGGCTATCGTGCAATTTCAGGCTTTGCTCTTGCAAAGGAAGATGGAACAGATATTCAGAGTCTTATTGATAGTGATTCAGAATATATCAGAGCTCTCAAGTTTATGTATGATGCAAATCAGATGGGACTTGTAGACCCAGAGTCAACAACTCAGAATTTTGATACTCTTTCAACTAAGTACCAGGATGGACAGGTTCTCTATTCATTATGGCCATGGATGGGTGCAGGATACTACAACACTTCTGACAATACATCTCAGGGTAAGGGCTTTATGACTGCTGAGATTAAGGACATGAAGGGCATTAGCTATGGCTCAAGTACTCTTGGTGTTATGACTAACTCTATCATGATCGGTTCTAAGGCACAGGATCCTCAGAGAATGGCAGACTTCATCGATTGGCTCTACAGTCCTGAAGGAATTGAAATGAGTTCAACACAGACAGGTGGTAAGTGCGGTCCTGAAGGTCTTACATGGGAAATGGGTTCTGACGGAGAACCAAAGCTCACAGATTTTGGTGTAAAGGCATTTGTTGATATTGATGATACTCTTCAGGTTCCTTCTGATTGGGGAACAGGTACATGGAAAGATGGTATCTCAGCACTTAACTATAACGCAGTTTCAATTACAGATTCAGATCCTACAACAGGAATGAACTATAATTATCAGACATGGGCTGACTATCTTGAGAAAACATCTACAGTTCTTAAGGAAGATTGGGCAGATCACTTTGGTGTTGATGTAACTACAACTCCTGTTCAGTATTTCAACGATAATGATGAGATTATTGTTGAGCCAGGTAACAACTACGCTATTCCTGATTATTCAACAGATATCAACACAATCAAAGAGCAGTGCAAGCAGGTTATCGTTGAGAAGTCATGGCAGATGGCATTTGCAAAGGATGATGCTGAATTCGAGTCACTTCTTAAGGAAATGCAGGATACATGTAACGGACTTGGTTATGATCAGGTTTATGAAGTAGATAAGGCAAATACAGAGGCACAGTTTGAAGCATTTACAGCTTCAATAAATGCAGCTGCAGATTCAAACACAGGTGTTGCAACTTCATCAGATTCAGCTTCTAACTAAGATTAATAGGCTATTGATATTGTTATGATTATGGCATGGGGTCATAAGTTTCTATGGCCCCATGGAATATTTTATTAACTCCTACAAAAGAGGGATGGAAACAGTAAATCGTTTCCATCCCTCTTTTAATGTGCGCACGCCGGCGCAATTATATCTAACTAATCGATAGCTTTTTTCCTGAATTCTGCAGGACTCATTCCGGTCTTTTTACGGAATTTCTGATGGAAATAATCTACGTTGTTATAGCCGACCTTATTGGCAATCTCATATACCTTAAAATCCGTATCAGTAAGAAGCTTCGATGCCTCTTTTATCCTGACATCATCAAGATAAGAATTGAAGTTGCAGCCAAGCTTTTGAGTAAAGAGCTTCCCAAGATAGGAGCTGTTATATCCAAAGAGTGGTGCAATAGATTCAAGCTTAAGATTCATCTGATAATTATGCGAAATGTAGTAAATTATATCATCAAAAACGCTGTCACTGGAATTGTTTCCTATTGCATGCATTATTATTTCAAACTGTTCAGAGAAGTAGCCTAGTATTTCATATAGATAATATTTGTTCTCTATGAGTTCAATTATCTGAGAATTCGCCGAAAACGGGATTTCGACTCCGGGGTATCTATGTAGTATGGACTGTTTTATTTGCAGGAATATATCAATAAGGAAGTGTTTAACCCCTATGGTATCAAGGCTACATGTGAAAAGATCTTTTTTGATAAGGCTAAGCTCTTCATTGATGAGCCTTCTGTTGAAGGTCTGAATATAGTCAAGAAACATATTACTGTAATTATCAGATGTTTCTGGTTCAATGTTTGCGGTCTCTTCGTAGGAATATGGAAGCTCTTCGTACGACAGAATGTGCTGGTTCTCTTCACAGAAAAACCGTCTGCTCATCAGCTTTTTACATATTTCATATGATGAATGAATCTGTGAGAGATTTGAAATGAGTGGGCCATAGGTAAGGAAAATTGTATCAAGAGGTGATCCTTTTTCTGTTCCTGCTTTGTAGTGAAATATGACAGAGCGAAGCTTATCAAGCGCAGCATTTCCTTTGAGTAGTATTACATCTTTATTATCAAGTGTAATATGCTCGAAAAGATCACAATCCTTATCAGATATTCTAAGGATATCCGAAAAGCTATATGGATGATAAAACGGTGTATATCCTTCATACATTACAACCTGGTAAACGGGTGATAGAAGTCCCATCTGGGCATAGTCAACTGTCGTGGCAAGCTCAGATTGCTTTAGAAGGTCGGCAAGAATAGTTATTTTTGCTTTCTTCAAATACTCTTTTTGCAGATATTCATCTGAATGTCTTTGTTCAAGCTTTGATTTTACTGAGAGGATAGCTTTTGTGAGCTGGTCCTCATCAACGGGTTTAGTCAAATAGTCCGCCGCACCATATTTCATTGCAGCCTGTGCATATTTGAAATCCGAAAATCCGCTTATTATGATAAAGCTTCCTTCAAAGCCTTCTCCTCTCATCTGTTCTATCAGGTCAGTTCCATACATTTTGGGCATTCTGATATCAAGCAGGATGAGGTCTGGGTTATCATTTCTTATTCTTTCTATTGCTTCAGTTCCGTTTGAGGCTTCACCGCAAATGTAGAAGCCAAGGCTGTTCCAGTCAATAAGGTGCTTAAGCCCTTCTCTTACAATTTTCTCATCATCAACAATCAGAACATTTACAAAAAAGTTTTCCATATTTACCATTCCTATTTCGAATATATAAGTACAAGCACTTCGGAGCATGAGTAAGCGTATTTGCTTAAATAAGCTGAATTATCACTCATCTATCTCGTTATAATAATCTTCACGTTTCTTTATCATATCAGAAAGATCGTCTTTATCGACTATTTTTTCGAGAGGAAGAGTAAGCGTTACGAGGGAGCCTTCATCAAGAGTACTTTCAATCCTTAGGTGATAATCCATTCCATAGAGGAGAATTAGTCTTTGATTGATATTACGAAGCCCTATTGAAGAGCCGGTAACGATATTGGATTCTGATTTTCCGGCAAAAGAGGCATTTAATTTCTCGAGAGTGTCGCTATCAATTCCACTTCCATTATCATGTACTGTTACATATAGATTTGGTTCTTCAAGGTATACCGATACTTCAATCATTCCAGAGGCAACTGTTTCCTCAAGCCCATGAACAATTGCGTTTTCAATAATTGGCTGAAGAAGGAGAGGCAGAACCTTAAACTGGTCTAAATTAAGATACGAGGAAGCTTCGATTGTATAATTTACCCTGTCACCAAAACGAAGCTTTTGTATTTTCATATAATTTTCGATGTGCTCAAATTCTTTTGCCAAAGTAGTAGAATCTGTTCCAGTATTCTCAAGGACGTAGTGAAGCGTTTTACCAAGGAGCTTTATTGAATCAGATACATTTCGGTTATCGCTTGCAATTGCCTGCATACGAATGGTCTCAAGCGTATTATATAAAAAGTGCGGATTTATCTGGCTTGCAAGCATCTTGAATTCCATTTGTTGCTGATTATTAATGAGCTTTTGCTCAGAAATCTGTTCCTGGTACATGGCCGATTCTTTTTGATGAATAAGATCCACTGTTTTCTTCAAATCACTGAAGGTTTCGGTGAGTTCGTCGTCGCCGTAGAAGGTATCGATAATATTATAATTTCCGATGCTTGCCTGATGCATGGCACTTTTGAGTATCTGAACCCTATTACTGAAATGATTTGAGAATGCGTAAATCAGTATCATTGGAAAAAGAATTGCCAAAGCAAGTATGGATAGGTAAATATAGGTTAGCTTGTCGATAGAGGTAAGAGCTGTTTTATCAATTACGACCGAGTAGATATTGTTGTAGGTCTGGTAGGGTTGAAACCTTATAATGGAGGATAAATATTTGGTGCCATCAAAGGAAACATTTCCTGTATAGCCACTTCCATTCATATCAAAGCCATCAGGGAATGGCATATCCTCCCAGATAATACCCCTGTCGGATGAAAAGAAAATTGGATTATCATCAATTGATATCATAACAAGGTTATCGTTGGTAAGGAGCCTGTTCCTTAAGTAGTTTGTGTCTAAGACAGTAACAAGGAAGGCATGGTAGGGTGAATTAACTACTGCAAGTTTTTGAACTAATGTAAGAGAGTATGTAGGCGTTCCGAATTTATCTGTACTGTTATTTGAATACCAGACGGCAGAGGGAGAATTTCCTGCAGCTTTATACCAGCTGGTATTTTCAAAGCCTTCTGAAATATATGAAATGTATGAGCAGCTAGGTATAGAAGGGTTGTCAGTATAGATATTGATGGACTCTATCGAAGCAGTATTATCCCTGTATGTATCAAGAGATGTCGAGAGGTAGTTATACTTTATTTCATTATTAATTGAGTAAATATTACCAAAAAGTGTCGAGCAGTCTGTTGTATCGATGATGTTTGCAGTTGAAGTTTTAACTGAGGTTGTTATATCGAAAAGTGTTGAATTGACACGAATTGCATCAGTATCAAGCTGCGCCTCATATTGACGCAGCATCTCTTTTCTGGCACTGTTTATGGCATAGATTCCAAATATTGCGATTGGAATAGTTGAGCAAAGAAGAAATATTACCAGAATCTGATATTTTACTTTTGGTTTAGAAAAAGGAATTTTCATTTGTTTGTCCTGTTTGTTTTAAATTGAAAGCAAGTATATAGCCGAGGTAATGCGAAACATTTGCTTATAAATTGAAAGCAAAGCTTTCAATTTTAAGCATATCATATAGGCCATTTATTGGTACCGTAAGAATTTCATTTTCCTTACGATATTTTTACGTGAAATAATGAATATTTGTATTGTTTTGAAAGCTGAAAAGCGTTATGATTACCGAGGTTGATGATGACTATAAGTCAGGAAAGGATGTGAACAGCATGACAGCTGGAGATAGTAGCCCTGAAGCGGAAGGGCGATTGTGTTTTTATATGGACTTCAGCTTTCATGCTGATTGCTGAAGATAAATAAGCGCTCTTTTGTTTAGGTCTGTATCCAAATTATTTAACTCATAATGATGGAATGGAGAATAGACATGAACGAAATGAAAATGCAGGAAAGCATCAGAATTTTCGCCGAGGCTCTTGCTAGCGGAGATACGAGACTTCTTAAAAGCTTCTATGAGCACAGAGAGCCAATTGACATTGCTGAGCTCTTAGAGCAAATGTCTGAGGATCAGGTTAAGGAGTTTTGCGTCAAGTCCGAAGATGAGAAGATTGCCGAAATTCTGGAGCAAAGCCAGGAGAAGCTGCAGCTTGAAATAGCAGCTTTTGTTGATGATTATCATCTTATGTATATTTTTAACTATATGCAAAAGGATGATATAGTCGATTTCCTTGGAGAGTTAGGAATTCCAAGGCGTAAGAAACTTATTAACCTCATGCGCGAAGGAGACAAGAAGGTCATTCAGGAGCTTCTTGGCTACTCTGAGGATAGTGCCGGAGGTATCATGACTACCGAGTATATTGCTCTCTGGGGCGATATGACTGCAGGGGATGCCATGAACAAGATTCGTGAGATTGGTCCAAAGACTGAGGTTATCGAGTCGATTTTTATTGTTAATGATGTGCAAAAGCTTGTTGGTATAGCTGATTTACGTGATATTTTGACAGCACCGGTTAATACAAAGATGAATGATATCATGAATCCGGATTTTATTTATGCCGAACCGGAGATGGACCAGGAGGAAGTATCGCTTCTTGTTTCTAAGCATGATCTGAAGGTTATACCGGTAGTTAACAAGAAGAAATCACTTATTGGTATTATCACAATTGATGATATCATCGATGTAATTAAGGAAGAGAACACGGAGGATATGTATGGCCTTGCTGGAGTGTCCAAGGAGGAGAGTCTTGACTCAACACTTGCAGATTCCATAAGGATGAGACTTCCGTGGCTTGTCGTAAATCTATTTACGGCATTTATCGCTTCATTTACAGTTAAGATGTTTGAAAGTACGATAGCACAGGTTGTTGCTCTTTCTGCAACGATGTCTATTGTATCAGGAATGGGCGGAAACGCCGGAACGCAAACACTTTCAATCATGATAAGATCTCTTGCTATTGGAGATGTTGAAGGTAGGAATAAGAGAAAGCTTCTTACTAAGGAGCTTTTACTTGGACTTATTGATGGCGCGGCGACAGGTATTCTAACAGGCTTTGTTGTCTATGCAGTTTATGATAATTTCTATTTGGGTGTTATCATTTTCCTTGCTATGATAGCGAATCTGGTTATTTCAGGATTCTTCGGTTTCCTGATTCCGCTTTTATTAAAGAAGTGCCACGCCGACCCGGCACTTGCTTCATCAATATTTCTTACTACAGCAACAGATGTCCTTGGATTTTTCGTATTTCTCGGACTCGCGAATATAATGCTGCCATTTTTATTATAAATTATTCGATGTTGTTGCTTACAAGAACATAAAGCATCAGTAAGACATATGTTGATATGTGAATTGGTTTTATAATTTGATTATGTATATTTAGACCATGCAGCGTCCCCCTGAGGGCTACGCTGCATTTATTGTGTTGTTGTTTCTGATGCTTTCTGTTATTTTGTATTGTCTATTGTGTTTCAATTTTCTACTAATATCTGTGGTGTGGTGTTGTTTTTGATTTACCGAGAGAAATTACTGGTTTTGATTAATAAAGAAACAAGCTATTTCGGAATAACGTCTGGTTATATATTCTATACAGAACCAAAAAGTATGTCAGAGAAGAAAATAGGTGTTTTGACATACAATTTACTGGTGCAGACAAGATTTTGAAAATAGAGCTGTATGTCAGAAACAAAAATTTTGCAGCTGCATACCGGTTAGACACAAAACAAGAGGGTTATTCAAGCTGAAGTGAGAAAACGGTATGTGAGAGAGAATAACCTCTGTGACATACCGCATAGCATGAAAGTAAGAGGGTCAACCCTTTATATCGGTATGTGAGAGAAAAAATAACTGCTGTGACATACAAGCAGGCAAAGGCAAAGCCCAAATCGGAGCAAAAACGGTATGTCAGAACATGAGCAAGACAATTCGACATACCGCGGAGCAAAATTAATGGTAATAGCACTAAAGTTTATCGATTATTTGACGATATACAGTATAGAATTAACCGAATCACATTAAGCGGTTAATCAAAGGTTGAATTAGGGGCAATTTTTGAAAATGCGAAAGGATTCGTATTTTTCCATGTGTGTCAGCCGGCGCACGATTTAAAGCAAGGAGGCTTTATTATGAGTTTAACATCAGCAGTAAATAGCTATTCAAGCTATTCAAATCAGGTAAATTCCGCATACAATACCAAGACATCAAATAAAACAGCAACAAATGCGACAACTAATACAGCTGGTGATACAGAAGTCCAGAAGACAAGTAACACTAATTCTGTTCAGAATGCAAATAGTACTTCTAGTGCGAACTATGGAAAGACAATTGGAACACCGCAGCTTAGCGAACATGGACAGAAGTATTATGAACAGCTAAAGAAACAGTTTGGTAATATGGATTTTATACTTGTCAGCAGTGATATGAAGGCTACTGCTCAGGCACAGGCTTCAAGCTATGCAAATGCAAGTAAAATGGTGGTTCTTATTGATGAAGATAAGATAGAAAGAATGGCAACTGATTCTTCATATAGAAAACAGTACGAGGGAATAATAAAGAATGCCGCGTCAGGAGTACAGCAGCTAAAAACGACTCTTCAAAACTCTGGAACATCAAATGTTAAGGGATATGGGGCGCAGGTTAATGACGGCGGAACCTTAAGCTTTTTTGCTGTATTAAAAAAGTCATCAGCTGCGCAGAAGCAGCGTATCGAAAAGAAGACAAAAGAGAATAAGGAAGCAAAGAAAGCAACAGAAAAGAAAGCCAAAGAGCAGGAAAAAGAAGATAGCATTAATTCAGGAAATGCAAATAAGACAAATAGTATAGAAAAGACAGCTGATACAAATAAAACTAATAGTGTAAGTAATTCGTACAAAGCGGCAGAATCTGATAAAACAGGTAAAGCAGACGGAGCAAATCAGACGAAGTATAACGAAGATACTGTTACAATTACTGCCTCATCAATTGAAGAACTGATGCAGAAAATACAGGATTATAATTACGCAGCACTTAGTGACAACGTTCAAACAAATGATGAGCTGAAAATAGGACAGAGCGTAGATTTCAAAGCTTGATCACGCGATGTTAGTCAATAAGCAGGTATGATATGCGTGGCACTAATCATTAGTAAGAAGATGCGTACGCATAGAATGGCTCCGAAACATTCAAAATTGAGGAAAAGAATATGGCGATTTCCATAAATGTAAACAGCAGTATAGACCAAAATAGCAGAACATCAGGAAACAGAAGAAATTCAGAGAATACGAAAAAGACTACAGGAGCTTTTTTTGCAGGAGCAAATGGTGATCCAAGTGGTAATGCGCTTGTTCAGAAAAAGAAAGAGGCACAGCAAAAAGCCTATAAGATTGTGTCTGATGCATTTGAAAATGAAAAGTCTATTGATAATAGTATTGAAGAAAGGCGAACCCTTAGAAGCCAAAAACTTCAAGAGATGAATGATTATAAGGATGAAGCAAATTCATATATGGATAAGTTAAAAACCCTTAAAGAAACCTACAATATCGCGGATGACTCTAAGCAGCAGAAGGATTTGGAATTTCTAGAAGGCTATATGGATAAGACAAATGGACTTTCTGATGAGTCATTAACTTTCGATGATATCAAAAAGCGTGCCGAGATAATGTCTCAGCCTCTTACGGAGTATCAAAGAGATGCCCTTGGCCTTTATACACAGGCTACTACTGCAAGAGTAGGTGCAAGAAACGCCCAAAATACTATGATGGATGCGACGGCTGATATAACGAGTATAAAGCAGAGCAGGCTTAAATCACATGCTATGGTAGATGCGCAAAAGCAAGGAGATCAGCTCATAGATGCTTCTAATGATACGATTGTTGGAATGGCAATGCAGGCAGCTATGGAGCATCAGGATGAGATAAATCAGGAGAATCAGGATAAGCAGAAGAAGCTTAAAGATGATAAAAAGGATGAAGAGAAGAAGCAGGAAAAAATCGATGAACGGCAGGCACTTGAAGAGGCAGTAATTGAGGGAACCAGACAGGCAGTTGAAGATGCAGTAAACGAGCAAAAGAAGAATAATCAAGATGATACAGAGATTGATTATTCTGTTATTTCACAAATAACGGATACTTCTTCAAAGGATGTTTCAAATAGTCTGGATGAATTAAAAAATTCCATGAAGCTGCTTGAAGCTGATCTTAAAGGAATCAAGGTTGATACAGAACTATAAAGCTTTTCTATGCAGTTATTAAAAGTTCGCCCTCCTGGCGAACTTTTTTAATGACTATAGACAGACACCAAGGACTCTGTGCTATAATAAAGAAAAAGCGAAAACGTTTCAGTTACAGAGCTGATTTTTTGAATATTTGTGTGAATAATAAATCTCTTTTCATAATATAGAGGGTTTTGGGAGCATCTTTGCGGGGGCGCAGATGAAAATAGCACTTATTATTTGTGGGCTTAGGTATGATTCTCAGTCGAATTTTGCGATGGGAATAATTGAGGCTGCAAGGCATAACAACAGTAGTGTAACAATATACACCTGTGATGCATGGGGATACACGACTACCAGGTTTAATGAAGGTGAGATCAATATATTTAATCTGATCAATTTCTCTGATTTTGACGGATTTATTTTGCATGGGGATACACTTCAGAATCGGGCACTTGCTTCTTCTATTGCGGAGAAAATTGCGAAGGCTAAGATTCCAGGTGTCTCTATTGAAAAGGATTATTCAGGGCTTCTTACGGCCGGAATAGAGAACATGAATGGAATAAGCGAGATAGTAGACCATCTTGTGACTGTTCATGGTCTTTTTAATATTAATTTTGTTTCGGGACCTTCTGAAAATGGAGATTCCGAACTTCGTCTTAAAAGCTTTAGAGAGACGATGAAAAGCAATCATCTAGAAGTAAAAGATGATCAGATTTTTGTTGGAGATTATCATCCTTCAAGCGGAGAGGATGCGGTTTCACATTGGATTGAAGAGTCCGGTAAAAATATGTGCAATATGCCGCAGGCAATAATATGTGCTAATGACGAAATGGCAATAGGCGCTGCAAATGCACTTAAAGAAGCAGGCTACAGAGTCCCTGAGGACGTAGCAGTTACCGGATACGATAACATTACTTCAGGAAAGGTCTATACTCCGGCACTTACTACAGTTGAAAGACCAATGTTCGAACTTGGCGAACTTGCCTATGATATGCTTCGCAATAAAATACAGAAATCGGGTAGAGGAGACAGCATTTTTCTCCCCGGAAATGCGATATTTAGAGAAAGCTGCGGGTGCAAGCTTGGTGAAGAAGCCAGTGAAATGCAGAATGCAACTGTAAAGAGAAAGTATGTAAATAGAAAGATGCATTCGATAACATTTGCTGAGATCCTTAAGTCTTCAGCAGCTGAATTTACTGCTACATCGCAGTATGGGAAGCTATATGAAGCTGTACGCAAATACGTTTTGATGGCTGGAATCAAGTCGTTTTATCTATGCGTTGATGCTGATGGCTTTAAGGAAAAAGAGCTAAGTGGAATGCCTGAATCGAATGTTAATGAAGAGAGTAGGACAACCTACGCAAAGAGGATGAAGGCAGCTGTAGCAATAAGAAACGGCGAGGATATACTTCTTCCAACCTTTCATTCAAAGGATCTTCTACCGGAATCATGCTTTGATAAAGATGAGGACAAGGGACGTTTTTATGTGGTTATTCCACTTCACTTTCAGGATATCTGCTTTGGTTACTGCGTGGTAGGCGATTCAGCTATGTCTGTAACAAGCGAGCTTTTCCATCTTTTTGTATTAAATATCAGTAACGCACTTCAGAATATTTATCAGCAAAATCAGCTTTCATCAGCTATTGCCAAGCTCAGTAAGCTTTGGATATATGATTCGCTTACAGGTGTAATGAACAGAGCGGGTTTTGAACGCTTTTCTGATAATGTTGTTGAAGAGGCAAAGCTTAAGAAAAAAGATCTTATGGTTTTGTTCCTTGATCTGGATAGTCTCAAAACTGTTAATGACAGCTTTGGACATAATGAAGGAGACATTTTTATCAGATCAATGGGTGAGATATTTCTTAAAATTCACAGGCACGGCGAACTTCTTATGAGATATGGCGGAGATGAATTCGTCCTTCTTGGTTATGGTTATGATGACGAAGCGGCTAATGAATACATGAAGGATATTCAAGCTGCGATGGATAAATATAATGAATTAAGTACAAGGCCTTTTACATTGAGCGCAAGCATGGGCTACGCTCTTGCAGGTTATGACTCAGGTTTTCTTTTGGATGATTTGATAAAAAGAGCTGACGAAAACATGTATATAGCGAAGATGAAAAAGAAAGCTTTGAGAAATAAAGCTTTGGAAAGAAGTAAGAAGATCTAAAAAAAGCTCAGCCAAATCAAATGGCTGAGTTTTTTTAGAAGGAGTAAATTAGCTTTCGCCTACCTGGTTGTGCCAGTATTCAAATGCGTGTCTGGCTTAATTTTTTACAGATTTAGTTTTGCTGAGTATCTTTAAATTCTGTAGGAGTATGTCCAGTTGATTTTTTGAATATTCTACTGAAGTAATTTGGATCCTGATAGCCAACCTGATTACATATTTCCTTTACAGATAGAGAACTTGAAAGAAGCAGCTCTTTGGCCTTATCAAGACGAAGAGTAGTCAAATAATCAATAAAGTTGACGCCAACCTCTTCCTTGAATAGTTTACTGAAGTAAAAGGGACTAATGTTTATCTGTCTTGAAACATCATCTAGTGAAATATCGCTTGAGTAGTTGGCATAAATATATTCCTTTGCAGTATCAATAAGGTTTTCAGCCTGAGTTTCCTTTTTGGTTACAACGCATCTGCTTGCATCGATTATTTTGTCTACAAACCATTTATGAAGCTCTTTAATCGATGAATTCATGCATAAACTCATATAATCACTTCTAGATCCGAACTTGTAACGCCCCTTAGCACCATTCTCATATGCAATATGCTCTGCCCAGAGAACGAATTCAAGCGATTTAAGGCGGATACTGTCTGTCATATCTGCGTGGGTGTTTGCCATCCAGTCAAAGTAATTTTCTGCATCAACAGTAGTTTGAGAAACATCACCTGCGGCAACATGATCAAACATTATTCTTTCAAGATCAATCGGGTAATCAGATTCATAAGCGCAGGCAACAGGAAGGTCATCTGCATGAGATACCATATCGCTGCCTTCTTTTAGAGAATCGAGTGCTTCGCGGTAGGAGGCACTTACATCTCGAAGCGGCTTTATTGAACCGATGCCGGCTCTAAAAGAAGCTCCGGTCTTTTCATTGAGCTTCGAAATGAGAGTACGAACCTTCTCTATCATCTGGATTCTTTCGTTGTATTCCAGTGAAGAAGACTTTTCGGGAAGAAATACTGCAATCCTATTTCCCATGATAGAGCCAATTATTGCTCCGGCAAAAAACTCCTTTACAATATTTCTAATCTTTGAATAATAATTCTGGATTCTGATTCCGGTCCCGATTTCATTTTGCAGATGAGGTGTTTTCCCAGGACGTGATTTATCAATTTCTTCTGGCGAATCCCCAAATTCTATTACCATGATTGCTGCAAAGTCAGCTGTTATCTCCAAAAGATTCATGTACTCAGGAATATTTGGTGAAGAATTATCTGACAGAAGAACAGAATAAACAAAGCCATTTTCAATCACAGGGATAACGGTTTCAAGCTTTTCCCAGTTACGAAGCTCTGTACTTCTTTTCTCTTTTTCCTTATTTATAAGATGAATGGCCTTTTTCATTGTATCTGTAAAAATATCCTTATCAAGGGGCTTTGTCAGATACTCAAGAACACCAAGATTGATTGCTTCTTTGGCATAGTTGAATCTGTCAAATGCAGATACGATTATGAAAATTGTAGATGGCGAAAAACGCCGTATTTCCTTAATCGCCTCGATTCCATTTATTCCCGGCATTTGAATATCCATAATAGCAATATCAGGATTAAACGCTTCGGCGATTTCTATTACGCTTCTGCCTGTCTTGGCAGATCTGATTTCACACTCGTCCTTAAAGCTTTGATTAATTATAAAAGTTAACGCGTCTATGGCGATACCTTCGTCATCCGCAAGCAGTACCTTGTACATTTGAGCCTCCTATTTATCCAAATACAGGTCATTAATAGAAAATGAAGAAGTTATTTGGGGTCGGGAATATACAAAATGACCTCTGTTCCCTTATCCTCCCCGGCACTTGTAATATCAAATACATCATCTCTATTATAAAAGAGCTTTAGCCTTGAAATTACATTAGTTAGTCCAACGCCGTTCGTTTCATCGCCCTTTACATGCACAGGAGCCTCTCCTTGCAAAAGAGCCTCAATTTGCTGATGAGTCATTCCCTTGCCATTGTCTTTTATGCTGATGCAGATATCTCCCTGTGATTTATAGACCGATAAAAGAATATGTCCCTCCCGGTCAATATCTCTGATTCCGTGATTGATTGCATTTTCAATTATAGGCTGCAAAATCATACTGGGCACAGAAACATTTACCAGGTCTTCGTCAATTCTTTTCTCATAAACTATAGAGCCGGAAAACCTGACATTGATAATATAAATATAGCTGTCAACGAGTGAAATCTCACTCTCGAGCGTTGTAATCTGCTTCTCACGATTTGTCTTATTTCTAAAAAAAGCTGCCACATTCTGCAGGTATTTGTAAGTCGTGTCGGCGTTCTCCATCATGGCAAGCTGCGTACCGGCATTTAGTGTGTTAAAAAGAAAGTGCGGATTGATCTGAGCCTGTAAATATTTGAGCTCAGCCTCTTTTAAATGTGTATCAGTAAGCAGTTCTTTTTCCTTCAAAAGACGGGATGTTTCCATACTGGTCTTTAGCTTCTCGATGTATTCCTTAATGTTTATGACCATCTGATTAAACGCTTTACTTACTGTGGCAATTTCATCATGTGACGTAATATCGAGTGCGGGAACATCGAAATTACCGCGGCTTATTTCACCTGCGTAATCTGCAAGCTTTCGAAGAGGACTTGTAATGGACCTAGTGATCAGCACGGTTATTACTACATTTAGGATTATTACTGCAAGAAGATTGAAAATAGCAAGACCTTCTAGTAGTCCAAAGGTTTGATGAAGCTTATTGTAGCTTGCGGAGTTGTCTTTGAACTGGACGTTATTAAGACTATAAATGTACGCTCCAATATACCCATATATTGTAGTGGCTTTCTCATATGAGGCTTTATACTCAATAATATTGCGGCTTCTCTTTGCCTTTACTGCAGCATCAGCCCACTTGCTGTAGTTTTCTGAAAGAGTTCGGATATTTTTTTCCATAATAAGAACATCATTGTCACAGTTTACAGAGCTCAGATTATTTAGTAGCTGTGAGTAATCCTGTGAGTATCTGTAGTAGTTTTCGAGAGAGTCAGTGCTCTTGGTATCAAGAAAAGCCGTTAGTGCATTCTGCTCATTTGTAAGTGCATCGGAAAGCGTATTGATTGAAACGTTGCTCATATATACGGAATCAATCTGGTCAAATGCGTAATTGACGTTACTAAAGAGTGTAATGGTGACGGTAAATATGATTGTTGATGTGAGAAGAAAGGTCATTACAAGCTTTGCTTGCAGGGAAAAGAAATTTTTAGGAGTTTTCAGAATCACTTGAAGCCTCCTTTGATTTTGCTATATATGAAGCTACGTTTGTTTTATCGATGCACTCGATATCAAGAGTGTTGTACTGTGTAACAAAACCGGTAGAAAGATATTCATTCATGCTGTCGACGCTTCTTTTTCCAATATCAGCTGAACTGATTGTGAGCGAGAATGCAAGAATATCCTTATCGATGGCGCTAAGTATCGTATCGTTTGAAGAAAATCCCATGATTGTGCATTCGCCGACTTTGTTATAATCAACGATTGCCTGGCAGGCGCAGGTGGTATCAGTTTCGTCAAGGCAAACGATTATATCAGGAAGCGAACTCTTCGAAAAAATATCTGAGATATCCTCCTCTGAAGAAAAACTCGTTCCATCACCGACAGCCATTGTCTCAAGCTTGAACTGCCTTGATGAGTTGGAATCTGAAAGGTAATCATGCAGACCTGAATAAATAAGACTTTGACCATTGCTTCTTGACGAAGGACTCATTAGAACAAGAATATTCTGGACATCATCATTTATTGATTTGACGATTTGCTTTCCATATTCCTGGCCTAAGGTGTAATTGGAAATTCCGACATAGCAGACCTTGGCACTTCCGGAGCAGTCATCACCGGCAGTTATTACCGGAATTCCACTTTGGTTTGCGCTATAGATAGCTTCCGTCATTTCTTCGGATTCATCTCCGCTTATAATAATTCCGTCGACGCCGGCATTGACAGCTATATCCATTAGCTCGAGCTTGGAGTATGAAATATCCAGATTGCTCCCCATGAACTCAACATATGCATCTGTGGCAGCCCCTTCTTTACTAGCGGCATCATAGATTTCTTCGTTTGCCAGCGTGTTATCTCCTATATAGGCGTAGTGCCTGGAGTAATTTGAGGCTTCTGTACTTGGAACAGAGAATTTGCTTACCTGAGTATGAAAATATAGCATGCTGACAACTGTAAATATAGTTAGCAGTGCGAGAAACAAAGTTGCTAATATTAACAAATTTGCGTTATGATGTTTTAGGGAAAAAGATTCATTTTGCTTATTGGTTTTCATGCTACTTATTATACTTTACGTAAAACGAAAGTTATAGGGGATTTTTTTGATGGGGATTAGGAAAAAAATATTATGTAGTGCGCTCACTATTATGATGACAACGATGTTATGTATAGCAGGATGCAGCTCACAGGAAACCGTTTCTTCGGGAGATCAGGCTTCTGTGGATGACAAGATAAAGATTGGGATTGCGTTTGATTCCTTTGTTATCGAGAGGTGGCAAAGAGACAGGGACGTATTTGTATCTACTGCGACAGAACAGGGAGCGGAGGTTAACGTTCAGTCTGCTACAGGCGATATTGAGGAACAGAAAAAGATAATAGATTATTTCATCGAGCAAAAAGAAGATGTTATAGTAATCGTTCCGGTTGACTGCGATGCTCTAAAGGATAGTGTTGCAAAGGCAAAGAAGGCTGGAATCAAGGTCGTTTCATACGACCGCATTGTTAGAAATGCTGATGTTGACCTCTATATTTCTTTTGACAATGAAGCAGTTGGAAGGTACATGGCAGAAGAAATAAATAAGGCGCTTCCAGGTGGCGGCGGCTGTATCAAGGTGAACGGACCTAGTGAGGATTACAACGTAACGCTTGTAAATGAAGGCTTTGATAAGGCATTAAACCCTAATATTTCTATAATTGATGAAGTTGAATGTTCGGGATGGGTCGGTGAAGAAGCTTCTAATTATCTAGATGCCCATGCCGATGAACTTGATAAAACGGGTGCAATCATGTGCGGAAATGATTCGCTTGCAGGGCAGGTTGTAACGGTACTATCGGAAAGACGACTGGCGGGAGATATTGCTGTTGTGGGGCAGGATGCTGATATGGAGGCTTGTCAGAGAATTGTCGCCGGAACGCAGATAATGACTGTCTATAAGCCAATCGAGCTTCTGGCAAAGACAGCGGCGCTTGATACTATCGCACTTGCAAAGGGAAATGATATTCAGGATGTAACTGAGTTCAATGATGGAACAAATGATGTGCCGTACGTAAGTATAGCACCGCAGAAGGTGACAAAGGATAATATGGATAGCATTATTTTAGACAGTGGCTTTCATCTTCGCGAGGACGTCTATCAGAACGAAAACGAATAATTTATAGGACAAAGCAATTAGTATTATTTTGCTTTGTTCTATTTTTTGACCAAAAAAATGCTAAACGCTTAAATTAATCTAGACAAAATAGTCATCATGCCCAACGGATGGCAAATATTTATTATTTTACTTGTGCAATCTGTATGATATGGTTGTTTCAGTTAAAAAAATCTGACATGTGTCAGACACAACAAATCAAAACGGAGGAAATGGTTAATGAAGAAGAAATTGTTAAGTGTACTTTTAAGCACAGCAATGGTAGGAACTCTTCTCGTAGGATGCGGAACAAGTGATCCTACAGCAAGCACAGCTTCTACAGAGGAAGCAGCTACAGATACAGCAGAGACAACAGAGGCTGCTGATACTACTGCTACTGCAGGCGGCAAGGTCGGTGTAGCAATGCCTACAAAGGATCTTCAAAGATGGAATCAGGATGGTTCCAATATGGAAGAGCAGCTTAAGGCAGCAGGCTATGATGTAGATCTTCAGTATGCAAATAACGATGTTGCAACACAGGTTTCTCAGATTGAGAACATGATTGCTAATGGTGATCAGATTCTTGTAGTTGCTTCTATTGATGGTTCTTCACTTGGTACAGTTCTTGCACAGGCAAAGGAACAGAACATTCCTGTTATCGCATATGACCGTTTGATTATGGATACAGACGCTGTTTCATATTACGCAACATTTGATAACTATAAGGTTGGTACAACACAGGGACAGTACATAATTGATCAGCTTGATCTTGAAAATGCTGCAGGTCCATTCAATATGGAAATCTTCACAGGTGATCCTGCTGATAATAATGCTCAGTTCTTCTACAGTGGAGCTATGGATCTTCTTCAGCCATACATTGATGAGGGCAAGCTTGTTGTTAAGTCAGGTCAGACAGCCTTTGCTGATGTAGCTACAGCTAACTGGTCAAGTGAGACAGCACAGTCAAGAATGGAGAACATTGTTTCTTCATACTATGCAGATGGAACAAACATTGATACAGTTCTTTGCTCAAATGATTCAACAGCACTTGGTGTTGAGAATGCTCTTGAGGGCGCATATAACGGTGAGTGGCCTATTATAACAGGTCAGGATTGTGATATCGCAAATGTAAAGAACATGCTTGCTGACAAACAGTCAATGTCAGTATTTAAGGATACAAGAAAGCTTGCTGAGCAGGTTGTTAAGATGGTTGGACAGGTTATGTCAGGCTCAGAAGTAGAAGTTAATGATACTTCTTCATATGATAATGGCACAGGCGTTATTCCTACATATCTCTGCGACCCTGAGTTTGCTGATAAGACAAACTATAAAGAGCTTCTTATTGATTCAGGTTACTATACTGATGCAGATCTTCAGTAATTAGTTAATCAGAAAATATGCAGGGTAGGCCCTTTCGCTTACCCTGTCTGTTTTCTTTAAAGAGATTAGGAATGACCGAGAAAAATGGATGGTCATTCATGAAAAAGGGAGGTTGCGAATTGTCAGAAAACATATTGGAAATGAAGCATATTACCAAGACTTTCCCGGGAGTAAAGGCACTTGATGATGTAAATTTTGTTGTTAAGCAGGGAGAAATTCATGCACTGGTAGGGGAAAACGGCGCAGGAAAATCCACACTCATGAATGTGCTAAGCGGTATCTATCCTTTTGGAAGCTATGAAGGCGATATCGTATATGAAGGTGAGGTTTGCAAGTTTAATACAATTAAGGACAGTGAGAAAAAGGGAATCGTTATTATCCATCAGGAGCTTGCACTTATTCCGTATCTTACCATTGGCGAGAACATGTTTCTTGGAAATGAACGAGGAAAGAGCGCTGCAATCGACTGGGATGAAACCTACGCATTGTCAGATAAATATTTAAAACAGGTTGGTTTAAAGGAATCCTCCAGAACACCGATTAAGGATCTTGGAACAGGAAAGCAGCAGCTTGTTGAGATTGCCAAAGCACTTGCTAAGAATGCCAAACTCCTTATTCTTGATGAACCTACATCTTCACTTAACGAGGATGATTCTAAGGCGCTTTTGGATCTTCTTCTTGATTTTAAGAAGAAGGGAATGACTTCGATAATTATCTCTCATAAAATAAATGAGATTTCATATGTAGCTGATACAATCACTATTCTTCGAGATGGTGCAACTATTGAATCACTTGTTAAAGGTAAGGATGATATCAGCGATGATCGTATCATAAAGGGAATGGTTGGCCGTGAGATGACTGACAGATTTCCAAAGAGAGCAGAAAAGCACATTGGTGACATTGCTCTTGAAGTAAAGAACTGGTCGACATTTAACCCTGTTTATTCAGAGAAGAAGGTTGTAGACGATGTTTCTTTTAATGTTCATAAAGGAGAGGTTGTCGGAATAGCAGGTCTTATGGGTGCCGGAAGAACAGAGCTTATGATGAGTGTCTTTGGCCATTCATACGGAACCGGAACAACCGGAGAAGTATATATAAATGGTCAGAAAAAAGAGCTCCATACTGTCAGTGATGCAATAAAGAACAAGCTAGCTTATGTTACTGAGGATAGAAAGCTTAACGGCCTTATTCTCTCAAATCCAATCACTACTAATACAACTCTTGCAAATTTGTCAGCAGTTAGCTCAAAGCACGGTGTAATTGATAGTGATAAAGAGGTTCAGGTTGCAAAGGACTACGTTAAAAAGCTTAGTACCAAATGCCCTACCGTACAACAGAAGGTTGGTAATCTTTCCGGAGGAAACCAGCAGAAGGTTCTTCTTGCAAAGTGGATGTTTGCCAATCCTGATGTTCTGATACTTGATGAACCTACAAGAGGTATTGATGTAGGCGCAAAGTACGAGATTTATTGTATAATCAACGACCTGGTTGCAGCGGGAAAATCAGTAATCATGGTATCGAGCGAACTTCCTGAAGTTCTTGGAATGAGCGATAGAATTTATATCATGAACGAAGGCCGTATGGTTGGAGAAGTCGATGCTAAGGATGCAACACAGGAGATGATCATGAGCAAGATCCTCCTTACAAAGAAGGATTAATAATAGAATAAATCCTGTGACTTTTTCCTGGTCACAATGAGAAGGAGAAGAGTATGAAAGTAAAATTTTCAATACAAAAATATGTAATGGTAATCGCCACAGTTGCGGTAATCATATTTTTTACATTATCAACAGGCGGCAAGCTCTTATATGCCCAGAATATGAATAACCTTATTGCACAGAATGCATACGTATTCATATTAGCAGCAGGTATGCTGCTTTGTATCTTAACAGGTGGTAACATCGATCTTAGTGTAGGTAGCGTAGTTTGTCTCGTTGGTGCCATCGGAGCAACACTCATGGTCAAGATGAATGTGCCTATTCCGATTGCAATCATAGTAATGGTTATTGTTGGTACACTGATTGGTATTTGGCAGGGTTTTCTTGTAGCATATATCAAGGTTCCACCTTTTATCACAACTCTTGCAGGAATGTTTATCTGGAGAGGTTTTAGTAACGTAGTACTTCAGGGACTTACAATTGCACCAATGCCTGATAAATTCCTTGCAATGTTCAACAGTTATGTTCCTGATATTTTTGGCGGCAACGGAATCAATATCACATGTCTTCTTTGTGGAGTAATTATTGATGTTGTCTATGTACTTATGAGAATTCGTTCAAGAGCAGAGAGAACAAAGAAGGGCTATGAGAATGAGCCTCTTGCAGGAAACGTAATTAAGACAGTTCTTCTGTGCGCAGTAATCATGTACTTCATGTTCAAGCTTTCACAGTACAAAGGTATTCCGGTAATTCTTATCTGGGTAGCTGCAATCGTTCTAATATATGCATATATAACAAGCAAGACAACGATAGGTCGTCATCTATATGCAGTAGGCGGAAATGAAAAGGCAACGAAGCTTTCAGGTATCAATACAAATAAGGTTTATTTCTTTGCATATGCAAACATGGCATTTCTTTCAGCTGTAACTGCAATGGTTGTTATGGCAAGACTTAATTCAGCAAATCCAACAGCCGGTACAAACTATGAAATGGATGCAATCGGATCCTGCTTTATCGGTGGTGCTTCCGCATACGGCGGAACCGGAACTATCGGCGGAGTAATGGTCGGAGCTGTACTGATGGGTGTTCTTAACCTTGGTATGTCAATCATGGGTGTTGATGCAAACTGGCAGAAGGTAGTAAAGGGCGCAGTTCTTCTTATAGCAGTAATATTTGATGTAGTATCTAAGAAGAAGGCTAACTGATTAGTCAAATATAGGAACTGTATGGAGAGCAATTTTATAGGCCGGGAAGCACTTGTAAAGTGCTTCCCGGTTTTTTCGCGAGCAGTGCAGCTATATGAAATTAGTTTTACAAAGAAACTCATGTGCTATATTATGTGAGAATGCGGATGACACTTGATGAATTCATAGATAAATTTCATATAAAACTAAATAATCAGCAGCTTGCAGCTGTTCAGGCAAAGAGCGGACCGGCTCTTGTTCTGGCAGTTCCCGGAAGCGGGAAGACAACGGTGCTGGTTGCTAGGCTTGGGTACCTCATTTATTGCTGCGACGTTTCACCTGAAAGTATTCTCACAATAACCTATACGGTTGCGGCAACTAAGGATATGAAGAATAGATTTACAAGTTATTTTGGAGAAGAACTTGCAGAAAGGTTAGAGTTTCGCACAATAAATGGAATTTGCGCCAAAATAATTAGCTTTTACGGAAATCAAATCGGCAAAAGTGCATTTAAGCTTATTACTGATGAAAGCTATAAGCTAAGGCTCCTTTCGCAAATTTATATGGAACAAAAACACGATTATCTTACCGAAAACGATTTGAAAAGCCTTGTCACAGCGATTTCTTATATTAAAAACATGAGGCTTTCATCTTCTGAAATCAAAAAACTTGAAACAGATCTTGAACTTCCGCTTGAGCAGATTTACGGTGAGTATTGCCGGAAAATGCGCGATTTATCGCAAATGGATTATGACGATCAGATGGTGTACGCATATATGATGCTCTCGAAAACGCCCTCTGTTCTTAAACATTTTCAAGATCTTTTCCAGTTTATCTGCGTAGATGAGGCCCAGGATACATCCAAAATTCAGCACATGATTATTGAACTTCTTGCAGGCAAAAGAGATAACCTCTTCATGGTAGGCGATGAGGACCAAAGTATTTACGGATTCCGCGCAGCGTTTCCCCAGGCACTTCTTGATTTTGAGAAAAGACATAAGAATGCAAGAGTGCTTTTAATGGAAGAGAACTTTCGTTCAAATGCAGCAATCGTAAATGCAGCAAATAGGTTCATTTCCAAAAATGAATTCCGACATAAAAAGGAAATGGTGGCAGCAAGAAATAGCGAAGCAGAGATTCAAAATATTGAATTAAAGAGTCGAAAAGCGCAGTATTCATATTTGCTCAAGTGTGCAGAAAATTGTACTAGACAGACAGCAGTTTTATATCGCGATAATGAAAGCATACTTCCTCTTGTAGACATACTAGAGCGGGCAAATTTGAATTACCGAATCAGGAACTGTGATCTCTCATTCTTTTCGCACCGAGTTGTTATGGATATTGTTAACATCATTGGATTTGCAGAAAACCCTGCTGACACAGCTCTTTTTATGAAAATATATTACAAAATCGGGACATATCTAAACAAAAATCAGGCGCAGATAGCGAGCCTTAAGTCAGAAGAAACGGGACTTTCGGTACTTGAATGTGCACTAAAATATGGAAATCTGGGCGCAAGAGTTACCAAAAGCGTTAAGAGCATGAACACGCATCTGCAAAGACTTTTACAGGAATCTGCCGAGAAGGCAGTCTACCGAATTACAGAGCCAATGGGATACTTGAGCTATTTGGACAGAATGAATATTTCAGACAGCAAAGTTCAAATAATCAAAGCACTTGCTTCAAATGAAACCAGTGCGGTTCGGCTTGTAGAGAGGTTTGACGAGCTTTCACAGATTATCAGAGAAAAGAAATCTAACCCGTCCTGCAAATTCATTCTTTCGACAATTCATTCAAGCAAGGGACTCGAATATGAAAAAGTTTATTTGATGGATGTGATTGATGGAATATTCCCCGAAGAGGTAATTGCGAGCAAAAAGGCTTCCTTAGAGGACCGGAAGAAGTATGAAGAGGAAAGAAGGCTCTTCTATGTTGGCGTCACCAGGGCAAAGGATGAACTGTGCCTTTTTAACATTTCCGGCAAATCAACCTTTATCAGTGAACTGCTTGGAATTAGTATGGAAAAAGAGCTTTCAAAGAGCGGCAGGAGTTCTCAAAAATCCTATTTAAAGACTTCTGTGAAAAGTCCCTTACAGCGTAAAGTTAAGAAAAGAATTATCACGGAGTCGGAATACCTTGATAAGCTGGAGGAAATTCGTACCACGGGATATGTTAATCATAAGCAATATGGCGAAGGAATTCTTAAGTCAATTCATGGAGACGTTTTAGAAATCGAATTTGCGGACAAAACTGCCAAATTCAAATTAAAGATAATGATGGAGCAGAACATGCTGTCTTAAAAGTTTAAAACAGGTATTCACATACCTGTATTAACTTTACAAGCTTTGCATTCTGCAAAGCTTGATCCCAAAAAAGTAATTGCATTTAGGTACTCACATACCTGTTCTAATTTTTATTTTTCTGTTTTTTGAACTGAAGCGGCGGATA
>CAZJWA010000001.1:43894-49416 GCA_964549585.1 uncultured Butyrivibrio sp. | reverse complement strand
TCACATACCTGTTCTAATTTTTATTTTTCTGTTTTTTGAACTGAAGCGGCGGATAGCCATAGTATTTATTAAATGTACGGCAGAAATTTGATGAATCATTAAAACCGCAGGAGAGAGCAATTTCGGTCATACTAAGCTCTGAATTCATTAACATTTCACCTGCAGATTCAACCTTTACTTTGGTAAGGTAGTGCTTCGGAGAAATATACGCATACTTCATAAATATTCTGTACAGGTAGCTTCTTTCCAAACCAACATTCTCTGCAATATCAGTAATAGAAATATTATAGCCGTAGTTTAGCCGGATATATTTACATGAGCGATTGTAATAATCAAGATCTGATTCGAATGCGCCGGTATTACAGTTTTTTTCAAAGGATGAGAAAATCAGATAAATAAGACCGATAAACTTATCCTTATCCTTTGTCAGATTCAGGTTATTTACATCGGCAAAGCTTCTAAAAAGATCTGCACTTTGGCTATAATTCGCTGCTTTAAAAAGATATTTATTTACAGGTGAATGATACGCAGCTATGAGTCGTTCAATATCATCCCCATCCATTGCAATCCAAATATACTCCCATGGACTTATTTCATCTGCCTGATAGAAGGTCGTTTCTCCAGGGTATATTAGAAAAGCCATACCTTTGCTGACAGCATAGCTTTTATCATTAACTTTGTAAATTCCCTGTCCGTCTAGTATAAAGTGCATAAGATAGTGCTGACGAACTGCGGGACCAAAGAAATGACCAGGTGGACATTTTTCGTGACCGTAATAGTATAAATTTACCGGAATAGATGATTTCATTTTGCCCTCATTTGTGGCTGATATGGCGCCGGCCCAATATACAAAATTTTATGAGCTTACATGTGAGTAAAGCAGCCTTTGGATAAAAACAACATTTCTACAATTAATCTTTCATCATTTTCAGTATATTGATTCCTGCATGAAATGTATACTTCTTTTTATAAAAGAGACAATTTATAGGAGGATTATTTTATGCTTAAAATAACTTTTTTAGGTGCTGGAAGTACCGTATTTGCAAGAAATGTAATAGGTGACTGTTTGTGCACCAAGGCTCTTTGCAGGGCAGAGATAGCTCTCTATGATATTGATGCAAAAAGGCTTGAAGAGTCAGAGATTATTCTTAAGGCAATAAATCAAAACGTCAATAATAACAGAGCAGTAATCAAAACGTATCTTGGCATCGATAACAGAAAAGAAGCTCTTCGCGGTGCTACATTTGCTATTAATGCTATCCAGGTTGGAGGATATGATCCGTGTACTATTACAGATTTTGAGGTGCCAAAGAAATATGGCCTTAAACAGACTATTGCAGATACTCTTGGGATTGGCGGGATAATGCGAGGACTTAGAACTATTCCTGTTATGGAAGGCTTTGCCCGTGATATGGAAGAGGTTTGTCCGGATGTTTATTTCCTTAATTATACAAATCCGATGGCAATGCTCTCAGGATATATGCAGAGATATACGAAGATTAAGACTGTTGGACTTTGTCATTCTGTACAGGTATGCTCGGAGACGCTTCTTGAAGAACTTGATATGAAGGATAAGCTTGAGGGACGAAAAGAGCTTATTGCTGGAATTAATCATATGGCGTGGCTTTTGAAAATAAGGGATAAGGATGGAAATGATCTTTACCCTGAAATAAAGGAGCGTTCTTTAGCAAAAAATCGTGATGAAAAGCATAAGGATATGGTAAGGCTTGAGTATATTCACAGACTTGGGTATTATTGCACTGAATCAAGCGAGCACAATGCGGAGTATAATCCTCTTTTTATAAAATCAAGATATCCTGAGCTTATTGATAAATATCAGATTCCGCTTGATGAATACCCGAGAAGATGTATTGAACAGATAAAGGGATGGGAGAAGGAAAAATCAGAAATTCTTGATGGCGGAAAGATTACTCATGAGCGTAGTAAGGAATATGCATCTTATATTATGGAAGCAATTGTAACGAATAAACCATATAAAATCGGAGGAAATGTTCTTAATACTAACCTTATTGACAATCTTCCACCTGATGCATGCGTTGAAGTTCCATGCCTTGTTGATGGCAGTGGAATAACTCCTTGCCATGTTGGACGACTTCCTGTTCAGTGCGCTGCACTTAACATGACCAATATTAATGTACAGCTATTGACAATAGAGGCAGCAAGAACTCATCAAAAAGAGAATATATATCAGGCGGCAATGCTTGATCCACATACAGCTGCGGAGCTTAGCGTGGATGATATTTGTTCTATGGTAGATGAGCTTATCACAGCCCATGGAGAATATATGAGTATGTATAATTAGAAATTTAAGATAGATGACCAAATAATCGTTTTAAGTAGCAAGCTTTACAAGGTTAAAATGACCCCGGCACATGTGTAAAAGTGCCGAGGTCATTTGTTAATGCATTTTTATATGATTCTTTTCCCTAAAGGCATCTATTTGCTTTAGTCCCTCACCGGAGACCGGACGAATCCACTTTCCGGAGTATAGGTGACGCTGCATAATAATGTAGCGGATTGGTTCATCGACGTAGCACAGTGCAAATACGAGAAGGAAAGGCGCATGTAGCGCAAAGTTTGCTGTAAAGATGGTAGGAAGAACCAAAAGGAACATGAAAGTTATCTCCATGATTGAGCCATATCCGGCGTCTCCTGCTGCGCGGAACGTATCGTTTTGAACCCAGTTACCCATACGAATAAGACAGATAATTCCATAGATAATCAGCATTCCTGTTGCATACTCATAACTAAGTCCCGAAAGACCCATAACGTGCAAGAGCGGATTATGAATAATGATAAGTAGTAGCGCTACAAATCCTATTAGGCCGCTACACATATAAACAAGGCGCCATGCCCTGGCAAAAGCGACTTCGTGGTGACCTGCTCCAACTTCTTTTCCAATAAGGACTGAAGAAGCATTTGAAAAACCGGAGAAAAAGGAGATGATTATTCCTTCAAGGGTTCTAAAAACGGCAGTCGCTGCAATAGCTTCATCAATCTGATGCCCAAGAACTATATTGATTGCCATGTTACCTATTCCAATAAACAGTTCATTACAGATAATCGGAAAGCACTTTTTGAGGTAGAGTTTTATTAGTGCTGTATTCCATTTGAAATGTGATGAAATGTCCAAAAGAAAAGGAGCCTTTACCTTTATGGAAAGAATTACTATTACCAGGATATTAACGAATGTTGATAGAACAGTACCAATAGCCGCTCCCTGTACTCCAAGCTTTGGGAAACCGAATTTTCCAAAAATAAGAATATAATTGCAGACAAAATTTGTAAGTACAGCAGCGATACCACCTACAAGAGGGATTTTGACACGCTCTATAGAACGAAGAAGGGCGCTCATTGCCATAGCGATAATCTGTAGTGGATATGCAAAGCCAACAATTCTAAGGTACTTAATGCCGATTTCCTGAATATCGGTGCTGTTTGTGTATAAGTGCATGATTAGCTCTGGAGTTGTGCAGGCCAGAATACAAAAGACGAGCCCGGGAATCATCATGAAGCATAATGTAAGCCCATAGGTCTTTCTAATTCCGTCATGATCGTTAGCGCCCCAGTACTGCGAAAAGAACAGCATACCGCCTCCTACAAAGCCCCAATAGCATGAGAACAGAAGACTTGAAAACTGCGCGCAAAGACCTACTGCGCCGACCGTTTTCTCACCAAGAGAAGCGAGCATTATTGTATCTACCATGCTTCCTGTGGTTGTTAAGAGATTTTGCAGTGCAACCGGAATAGCAATAGCTGCTATCATTATTATAAATTTCTTCATATCTACTTTTTGAGTTGATTTTATCATTGTAATTTCCTGCTTATTCTGCCACCGAACTGCAGAAAGAAAAGTACAGCAGCAGATGACTTTGATTTTTAGTATGTGATTTTATTCTTGCCGGAGGTTTTTGACTGATACATTTTAGTATCTGCCATGTTAAATATTTCAGTGATTTTATCTATATGCGTGGTATGATTTACTCCGCCGCTAAACGTGGATACTCCCTTGCCGCGTTCTTTGCCAAATGCTGCAAACTGTCCTTTTACAGTCTCTAATATAATTTGAATCTCTGCTTCGTCTGTATTTTGAAGAATAAGAATGAATTCTTCTCCACCAAACCTTGCGGCAATGCCTTTCTCACTGACTGCGTCTAACAGAAACTGTGAAAGCGCAATAAGGGCTTCATCGCCAAAGAGATGACCATAGGTGTCATTTATCTTTTTGAAATTGTCAATATCAAGAAGAACTGTATAGAAATCTATCTTATCGGCATTTAAGAGTTTCTCCATGTAATCCGTAAGGCACCTTCTGTTGTAAAGCTTTGTAAGCGGATCGAGATTAGCGGATTTAATGAGCTCACGGCTAAGCTCATGAAGCTTTTCTGCTTCGAGTTCATATTGGTGAATTATCTGCATGGTTACCACAATTATGCAGAAACCAACAACGATAAACGAACAGACAGTTGATCCAATTGAATTGGCTTCTGTTATCGCTTCTACAGTTGAAGGATGAAGAAAAGAGAAGAGAATCACAAATACATCAAAGATTGCGAGAGTTATTGATATGATCCATTTCCTTTTTTTGGCACAAAAAAGAGTTGTCGCATAAATTCCAAGCAGCATATATACAATTACGCTTTTTCCATATACATAGTAGAGCATAGGAAATTCCACAATATCAAGTACAAAAAGCATTATCTTGTTAGGAAGCTGATAGGTATTGGTGAAATATGCACTCATGAATAAGACTATCATAAGAAGAGCACAAAATCCGCACATAAGTGTAGGCCAGTGGAAGCCAAATAGCGCAGCATTTGCAATAAATCCGCTCATATTTCCAATTATGCTCGTCATACTAACAACATAATATATTCGCTGCTTTGTATCAATCGACGAATCCATTATTTTCCTTATCATATGCATATGCGCCTTTCTATGACTCTTTATGAGCCAAATTCAGAATCTGATGAGTAAATAAGGCTTTATAGTTAGCTCTTTTTCCTTCGTATTCTGTGGAGCTGCGGTTTTATTGTTATTTCTGAAATACATAATCCAGTGCGGGAACTAATTATCATGGCTGCAGTATCTGCGATTTCAGATGGTTCGAGGTAAGCGCAAGTATCTTCATCTTCTCTAAAATCCGCATTCCTGTACAAATTCGTTTTGGTCATATCAGGAAGAATTGTAGTTACGCGTACTCCATATTTCCTTGCTTCATCAAAAAGACTTCGGCTAAAGCTAAGAAGACCTGCCTTTGTTGCACCATAAGCGCAGCCGTGAGGACTGCTTTCAAGAGCTGTCACTGAGGAAATATTTATAATATCTCCCTTTGATTCCTTTAATTTCCTAAGAAGGAGATTCGTAAGAACCATTGGAACTTCAAGGCTTATTCTTACCATTTCACTGATTTTTGCAGGTGAAAGCTCTTCGTGAAGACCGTAATAGCCGGCTCCTGCATTATTTATAAGAATATCAAGTTTGCCGCCTGTTTTATCAAG
>CAZJWA010000001.1:38171-43794 GCA_964549585.1 uncultured Butyrivibrio sp. | reverse complement strand
TATTCTCCGGAGATTCTAAATGAGCCAATGCTTACATCAGAAATATCCTTAAATGATATTTCTTTTGACAAAAAATCTATCATATCAGAATATTCATGTTTCCAGTCTCTGCAGTAAATCATTGGGTCAAAGCAAAGACGTATCCGATAGCCTTTAGAAAGTCCACGCTTAATACAGGAAACTCTTTCTTCAAGAGAGGGCGTCTGATGTTCAAAGCGTGTGATGATGCTTCTTGGCGATATCGTGAAAGCATATATCACATTTGGGAACGGCCCGGGAAGAGAGTCAAAGTCCAGCGAAGCACACTTGGTACGGATTTCAATGCTTAAATCTCTTCTCGTAGAGGCAAAGGCTGACCATTCGTGAACAAATCCCGTGACGGCTTCAAATGCGCACAAATCTGTATCATACGATATGCATATGTAAGCCGGGTGCTTTGAAAGAAGCTTGTCTGTTTCGGCAAAAAAGTCTTCTGTATTTACAAACATCACAATGTTTCCGGATGTATACATTCCTTTTAAATAGCAGTATTCGCAGTTATAGGGGCATCCAATAGCAGGAGATGCGTAGTAAAAATTCTCATTACCAAAATCCTGACACACAGCGGCGCCTTTATAAATGAGATTACCTTCCTTACGTGCAAGAATGAGGCTGCATGATTTGTGCTGCGCGTTATAGCTTTGCTTTCCTCTGCCAAAAACATCTCGGTAATTGTCTATCCAAATAATCGTGGCGGCTGGAAAGCTTTTCAAAATTCTGATAGTCGTGGCATTTTTGGAGATGCTTTTTTCTACATAAATATGTGAAAAACAGTTATTGTATAAAGCCATGTTATTACTTATATTTGACTGCATATTATCCTTTTATATGGTTTTCTTTTGAAGCTCTTCCAGAACCTTTTTACCATGAACCTTGCTGCTTACTGGAAGAATTTCTTTATCATAATATTCTTTATTTAGTTCGGAAACAAAGTCTGATCCACTTAGCTTTTTGTAGGTAAGGAGCTGGATCAGCTGATTCTTCATGGTCTGAGAACAAAACAGATCATCAAAGAGCTTTTTGATAAATCCATTTTCCTGATTGGTAAAGATTTCCCCAGCCTTTTTTTCTTCCACAAGAGCATTCTTAAGCCCTAATATGAAGTCGCAGACAGGAGCAGCGTTTCGAGCCATAAGGCTGGTAATATCGGAGCCTGTCACAGCTTCTCCGCTATCTGAAATAATCTTTAGAAAAATCATATGATGCGGAGGCAAAAAGTGTGAGCCGGCCTGGTAAATGGAGGAACTTTCCATATCATAAAGTGTTTTTACTGCCATGCCCTCTGATATTGGAGCTATGCAGGAAATTACCGAGGCTTCCTCAAAATCTGACTTATAGATCATATCTGGGTAGAAACAGCGCCCGGTCGACTGCTCTGTTATCTTGTTACAAATATAGAAGCCTTCTCCGGTATTATTCTCCGGGCTTTCTTTGGCATTTTTACTTGAGCTTTTGGGGGAGTTAAGTGCCCCGGCGCTTCCAAGATTTATCAGGCAATCAGACCTTCCTGCCTTGTACGCAGTTAGAACAACACTGACAGCAACTGCGGCACTAATTGGGCCGGCCCCCGTTATCGTGAGAACTATATCACTATCCTTACTTATGAAAGACTGAAACTTCGTTTGAGTTATGTCTTTTTTTAAATCCAAATTACTAATAAACACAGATGCCTCTGTGTACATGGCGGCAAAGAGAAAGAGCATGTATTCCTTTCACGGCTGCATGAAATAAGCCGGTGGTCAGTGTACTTTATTATTTAAATTATATCATAGTGAGATTTTTTTATGGATTTTAGGAAAAGAATTAACAAAAAAGATACTTTTATCATATAAAAATTGAACTTTGTATATAGTCCAAATACTATGACCACAACATCTAGTGATTAGTCCGAAGTTAAACACAATATACAGACAAATTGACATAAAACTAACAATCATTCAGAATATTCCGGAAAATGTGCTAAAAAGTTTGACAAATTCAGAATTCTTTTATATAATAATCACATAAACAAACGGAAAGATAAAATAAAAAGAGAAAAAGTGGCGAATGCTTCACTGATTTGATTTTTTTTTATCGACAAAAAGGATAATCATAGAGAGCAGAAAAGGTGGCTTATGCTTCACCCGATTAGTGATCTGGATTACTAGGAAAGAAAAGATAATTATTGAGAGCAGAAAAGATGGCGTATGCTTCATCTAATCAGTAATCAGGATTATCGAAAGCAGAAAAGTAGAGAGCGGAGAAGTGGCTTATGCTTCACTAATCTGAGAACTATTTTCTGGAAAAGGCTTCGAAGAAAAAGGTGGCTTATGCTTCACCAATTACCCCCGGGGTCGTGGATGGCAGAGCTGAAAAGGTAGCGTATGCTTTACCGATTTAGTTCTTCCATAACACTTTACATAAACTTAAGATCAGATTTTCAAAGATTTGGTTTTAAAGTTTCACTAAAAAAGTCGCCGATTGGCGACTTTTTTAGTTACTGTATGAATATTCTGAAGTGCTCCAATCTGCGCTGGAGTGCATGATTTAGATCATTGCGACAACTGAAAGGTTTGGATTAATACTAAGATCAACATAGGCATCACCGATTTTTACAGTAGGTCTTGAAAGCGCATCCTTATTAATAAATACAACATCACCCTCTCTGCCATCTGATAATCTAACCCTGTTCATGATGAACGTATTCGCAATATTTGAAAGAAATGTCAAAAGAGCATTTGGATCATATTTAATCAGGCCATCTTTTTCAAAAACAGAAATAGCTAAAAATGGACATATTGGCTCTCTGTAGGTTCTTGCATTTATCATTGCATCATAAACATCTGCAATTGCGATTATCTTGGCAAACTGATCTATCTGCGAAGCGACCAGATGAAGAGGATAACCGGATCCATCATTTCTTTCATGATGCATCAAGGCTCCGTTTTTGATTCTGGAGTCGATTGACAGATCTTTTAATATGTTATAGCCGTTTTGCGGATGCTGCTTTACAATTTCGAATTCTTCATTAGTGAGCTTGGTGGGCTTGTCAATTATTGATTTGGGAATCAGAAGCTTTCCTATATCATGAAGAAGACCGGCCTGCGTGAGAATATAAATATCTTCCTCAGAAAGCCTCATCCAGTTGCCAATTATATTACAAACAAGAGAAACATCCATACTGTGCTTGTATGTGATGCTATCGAATTCTCTAAGGTTATGAATCATATCAAACATTCCTGAAGGTGAATCGGTTGAAGCAACCAAATCAAATACAGGCTTTGTAAGTTCTTCAGGCTTAATTGGATGATTACGATAGACACAGTTATTTATTGCTTTTTCAAATGCTTCTGAGGCCTTTTCATAATCAGCCTTGAATCTTTTAAATTCAGCTGTTTGCTGAAGACGCTGTGAGTATGAGGGCGTCTTAGAAGCTGAATTTTGCTCAAAACGGTTCTCTATAGGAGCATCCTCGATAAAAACATTAATTATCGAATAATACTCAAGCTTAGCAATGGATTTCTCTGTAAGAGCAGATCCTTTTTCAGCAATGAGCTGTTCATTATTGTATGAATAAACGTTATCTGCCAGAATCATTCCGGGCATTAGGAGAGATGTTGCCACCCTTTTCATATAAATACACTCACATCTTTCGTAGAATCAGAGCCTGAAAACACAGTATCAGACTACGATAATTATTTTCTCGCAATATAATTATATGCCCATTATATACAAAAATCTAATTCTATGTGATTATTTACAGAAAATTATTTGATTTTTAAAAATTCAGCGTATAATAAAAAGAACCATTACTGATTTGCTCAAATAGGAGGAATATTATGCAAATAACAAGAAAAGTAACGGACGATATTACCTGGGTAGGCGCTTCAGATAGAAGACTCTCGAGGTTTGAGAATCTTTTTCCTATATCAAGGGGTGTTTCATATAATTCATATGTAATAAATGATGAAAAGACTGCACTTATGGATACTGCAGATGCTTCTGTCAGAGAGCAGTTTTTGGAAAATGTTAAGTATGCTCTTTCGGGAAAGGATCTGGATTATATAGTTGTAGATCATATGGAGCCGGATCATTGCAGCATGATCGTAGATATTTTAAAGCTCTATCCAAAGGCAGTGATGGTAGGAAATGCCAAAACATTTCAGTTCTTTGGACAGATGTATAGCGAGGATATCGAGGGCAGAACATTAGTCGTAAAGGAAGGCGATAAGCTTAGCCTTGGAAAACATGAGCTTACTTTTGTAATGGCTCCGATGGTTCACTGGCCTGAGGCGATGGTTTCATACGATTCGTATGAGAAAGTTCTTTTCTCAGCAGATGCATTTGGAACCTTTGGCGCGCTAAACGGCGCACTGTTTAATGACGAAGTGAATTTTGAAAATGAATGGCTTGATGATGCGAGAAGGTACTATACAAACATCGTAGGCAAATATGGAATGCCGGTGCAGACTCTTTTAAAGAAGGCAGCAGGACTTGATATAAGCTTCATTTGTCCTCTCCATGGCCCTGTATGGAGATCTGACATAGCCTGGTTTATCGACAAGTACAGCAAGTGGAGCGCATATAAACCTGAAGAGGAGCGTGTTCTTATTATCTATGGCTCGATGTATGGAAATACCGAAGCGGTTGCTGACAAGCTTGCAGCAGAGCTTTCAGAGCTTGGAGAAAAAAATATTGAAGTTTTCGATGCTTCTAATACAGATGTTTCTGTACTGGTGTCAGAGAGCTTTAAGTGCGACCGAATCGTAATCGCTTCTCCGACATACAATGGCGGAATTTATCCTTCAATAGAGAACTATCTTAATCACATTTCGGCGCTTGCTCTTCAGGGAAGGAAAGTGGCTATTATTGAGAATGGAACATGGGCACCTATGGCAGGAAAGCAGATTAGTGAGAAGCTTTCTGCAATGAAGAATATGACTGTACTTGAAAAGATGATTACAGTGAGATCTTCTGCAAATGAGACAGTTTGTAATGATATTCTTGAGCTGGCCCGGACCTTAAGAAGGTAAATATTTTTATTTTAATGAAAGCAAAATATACGCTGATAGTGCGCGTTTGTACGCTATCCTTAAGAAAACCATAAAAAATAAAACATATTTTTTTACGAAAGTTTTCACAGATAGTTCACAATCTTTATCTAGTATATGACCTGAACTTGAAACAAGCTTCAAATACATACAACTTTTAAAGAAGCTTATTTAACTAGAGGGCGAGAGCCCAGAGAAGAGGATGTGAAAATTATGAAAAAAATTTCGGTAAAACTAATGTTAAGGCTATTATTGTTGCATGCGCACTTGGCGTAAGCATGATGTTCACAGTAACTGCTTGCGGTTCATCAAGCAGCACTACAGATACTTCTACAATTGCTGAGTCTATTACAACAGAAGACACAGCTGCTACAGAAGAGACAACTGAAGCTGACAGCGTAGTTGCAGACGGAACATATACAGGTAAGATAACAGCTGTTACTGATACTACTCTTACAATAGAGACAATGGGTCAGGGCGCCGGAAACGGTGATCAGATGAACGCAGACGCAGCACCAAGCGATATGAGCGGTGACAAGCCATCAGACGCAGCA
>CAZJWA010000001.1:0-38071 GCA_964549585.1 uncultured Butyrivibrio sp. | reverse complement strand
CAGACGCAGCAAGCGAAAGCACAACTGAAGAGGCTTAAGGGTTTAAAAACTTTCGTGGTTCACGAGAATATTTAAAAGCATTAAACATTATTATTAAGTGATTATTTATAGGCATGCCAAGGCTGTTCTGAGTCTTGGCATGCCTTTTTCATAGGCTTTAGGCTGTTCTTAGGCTGCCCAAAAAGCAAAATTTGTGAGGGAAAGTATGTCAGCGGAAGAATTTATTCTCTCACATACTGTTTTTTTACAGCTTTTTTGTTATACTGTAACACAGTAGCGTGATGAAATGCCAATGCATTAGCAAGCGGCAAACAGGCAGCTTATGCAAGTAGTGTAATCACAAAATAGTGTTAGCAAAAGCAAATTAGCAATAAGAAGTAGGAGATGCGAAATATGCATAAGGAATTTCTGATGGGTAATGAAGCCATTGCGATGGGTGCGATTGCAGCCGGAGTGAATATGGTATCGGGTTATCCGGGAACGCCATCAACCGAGGTGCTTGAGACAGTTGCAAAGCATAATGATGGCAGTATATATGTAGAGTGGTCAGTAAATGAGAAGGCAGGACTTGAGGTTGCAGCAGGCGGAGCCTATTCGGGTGCAAGGACTCTCGTGACGATGAAACAGGTAGGACTTAATGTCGCTTCCGACCCTTTGATGTGCGTCGAATATGTTGGAGTAAAGGGCGGAATGGTTGTTATGGTTGCAGATGATCCGGGACCGATATCCTCGCAGACAGAGCAGGATACCAGAACCTTTGCACAATATTCCAAGCTTCCGGTTTTTGATCCGACGTCAGTTCAGGAAGCATATGACATGATGATCGAAGCATTTGAACTTTCCGAGAAATACGGCACACCAGTATTTTTTAGACCAACGACGAGAATATGCCATGGCTATGCATCAATAGATATTGCTGATGCAGATGAGATAAAGAAGAATAAACCTGAAGGATTTGTAAAGGATTCATCTAGATGGGTTATTTTCCCAAGACTTTCTAATGCCAATCATAAAAAAATAGAAGCTAGAAATGTTCAGATTGCAAGCGAATTTTCTGCCTATGACGGAAATGAAATAATTCGTGAAAATGGCGAAGGCGCAAGACTTTGCAAAGGTATCGCAACACATGGGATAAGCTTTGATTATGTACTTGAAAGAAGAAGCAAGGCTGCCGCAAATGGTGAGGATTTTCCGAAAATTTTTAAGGTTGCAACTCCTTTTCCTTTTCCGGAAAGAAAAGCAGTAGATTTTCTTGAGGGACTGGATGAAGTACTGTGCATAGAAGAGCTGGACCCTGTAATTGAGAGAGCGCTTACTTATGTGTGTGGTAAGTATCATTTAAATACAAAAATCATTGGTAAGCTCACGGGAGATGTTCAGAATTCGGGAGAAAATACTGTAGAATCTGTATCGGATGTTATTGACTCTTTTCTCGGAATTAAAAGGGAGGAAGAAACGCAGGCAGCGCCTCCAAAGCTCCCGGTAAGACCGCCGGTACTGTGCGCAGGATGTCCTCACAGAGCATCATTTTATGCAGTCAAAAGAGCTATGGAAGGCAAGAAGGCTGTATACTGCGGAGACATCGGTTGCTATACACTTGGAAACGCAAAGCCACTCGATATGGTAGACACATGTCTTTGTATGGGAGCAGATATTACTGTAGCTCAGGGAATATACAGAACGCAGCCGGATACAAAGTGCTTCTCTTTTATAGGAGATTCAACCTTTTTTGCATCGGGAATAACAGGAATAATAAATGCTGTATACAATCAGGCAGAGCTTACACTAGTTGTACTTGATAATTCCACAACAGCTATGACGGGACACCAGCCGCATCCCGGAACCGGACATACGATGATGGGCGATGTTGTAAACGTTGTCAGTATTGAAAAGATTCTTAAAGCAATAGGACTAACTACAGTAGAAACGGTTAATCCACTCGAACTTGGAAAAGCAGTTGATACAATAAAGCGCGTAGCAGATCAGCCGGGCGTGAAGGCTGTAATATTCAAATCACCGTGTATCGCGATTATGAAGCATGATACTCCGATTAAGCCTGCCCAAATTGATCAGGGAAAATGTATCAAATGTAAGAAATGCATAAGGGAGCTTGGATGTCCGGGAATAGTAATAAATGACGGAAGTGTCATAATTGATACATCTCTTTGCAACGGATGCGGGTTGTGTGCACAGGTCTGTCCAACAGGGGCAATTGCCTGTTTGTCAAAAGAGCTTGCACCGGAGAATTCCTGTGGCAGTAAGGAGGCAGATCATGAATAAGAGCATTCTAGTTTGCGGAGTTGGCGGTCAGGGAACGATTCTTGCCTCTAAGGTAATGGCATGTGCAGCAATGGATAAGGGTTATTCTGTAAAGACTGCTGAAACAATAGGAATGGCGCAAAGAGGCGGAAGCGTATTTAGTCACCTTCGCTTTGGAGAAAATGTCTTTTCACCACTAATAGGTAAGGGTGATGCGGACCTGATTATTGGTTTTGAGCCTGGAGAAGCTGTCAGAATGCTTCCTTACCTTAAAAAAGATGGTGCAGTAGTTGTAAGTAACCGCGCAGTCATGCCGGTTACGGCGTCCCTTTCGGACTTTGGATATAATGCAGAAGAAATGATTTCTTTTCTAAAGAGTCAGGTAGCAAATGTTATTGTGGTTGATACAGATAAGGCTTTTGAGGAGCTTCACTCAACGAAGGTTCTTAACATAGTACTTCTTGGAGCAGCAATTAAGAGCGGACAGCTTGGACTTGATAAGGACGACATCAAAGCTGCAATAGCCGAAAAGGTTCCGGAGAAATTCAGAGAACTTAATTATATGGCATTGGAAATATAGAACACTGTAAACAGAGAGATAAGCTAAACGCACTGGAAATTTGATGATTAATCAGGAGGCTATGCATGGAAATCAGTGAACTTCAAATCAGTCAGGTCAATAAAGAAATTAGTAATCTTATCAAAGCAAACAGTTTTTACGGCAAGAAGCTTAAGGACTATGGAACTACCGAAATCAAGTCTCCCGAGGATTTTAAGAAACTTCCATTTTCGGAGAAGAATGATTTAAGAGAAGCCTATCCGCTTGGCCTTATGACAGCACCTGAGGAAAAAATCGTAAGAATTCACTCGTCGTCGGGAACAACAGGACTTCCGGTAATTATTCCTTACACAGCCAAAGATGTTGAGGATTGGGGAATTCAGTTTAGACGCTGCTATGAGATGGCAGGAATTACCAATATGGATAGAATTCAGATTACTCCAGGCTACGGTCTTTGGACAGCAGGCATCGGATTCCAAAACGGAGCCGAGATGCTGGGCGCAATGGTAATTCCAATGGGCCCCGGTAATACAGATAAGCAGCTACAGATGATGATGGATATGAAGTCAACAGTAATCTGTGCAACATCTTCATATGCTCTTCTTCTTGCTGAAGAAATTGAAAAGCGTGGAATTAGAGACAAGATTCATCTTAAGAAGGGCGTTATTGGTTCAGAGCGCTGGGGCGAAAAGATGCGCGCACGTATCAAGAACGAGCTGGGCATTGAACTTTACGATATTTACGGACTTACGGAAATATATGGTCCCGGAATCGGCGTAAGCTGCGACTATGAGTGCGGAATGCATTACTGGGATGATTACATTTATCTTGAAATAATTGATCCTGTTACTGGTAAGAATGTTCCTGACGGAGAGGTTGGAGAAATTGTAATAACAACACTTGTAAAGGAAGGAGCTCCGCTTATCAGATACAGAACCCACGACCTGTCAAGAATAATTCCAGGACAATGTGAGTGCGGAAGTAAATATCCAAGAATTGATGTTATTCAGGGCAGAACAGACGATATGATGAAGATTAAGGGCGTTAACGTATTTCCAAATCAGATTGAGGAAATACTTCAGATGTTCCCTGAGCTTTCCAGCGAATATCAGATTCATATTTCTCATCTTGATGGTAAGGATACTATGCGTATCTACGTCGAGACTACAGGACAATATGATTTTGCAAAGCTAAGCGAAGAGGTTGCCCAGAAGGTAAAGGCAAGAATAGGGTTTACGCCGTTTGTTAAGGTAGTTGAGATTGGAGTTCTTCCAAGAAGTGAGAAGAAGTCAAAGCGTGTCTTTGATGAGAGATATCAGTAAGAATTGTAGTGACCAAAGAAATTTAATATAAAGCAAGGCAGAGAGGCTGTGAAAATTTTTCACAGCCTCTCTTTGACCCATTTTCTAAAAGTATTGATGCAGGCGGAGGAAGCTTTTTTCTTCCGGATAAGAACAATTGAAAGGGCAATTTCCGGAGATAGGGGGCGGTAAACTACCTTTTCATGACTAAAAACCTCTAGGTAGCTTTCGGGAAGAAGACTTACACAGCCCTCGTTCGCCACAGAATAAAGAATAGATTCGGGCCTTGCTGTTTGTCTGACGTTTTGCGATAGACCAGCTTTTACAAGCTCTCCCATGCACAGCTTGTAAACATATGTATATGGATTCATCAAAATGAGCTGCTCGTTAATAAGCTTCTTAATCGGTACGAAAGAGCTTTGACATAAGGGATGAACGCTTGGAAGAACCGCAACAAGCACGTCAGAGCAGATAGTATCATAGCTCATTACTTTCAAATTTATCATGTTACTTCTTGCAATGATCAAATCATATTTGCCACTTTCAAAGCCGCTAAGGAGCTTGTCATCCTCAACCTCCTCCTGAATCAGAGCAATTTGTGGATAAGCTTTGGAAAAAGATGTAAAAATTGAAGGAAGATCATATTGCGCCTGGAAGGGCAGAGTACCAATGCGCAGAGTGTCTGCGTCTTTTTCCCTAATATCTGAAATTGAATCAAGAAGCTTGTGATACTGACTGGAAAGAGCAAGTGCCTCTTTGTAAAAAGACTTTCCGGCAGCGGTGAGCTCTGCTTTTCTATGACTTCTATCAAAAAGAGCTATTCCAAGCTCTTTTTCCAAATTAATTAGTTGCTTAGAAAGAGATGATTGAGAAATGTGCATTCTTTCAGCGGCGTCATAATAGTTCTTTTCTTCTGATACAGCAATAAAGTATTCAAGCTGATCGAAATTCATTTTGAGAATCCTTTCTTGTTTGCACTTCACAAATAGAGACTTCAAAGTACGCAGCAGGTATTAATTATGTCGATGAATACGAATGCGATTCATTCTATTATGGAATCAATTATAACCTAATTTGAATTGATTGAAAACCGTCTGCCTTAGATACTTAGAGTATAAAAATACGTAATTTATAGGAAAAGTGGGGATAAGAATGACTGTGACAAATGGAAAAATAAATCAGGTAAATACGGAAATCGACAGCCTTAGAAGTGCGATTGATTTTCTTGAAAAGGAAGAGGGGCAAATCATAAAGACAAACGTGGAGGTTGATTCTGTAGCAGAGCTTTCAGGAGTATATAGATATGTTGGAGCGGGAGGAACAGTAATTCGCCCGACGCATACGGACGGCCCTGCTATGCTCTTTGAAAACGTCAAAGGGCATAAGGCTTCATCGGTAGTTATTGGCATGATGGCAAGCAGAGAGCGCGTTGCAAGGATGTTTGGGTGTACAAAATCAGAGCTGGGCCGTCTTGTTATGCAGTGTGCTGCTAATCCGATTGACCCGGTTGTGATTAAGAAAGATGAGGCAGGGTTAAGAAAGGCAGCATGTGAGCAATCACAAAGCTTTCCGTCATGCCAGGAGGAAGTTTATCTTTCATCAGATCCAGGTTTTGATTTAAACGAGCTGGTTCCTGCTCCAACAAATACACCTGTCGATGCAGGGCCGTATATCACACTTGGAATGTGCTATGCAACGCACCCGGACACAGGCCTTTCCGATGTGACGATACACCGCATGTGCATACAGTCAAAGGATGAGCTTTCAATATTTCTTCAGCCAGGATCAAGACACATAGGAGCTATGGCAGAGCGAGCAACAGAGCTTGGATTACCACTTCCAATATCCGTATCAATTGGAGTGGACCCAGCAATATCTGTTACATCATGCTTTGAGCCTCCGACAACTCCGCTTGGCTTTAATGAGCTTTCAATAGCAGGAGCGCTTAGAGGAAAGCCGGTTGAGCTTACGCCTTGCATCACAATAAAAGAAAATGCGATAGCAAATGCAGAATATGTTATTGAAGGAGAAATTCTTCCAGGAAGTAATCATGTTGTAGAAGATCAAAATTCACATACCGGTTTCGCAATGCCTGAGTTTCCAGGCTATAACGGTGCTGCAAGCCATGAATGCTGGCTTCTTAAGGTGAAGGCAGTAACGCATCGACATAATCCGATAATGCAGACCTGTATCGGACCTTCTGAGGAACATGTCAACATGGCTGGAATACCAACAGAGGCTTCAATTCTGGGACTGATTGACAAAGCACTTCCGGGTAAGATACTTAACTGCTACGCGCATAGAAGCGGCGGCGGGAAGTACATGGCAGTTCTTCAATGTAAAAAGAGTGTTCATACTGATGAGGGTAAACAAAGACAGGCAGCTCTTCTGGCTTTTTCGGCATTCCCTGAACTAAAGCATGTAATGCTTGTTGACGAGGATGTGGATATTTTTGATACAGATGATGTGTTATGGGCGATGAACACAAGGTTTCAGGCTGATAGGGATATCATTACCATTCCGGGAGTTCGCTGCCATCCGCTTGATCCAAGCTCGAATCCTTTATACAGCGGTTCCATTCGGGATATTGGAATATCCTGTAAGACAATTTTTGACTGCACAGTACCTTTTGATCAAAAAGACAGATTCAAGCGAGCACAGTTTATGGAAGTAGATCCCTGCAAATGGCTAAAGGAAGATTCTAATGGAAAATAGTACAAAAATTATCGTTGGAGCAACTGGAGCGAGCGGAATAACGATTCTTGTAAAATGCCTTGAGCTCATTCGCGAAGCAAAAGGTTATTCGGCAGAGCTTATCATGAGCCGGAGCGCAGAACTGACTGCAGAGTATGAGCTTGGAGGCATAGAAAATCTTCATCAGATAAAGGAGCTTGCTGATAAAGTTTACCCGGTAGAAAATATAGCAGCTGCTCCATCGAGCGGTTCATATCAAACAGGAGGAATGCTTATCGTTCCCTGCTCAATGAAGACTATTGCAGGAATAAACTCAGGTTATTCGGACAATCTAATTCTAAGAGCTGCTGATGTGACAGTTAAGGAACAAAGAAAGCTTGTTCTTATGGCAAGAGAATCACCACTTTCCCAGATTCATTTAAGGAACCTGTATGAACTTTCAAAAATTCAGGGAGTGCAAATTATTCCGCCAATGATGACCTTTTATAATAATCCAAAGGGAATTGAGGATATGACTTACCATATTGCTTCAAAGCTCCTTGAGCCATTTGGAATAGAGGCACCTCTTTATAGCAGATGGAATGGATAATACTCACTAATGCTATCACTTATGTGAGCCAGTCTTAAAAGGAGATCAGTTATGGACAAACTTAAAATTTCAGAGATAAGGATCGGAGACGACCTTTGTATTACAGTATCAGGCGGCGATAAACCTCATATTGGGAGCACTGCTATCGCAGTTCCAAGGCAGTCTCTTTTGGGTAATGGGAGATTAAGCTGCACTTCCTCGGTAATCAATCAGTCAGGACATAAGGACGAAGCGGTTATCCGAAAAATTGCTGAAGAAGCTTGCTGTAAATATGGCTGCACTGTTGTATGTACCGGAGGAATTCACATCGATGGAATAACGAAGACTCAGATTGATGAGCTGCTGCAAATGGACTTGGATAGTCTTAAATTGTATGGAGAGAGCGAATGAAAAGTGAAGCAAATCTTAAATACCAAATAATCGATCTTCCGGAGAATCTCCCGTTTCGAATTAATACTATTATGTCTGGAAGAGCTGAAGAACCACATGACAAAGATGAGTCTGTTATGGATCACTGGCATCCTGAAATGGAGATTGTCTATACGATAAGGGGACATGCTATTCATTATATTGACGGTCAAAAGCATGTTTCTTCAAAGGGATCTCTTTTTATAGTGAATTCGGAAAGTATCCATAAGGTACTTCCTGATAAACGCGATGCGGCGAAATGCTTTGGACCAACTCCCGTAGCTATTGTTCTTTTGATTGACAGACAGTTTATTGAAAGGTTTGTCCCTGCAAGGAAGAATCTATATTTTTTTTCAGAAATCAGTTCGCTTAATCCTGAAAGAGAAGAGACGATTGGGAGGCTGATGACAGAACTTGGGAGACATCCAAGCGATAACAGGGAGAACGATTCCACATATATAGCCATGCATTTGATGAGTCTAATCTATGAGCTTTTATACCAGATTTGCCTTTCGAGAGTTGTGCCAAAGGATAGGGTACTTCCAATAAATAGTGAAAAGAATCTTGAAAGACTTCGTGGAATCATTGAATATGTCGCAGAACATTATTCAGAAGACCTTTCGCAGGCAGGGGTGGCTGACAGATTCTATTTTTCAAAAGAATATTTCGCAAGATTTTTTAGAAAAAACACGGGCCTGACATTCATGGAATATGTTACGCGTTATCGTTTGGGAGCTGCGCGTACGCAGCTGATAAATTCTGATGTTACTGTTACGGACATTGCACTTTGCTGTGGATTTTCTGATGCCAGGGGACTCATTAACTCTTTTAAAAAATACTATGGAACGACGCCGTTTCAATATCGCAAGAAAAACAGGAATTAAGAAAAATGCAATTAATTCTTGATTTATGGGAATAATTACAGAAAATTACACGATGGGAGTGCAAGAAAATGTAATTTATAGGCTAATTCCTGTAAAGAAGAATACGCTCATTAGCGCTATGATTGAGCTACATAACGAGAAGGGAGGATTATTCTTATGGATAATTCAAATGTTTATAAAGAGTCGCAGAAGACTCCTTTGTGGAAAAAGATCTGCTATGGTTCAGGGGCAGCAGGCGGAAATGTAATGAGCACTTTGCTAGCATCTTTTTTATTATCATATTACACCGATACAGCAATGCTAAATGCTATTGCAATCGGAACAATGTTTGTTATTTGTCGTTTACTTGATGGAGTAACCGATATTGCAATGGGTTCGGTAGTTGACAAGACAAATACAAAGCTTGGAAAGGCTCGTCCGTGGCTTCTTGCATCAGCGCCGCTTATCGGAATTGGCATTGTTCTTATCTTAAACGTTCCTTTGGGGTGGAGCGAAGCTGGCAAGATGGTATATGCGTATCTTACATATATATTCCTTAACTGTATTGCCTATACGATTTTTGGCATTTCGCATGCGGCTCTTCTTGCAAGAATGACCAGAGATCATAAGGATAGAAATACTACATCAGTAGTAAGCTCTATTTGTAATAATATTGCAGGTCTTGTTGTTGGAACTGCTATTACGGGACTTACTCTTAAATTTGGCTGGACAGTTACAGGAATCATTCTTGGAGTAGTTGCCTGCATTCTTATTCTGGTTCCGGGAATCACAATTACGGAAACGATTGGAATGACTGATCAGGGCGTTGACAGGAAAGAAACACTTCCGATGAAGAAGCAGATACCTGCAGTTCTTTCAAATAAGTATTTCTGGCTTTGCATTGCAGTTGGTGCACTTGTACTTCTTATGAATGCAAATGCGATTGCATCTCAGATTTATTACTGCAATGTTGTTCTTGAGGAACCCATGTTTATGGCACAGCTTATGAGCATAGGTCAGCTCCCGGGAATAATTATTTTATTCTTTATGCCATGGTTTTCTAACAAGTTTTCCAAAAGAAATTTCATGCTTATCGGAACTGCAGCACTTATAGCAGGATTTGGCGTTCTTGGAATCGCAGGAACAAGTCATACACTTTTACTTGTTGGAACAATACTTCGTTCTATAGGCGCAGGACCGATTTTTGCAGGAATATATGCACTTATTGCAGATGCTTGTGATTATGGCGAATGGAAAACAGGAATTCGTTCAGAAGGACTTATGAGTGCATCACAGTCACTTGGTTCAAAGATTGGAATAGGATTTGGATCAGCAATGACAGGCTGGATTATTGGAACAGCCGGGTATGATGGAGCAGCACTGGTTCAAAGTGAGGCAGTAAAGCAGGCTATAGCATTTGATTTTTCCTGGCTTGGACTGATAATAAGTGTAGTGCTATTTATTTGCATTATGTTTATGGATGTTGAAAAGTATCTTCCACAGATACGTGAAGATCTGGCCAAAAAGTCAGAAAAATAAAAGCATTTAATTAAAAGGATGATTGATAATGACACTGAGTTTTGATAATACAAAATATGAAATCAAAAATATATCACAAAAGGGCGAAACAATTACTGTAAGAGCCTTTGAACATATTCCATACTGCGTTTCCCCTTTAGATCCTATTCTTGAGAGACTATCAATATATGCACCGGAAGCTTTTTTTCATGGAGAAAAGATAAATGGATATGGAATAGAGAATGCTCCTATATTCATGCCTAACACAGTAGGTGGATATATGCCGGGACCTGAGGAGGCTCCGGGACCAAATTTCATGGGAGAAACAAATGCATCATTTTATGCAATACAGCATGGCTATGTTGTTGTATCTGCCGGTGCAAGAGGACGAGGCTGTAAAGGAATAAATGGAGATAACGTGGGAATTGCTCCTGCTGATATAGTTGATTTAAAGGCAGCGGTAAGATTTATCAGGTCAAACAAAAAAAGTATTCCGGGTGATACAGAAAAAATCATTACAAACGGAACAAGTGCAGGAGGCGCAATGTCGGCGCTTCTTGGAAGCACCGGTAATCATCCAGATTATAGTAAGTATCTTGAAGAAATTGGCGCAGTAGGTGAAAGGGATGATGTATTTGCATCATCCTGCTACTGTCCGATAACGAATCTCGAAAATGCAGATATAGCTTACGAATGGGAGTTTAACGGAATAAATGATTATCATAGAATGATGATTGAGGAGCCGGAAAATGGAATGGCAGATCATCCGGATCTATTGGGAAAGCCTGATGGAATGCCGCCAAAGTTCGTTCCTGTAAATGGAGAGCTAAGCAGAGAGCAGCAGAGAATATCAGGAGAGCTTTGCGAGAGGTTCCCAGAGTATTTAAACAGTCTTTCACTTCGAGGCGCAAATGGAGAAAATCTTTCACTAAATGCAGATGGAGAAGGATCATTCTTAGAAATGATTAAGGTAAACATCTTAAGAAGCGCTCAAAACGAGCTTGATCTTGGAAAAGATATTCTTAACGAAAAAGGCGTTAGTGACTGGCTTACTGTTGAGAATGGAAAAGCAGCAGCGATGGACTGGAAGAAATTCGTTCTATATCGTACGCGAATGAAGGAAGCACCTGCATTTGATAATGTTTCGATGGGTACGGCGGAAAATGAGCTTTTTGGCTCGGAAAGTACTAAAGAGAGACATTTTACCTCTTTTTCAAAGGAAAATGATACAGCAGGAGGAACTCTTGCTGAAGAAGGCCAGATAAAGCTTATGAATCCTATGAACTATATTGAGGATGATAGCGCAGTAAAGGCGAAACATTTCAGAATAAGACACGGAGCTGTAGATAGAGATACTTCGCTGGCGATATCTGAGATACTAAATCAGAAACTGGTTAATGCAGGCATCGATTCTGAAATAGCTCATCCATGGGGCATCCCTCACTCGGGTGATTATGATCTTCCAGAGATGTTTGCCTGGATTGACAGCATTTGCAAATAATAAAAACAAAAAACCTTTCAAAAGAGTTTGACGTCTTTTGAAAGGTTTTTGTACATGATTGGATAATATTTGACCTGTAACTTATGTTATGACTGTTATTATCAGCAGTCTGGTTACTAGTTTTGTATTTAGTAGGCTTTAGATGTAAGCCGCCGGGCCCCCGTCTTTATTCGAAAACAATTACGCAGCTGTGTAAATTATGTTAAGAAAGCCTACTTTAGTAGGCTTTAGATGTAAGCCGCCGGGCTTACATCTTTATTCGAAAGGAATTACTGATCCGTCGTAGGTATCGTTAATGTACTGCTTGATTTCATCAGACTTAAGTACTTCTACGAGAGCCTTGATACCATCACTGTTTTCATTGCCTTCTTTTACTGCGATGATGTTTACATAGGTCTTTGCAGCTTCGGAATCAGATTTTTCAAATGCAATTGCATCCTTTGAAACTGAGAAACCAGCCTGGAGTGCGTAGTTACCGTTAAGAACGATAAATGCTACCTCATCCTTTACTCTTGCAACCTGCTCTGCTGCAAGCTCTTCAATCTTTACATTGTAAGGGTTATCAGCAATGTCATTTACTGTTGCTTCAAGACCTGCGCCATCCTTTAATGTGATGATGCCATTATCCTGAAGAAGGAGAAGTGCTCTTGCTTCATTTGTTGTATCGTTAGGAACTGCAATAGTATCGCCCTCTGCGATATCATCAAGAGAAGCCTTTGTGCCCGGATAGATGCCAAATGGTTCATAGTGAATATCTCCTGCGTCTACAAGGTGTGAACCCTTCTCTTCATTGTATGAATTCATGTAAGGAACATGCTGGAAATAGTTGCAGTCAAATTCTCCGCTTTCTACTACTTCGTTAGGCATTACATAATCATCAAAAATTGTTACTTCAAGGTCCCATCCCTCTTTTGCAAGAATAGGCTTTGCTGCTTCAAGAATCTCTGCGTGAGGTGTTGCTGATGCTGCTACAGTAATGGTTCCCTTTGATTCTACAGAAGTATCCTCTGCTGCAACTGACGAATCTGCTGATGCTGCGTCTGTAGAAACTTCTGAGCTAGAAGAAGCTGATGTATCTGCAGCTGTTGAACCACAGCCTGCAAGTACGGATGCTGATAAAACTGATGTTAGAACGAGTGATAATAATTTCTTTTTCATAAATAATTCCTCCCTTTGAACTTTGATTATTTGCGCTTATCTATCTTATTTGCTATATACATTCCGGTTGTCTGGAAAATCTGGAATAAAAGTATAAGCAAAACTACCGTGATTATCATGATATCTGTCTGCCATCTTGTGTAGCCATATCTGATGGCGATATCGCCAAGACCGCCGCCACCGACGGTTCCTGCCATTGCCGAGTACCCTAGTATTGTGCCAAGAGCGATTGTTGCGTTTGTAACGAGCGAGGTTCTTGCTTCAACAAGCATGACCTTTGTTACTATTTGAAAATTCGAAGCACCCATTGATCTTGCTGCTTCTATGACTCCGTTATCTACTTCCTTAAGTGATGATTCAACCATTCTTGCTATATAAGGCGCAGCTGCAATTACAAGTGGAACGATTGTTGCGTTTGAGCCATAGCTTCTTCCAACTACTAGTCTTGTAAATGGAATAAGAAGTATTAGCAGTATAAGGAAAGGAATACTTCGAAGTATGTTGGAGATGAAGTCCAAAACTTTATATATTGCTGCATTTGGTTTTATTCCGTCTTTGTCTGAAATAGTAAGTAAAATTCCCATGGGAAGACCGAGTACATATCCGACAAAAGTTGACACCAACGTCATGTACACTGTATCCCTTATGCCTTCAAGAAGCATTACTACAACCTGATTAGATAACATCGTCATTTACCTCCGTAACACTAAGCCCTTTTTGAATAAGGTAATTCTCGATATCTGCCTGAAGACTTCTATCATCAGGTATTCCAAGAATCATTTCACCCTTTGCAACACCTCCGACGTTTTTGGTATCTGCCTTTAAGATATTGACAGGTTTTCCAAATTCAAGGATCATGTTTGCAACTACAGGCTCAAATGCAGAGTTTTCAGAGAAGACGATTCTAAGTTTTCTGCTACTTTGTATGCGTTCCATTTGCGCTGATGAGGTGTTTTCTCCAAAGGAAGGAGATGGCTGGTCGTTGTTGTCCCTAAGGATAAGCTCCCTGGCTGCCTTTGACTTTGGATTTGTAAATATTTCATCAACGGGGCCGTTCTCTACAAGCTCACCTCGTTCGATAATTGCTACGTTGTTACATATTTCACGAATTACCGACATCTGATGTGTAATGACGATTATTGTAATATGGAGCTCCTCATTTATCTTTTTTAACAGCTCGAGTATGGAGGCTGTCGTCTGCGGATCGAGTGCGCTCGTTGCTTCATCACATAAAAGAATCTTTGGATCACTTGCAAGTGCTCTTGCTATAGCAACTCTCTGTTTCTGACCTCCCGAAAGCTGTGCGGGATATGCCTTTTCTTTTTCCTCAAGTCCTACGGTCTTTAGAAGCTCTTTAGCCCTTTCTCTTGCGGCCTTTTTCTTGACGCCCTGAATCTGAAGAGGAAAGCAGATGTTATCAATAACACTTTTTTGCATTAGGAGATTAAAGCCCTGAAAGATCATTGCAATGTCTCTTCGCTGGATTCGGAGCTCCTTGTCACTTAAGCTTCCAAGATTCTTACCTTCGATAAGAACCTGCCCATCTGTAGGAACTTCCAGGAAGTTAAGACACCTTACCAGCGTGCTCTTACCGGCTCCGCTCATTCCTATAATTCCGTAAATATCCCCGCTTCTTATCTCGATATTGATGTCGTGAAGCGCTTCTACGGTGATATCCTTTTGTGAAAAGACCTTTGACAGGTGCTTTACTTCGATTTCAAAGGATTCCTGATTTGAAGTTTCAAAACCTTTTTCATTTGTACCGCTCATACCTTTACTCCACTTTCCCATAATGGAAACAGGAGCGCTCCTGTTTGCCACTACGATATTCTTAATACTTATAGCCATATCCTTCGTGGAATGATTATAAGTATAATTGCCTGTAAAAAAATGTGTTAATATCTGAAACCTTGCAATAGATATAGGTAAAACCTATCACAAATATTTTTCTCTAATTTGTTATCTTTAACTATTGTCAGAGAAAATAGCAAAGCTGCTATTATAGTACATTGTCATTGTATTTCCCAAGCTCTTCTATATAAAGCTCCCCAATGTGACTAAGCTTAGTTCCTTTTCTTTTTATGTAACCGATTCGCATTTTCTCGGATTCCTTAAGCGGAACTGCGAGGTATTCATCGCCGTTTAAATCACTGCAGATTATTCCGGAGCAAAGGGTATAGGCGTTTAGTCCAACCATCAGATTAAGAAGAGTTGCGCGGTCGTTTGCATTAATTAGCTTTTTGTACTCATATGAGCTTTTCATTTCTTCGGCAAGAAAAAGAGATTTGTGCTTTCCCTGATCGAATGAAAGGCAAGGATAATCATCAAGCTCACTCATGGAGATGTTTTTTTTGCCTGCAAGAGGATGTCCTGACCAAAGATAGACATAGGTATCGCAGATGATAAGTGGTGTGAATTCAAGACCGTTTTCTTTAAGAAGCTTTTCGATTACCTGCTCGTTGAAATCACTTTCATATAGTATGCCAATTTCGCTCTTAAAATCCTTGACATCACCTATAACATCAGGAGTTTTCGTCTCGTGGATGGCGAATTCGTACTGCTCCATTCCAACCTTCTTAACTGTCTCAACGAATGCTTTTACTGCAAATGAGTAGTGCTGCGTCGACACACTGAATTTCTCCTTGATATTCTTTCCAAAATATCTGTCGGTCAGAATCTCGTATTGACCGGTAACCTGTCTGGAATAGCCAAGGAATTCTTCGCCGGCAGGAGTAGTTGTGATTCCCCTGTTTGTTCTTATGAAAATATCAAAGCCAATTTCGCCCTCAAGCTCTCTGATTGCTTCGGAAAGACTTGGCTGCGAAATATAGAGCTGCTTGGCAGCTTCGTTCATTGAACCACAATCTGCAACCGTAAGTACATATTTGAGTTGTTGTAATGTCATGGCTTTCCTCCGGAAATGAGTTTTTGGTATAAAATGAGTAAGAATAATGACTTGTATTATTATCTGATAATAAGACAAATTCTATTATTCATGATTGTACGCAAGATCAGTAATCTGTTATTTGTCTTAAATGTTTACGATAAAATACACAGCTTTTATTCTACTACTAAATTTCGCTTATTAAAATAAAATATAGTATGATTAGGTTACATTATATGGGAGGAAACGCATTTTATGAAAACTGAAATATTTACTCTTAATAAAGATAGAAACGTTACGCTTACAGCGTATATTCAGGACGTTGCCGGTAAATTTGATTATATTCCCAAAAGGCCTGCTGTTCTTATTCTCCCCGGCGGGGCATATATGTACTGCTCTGATAGAGAAGCGGACCCGGTTGCAATGAGGTACCTTGCGGCGGGCTTTCAGGTATTTATTTTAAGGTACTCTGTTGCTTCAAATATGAAATGGCCAAATCCGTTAAATGATTATGACGATGCAATGATGATGATAAAAGAAAAGTCAAATGAGTGGGGACTTTACGATGACAAAATCGCTGTAGTTGGCTTTTCAGCAGGAGGACATCTTGCGGCAGCGGCAGCTACAATGGCCCAAAACAGACCAAATGCAGCTATCCTTGGATACCCTGTAACAGGTCCTAATGTACTTGTCTGCAATCAGACTGCGCCAAATGTTAACCTGGAAATTGATAGGGAGACACCGCCTTGCTTTATCTTTGCGGCAAGAGATGATGACAGCGTTTCAGTAAGAAACTCTGTGAACTTTATGGAAAGGCTGATAAATGCTGGAATCACATTTGAAAGCCATATTTATTCATATGGAGGTCATGGATTTTCGACCTGTGACAGATCGGTGGAAAACCCAAAAAAACCCGGTACTGACAGAAGAAAGAACTGGGTTAATGACAGCATAGAATGGCTTTTTGAAATATTTGGAGAATTTGGACAGGGAAAGCTTGAAGAAGCGAAGATTACGAAATATTTAAACGAAGACAGCTTTGAAGGCGTTAGCGTGAACTGCTCAGTACAAAAGCTTCTTGGAAACCATGAGGCAGCCCTTATTGTAGAACCAATACTAAAATTGCTTTCTGACAAGGCGCATGTCATTATTGATGACAATATTGGAATAGCAGAGGAATTTAAGGACGCTGTCTTTGCTAACATACTTCGCGGAGCCTCATATCCCGAGGACGAAATAGTAAAGCTTAACGAAAAGCTTAAACAAATTTAACAAGTAATTCGTACTAAAGCAAAATAATATTGATTAAGCCAGAAGAACCTGCGCCATTTATGGACGCAGGTTCTTTAATCTAATTCATTAAGAAGCTTTAAGAGTGGTAAATGCTAGTGGAACTGTCTGAGCTGAGGATTTCTTTTTCTGAGACTCCTCGATGGTCTTTCTATAGTCGGTGATGTACTTGTCAATTGCAGAATTTTTACCCTTATAGCCGGTAACAACTGTTGTTGTAATGTTACCGGTTGTTGAAATGACAAGCTTTCCGATACCATTTAAACCGCTTCCGCTGGTTGATAAAGTGACATCATCTCCATCTTTATCACTGATAATCTCGCATGGGAGAATTTCATGGTAGCCTCCGTCAAGAACAACGTCGACACCTGTTGTATTTACTATCAGATCTCTTGAGGAATATGGAGAATCATCTTTGGCGCTCCCAAGATAAGTCAGAAGGACAATGTAGTTTGCACCTGCAGCTTTGCATGCATCAATGTTCTTCTGAGTATTTGCATACAGGTCATTTCCGTTGTTGCCGGCTTTGAAATCATAATCCGCTGCATCTTTTTCTGTAAAAAGAGCTGAATTACATTCTGAAACGACGTTTGGCTCAGTGACGCCAATAAAGCCAACGGAAATATCGCCGTAAGGCACTATCATATAGGGATAAGTTTGAATAAGAGCATTCTTACCGCTTCCTGTATAGGAGATATTAGAAGTTAAGTATATTGCATTTGACTTTCCAATCAGATACGAAAGACGCTCAAGACCATATTCGAATTCGTGAGCACCCGGAACTGCAAAATCATAGCCAACAACGTTCATAAGAGAAATAATGCTCTCGCCTTTTTTGTAGCTTCCAAAGGTATCACCCGAAAGAGCATTTCCAAGGTCAACCAAAGAAACGTAGTTATTAGTCTGCTTAAGAGATTCCTTATAGGCAGAAAGACCGGAATAGCCTATGTTCTCATCGACCTGGCAATGAACATCGTTCGTATATAATATGATAATATCATCAGATTTCGCAGTGGATTTTTCGGTAAGTTGAAGGACACTGCCGATTTTTTTAACTTTACTTTTGGCATAAACGGTAGCTGTTTCCGGAATAGCCTCAACAATAAACAGTGCGGATAAAATGATAACCGATATAGTTTTAATTAAGCTCTTCTTCATGCTACCTCCATTCTTGACAATGCGAGCTGATAATTCTCACATCATCTTCATTTTGACTATATCATAATATTCAAAATCCAGTCAAAATATTATCATCAAATAATATAGTCGTATTTATATCTGTCCTTCTGACCATCCATTATATCCTGAAGAGTAATTCCGTCAAGGTACTCAGTAATTACCTTGTAGAGCCCTTGCCAAACAGGAAGTGTTGCACATTCTTTACGCCTTTCACAACCTTCAGGATCATTTTCAAGACAGGATACCGGACATAGACTGCCTTCTGTAAGTCTTAGGATTTCACCAACTGTATAATTATCGGGAGACTTGGCAAGCTTGTATCCCCCCTGAAAGCCTCTGCTTGTAATTAATATATCTGATTTATGAAAAATAGGAATTATCTGCTCAAGGTATTTCTTTGAAACCCCCTGCCTTTCAGCTATATCCTTAAGTGAAATAAACCCATCCTCGCTGTGCTCTGCAAGATCAAGGAGCATTCTTATCGCATATCTTCCCTTTGTTGAAATTTTCATAACATAAGTCCTTTCATATATAAATGCCGACAATATAAGCTCTAGCACTTCAATCATACCAAAATCATACCCAAAAGTCATTACATATTAAAACAATAGGAAATGAATTGGCTTGATTCAGTAGCGGAAATCCCCTAAAATCGAAAAACCCCCATACCAGCAGAAAGAATTGTGATATCATTGTTATAGCTGCGCAGCAATAGCCATGTAGCAATAGTTCCACTGCACTTTTCTCCACTATAAAGATTAAAGGAGCAACCATCTATGAATAAAATTACTATTCGTACAGCGCAGCTAAGTGATGCGTCTGAAATATTAAAGATTTATACGCCATACGTTGAAAATACCGCAATTACATTTGAATATGAAGTGCCATCGACCAAGGAGTTTGAAGGAAGAATAGCCAGTACGCTTGAGAAGTATCCGTATATCGTTGCCATTTTGGAAGGAAAGATCGTGGGCTACGCATATGCAGGAGCTTTTAAATCCAGAGCAGCATATGACTGGGGAGTCGAAATGACAGTTTATGTTGATAGAAATTTGAAGCGTATGGGAATCGGAAGAATACTGTACGAGAAGATTGAAGCTATACTTGGCGCACAGGGAATTCTTAATGTAAATGCCTGCATCGGGTATCCTGAGAAAGAGGATGAGCATCTTACCTGGGACAGTGTCAAATTTCATGATAAGCTTGGCTATAAGAAAATTGGTCATTTTCACGAATGTGGATACAAATTTAACAGATGGTATGACATGGTATGGATGGAGAAGCTTATTGGAGAACATACAGATCATCAGGAAAGCATTAAGACATTTGACGAAGTAAGAGAACAGTTTGGCTTATAGGCATATAGAAGGCTTCATATAGATAATAATTAAAGACCACCAAAGAATTAGATTATATCAATCGGATTCTTTGGTGGCCTTTTTTGTATAACGGATTATTTGAAAAAAGAAATAAATAACACTTGATATCCGTAAAAGGCGCCCAGTGGGAACGTTTCCGCAATGGTGATGCGCAACACCACCAAAAAAATACAAAAGAATAGAGAAAAGTATGCAAATTATACAAAACAAGTATTGCAATAACAAAAAATGTATGGTATAGTACCTAATACAGAGAGATGGTGTTACGAAACACTACAAGATAATGTGACGGAAACCATCAGACGCAATTAACACTCTAAACTACTCTACATGGGAGGAAACAAAATGAAGAGAAAATTAGTATCAGTAGTTCTTTGTAGTACAATGGCACTTACACTTCTTGCAGGATGCGGAAGCAGTGCAACGACAACATCAGGTGATGCTACAGCATCAGAGGATACTGCAACTGAAGCTGAGACAACAGCAGCTACAACAGCATCTGGCTCAGGAAGTATCAGACTTGTAAATGGTAAGATTGAAGTTGATTCACAGCTTAAAGATCTTGCAGCTAAGTACAAGGAAGAGACAGGAGTTGATGTTCAGATCGAGTCTATGGGCGGCGGAATTGATATTCAGTCAACCATTAAGGGGTATTATCAGGGCGACAATATGCCTGATATCTTCGTTTGCGGAAGTGATAGCGATTTCGCTAACTGGGATGGACTTCTTGCAGATATGAGCGATCAGGATTGGGTAAAGGATACAGAAGCTGCATATTCAAATGCAGATGGACAGGTTATCGGATTCCCTTATACAACAGAAGCAATCGGACTTGCTTATAATGCAGATCTTCTTGATAAGGCAGGTATTGATCCTTCAACACTTACAAGCCCTGATGCAATGAAGAGTGCATTTGAGACACTTGATTCTAAGAAGGATGAGCTTGGACTTACAGCAGTAATCGGATATTGCGCAGAAGCAACAAACCTTTACTGGTCAACAGGTAACCATATCTTCGGAACATACCTTGATGCAGGTCTTTCAAGAGATGACACAACATACATTGATATACTCAATGATGGTGGAACACTTGATGAGAAGCGTTTTGGCGATTTTGCTAACATGATTGATCTTTTCAATCAGTATTCAGATCCAAGTCTTATTGTTTCTGGAACATATGATCAGCAGATTCTTAACTTTGCTTCTGGCAAATATGCATTTGTAACACAGGGCTCATGGATTGGTGCAACAATGACATCTGATGATGCAGAGCAGTATGCAGCAGCTGGAAACTTCAAGGTTGGTATGGCTCCATACGCATTTGAAGATGGAATCGATACAATTCAGACAAATTCACCTTCATGGTGGGCAGTATATGACGGACCTAACAAGGACGCTGCAGAAGCATTCCTTGCATGGTGTGCAGGCGACGAAGGACAGCAGATTCTTGTTGAAGAAGCTGGATTTATAAGCCCATTCAAGTCATGTGCATATGTAGCAAGCGATCCATTTGCAGAGACAATCGCTTCTTACACATCAGCTGGTAAGACATCAAGCTGGCACTGGCTCCAGATGAAGGATGCAATTGCTCAGAACGCAACAGGCGTTGTATTCCAGGATTTTGCATCAGGAAACATTGCAGATGCAGCAACCTTTACATCCACAATGGGACAGGTTTGCAAACAGTATTACGCACAGTAATTTAAATTTTTAGGGGAATGGGCGGATAATACTTCCGCCCATTTCTTTTCTATCAAAAAATAATGAAGGTGCTGACGGTTCTTTCTAACAGGGGCTTGATGTTCAATCGGAGGATTGCAAATGAATACAAATAGTGCAGTACAAAAACTATTATCTATCATACTGCTGCTCGGCGGCATCGCATTAATGGTAGTTTCTCTTATTTTTGATTTTATGGGTACCGGCTATAGTCAAAGAGGCGCAATGCTGATAATAGGAATGATCCTTTTCTTTGTCGGCTTGTACAAAATTCCAACACTTAAATATCACAGAACAATTGTATATTTTATTTTCCTTTTCCCACTTCTTTTTACCTTTGCAATAACGGTAATCATTCCGCTTATTCTGGGCGTAGGCTATTCATTTACAGACTGGACAGGAATTCGCTTTACTAAATGGGTAGGAATTTCCAATTATACGACCATGTTTAAGGATCCATCATTTTTATGGTCAATTCTTATTACTTTTCTCTTTGTTGTTTTGAATATGATTCTGGTCAATCTGGTAGGTTTTGTGCTTGCACTTTTGTGTACTTCAAAGCTTAAGATTGTCGGATTTTTCCGTGCAGCATATTTTCTTCCAAATCTTATCGGAGGAATTGTTCTCGGTTATATATGGCAGTTTGTTTTCAATAATGTTCTTATTACACTTACAAAAAATTCACTTCTTGCAAATACCAAGACAGCACTTGCAGCAATCATAGTTGTTTATATCTGGCAGTACGGCGGTTATATCATGCTCATCTATGTAACAGGACTTACACAGGTTCCGGGGGATGTACTTGAAGCAGCAGAGATTGACGGATCTAATTCAGTACAGACACTTTTTAGAATAAAAATTCCAATGATTGCTTCTACATTTACAATTTGTACATTCCTTACTCTTACATCAGCATTTAAACAATTTGATGTAAATATGGCATTAACAAATGGTACGGGCTCGGTACAGAACTTCCTTGGAAATTATCTTTCAAACGGAACTCAGATGCTTGCACTCAATATTTATAACACAGCTATTGCCAAGAACAATTACGCTCAGGGACAGGCGAAGGCAGTATTCTTCTTCATTATCCTTGCTGCAGTTTCAATTCTCCAGGTTCGTATTTCAAATAGTAAGGAGGTAGAACTTTAATGAAAAAAACTAAAACTTCCAAAAACATCGTTCTAATAATAATTGGTACTGTAGTTGCGATGTATATTCTTTTTCCATTCTACCTTGTAGTAATGAACTCTTTTAAACAGCAGTCAGATATCGTCGCAAGTCCTGTTGGGCTTACCGGAGCATCATTTTCGCAGCTATTTGAAAACCTTAACAAGGTAGTTAATAATTCAAACTTTCAGTTCTGGTATGCATTTGGAACTTCGGCAGTTATTACTGTAATATCACTTGTTCTTCTAGCTCTTTTTGGAGGAATGGCAGCGTGGGTAATCAGCCGTAATAACAGGAAGAAATGGGCTACAGCAATCTATATGGTATTTATCGCATCAATGATAATTCCCTTCCAGGTTGTTATGCTTCCACTTATTTCTACATTTAGAGATGCAGGCAAATTTGTTGGAATCAGCATGCTACAGTCAATTCCCGGAATTATATTTGCATATTGCGGCTTTGGCGGAGCGATGACGGTATTTATCCTGACAGGATTTATCAAAGGAATTCCTTATTCACTTGAAGAAGCTGCAGCAATTGATGGATGTTCTCCTGAAGGAACTTTTTTTAGAATAGTATTTCCTCTATTGAAGCCGGTTATTACAACTGTTACAATTTTGAACGGCATGTGGATTTGGAATGACTATCTTCTTCCTTCACTTATGCTTGGACAAAACGGAAAGGTTAAAACTCTTCCTGTTGCAGTACAGGCATTTGTAGGATCCTATGTCAAGCAGTGGGATCTGATACTTACGGCAGCACTTCTTGCAATACTGCCTATGATCATCATCTTCCTTATTGCTCAGAAACAAATTATGACAGGTATGGTAGAGGGCGCCGTAAAGGGATGATTACAATCAAACAAATCGCCGCTCTGTCCGGAGTCAGTCAGACAACAGTCTCGAACGTGATTCACGGCAGAACGGCTAAGGTATCAGATGAGAAGAAAGAAAAAATAGAAAAAATCCTCAAAGAGCAGAATTATGTTGCTAACATGGGAGCTCAGATAATTGGTAACCATGGTTCAAGACTTATAGCACTTGTATTCTGCTACAGGACTGCTGAGAAGGAAACTCTGGCGCAGGACCCGTTTGCAAGTTCAATAATAGGTTCTGTAGAGCTGGAGATTAGAAAACACGGCTATTTTATGATTCTGTATAACACGGCAGTGATTGATGAATGTCTGCAGATGGCGAGAGCCTGGAATATTGAAGGAATGATAATAGTTGGAGCTCAGAAGGATGGTTACTATAAGCTTCGGGATGCGCTTGAAATACCGGTCGTTTCAATAGATACCTGCTTTGATGAAAATGATAATGATTATGTAAACATAGGCCTTCAGGATCTTGAAGGAATGAGCATGATGACAGATTATCTTATTTCAATGGGGCATAGAGAGATTGGATTCATGACTCTTGGACGCAGCAGATTTGGAGGAGCCAAGGCTTCTGAAATCGATTTGCTCAGAGAAAAGGGTTATCGTGATTCGATGATGCGAAATGGCATTGTCGTAAAGTCGGAATGGATCACACCACTTAAATTCGATGAAAATGAACGAATAGAGCAGTTTGCAGACATGGCAAGAACGGGCTTTTACGGGTGTAGCGCGCTCTTTTTCGCATCTGATCAGCTAGCGATGGAGGCTATGATGACCTTCAGAGATCAGGGAGTCAGGACTCCTGATAGCATCTCAATCGCTGGATTTGATGATATTAAGCTGGCGCATCAGCTAAGCCCTGGACTAACAACAGTTCATCAGGATTTTAGTAAAAAGGGTGAATGCGCCGTCACACAACTTATGAAGCTGATAAAGGGTGAAAATGTCGGTAAAATTGATATTAAACTGCCCGTCAGACTTATGATTAGAGAAACTGTCAGAAAATACAAAAAGGATGAAAAAGACAATTATGAATAAAACATGGTGGAAAGAAAGCGTTGTTTATCAGATATATCCCAGATCTTTTGCAGACAGTAATGGCGATGGAATTGGTGACTTAAATGGAATTACATCAAAACTTGACTACCTTAAGGAGCTTGGCATAGATGTTATCTGGCTGAGCCCTGTTTATAAGAGCCCAAATGCAGACAATGGCTATGATATCAGTGATTACGAGGATATCATGACCGAATTTGGAACTATGGAAGATTACGATAAGATGCTTAAGGCGGCTCACGAGCATGGCATTAGAATAGTCATGGATCTTGTCGTTAATCATACCTCTGATGAGCATAAGTGGTTTGTAGAGAGCAGATCTTCTTCTAATAATGCCAAAAGAGATTATTACATCTGGAAGGATCCGGTAGACGGACACGAACCTAATAACTGGGGCTCTGCCTTTTCCGGCTCGGCATGGAAGTTTGACAATGTAAGTGGACAGTATTATTTGCATCTTTTTCATGAGAAGCAGCCTGACCTTAACTGGGCAAATCCAAAGGTCAGACAGGAAGTATTTGATATGATGACCAGATGGTGTGAGAAGGGAATAGACGGCTTTAGAATGGACGTCATTTCTCTTATCTCAAAGCCTGACAATATGCTCCAGAATTATGACACAAATGGCGGTTTGTACGCGAATTTCAACGTATGTGCCAATGGTCCTCACGTTCATGAATATCTTGAGGAAATGAACCAGAAGGTTTTATCCAAATTTGACATCATGACAGTTGGAGAATGCTCCGGAGTTACGCTTGAGGAAGCCAAGAAGTATGCAAATAGCAAGGAAACTGAGCTCAATATGGTATTCCAGTTCGAGCATGTAGGCCTTGATGATAAGGATGGACTTAAGTGGAGCACAGAGAAAATGCCGCTCGTACCGCTCAAAGAGAACCTTACGAAATGGCAGCTTGGACTTGACGGCGTAGCGTGGAATAGCTTGTACTTCTGCAATCATGACCAGCCAAGAATAATTAACAGACTTGGAAATCCTGATGAGAAATACAGAGAACCTTCTGCAAAATGTATTGCTACCTGTCTTCATATGATGCAGGGAACTCCTTATGTATATGAAGGAGAAGAGCTTGGAATGACAAATTATCCATTTACATCGGTAGATGAATTTAGAGACTGTGAAGCAATAAATGCTTATCACGAGCTTACCGAGAAAGCAGGAATGGACAAAGACGAGCTCTTTAAGGGAATTGCACATAAGAGCCGCGATAATGCCAGAACTCCTATGCAGTGGGATGACAGCGAAAATGCCGGATTTACCAGTGGCAAGCCTTGGATAAACGTTAATCCAAATTATACAAGAATAAATGCAAAGGAACAGGGTTCAAGAGCTGATTCTGTTTTCCATTATTATCAGAAGCTAATAAAGCTTCGCCATGAGAGTGAACTCATAGTGTATGGACATTATGAACTCCTACTTAAGGATGACCCGGATTTGTACGTATACAGAAGATATCTTGATAATGGACAAGAGCTCCTTGTGGTATGTAACCTGTCTGAAAACACCAGAAGCTTTGAAATCCCGCAGCAGTTTAAGAATGGCAAAATAGTAATTCAAAATATTGAAAGACATGACATAGCAGATAATACACTTGCACCATATGAAGCATATGTCATACAAAAATAAGAAAATCATCGTTATACGGAGGTAATGATTTGAATAAAAAGTGGTGGCATGGAAAGGTAGCCTATCAGGTATACCCAAAGAGCTTTAACGATACAACCGGAAGCGGAATCGGGGATATAAACGGAGTTAGAGAGAAACTCGATTATTTAAAGAAGCTTGGCGTCGATATAATATGGCTAAGTCCCTGCTACGTATCACCTCTTGCTGATGAGGGCTACGATATTGCAGATTATTACAAGATTGACCCAAGATTTGGAACAAATGATGATCTTTGGAAGCTTGTAGCAGAAGCAGGCAAAAGAGATATGCATATAGTCATGGATCTTGTTATAAATCACTGCTCAGATGAGCATGAATGGTTTAAGAAGGCACTGGCAGATCCTGAAGGAGAATATGCTAAGTATTTCTTTTTTGAAAATGCTGTTAATGGACACGAGCCTAATAACTGGCGCTCCTATTTTGGAGGAAGTGCATGGGAGAAGGTTCCCGGAACTGATAAGTATTATTTACATCTTTTTCATAAGAAGCAGCCTGACCTTAACTGGGAGAACATGGAGCTTCGTGAAGAAATCTATAAGATGATTAACTGGTGGCTTGATAAAGGAATAGCCGGCTTTAGACTTGATGCAATCATGAATATCAAGAAGCCGTTTCCACTAAATGAGCAGAATTATCCTGCTGATCGTGATGACGGCATGGCTACAGGCTCTCTTATGATATCAAAGGCAGAGGGAATTATGGATGTCCTTCATGAAATGAATGAGAGAACATTTGCCCTTCATGACGCTTTTGCAGTTGGAGAAGTATTTAATGAATCAGAGGAACAGATACCTGAGTTCATGGGAGATAACGGATGCTTTTCTTCAATGTTTGACTTTAGGGAAACTGTTCTTGGAGAGGATGGAAGAGGCTGGTATGCTTCTAAGAATCCTACGCCTGATGAATACAGAAATGCAGTGTATGAAACTCAGCGAATCGTAGGAAACCGCGGCATGGTATCTACTATAATTGAGAATCATGATGAGCCAAGAGGAGTCAGCAGATATATTCCTGAAGGAGAGCTTACTGATACAAGTAAGAAATTCTTAGCTACAATGCAGTTTATGCAAAAAGGTCTTCCTTTTATCTATGAGGGGCAGGAAATTGGTATGGAGAACCTCAACTTCTCATCTATTGATGAAATTGATGATATTTCAACAATTGATGAATATGAAGTTGCAAAGAGAGCAGGTCTTTCTGATGACGAAGCACTAAGAGCAGTAGGCTATCGTTCTCGTGATAATGCACGTACTCCTATGCAGTGGGATAGTAGCGATAATGCAGGCTTTACAACAGGAAAACCATGGCTGAAAGTTAATCCTAATTATAAAAAAATCAATGTAGAGCTTGAGGATAAAGATGAGCATTCAGTTCTTAACTGGTACAGAAAGCTTATCGCACTTAGAAAGAGTAAAGACTATGGAGAAACAGTAGTCTATGGCGAGTTTATCCCATTTATGCCTGACAAAGACAGACTGATGGCGTTTTACAGAAAAGGCGAGAAAACGCTTCTTGTACTTGGAAACTTCAGCAATGAGCCGCGTGTGATACTGCTTCCATCTGCAATCAAAAAGGTAGTTCTTGATAACTGTATGAAGGGTGAAAGCAGCGAAGCACTTTCTACTGTAAGAGCCGGTGACATGAAGGCTGAGCTATGCGGATACGAGGCTGCTATCATTGAACTTTAATAATTTGATCATAGGAAAATGGAGGCTAATATGATACCAAACAAAATAATGCTGATTACTTATCCTGATTCAATGGGTAATAATTTGAAGGATTTAAAGACAGTTCTCGATAAACATTTCAAGGAGGCTGTTGGCGGCGTTCATGTACTTCCGTTCTTCCCATCCTCAGGAGACAGAGGCTTTGCTCCTATGGATTATACTGTCGTTGATTCATCATTTGGTGATTGGAATGATATGGAGGCGATTTCCAAAGAGTATTACCTTATGTTTGACTACATGATCAATCATATTTCTGCTCATAGCAAATACTATCAGGACTTCCTTGCCAAAAAAGATTCTTCTGAATATAAAGATCTTTTTATCAGATACAAGGATTTCTGGGAAAATGGAGAGCCTACCGAGCAGGAAGTAGATGCAATATACAAGAGAAAGCCAAGAGCACCCTATGCGGTTGCAAATTTTGCAGATGGAACCTCAGAAAAGGTATGGTGCACATTTGACGAAGAACAGATAGATATTAATTGTAAATCTGATACATCCAAAAAATTCATCAAGGATAATCTGACACTGATGGCAGGACATGGAGCAAAGCTGATAAGACTTGACGCCTTTGCTTATGCAACAAAGAGAGCCGGCACAAGCTGCTTCTTTGTTGAACCGGACGTTTGGGAATTTCTTGATGAGTGCAAAAAAGATCTTGAAGGAACGGAAGTGGAGATACTGCCGGAAATTCATGAATATTATACAATGCAGCAAAGAATTGAAGATAAAGGCTACTATGTATATGACTTTGCACTTCCCATGCTTTTACTTAATGCAATCTATTATGGACATACGCGCTTCTTAAAGCACTGGTTTGAGATTTGTCCAAAGCATGTATTTACAACGCTTGATACACATGACGGAATAGGAGTTGTTGATGTAAAGGATCTTCTCCCTGATGAAGAAATAGATAGAACCAAGGAGGATATCTTCAAGTTTGGTGCAAATGTCAAGAAGGTATACAATACCGCAGCATATAACAATCTTGATATTTATCAGGTAAACTGCTCATATTTCTCGGCTCTTGGAGATGATGATGACAAGTACCTGCTTGCAAGAGCAGTACAGTTCTTTGCACCGGGAATTCCACAGGTATATTACATGGGACTTCTTGCCGGTAGGAATGATCTGAAACTCTTAGAGGAGACAAAGGTTGGAAGAAACATTAACAGACACTATTATTCACTTGATGAAGTTGATAGCGAAGTTAAGCGTCCTGTAGTTCAAAAGCTCCTAAAGCTTATGAAGTTTAGAAATGAAACAGCAGCATTTGATGGAGAATTTATCGTAGACCCTACAGAAGATGGAACTCTTCAGATAACAAGAACGACTGGAACTGATACAGCAGTTCTCAAAGCAGATTTTAAAACCTGCAAATTTGAAATCCTGCATAATGGAAATAAGATAGAAATATAATTATTAAACAGAAACGGCGTCTGCTTTAATCAAAGCAGACGCCGTTTGCTATGAGCATTACCAAGAGAAAACTATAACCAAAACCTTTTTGAAATTTATTCAGGCATATACTCTTTTCTATGTTCTTTCTTTCGCTTTGCCTTATACATGTTCTTATCGGCTTCCTGAAGAGCCATACCAAGTGAAAGAGAGGTTTCACCTCCGCAAACAGCGGTTCCACAGGAAATAGAAATGGGAATCCTTGTATCAGGAAGCTTATTGTACTGTTCAATATAATCATTCAATTTATTGAAGCATTGAATATAATCATTTTCTGCATTTTCACTTTCAATAAAAGCCGCAAATTCATCGCCACCAGTGCGATAATAAAAGCCACTGGACTCGAAGGCTTTTTCAATTATCTCAGCTGCTGAGCGAAGAAGCTGATCGCCATATTCGTGTCCGTACATATCGTTTGCAGGCTTTAAGTGATCAACATCCATCTGGCAGACAAGAATTCGGCATTTGCTGTTTTTCTTTAAATCCTGTCGAAGTTCACCAAGCATTTTCGTGTATGCAGTTCTGTTCGGAATCCCTGTAAGAGAATCTTTGAATGCGAGAACCTTCATAACCTCAGTTTGCCTTGCAAGTCGAAGCTGCTCTACAACATGAGACATAGCTCCAATAGCAGCGAAGACTATGAAAATCAAAAGTCCTGCGCTAAGCAGTACTCCTGAATCTGTAGTATTCTCGTTACTTATCCAGAAGATTACTATCTCTGCAGTAGTGAAAATAAATAAAATAAAGAAACCAATAATTGAATAGGGATCCTTTGGCTTTAAATGATTCCACTTGCAGAAGGAAAAATCTTTTATAAACATGTAAATTATTTCGCCCATACCGATTCCGATGCAAGTGTGAACAATCGGCAAACATTCATGCATATCATATATTTTCAGGAAATTCAGCGTATAGCATAAGACCAGTTCAATCAGTACCAAAATGCAGGCAAAATTCATGTAACGCTTTTGTGGCTTTTGAAGAAGACAATTTACCAGTTGAACTGCGGGGTATGGCATGATGATAAGAAGCAGATAGTTTATTGAATGGATAAGTGTAAGGCTTCCTGTCAGCATCTGAAGGAACAGAGTTTCAAGCCCTGCCCAGGTTCCAACACATATTGCAAAAAAAGCTATTGAAGCAACCCACTTTGTTGAAACAAATTTTCTTCGAAGAACAAAAGAAGCGGCAAGCAGTACAAGACCAATTATTACCACGATAAGGCACAGCATAAATGGGATAAAGTGAGATTCGAGGAAATGCTGATAATAGATACCGGATGGTTCTAAAACCATTTCATCTATAAAGCTCCCACCATCATTTTGATATAAAGGATAAATGTAAAGATACAGAGGAAGACCTGCATCAGATGAATCCATAAAGATACTGTGGAAAGACGAGCCTGAGCTTCTGCCTGACATAATTCCATTTTGAGGATAAAAAGAATATAGCTCCTTGGTATTAACTCTGACTTCAAAATTCATGTTTTTGGAGCGAAAATTTAGGCTAAATCCTTCGTGAAGAGGAAAAGGAAGTTTTTTTGTAAGAACTATGCAGTTATTTTCATTAAGAGATACTTCATCAAGAGAGGTAAGCGAAACTGCTTCGCCAGAGAGCGTAGTCCATCCGGATGAAAAATCATTATTATCAGCATCTGAAAAAGGGCGATAATGTGGAACCCCATAGGAAGAGATAGCAATACAGATAATTGAGACAATAATTGCAAGCCATAAGACATTAAGCGGATCTATTATTCCTTTTAGCACTTTTTTCATTACAATCCCTCATACAGAACCAAATGCGTCCATGCATTTGCAAAAATGTGCTAAAAATGCCTTGCTATCGAGTAAAATAAGAATTGGCACATAAAATTATGATAAAGAAATCATACAAATTATTAAAATAGACAACTTCATTATTATAATACAACTTAAACACGTTCGTAAACACTTAATTCTACGAAAAAACACACAAAATTATCATACATCACGTTTCAATCAAGGTAAACACTCAAAATATGATAAAAATTCATTACTTGGTATTGTATACTATGTATAGCAAAAAAACGATAATACTATCACGATGATTTGATAGATTGAAAAGAAGGATTATAATATAATAGATACTGTGACAACATTTGAAAGGCATGGCAATTAAGGTGAATCAGAAAATACTTATTTCAGAAACAACAATAGAAGAAAGAGAGCAAATTGTACAGGAATCTCTTGGAATTAAATCAGGCCTGTGTGATGGCTGCGCTGAAGGAATTATCTCAATGTATGATGACTACATTTATGGCAAAAAGGAACTAAAGGAAATCAATTCCTCTTTTAAGGCAAACTATGAAAGTGGTGATCAGAATAGAGGAACCAGCGGCGGAAGCTGCATGGCATAAGATAAATTCTATTATGAGCTTTTTTTATTATTCAAAAAGACCGGCTTGGCAGTCACATGACTGCCAAGCCGGTCTTTCTTATAGAATAATTAATGTTAAATTCCAATATCAGTTACCGGAGTAATCCCGAGCCTTTCAAGATTTGCGTAGGAGGCGTCTACATATTCATCCCATAGATGAGCCGGGGTGTGTGCGTCTGCGCCAACAACCACGCGGATGTTAGTCTTTGCAACTTCTCTCCAAAAACGTTCCAGCGGGTAGGGTACTCTTTTGCCATCAGGAAAATCTATCTCATCGCGGCGAAGACCGTTTGCATTATACTCAAGAATAGAGTTTGTGGCTGCGGCGCCCTCTATGATTATGTCCATAGCTTTTTGGCAGTTATCATCTATGGCAAGTTCATTGATAAATATAAGATCAGGGTGAGCAAATGCCTTGTAATAGCCAGTGTGCATGGCATTTACTATAGCTTTGGCATATTCAATATAGTAGCTTGTGTTATCAGTATCATAGGCATTGGAGATATCATTAATTTGTGAATTATCGTAGAAATGCTCTCCCATGTATAGATAGTCGATTCTGCTATCTGCAAGAAGCTTTTCGTAGTAGCTGTTATATCTTGGCAGGTACTCTATCTCAAGTCCGCAGAGTATTTTGAGCTTGTCTTTGTATGTGCGCTTATACTCTGTAACTGCGTCAAGGTAGCCTTCAAGCTCATCAAAGGGCATTCGTGAGCCATAATCATGATCTGGATATGGACCATGATCTGAAAATCCTAGTACGTCGAATTTATGGTCTATCGCAAAGTCTATATATTCTGTATCCTCGCCGGATGCATGCCCGCACCTTGTCGTGTGTGTATGGAAATTGACCTTCATAATATAAAACTTCCTCTGAAATTATTTGATAAATGGTTCTTTATCTAAGTACACATTGTACGCCAATTGATAATAAAATATCAAATGGCTTTACTTCTTAGAAATGAGACAGGAAAACCTAATAATATTAGGTATAGCCTCTCAAAAACAACCTCTTTTTCTGACTTTGCCTAATTCTATTTACTTGCTCTTTTCCTGGTGCTATCCTCACCACATCAAATAAAAAGGCGAGGGAAGTCATGGAAAAGATAACACGTATCGAGTCAGATTCAATTGGAGCAATGGAAGTGCCGGAGGGTGCATATTACGGCGTTCAGTCCCTTAGGGCAAAGCAGAATTTCCCAATTACGGGTCATAGAATGAATCCTGTTTTTATTAAGAATTTGGCCAAGATTAAAAGAGCCTGTGCAATCACGAATGGTGACAGTGGCAGACTTGATACAGAAATCGCTTATGCAATGGTTCTGCATGTAATGAAGTGATTTTGGGAATGTTTCAGTCAGAATTTATCGTCGACAGTATTCAGGGAGGCGCAGGAACAAGCGCTAACATGAATGCGAATGAAGTCATTGCAAACCGTGCAATTGAGATTCTTGGTGGCAAAAAAGGTGATTATTCGATTGTTCATCCAAATGACCACGTTAATATGTGCCAGTCAACTAACGATGTTATTCCAACAGCCGGAAAGCTTACTGTTCTTGATTTGCTCGAGACTTTGGATAATAAACTTTCGCTTCTTGAGGAAGCTCTTTTGGCAAAATCAAAGGAATTCGATCACGTTATCAAAATTGGAAGAACTCAGCTCGAGGACGCCGTTCCTATGCGCCTTGGACAGAGCTTTCATGCTTATTATTCAATGGTAAAAAGAGATAGGGCAAGGATTAAAGCTTCTTCAAAAGAGATGACTGTCGTTAACATGGGTGCTACAGCAATTGGCACGGCTATAAATACAACGCCGTATTATCTTTCGAATATCGCTTCGGTTCTAAGTAAAGTAAGTGGTCACAGACTTACGCAGGCAGAGGATTTATTTGATGCAACTGAAAATCTTGACGGCTTTGTCACGATTTCATCAGTTCTAAAGACCTGTGCAATCGATCTTTCGAAGATGTGCAATGACCTGCGTCTTCTTGCGAGCGGCCCTCGTGCAGGCTTTGGCGAAATCAATCTTCCGGCAATGCAGAATGGTTCATCGATAATGCCGGGAAAAGTTAATCCTGTTATTCCTGAAGTAGTGTCACAGGTAGCCTTCTTTGTTGCAGGAAATGATACAACGGTGGCAATGGCTGCAGAAGCAGGTCAGATGGAACTTAACGCTTTCGAGCCTGTTGTTTTCTTTAATATATTTGAATCAATTACAGCGCTAACTCACGGCGTAGATACGCTTACTAAGAACTGCATAGCCGGAATTACTGCCAATGAGTCCCGCTGCGAAGAGCTTCTTGATGCAAGCGTAGGAATAACTACAGCGCTTTGCCCATATATTGGATACAAGAAGGCAGCAGAGCTTGCCAAGGAATCTCTTAAAACTTCTGTCCCTGTAAAAAAACTTGTTCTTAAATATTCTCTTATGGATGAGAAGCTTCTTACTGAAGTTTTGGACCCTCATAATATGACTGATGCTGAATATGAGAGCAAAGCAATCGCGATGTAAGCCGTGAGCATAGTCCAAATGCGGGATTTGCTTTTTTATTTAACCCCTTCTGGTTTTGATTATTTAAGTATTTACTTTTATACCTTTTGCATGTTATTCTTACTTCAAAGTTTGAAACAGGCAAGGGCGCCGCATATGGCTCTCTTGCCTGTTTTTTTATACCAATTCTATTATGGTTCGGCTTTAGGTGAATTTATTAGAAAGGGCAGGGATGTGAGTATGAGAAGAATTGATTCAACAGATAAGGAAATAATTACTCTTTTGCAAAAAAATGCGAGAATGCCGCTAAAAGAAATAGCAGCAAATGTTCATATGTCATCGCCATCAGTTTCTGCCAGAATTGAACGACTTGAAAGAGACGGCGTGATACTTGGCTATCAGGCGAGAGTAAATCCCGTGATGATGAATTATCACATTAAGGCATTTATTAATCTTGAGGTTGAGCCGGTTCAAAAGACGGTTTTCTATCCTTTTATCAAGAAGATTTCCAATGTCGTTGAATGTAACTGTGTTACCGGAGACTATGCCATGCTGATTGAGACATTGTTTGAGACAACGACAGAGCTTGATCATTTCGTAAATGAGCTGCAGCAGTTTGGAAGAACGAAGACACTGATAGTCTTTTCGACAAGTGTTGAACATAGAGAAGCTCCGATAAAAGAAATAGAATAAGATAATCTGACTTCAATAAATGCAAGAATCGTGTGTGGAATTTGCGCGCCGGAAAGTATAAGCTATAAACGTAGGATTGATATTTTGTCTATACTTGATTGTATTTTCCGGAGGGCGAAGATTTGATCAGATTAAGTGATAGTGATAAGGCATGGACAGATTCTGTATGTGAGAAGCTTATAGCTAAGATGAAACCGGTAACTGGTAGGAACGGTGATAAAATACCGTATACTGCAAAGAATGGCGTTTTTGATGACTGGTCAGCAGATGATAAAATCGGCTGGTGGACGAACGGCTTCTTTGGTGGAATCATGTGGGATATGTTTGACATGACAGGGGACGATACATATTTGCAGGTCGCATCAAAGCTTGAAGATAAACTTGATAAAGTGCTGATGAATCCTGATGCTCTTGACCATGATAATGGCTTTCGCTGGCTTCCAACTGCAGTAAGGCACTATAGATATGATTCAAATGAAATGTCATATAAGAGAATGATCCTTGCAGCTGAGAATCTGTGTGGAAGATTTAATTTGGCAGGTAATTTCTTTAGAGCATGGAATAACTGGGATGAGGTAGATAGAAGAGGAATTGCAATCATTGACTGCATGATGAATCTGCCGCTCTTATATATTGCTTCTAATGAGACAACTGATCCGCGTTTTAAGCAGATGGCTATGGCACATGCGGATACTGTGATAAAGGCTTTTGTAAGAGAAGATGGCTCGGTATGCCATATTGTAAGGTTCGACCCATTTAATGGTGATAGAATAGAATCACTTCAAGGTCAGGGTTACGCTCATGGCTCGTCATGGACAAGAGGCCAGAGCTGGGGACTATACGGCTTTGTGCAGAGCTATAATTACACACACGAGGTGAGATATTTACATACGGCAGAGCGTATAGCAAATTATATACTTGCAAACATTCCGAAGAACTTTCTTATTCCGGTTGATTACAAACAGCCTGCAGATGTTACACTTGAAGACACAACAGCTTCTGCAATTACAGCCTGCGGACTTATTGAACTTGCCAAGGCACTAATGAATAAGGAGCAGCCTTTAGAGGAAAAGGATAATAACAGTAAGGAAAGAGATGCCAGGCTCTATCTTGACACTGCAATCAGTCTTTTAAAGACTCTTGATGAAAAGAGAATTAACTGGAGCTCTGATATTGATAATCTTCTCGAAAAATGTACTGCCGCCTATGATGATAAGGAGCATGAATTTCCAATTATTTATGGGGACTATTACTTTATAGAAGCAGTAAAGAAGCTAGAAGAACTTAAGTAAGAGCAAAAAGAAGTACTGAATATATCATAGAAAAGACACTGCATGAATTTGGATGAATATCATTTACCAAATTTTTGCAGTGTCTTTTTTAATAAAGCACTTAAAAAGATACAACTAATATATCTTTTGATTAAATATCAAGATCTATGATCTATACTGCTTTCAAGCAGCTTTATCCATTTCTTTTACCTTATCGAAATATTTCTTTGTCTCTGCAACGATGACGCCGCTAAGAGATACAAGTGCGATGAGGTTAGGAATTGCCATAAGACCATTGAAGATATCTGCTATTGTCCAAACTGCAGATACTGTCATGTAAGGTCCAATGAAAATGGCAAGAATGTATAACCAGCGATAAGCTTTAACAACCTTCATCTTACCATCTGTAAGGTATTCGATACATCTTTCTGAATAGTAATCCCATCCAAGAATAGTTGTAAAAGCAAAGAATACAAGGCATGCCATCAGGATAAAGGAAGCTACTGCGCTTGGAAATGGAAGACCAAGCTGGAATGCCTTGGTTGTAACTGTTACGCCTTCAAGACCCATATCCCATGCGCCTGTGATAACAATTGTAAGACCTGTCAGAGTACAAATTACAATAGTATCGATGAATGTTCCCATCATTGAGATAAGACCCTGGCGAACAGGTTCATCTGTCTGAGCAGCGGCAGCAGCTATAGGAGCACTTCCAAGACCTGCTTCATTTGAGAAGATACCACGTGCGATACCCTTTTGCATTGATACGATGATTGCACCGATTGCACCACCTGCTGCAGCACGAAGACCAAATGCACTCTGGACGATTTCGACTATAGCGCCAGGAACCTTAGTAATATTAAACAAAATGATAAGAATTGTTGCTACGGCATAAGTTACTGCCATGAAAGGTACGATAACCTCTGCAACCTTTGATATTCTCTTAAGACCACCAATTATTACAAGACCAACACATACTGTAAGGATGACTCCTGTAATAACTACTGTCCATGAATATTCTCTTCCAAAAAGACTTACTGCAAAATTGTTATTTGGGTCAAAAAAGTTATTGACTGCGCTTGCAATTCCGTTAACCTGTGTGAATGTTCCTATTCCGAAAAGACCAACACCAACACCAAAGAATGCGAAAATCTTTGCAAGCCATTTCCATTTAGAACCCATACCCTTTTCGATATAGTAAAAAGGTCCGCCTACAATATGACCATCCTCTGCAACCTGTCTGTACTTAACAGCAAGAAGACACTCAGAATACTTTGTAGCTGTTCCAAGAAGAGCTGCAAGCCACATCCAAAAGAGAGCTCCGGGACCACCTGCAACAAGAGCGGTAGCAACTCCGACGATGTTACCGGTTCCAATTGTTGCTGAAAGTGCGGTACAAAGTGCGCCAAAACTGCTGACTTCGCCGTCTGTTCCACTCTTTTCATTTTTGAAAATGTAGCGTATTGCAGGACCAAGCTTGGAGAACTGAAGACCTTTAAGTCTTACAGTGAGGAAAATACCTACCGCAAGGATAAGTACGATTAGTGGGACGCCCCATACGAAGCTGTCGATGGAGTTTAAGATGTTGTCGATTGTTTCAAACATGATTTTGTTCCTTTCTCTTTAAACAAAATAATAAAAAAAGAGCTGATATATTATCAGCCCCAGAGAAGAACAAGCATATGAAAAATAACGAATAAGTAAGTGAAAAGACATGTGCAGGAATAAAATCGTTATTTTATGCTCTGTCCTTTTGCCTGAGAGATTAACATCACGAAAAATTTAAAATGATGTCGTACACCTTCGGCGCCAAAAACCTCGATAAAAGGCTTATGATTGGACTCTCCAGAGTCGTGACTTCATGTCACGAAAATTAGAATACCATATGACAAACTTACATACAATAGAAAATTACGAAATTATAAAATAAA